>NZ_JBITES010000008.1:0-188926 GCF_044455405.1 Streptomyces sp. NPDC051243 | reverse complement strand
GATTAAGAGTCAGCTGCTCTAACCAACTGAGCTAGCGGCGCGTGCTGACGGCGTTAACTCTACATGACCTGTGGGGGTGCTCCTGACCACGGGCCGGGGCGGCCGGGGGCGGCCAAGGAGGCCGTAAACCATTCGGACCATCAACATGCGCGTTTAGACGTCAGTTGTGAAACTGACGGTGTGTACAGCCGCGGACATTTCCATCTGGAGTGTGAGGGGAATCGCATGGAGACTCGGGCTCCGGTATTCGAGGAATTCGATCCGGCGAGTGACTGCGACTGCCCCGGATGCGTTCACTGGCGACGCGTTCTGCCGCATTCCACGACCGCCCGCCACCCGGCGGCCGGCCGGGCGCTGATCGTCGCCGCAGCCGCCTCCGCCACCCTCGCCGTCGGCCACCCGGCCCCGGCCGTCGCCGCCCCCCACCCCGCTGACCGGCCGGACCTTCCCGCAGGTGACGAGCCCGCCTCGCCCCAGGGCGGCAAGGCCCCGCTGCACGGCCCGGGCGGGCAGCCGGCGAAGCCGGGCCATGTGAAGACGCCCACGACCACCCGGGCCGAGATCATCAGGCGAGCCAAGAAATGGGTCGCGGCGAGGGTGCCGTACAGCATGTCCGAGTACTGGTCCGACGGATACCGGCAGGACTGCTCCGGCTTCGTCTCCATGGCCTGGAACCTGCCCGGAAACGAATGGACCGGCAGCCTCGACCAGTACGGCGTGCGAATCACCGGGGAGAATCTGCAACCCGGCGATATTCTGCTGTTCCACAATCCGGATGACCCCGAGCAAGGCTCGCACGTCGTCATTTTCGGCGGCTGGACCGACTACACGCGCACCTACTACGTCGCCTACGAGTCGACCCGCCCCCACGCCCGCCGGCTGGTCACCCCGTACGCCTACTGGAACCACTCCGACCGCTACCTGGCCTACCGCTACAAGGGACTGGCGAGCGGCGCGACGGGTGCGGAACCGGACACCGCCGAACCGGGCGGCGCCGAGCACGCGGTGCCGTATCCGGGGCGGGCGTACTTCGGTCCCGGGGCCAACAACAAGCACGTCGCCCGGCTGGGCCGCATGCTCGTCGAGCGCGGCGCCGGCCGGTTCTACCCCGACGGCCCCGGCCCCCGCTGGACCGACGCCGACCGCAGGGCCACCCAGGCCTTCCAGCTGGCGCAGGGCTGGCGGGGCCGGGACGCGGACGGGCTGCCGGGCGCGCGGACCTGGACGCTGCTGGTGACGGGAAAGGGCAAGGACATCCCGGCGGCGACGTCGGCCGGGCCGGGCGGCGCCGGTGCTCCGGCGGTCGCGGAGCCGGCGTCGCACGCGGAGTCGGCGTCGCACGGGGAGTCGGCGTCGCACGGGGTGCCGGGGTATCCGGGGCGGGCGATGTTCCGGCCGGGCGCGCGCAACGAGTACGTCGCCCAGCTCGGCGGACAGCTGGTGAAGAAGGGATTCGGCAGGCACTACAAGAGCGGGCCCGGACCGCGCTGGGGCGAAGCGGACCGGCGTGGCGTCGAGGCCTTCCAGCGTGCCCAGGGCTGGCGGGGCGGCGCGGCGGACGGCTATCCGGGGCCGGAGACATGGCGGCGGTTGTTCTCGTAGCGGGCTCGCCTGGCTGCGAGGACGTCAGGGGCTGCGAGGGCTGCAGGGGCCGCGGGCTGCCGGGAGTTCCGGGCGCACCGACGGCTGTACGACCTTCCTGTGACGCATCTGGCGCGGAGGCTGGAGGCAACGCATGAGCACGACCACTTCTCACACTCCCGAGCCCGAGGGGCTCGCGGAGCCGGCCGAGGGGCCCGCCCGTCCCGCGCGGCTGATCCACAACGAGACGACCACCGAGATCCCCGTCCACCTGCTGTTCCGCGACGGTCCGGACCCGGTGTCCGTGCCGCTCAGGCCGACGGTCGTGGCGCGCCGGCAGGGCACGGGGGAGCAGCCGCGCCTGCGCCGCCCGATGCTGGAGAAGCCGCACCCCCTGGCCGAGGTCGACCCCGATCTGGTGGAGCGGCCCGCGCGGGTGCTGCCCGGGGCGGCGGGCGTGCTCGCGGGAGCCTGTGGGGTGGCCGGGTGCCTGGCCACCTCGTGGTGGGCCGGGGTGCTGCCGCCGCCCGCGGTGGAGGCGCTGTGGCTGCCGGCGTCCGCGGGGGCGGGGCTGGGGCCGGCGCAGTGGGCGGCGTACACGGGGGCGGGGGCGCTGGGGCTCTTCGGGTTCGGCGGGCTGGCGCGGGGGCGGACCGGGCGGGCCTGGGTGCTCCAACTGTTCGGCCGCTACCGGGGGACGGTCCGGCGCACCGGCTTGATGTGGGTCAACCCGCTGACGCTGCGGCGCCGGGTCGACGTACGGCTGCGGCACTGGCGCAGTGAGGAGATGCCGGCGGCGGACGGCAACGGGGTCGCGCTGCGGACCGTCGTCCAGGTGGTGTGGCGGGTGAAGGACACGGCGCGGGCGACGCTCGGATTGGAGGACCACGAGACATATCTGCGCGAGTGCGTCGAGGCCGCGCTGGCCCGGGTGCCGGTGGAGGTGCCGGGTGCCGCGCGGGGTTCAGTGGAGGCGGCCGCGGACACCCTGACCCGGTTGGTGGTGCGGGACGCGGAGGCGGTCGGGCTGGAGGTGTTCGCGGTGCGGCCGGTGCGGGTGGAGTACGCGCCCGAGGTCGCCGCCGCCATGCACCGCCGCCGTATCGCCGCGCTGGACGCGCAGAACCGGGCGACCGTGCTCACCTCGGTCGTCGACTCGGTGGAGGACACGGTGACCCAGCTGACGCTGCGGGGCCTGGTCGAACTGGACGACTACGAACGCAAGGCGCTGGTCAAGGACTTGACGGTGGCGTTCTGCGTGGGACACGGCGAGAGCACCTCCTGAAGCCTCCCCTGACGCGCGCTCTGACGGCCCGTCGAACATGTTCCTCGATTGGTATGGACATGTTCAACGGTCAGCAATAATCTGAGACTTGGTCTAGACCTGCAAGCTCACTGAACCTCCCCCACGTTCCCAGGAGCAGCAGCATGCGCAGAAAGGCCAAGTGGTACGCCGCCGCACTCGGACTCACCACGGCCGGGGCCCTCGTGCTCTCGACCGGAGGCGCGAGCAGCCACGGCTACACCGACCTCCCCATCAGCCGGCAGAAGCTCTGCCAGAACGGCACCGTGAGCAACTGCGGCCCCATCCAGTGGGAGCCGCAGAGTGTGGAAGGCCCGAAGGGCTTCCCGGGCGCAGGCCCGGCCGACGGGCAGATCTGCAACGCCGGGCTGGGTCAATTCGCCCAGCTCAGCGCGCCGAGGACGCCGTCCGGCGCCGCCTGGCCCACCACCAGGGTGACGGGCGGCCAGAGCTACACCTTCCGCTGGCAGTTCACGGCGATGCACGCCACGACCGACTTCAAGTACTACGTCACCAAGCCGGGCTGGAACCAGAACCACAACCTGGCCCGCTCCGACCTCAACCTCACCCCGTTCCTGACGATCCCGTACAACGGGCAGCGGCCGCCGGCCACGCTCTCCCACAGCGGCACCCTGCCGTCCGGGCTGAGCGGTCACCACGTCATCCTCGCGGTGTGGACGATCGCCGACACGGGCAACGCGTTCTACGCGTGCTCGGACGTCACGTTCTGATCCGGCCGCGGATCTCTGAGCGTTACTTGAGACAAGCGCGCTTCCCCCGGGGTAGGTACCCCACGACCAGCAGTACCTGACCTCGGGGGAAGTGCAATGGACCTCATGTTCTACGTCGTGCCCGGCTTCATCCTGGCCGTCGTCCTGTTCGGCGCGTACCGCGTGGTGCGCCGCTCGCTGCAGGTCCGCAGTGCCTGGAACAGCGGGTTGACGGCCGAGGCCCGCTGTCTGCGGATGTTCACGACGACCCATGGCGGCAGCGGCGACACTTCCGTGAGCACCACCCTCCACCATGTATACGAGTTCACCGCGCGCGACGGCCGCGTCGTCCGCTTCGAGGAGGAGGACGGTCCGGCGACGACGGTCGAGGGTGACATCGTCACCGTCCACTACACCGAGGGCCGGAACGTGGTCGCCACGGCCAAGCCCCCGCGCCGCGCCAGGCTGGCGGCCTCCACCGTCTTCCCCCTTGCCTTCCTCGGCGTGGTCGCGGCGATCTGTGTCACCTTCATGGTCACGTTCCACCAGACGGCGGAATTCGGCTTCGGTGAGGAGACCGGTGACACCGTCGACACCGTCGTCGTCGACGGCGTGACGATGACCCCGTGACCCTCCACGTCCAACCCTCCGTGACCCTCTACATCTGACGCGCCATCAGCTACCGTGCCCCGCCATGGAGTCCAACAGGCCTACGGTCGCGGAGCTCGTGGCGGCGCGGTGGGGCGACCACCGGCCGGGACTGTGGTTCGAGGGGCGGACGCTCACCCATGACCAGGTGGCGGCGGGCGCCGCGGCCCGGGCGGCGCTGCTGGCCGACCTGATGCCGCCCCGCTCGCACATCGGTGTGCTCCTGGACAACACCCCCGAGTACCCGCTGTGGTTGAGCGCGGCGTCCCTCGCCCGAGCCGCCGTCGCCGGCATCAACCCCACCCGCCGGGGCCCCGAACTCGCCCGTGACATCCTGCACACGGAGTGCCGGATCCTGATCACCGAGCGGGCGCGGCTGCCGTTGCTCGACGGCCTCGAACTTCCCGGCGTGCGCCTGCTGTTGACCGGCACCGAGGAATACGACGCCCTGCTCGCGCCGTACGCCGACGCCCGTCCCGATCCCTCCCACGCCACTCCGAACGACCGTCTCCTGCTCTACTTCACCTCCGGTTCGACCGGCGCCCCCAAGGCCGCGATCTGCACCCAGGGCAGGCTGGCGGCGGCCGGGCGCTCCCTGGCCGGCCAGTTCGGTGTCCGCCCCGACGACGTGCACTACATCTGCATGCCGATGTTCCACGGCAACGCGGTCATCGCCGACTGGGCGCCCGCCCTCGCGGCCGGTGCCGGGGTGGCGCTGCGGCGGCGGTTCTCGGCGTCCGGGTTCCTGGCGGACGTACGGCGGTACCGGGCGACGTACTTCACCTACGTCGGCCGCGCGATCCAGTACCTCCTCGCCACCGAGCCGCGCCCCGACGACCGGGACCATGCGCTGCGGCTCGGCTTCGGCACCGAGGCGGGCGCCGTGGACGCGGCCGCCTTCGAGCGGCGGTTCGGGGTGCCGTTGGTGGAGGGGTACGGGTCCTCCGAGGGCGGGGCCGCTGTGCAGTGGTCGCCGGGGACGCCGCCGGGGGCCGTCGGGCGGGCGGCGCCCGGGCTCGTCGTACTCGATCCGGAGACGTGCGAGGAGTGTCCGCCCGCGGTCTTCGATGCGGCGGGGCGGCTGGTCAACGGGGATGAAGCCATCGGGGAGCTGGTCAACCGGGGGCCGAACCCCTTCGAGGGGTACTGGCGCAACCCGGAGGCGGAGGCGGAGCGGCGGCGGGAGGGCTGGTACTGGACGGGGGACCTGTTCTGCCGGGACGCCGACGGCTATCTGTACTTCGCGGGGCGCGCCGACGACCGGCTCCGGGTGGACGGCGAGAACCTGTCCGCCGCGATGATCGAGAACATCCTCGCCCGGTACGAGGGCGCGGTCGCCGTCGCCGTGTACGCGGTGCCGGATCCGGTGACCGGGGACCAGGTCATGGCGACGATCGCGGGGGAGTTCGATCCGGACGGCTTCGCCGGGTTCCTGCTCGCCCAGCCCGATCTCGGGACGAAGATGGCTCCCCGGTTCGTGCGGGTGGTGGAGCGGATGCCGGTGACCGCCACGAACAAGATCCATCGGGCGGGGCTCAGGCGCGAGGGGCTGCGGTGTGCCGACCCGGTGTGGTGGCGGCCGGACGGGGAGCGGGCGTACCGGAGGATGGCCGGGGAGGATGTCCTGACGTACGTCGAAGGGCCCCTCGCTCCCACGAGAGACCCTTCGGAAGTGCGCCGCCAGGGACTCGAACCCCGGACCCGCTGATTAAGAGTCAGCTGCTCTAACCAACTGAGCTAGCGGCGCATGACCCTCGCCCCCACCTCTCGGTGGCTGGCGACAAAGAAAATACTACCTGGTCCGCGGGGGTGCTTCTGACCACCCTCGTGCCTGGCCGGTGACCTCCGTCGCGCGTGGCCGCCGGTCCTAGATCGCCAGCGACAGCAGCACCGGCGCCGCGTTCCGGTTCAGCGTGTCCGCCGCCTGCTTCAGGCGGTGGGCGTGCTCGACCGGGAGGGAGAGGGCCAGGCAGCCCACCGACGACCCGGCCGTGATCGGGACGGCCGCGCACACCGTGCCCACCGCGTACTCCTGGAGGTCGAGGTGGGGGACCGTCGGTGGCTGGGACTCCAGGCGGGAGAGCAGCACCTTGTCGCTGGTGATCGTGCGCGAGGTGAGGCGGGCCATCTTGTGCCGGGAGAGGTGGTCGCGCCGGCCGTTGTGGTCGAGCTGGCCCAGCAGGCTCTTGCCGATCGCGGTGGCATGGGCGGAGAAGCGGAAGTCGACCCACTCGTTGACCACGGGCATGGTCGGACCGGCGGCGTACTGGTCGATCTTGATCTCGCCGTCGACGTACCGGCTGATGTAGACGGCGGCGCCGACCGAGTCGCGCAGCCGGTCCAGGGTCCGCTGGAGGTTCTCGCGCAGGGCCTGCTCGCGGCCCCGCGCGGAACCGAGACGGTTCAGGGCGTCGCCGGTGACGTACGCCCCGTCGGCGACCTGCTCGACGTAGCCCTCCCGGCGCAGCATCCGCAGGAGGCTGGTCAGGCGCTCCGGGCCGATGCGGGTGTGCCGGGCGAGCTCGGCGTCGGTGATTCCGGTGCTGTGCCGTGCCACGGTCTCCAGGACGCGCAGGGCGTCCTGAGCCGAGTGGTACGGCGTCGTCGGCTCGTGCTGCAGCGCCACGGTTCCCCCTGCGGTCGCACGTCGCTCTTCCGAGCTCTTCGGATACTCGTCGGATGCTCTTCGGGTGGGGCCGGATTCCGGTCAGCCAATCCCCTCCACGATAACCGCCAAGCGGCTTGTAGTGAGCGGTTGTTGACGAGATTCCGGTGCCCTCAACTGCGGTGATAGCCCATTGGCATATGCCTTGGACACGCTCCGGCGACCGGGACCGTGGCCGACGTCACAGCACAGCGCTGAGAAACTCCCGGGTCCGGTCGTTCTCGGGGTCGTTGAAGATCTTCTCCGCGGAGCCGGCTTCGATGACCCGGCCGGAGTCGAACATCAGGACCTGGTCCGAGATGTCCCGGGCGAAATTCATCTCGTGGGTCACACAGAGCATGGTGATGTCGGTGGTGCGGGCGATGTCCCGCAGCAGGTCGAGGACGCCCGCGACCAGCTCCGGGTCCAGCGCGGACGTCACCTCGTCGAGCAGCAGCACCTTGGGCCGCATGGCCAGCGCCCGCGCGATCGCCACCCGCTGCTGCTGCCCGCCGGACAGCTGGGACGGGTAGGCGTCGCACTTGTCGGCCAGACCCACCAGGTCGAGCAGTTCCCGGGCGCGCGCCTGCGCCTCGTCCTTCGGCAGACCGAGGACGGTGACCGGGGCCTCCGTGATGTTCCGCAGGACCGACATGTTCGGGAACAGGTTGAACTGCTGGAACACCATCCCGATCTTCTTGCGGACCTCACGGATCTGCTTCTCGGTGGCGGGAAACAGCTGCTCCCCGTCCACGGTGATCCGGCCCTCGTCCGGCTTGGTCAGCGTCATCAGCAGCCGCAGGATCGTCGTCTTGCCCGATCCGGACGGCCCGATCAGCGTGACGTGCTTGCCGGCCTCGACGGAGAAGTCCAGCCGGTCGAGGACGGTGTTGTCGCCGAACCGCTTGGTGACCTGCTCGAGTCTGATCAGCTCGCCGCCCGGGCGGTTGTCGGCGGGGTTCTTCTCGGGGTTGTGCTGGATGTCAGTGGACAAGACGTCGCTCCAGGGCTCGCAGGAGGAGGGAGGCCAGGTAGGAGATGAGGATGAAGGCCACGCCGATCACGGTCAGGGGCTCGGTGAACTGGAAGTTCTGCTGCGAGAACAGCCGTGCCTGGCCGAGCATGTCGAGGACGGTGATCGCCATCAGCATCGGCGTGTCCTTGAGCATCGCGATCACGTAGTTGCCGAGCGCGGGCACGACCCGGCGGATCGCCTGCGGCAGGATCACCACCCGCCAGGTCCTGGCAACCGGCAGGTTCAGCGCCGTCGCGGCCTCCCACTGGCCGACGGGCACCGCCTCGATGCCGGCGCGGTAGACCTGCATCATGTACGTCGAGTAGTGCAGGCCGATCGCGAAGACACCGGTGGTCAGCGCAGAGAAGGTCAGGCCCCACTCGGGCAGCACGTAGAACAGGAAGAACAGCTGCACCAGCAGCGGGGTGTTCCGCACGAACTCGGTCACCACGCCGACCGGCCAGGTCACCCACCGGCTCGGCACCCGCATCAGCAGCGCCCACACCAGGCCGAGCACGAACGAGATCAGCGAGCCGAGGACCAGAGCCTGCAGGGTGACCAGCAGACCGTCCCAGAAGTGCGGCATGAATTCGGAGACCGCGTTCCAGTCCCAGTTCATCGGACCCCCTCGATCACGACCGGCTCAGGCGCCACGGTCTTGCGCTCCGGCACCTTCCCGACCCCCGCCTTCAGCTTCTTCTCCAGCCCGCGCATGACCCGGGTGAGAGCGAAGGCGATCACGAAGTAGATGAGCAGGATGTACGTGTAGATCTCCGCGCTCTCCTGCAGTGCCAGCCGCACCAGGTTGCCGCTGAAGGCGAGGTCGCCCATGCCCATGATCGACACCAGGGCGGTGCCCTTGAGCAGCTCGATCAGCAGGTTGGAGAACGGCGGGATCATCTCCGGCACCGCCTGCGGCAGCAGGATCAGCCGCATCCGCTGCCAGGGCGTGAAGCTGAGCGCGATCCCGCCCTCCTTCTGCGCCGGGTCGACGGCGCCGAGCGCACCGCGCACGATCTCCGAGCCGTACGCCCCGTAGGTCAGCCCGAGCGCCAGCGTGCCCGCCCACAGGGGCACCAACTGCCAGCCGAACGCCGGGGGCAGCACGAAGAACACCCAGAAGATCATGACGAGGGCGGAGGTCCCGCGGAACACCTCGGTGTAGAAGCCCGCCAGGAAGCGGACGATCCACAGTCGATGGGTCCGTGCGATCCCGACCACGAAGGACACGGCCGCGGCCAGCAGCGCGCTGAGGACGAGGAGCTGGACGGTGGTCCAGACCCCCTTGAGCACGAGTTCCCAGAGTCCTGAGGTCATCAGCCCGTCCCCCCTGCGCACAGCTCCTTCGCGGTGAGGTCGGTCATCTCGGCCTCGGTGAAGCCGAAGGGCTTGAGGATGCGGAACAGTTCGCCGCTCTTCTTCAGCTTGTGCAGCTCGACGTTGAAGGCGTCCCGCAGCTTCGTCTCGGTCGGCCGGAAGGCGAAGGCGCCGCCGTCGACGTGCGGTTTGCCGCCGACGAGGGGCGCGAAGGCCTTGGTGGCCTCCGCCTTGGCCGACTTCTTCACCACCTCACGGGTGGTCAGCGCCGTACCGGCGAAGACGTCCACGCGTCCCGCCTCGACGGCGTTCAGCCCCGCGACCTGGTCCGGCACGATGAGGATGTCGCTCTCCTTGTACCCCGCCTCCACGGCGTACTGGATCTCGGCATAGCCGGTGCCGGTGGCGAACTTGGCCCCCTTCTCGACGACGTCCTTGTAGTCGTGCAGCCCCTTGGGGTTGCCCTTCCTGACGATGAAGGAGTCGAGCATCTGGTAGTCGGGGTCGGAGAAGATGACCTGCTCACAGCGCTCGGGATTGACGTACATCCCGGCCGCGACGACATCGAACTGCTGGGATTTCAGCCCGGGTATCAGGGATCCGAACTCGGTCGGCACCGGCTGGACCTTGTCGACGCCCAGCCGTTTGAAGATGACCTTGGCCAATTCCGGTGCCTCGCCGGTGAGTTCGCCGTTCTTGTCGATGTAGCCGAAGGGGATCTCCCCGGCGATGCCCAGCCGTACGACGCCCGCCGCCTTCAGCCGGTCGAGCAGCTCGCCGCCGTCCTCGGTCGATGCCGTCGCCACACGTGTGCAGCCGGCCGCTCCCAGCGCACCGAGCGCCGCCACCCCCGCGAGCAGCGACCGGCGCGTGGTCCCAGGTGTGCTTCTGTCGTTCCCATTAGGTGGAGCCATGGCGGCGCGGCTACCCGAGACCATGCGATGTATGCACCCTGGAACACATGACAGATCGGTTCATCGAGGTGTCACTGGTCAAGCGGGGAATCCACTGCACGGCCGAACTCCTGGACGACCGCGCCCCGCTCACCTGCGCGGCCGTCTGGGACGCCCTGCCCCTGACCGGCGACGTCTATCACGCCAAATACGCCCGTAACGAGATCTACGCCCTCTTCCCGCCCTTCGCCCCGTCGGAGCCGCCGCTGGAGAACCCGACAGTCACCCCCATCCCGGGAGATCTCTGCTATTTCTCCTTCGCGGGCACGGAACTGGGCACCAAGTCCTACGGCTACGACCGCGAGGTCCGACCCGGCACGACAGTGGTCGACCTGGCCCTGTTCTACGAGCGCAACAACCTGCTGCTGAACGGCGATGTGGGCTGGGTGCCCGGCATCGTCTGGGGCCAGGTGGTGGAAGGGCTGGAGCAGATGGCCGAGGGCTGCAACGACCTGTGGCGGTCCGGGGCGTCGGGGGAGACGCTCAGCTTCCGGAGGGTGTGAGCCCGGCGATTCCGGCCTCGTACAGCGCGTGCGCCGCCCGCAGCACCAGCCCGTCCCGGTGCCGGGCGGCCACGAGCTGCAGACCGATCGGCAGACCGTCGCCGTCCGTGCCGACGGGGACGGAGGCGGCCGGCTGCTGGGTGAGGTTGAACGGGTAGGTGAACGGGGTCCAGCCCGTCCACCTGCGGTACCCCGAGCCCTTGGGGACTTCCGCGCCCGCCTCGAACGCGGTGATCGGGAGGGCCGGGGTGACCAGGAGGTCGTAGGTGTCGTGGAAGCGGCCCATACGGCGGCCGAGCTCCATGCGGGTGTCGACCGCGGCCAGATAGTCGAGCGCGGAGAGACGGGCGCCCACGCCGCAGATCTCCCGCAGACCCGGGTCGAGCAACTCCCGCTGGTGCGGACCGAGATGCTGGGTCACCCGGGCCGCCCCGGCGAACCACAGGGTGTGGAAGGCGTCCACCGGGTCGGTGAAGTCGGGGTCGGTCTCCTCGACGTACGCCCCCAGCCCCGCCAGCCGCTCCACCGCCCGCCGTACGGCCGCCGCGACCGCCGGGCGTACCGCCACCTGGCCGCCGAGGGAGGGCGAGTAGGCGACGCGCAGGCCGTGCACGCCACCCGGCAGGGCCGTGACGAAGGAGCCCGGCGCGGGCGGTAGCGCCGACCAGTCGCGGGAGTCGGGCGTGCCGATGACGTCGAGGAGCAGTGCCGCGTCGGCCGCGTCGCGGGTCATCGGGCCGACATGGGCCAGGGTGCCGAAGGCGCTCGCGGGGTACAGCGGGACCCGGCCGTACGTAGGTTTCAGGCCGAAGACGCCGCAGAAGGCCGCCGGGATACGGACACTGCCGCCGCCGTCCGTGCCGAGGGCGAGCGGTCCCGCGCCGAGCGCCACGGCCGCCGCCGCGCCGCCGCTGGAGCCGCCCGCGGTGCGGGTCGGGTCGTACGGGTTGCGGGTGACGCCCGACAGGGGCGAGTCGGTGACGCCCTTCCAGCCGAACTCGGGCGTCGTGGTCTTGCCGAGGAAGACGGCGCCGTGCGCGCGCAGCCGGGCAACGGAGGGGGCGTCCTCGTCCCAGTTCCCCTTCTCGGCAATGGCTTTCGAGCCCCTGAGGGTCGGCGCGCCGCGCATCAGCAGGATGTCCTTGACGGTGACCGGGACGCCGTCCAGCAGGCCGGCCGGTTCGCCGCGCCGCCACCGGTCGGCCGACTCGCCCGCCCGCGCGAGCGCCTCGTCGGCGGTGAGCCGTACGAAGGCGTTGACCTCCGGCTGGATCCGCTCGGCCCGCTCCAGGGCGGCACGGGTGGCGTCGACAGGGCTGAACTCGCCTGCCCGGTAGCCGTCGAGGAGTTGTACGGCGGTCAGTTCGGTGAGATCCGTCATGCGTCGCCCTCCAGCCGTAGACCTCAGCGTCCGGGTACGTACCCGCGCTGTTTGTCGACCACGTTCAGCAGCGGTCTGCCCGCCTCCCACCGCTCGTACAACTCCACGAACTGCGCACCGAGTTGATCGCGCCAGCCGACGGTGTCCCCGCTCATGTGCGGCGAGACGATCAGCCCCGGCAGACCCCACAGCGGGCTGTCGGGGGTGAGGGGCTCGTGCTCGAAGACGTCGAGGGCGGCGCCCGCGATCCAGCGCTTGGTGAGCGCTTCGGCCAGGGCGTCCTCCACCACAAGCTGCCCGCGCCCGACGTTGATGAACCGGGCGCAGGGCTGCATCACGCCGAAGCGGCGCAGGTCGAACATGCCGTGCGTCTGCTCGGTGAGCGGCGCGGCCGCGATCACCCAGTCGGCGCGGGACATCAGCCGGTCGAGGTCGTCGGGACCGTGGATGCCGGTGCGCGGGACCCGGCCGACCAGCGCGGTGGTGACGTCGAGGGCCTTGAGCGTGCGGGCGATCGTACGGCCGATGGGCCCGGACCCGACCACGCACGCGCGCGAGCCCGCCACCCGCTGCCCCTCGCGGTGCCGCCACTCCCGTGCGCGCTGGAATTCCAGGGTCCTCGGCAGGTCCTTGGCCATCGCCAGCACCAGCGCGGCCACGTACTCGGCGATCGGCTGGTCGAAGACCCCGCGCGCGTTGGTGACCACGGTGCCGGACTCGGTCAGCTCCGGGCACATCAGATGGTCCACACCCGCGCTCGCCGTGTGCACCCAGCGCGGCCGCGGACCCTCGCCGGGCCAGGCGTCGCGGACGGCGTGCGAGGTGAAGTCCCAGACCAGCAGCACGTCGGCGTGCGGCAGCCGCTCGGCGAGGGTCGACTCGTCCGCGTGCTCGATGCGGGCGCGGCCGGTGAGGCGGCCGAGGCGGGGGAGGGGATCGGCGTCGAGGACGAGGAGGGTGGGCCGGGCGTCGGGAGAGGTCATACGGGTCGCTTCTCCGGGGTGGGCGAGGGTCGTTTCGCGGGGGTGTTCCTCGGGCGTTCCGCGGGTGGTTCTCGGGTAATTCTCGGGTTGCTCTCGGCGGTCCCGGGGTGGTCCTCCGGCTGTTTCCCGGGCGTGTGCGGATGCCGTCCCACGGAGTTTTACTGGAAGGGACAGCCGTCTGACATGCGAGGTTTGACCACGCTCGCACCCGAACCTACCTTCGTCAACACGGGCGTGCGTACGGTCCGTTGCTCACCTGTTTCTCGTAGTGAGGGCGGTGCGTGCCATGGACGCCATGGACATCTCCTTCCTGGGCGGACCCCGCCCGCAGCGCGGTGTGGGAGTCGTCGCCCCGTTCGACTTCGCGCTGGACCGGGAGCTGTGGCGCTGGGTGCCGGACGAGGTCTCGCTGCACCTGACCCGGACGCCGTACGTCCCGGTCGAGGTCAGCCTGGACCTGGCCCGTCTGGTCAGCGAGCACGAGACGCTGAGCGACGGCGTCCGCACCCTGACCGCGATCGCGCCCGAGGTGGTCGCCTACGCCTGCACCTCCGGCAGTTTCGTCGGCGGCATCGCGGGCGAGCGGGCGATGTGCGAGGCGATGACGCAGGCGGGCGCGATCCCGTCGGTCACCACCTCCGGCGCGCTGCTGGAGGCGCTGACCGAGCTGGGCGTACGGCGGGTGGCGCTGGTGACGCCGTACACCGTGTCGGTGACCCGGGCGCTCGAGGAGTACGTGGCCGAGGCGGGGGTGCTGGTCACCGGATGCGCGTTCATGGGGCTGACCCGGCACATCTGGAAGGTGCCGTACCGCGATGTGGCGGACATGGCGCGCAGGGCGGTGCGGGGCGCCACCGACGCGCTGTTCATCAGCTGCACCAACCTCCCCACCTACGACGTGATCCCCCAACTGGAGGCCGAACTGCGCATCCCGGTGCTCTCGGCCAACCAGGTCACGATGTGGGCGGCGCTGCGTCGGCTGGGTACCCGAGCGGTGGGGCCGTACCAGGCGCTGATCGATCCGGCGGCACGGATCGATCCGGCGGCGGGCAGCGGTCCCGTGCTTCCCGGAGCACTGCCGGAAGCACTGCCGAACGTGCCGGGCGAAGAACAGCAGCAGGAAGGGCCGACATGACCGCACTGGGATTCCTCTACCCGGGCCACTCCGCGGAGGACGACTACCCACGCATCGAGCAGCTGCTCGCCAGCGACATCCGGGTCGACGTGGTGCACACCGACATCGGTGAGGACGCCCACCGGGTGGACGCGCTGCGCCGGATGGGTTCGGCCGAGCGGCTCGCGGCGGGGGTGGAGGCGCTGCGGCTGACGGGCGCCGAGGCGGTGGTGTGGGCGTGCACGTCGGGCAGTTTCGTCTACGGCTGGGAGGGCGCCCATGAGCAGGTGCGCACCCTCGCCGTGACGGCGGGCATGCCGGCGTCGTCGACGTCCTTCGCCTTCGTGCACGCGGTGCGCGAGCTCGGGGTGCGGCGGGTGGCGATCGGGGCGACGTACCCCGACGACGTGGCGGAGCTCTTCGCGGACTTCCTGCGTGCGGCGGGCGTGGAGGTGGTGGCGGTCACCGGTTCCGGGATCATCACGGCGGCGGAGGTCGGGAGCTGGGGCGAGGCCGAGGTGTTCGCCCTCGCGCGGGAGGCGGACCGCCCCGACGCGGAGGCGATCCTCCTCCCTGACACGGCCCTGCACACCGCCTCGCACCTGACGGCCCTGGAACAGGCCCTGTCCAAGCCGGTCCTCACCGCCAACCAGGTCACGGTCTGGGAGGCCCTGAGGCTGACGGACCGACGGGTGAACGCGCCGGAACTGGGGGCGCTGTTCACGAGGGAGCCGATCGTGCAGGTGTAGGGCCTGCCCCGCCTCGAAGGGGCAGCGCCCCTGGGGATGGGACGGGTAGGGGCGGCGGGGGCGAGGAAACACCACCGGGAATAAACCGGAGCCACCCTCCTGTTAACGCCGGGCAGGACAGCACACGGCATCACCGCAGGAGGCACACGTGGCGGCAGACGAACCCCAGTCCCACGAGATCCGGGGCACAGCGCACGGCGCCGCCCCCGTCCCCCTCTCCGTACTGGACCTGGTCACGGTCAGCTCCGGCCGCACCGCCACCGACGCCCTCCGTACCAGCGTCGACCTCGCCCGCCTCGCGGAGTCCCGCGGCTTCCACCGCTACTGGGTCGCAGAACACCACTCCATGCCGGGCGTGGCATCGTCCTCCCCCGCCGTGATCCTCGCCCACCTCGCCGCCCACACGACCCGCATCCGCCTCGGCTCCGGCGGCGTCATGCTCCCCAACCACGCCCCGCTCGTCATCGCGGAACAGTTCGGCACCCTGGAGGCCCTGGCCCCCGGCCGTATCGACCTCGGCCTCGGCCGCGCCCCCGGCACGGACGGCGCCACGGCGGCCGCCCTCCGCCGCACCGATCACCTCAACGAGGGCGCCGACGACTTCCCCGAGCAGCTCGCCGAGCTCACCCAGTTCCTCGACGACGACTTCCCGGACGGCCACCCCTACCGCCGTATCCACGCCGTCCCCGGCCCGATCCAGGCGACCTCACCCGGCGGCGTCCAGTCCCCGCACCGCCCGCCGATCTGGCTGCTCGGGTCCTCCGGCTTCAGCGCCCGCCTCGCCGCGGTCCTCGGTCTGCCCTTCGCCTTCGCGCACCACTTCTCGGCGCGGAACACCATCCCGGCCCTGGACCTGTACCGGGAGTCCTTCCAGCCCTCCGCCGTCCTCGACGAGCCGTACGCCCTCATCGGCGTCTCCGCCCTCGCCACCGACGACGAGAAAGAGGCCCGCCGCCAGATCAAGGCCGCCGCCCTCAGCATGATCCGCCTGCGCACCGGCCGCCCCGGCCTCATCCCCACCCCCGAGGAGGCCGAGGCCTACGAGTTCACCCCGCTGGAGCGCGAGTTCGCCGACTCCTGGAACGCCAACGTGGTCCACGGCACCCCCGACGAGGTCCGCGCCGGCCTGGACGACCTCCAGAAGCGCACCGGCGCCGACGAGTTGATGATCACGGGCAACGCGCCCGGCATGGACGTGCGCCTGCGTTCGTACGAACTCATCGCGGACGCCTACGGGTTGCCGAAGGCCTCCTGACCGTCACACCCGCTCACCCGGACACCCTCACACCCGCACCCCGAGCAACTCGGAGATACGATCCGGCGGCACCGGCCGCGAGTACAGCCACCCCTGGCCGGTGTCGCAGCCGATCCGGCGCAGCCGCGAGGCCTGCGCCAGCGTCTCCACGCACTCCGCGGTGACCGTCAGACCCAGCCGGTGGGCCAGCTGGATCATCGCCTCGACCACGACCTCGTCGGCCGGGTTCGGCGGGACGGCCGCGCTGTTGTCGCTCTCGTACTGGAAGCCCCGTACGAAGGAACCGTCCAGCTTCAGGACCGAGACCGGCAGCCGGCTGAGGTAGGCCAGGTTCGAGTAGCCGGTGCCGAAGTCGTCGATGGCGATGCGTACGCCCATGTCGCTGAGGGCCTGGAGGTCTTGGAGGGGTCTTCCCGCCGAGCCCATCACCGCCGATTCGGTGAGCTCCAACTGGAGCAGGTGCGGTGCGAGTTCCGTCTCGTCGAGGATGCGGGCCACGTCCGCCACCAGGTCGGAGTCCCAGACCTGCCGGACCGCCACGTTCACGCTGACGAAGATCGGCGGCTCGTCGGGGTGCGTCAGCTGCCAGGCGCGGGCCTGCCGGCAGGCGGTCGCCAGGATCCAGCGGCCGAGGGGAACGATCGAGCCGTCCTCCTCCGCCAGTCCGATGAACCGATTCGGCGCCAGTACGCCGAACTGAGGATGATTCCAGCGGACAAGCGCCTCGACCCCGCGCAGCCGGCCGTCCTCCATGCTCACCAACGGCTGGTACTCCAGGGCGAACTCACCCCGCTCGATGGCCGGGCGGAGAGTGGCGGCGAGGGCCTGGCGGGTGATGAGGTGGGCGTTGCGTTCGGGGTCGAAGAGCGTCCAGCGATCCTTGCCGTCGGCCTTCGCCCAGTACAGCGTCGTGTCGGCGGCCTGCATCAGGGCGTTGGGGGTGGTGCCGGACGCCTGGCGTTCCACCACGCCGATCGAGGCCGACACCGACAGGCGCCGGCCGGAGAGGTCGAAGGGGGCCCGCAGGGCCTCCAGCACCGACTCGGCGAGGTCGGCCAGTTGCTCGGTTCCGGTCGAGTCCTCCACGAGCAGGGCGAACTCGTCGCCGCCGAGCCGGGCCACCAGGGGCGGGCTCGATCTGGCGTATCCGGCCTCCTCGGCGCAGCGCGTGAGCCGTTCGGCCACGGCGGCCAGCAGGCCGTCGCCGACCCGGTGGCCCAGCGTGTCGTTGATCGCCTTGAAGCCGTCAAGGTCCAGGTAACACAGGCCGATTCGGCCGGTGGTGCCGCTCTCCTCGTACGACTCCGCCTCCAGGGCGGCCGACAGGCGCTCGAAGAACAGGGTGCGGTTGGGCAGCCGGGTCACCGGGTCGTGCATCTGCAAGTGCCGCAGCCGGGCCTGGAGTTCGCGGTGTCCGCTGACGTCGGCGACGGAGAGCAGGACGCCGCCGCGCTCCTCACCGGGCAGCGGCGCGACCGTGATCTGGGCCCACAGGGAGTGCCCGTCCGGGTGTTTGAGGCGGCGTGTGCAGCGCAGCCGGGCCTGGCGGCCGCGCAGTACCTCGAGGTACGCGTGCCAGGTACGGGCGTCCGAGGCCAGGTCCACCAGGTCGGCGGCGACGGAACCGGCCAGTTCGCCTGGTGGCGTGCCGAGCAGGTCGGCGAGGGCGGGGTTGGCGCCGACGACCAGGCCCTCCCGATCGACCACGGCCATCCCCAGGGGCGCGGCGGAGAAGGCGGCGGAGTAGGGGGGCGCCCAGGTACCGGGCGATGGCTCTGAGTTACTCTCTGTGACGGCCAACCCGATGAGGTCTGCCGCGGGCGTCGGCCCTTCGGACGTTCCGCTCACCGCTCGCTCCCGCAGTGCACTCGATCTTCGGATGGGTCTCATCGGAATGGCCGGCCGGGGGGCGGTCGGCCGCCGGGCCGTGTCCGTGCAGGAAAGTGTTGGAAAGTGTGCCGATCATAGAGGCTGGCCCCGGGCCCTTCCACCTACTGTTCAGTGTTCCCACGCGGCCCGCTCATCCGACAGATCGTTTCTGCCCGCGACTGGACAGCTTGTTGGGGCACTCGACCGGTTGTGACGTTCCGTGAGCGATTCGGGGGTGTCGGTTCTGCTGATCTCCCGGGCCCCCTCACCCGTACGGTGCAGGCAAACAGGACGTAGTACGACAATCTGACTGAGGCTGGGAGCGGTGTCCCGCGAACCGCTCCCGGAGGTCCACGTGCCGCGTCAGTTCCCCCTGCTCCCCGGAACGGGTCGGCTGTGGGAATGGCCCCGACTGCGCACTGCCGCCGCCCTGTTCACCACGATGTCGGCGCTCGCCGCGACCTCCCTGGTCGCCGGCCCCTCGGTCGCCGAACCGTTCGACACGGCGGCCTGTGCCCTGGAACGCACCGAGGCGCACCACTCCGAGGGACTGAACACCTGGAACACCGCCTATCCGCGCCCGAACCGCAAGCTCGATGCGGTCATGGTCTTCCTGTCCTTCCCGGACGCGGCCCCGCGGACGACACCCGCCGAACTGGCGGCCGACCACTTCCCGGCCACCACCCACTTCTTCGAACGCGCCTCCTACGGCAGATTCACCCTGCGCCCGCACCCACTGCGCAACTGGCTCCGGATGCCGCGGCCGTCGACCGCGTACGCCATACAGCGCGACTGGAACGTGGACGACCGGGCCGCGTATCTGCGGGACGCCCTCGCCGTGGCGGACCGGCAGGTGGACTTCTCCCGCTACGACATCGTCTACTTCGTCGCCGACCCCGACGCGCCCGGCGTCGACTCGGACGCCACGAAGGTCGTCAACCTGGACACCCCGCTGCGCGCCGACGGCACGGACATCCGGCGTGTCGTCACGGTGTTCGAGAACCATCCGCCGGACCGGCTGGTCCTCGCCCACGAGACCGGCCATGTCTTCGACCTGCCCGACCTCTACCACCGCCCGATGGACGGCAAGGGCGACTGGGACACCTACGTCGGCGACTGGGACCTGATGGGCAGCCAGTTCGGGATGGCCCCCGATCTGTTCGGCTGGCACAAGTGGAAGCTCGGGTGGCTGGAGCCGCGGCAGGTGGTGTGTGTGCAGGGGGCGCGGGCCGCGGGGGCGCGGCTGACGCTGGAGCCGCTGGCGGCCGGGCCAGGCGCCCCGGTGCGGGCGGGAGCCGCCGGAGCCCCCGGCGAGCACGGCTCGTTCGGGGCGGCGCCCGGCGCGCCGGGCGCGCTCGGCACCGTCCCGGGCTTCGGGCTGGGCAACGGCATCAAACTCGCCGTCGTCCGCACCGGCCCCGAGAGCGCCCTCGCCTTCGAGGTGCGCGGCCCTGTGGGCAACGACGCGCGCGCCTGCCGGCACGGCGTGCTGGTGTACCGGGTGCGCAGCCAGACCGAGTCCGGCGGCGGCCCGGTCGAGGTGATCGACGCCCACCCGCGCACCGAGGCCTGCTGGGAGGAGTCGGTGTATCCGCCGCTCGCGGACGCGCCGGTCGGGCTGGGCGAGAGTTTCACGGTGCCGGAGGAGGGTGTGCGAGTGGAGGTGGAAGGGCGCACGGCTTCGGGGGCGTGGACGGTGAAGATCGCGCCGATGGGACCGCGGGCGCGCGCGACGGGGTAGCGCCCGCGCGGGGCCGGAGGGCGCGGTCGGCGGGAATGCGCCGGGTAGTGCCGGGCGTACGGGATGGATGCAGGCGTACACGAGTAGTGACGGGTGCACGCCGGGGGCATGCGAAAAGCCCCTCGCTTCCGCGAGGGGCTTTCACTGTCTGTGCGCCGCCAGGGACTCGAACCCCGGACCCGCTGATTAAGAGTCAGCTGCTCTAACCAACTGAGCTAGCGGCGCCTGCTGACGTCGTAGACCTTAGCACCCTGGTCGGCGTGGGGAAAAATCGAAATCCGAACGGCCGCGCGAGCCGCCCGCACGGCCGCCCAGAGCAGTACCTCCGGGCCCGGTAACCAGGGGTTACGGCTGTCCGGGGCGACCAGCCAGCGGGTTCCGGAGGTCGTCGGGGACGCCGCGTAGGTGTCCGCCGGCGCCGGGACGGTCACCGCGTCGCCGGAGCCGTGGCAGAGGAGGGGCGGGATGCCGTCCGTGCGGCCGAACTCCTCCCAGCGCAGCAGTGAGGGCAGCCGCTGGGCGGTGCCCGGGGCGGCGAACAGCAGGATCCGCCCCCGGAAGGCGGCCACGGGGCCTGCCCCCGGGCCCTCGTCCCACAGCCGGTCGAGCATGCGGCGGCCGAAGACCGCGGGGGTGCTGACCACGTCGAATACGGAGCCGCAGGGCAGGACAACCGGGGCCTGCGGGCGTTCCGCCCAGAGGGCGAGCATGCTGCGGGGATACGTTCCTGCCGAGGCTAGCCAGGCGGCTCCGTCGGGGGTGACGCCGGTGACTTCGGAGCTGTCGAGGGGGGCGTCGGAGTGATCTGAGAAGAGGTTGAAGGAGGAACTGGAGGAGGGGCCGGGGGAAGGGCTGGAGGATGAGGTGGAGGAAGGGCCGGGGGAAGGGCTGGAGGATGAGGTGTAGGAAGGGCTGGAGGAGAAGTTGGCGAAGAGGTCGTCCCGTGTGAGGCTCATGACACCTACATCTACCGACGGTGAGGGGTCGGTTTCCGAGGGTTGCCGAAAAGCCGGACAGGGGGCGGGAGGAGCGGGTATCTTGCCCGCCTGGCATATGCCGTGGGATTGCTCACACCGGATCGACGTGCCCCGGCCCCTCGACTCCCCGCATCAGATCCCGGCCGAACTCCACCATCTTCTTGGCGTAGTCCTCGGTCCACTCGGCCTGTGCGGCGATGTCGGCGGGCGTCAGCCGGTCGAACCGCCGGGGGTCCGAGAGCTGGGCCGCCGCGATGGCCTGGAACTCCATCGCACGGTCCGTCGCGGCACGGAAGGCCTGCGTCAGCTCGGTCGCCCGCGCCAGCAGCACCCGGGGGTCGTCGATCGACTCCAGGTCGAAGAAGTGCTCCGGGTCGGCGGCCACCTGCGCGGGCTCGAAGAGCAAGGGCGCGGGGCGTAGCCGCGGTTCGTTCCTGCGCGGCGTGGGCTCCGCCATGCGTTCTCCTCCTACGTACGTCACCGATCTCGTGCGACATCGGCGATCCCCTGTGGACCGGTCCACCGTCCATTGTCCCGCGCCCGCGCAAGTAGGCCTATGACGCGGGCCAATGCGCCTCGGATCAACCGGGCCGCCACCGGCACCCGGCGGTGTTGTCGTCGGTCGCGGGTGGGTGTGTGCGGTCGGTTCAGGGCTGCCACCGCACCTGATGTTCCGCGAGCCGTGCCAGCACCGCGTGGTTCGCCTCCCAGCCATCAGGGCTGTGTTTGTCGGCCGCCTGCGGCGGCGTGCCGGACTCCGTCCGGCGGGGGGCGTCGGTCGCGGGTGGGTGTGTGCGGTCGGTTCAGGGCTGCCACCGCACCTGATGTTCCGCGAGCCGTGCCAGCACCGCGTGGTTCGCCTCCCAGCCATCAGGAAACTTCACCAGCGTTCCCAGCTGCACCGGCTCCGTCGACGGATAGTCGTCCAGCAGGTCGCTCACGCCGGCCCGGCACACCACGATGCACGCGTGGCGGTGGCGGGAGGCGAGGACGCACAGGCGGCCCGTTTCCAGGTGGAACGCGGTGGCGTCGGGGCGGCCGGAGAGGGGGTGGAGGACGACCGTCACGTCGTACTCGCGGCCCTGGAGGCGGTTCGCGGTGTCTACCGTGACGTCCGTGACGGCCAGCTCGGCCAGCGCCGCCCGGACCGCCGCCGCCTGGTCCCGGTGCGCCGTGCCGACCGCGATCCGGTCGGGGGTGAGGGGCGCGGCCTCGGCCGAGCGCTCCGACGTCGTCGCGCCGTCCCGGTCCAGGAGGCGCCGTACGACCGTCGCGACCGCCCGCACCGCCTCCGGGTCCGTGCGCGGTGTGTGCCGGGCGGGCAGCTCCAGCAGGCCCCAGCCCGACTCGGCCGCCTCGTCGATCACCCGATCGGGCCCCGAGCCGTCCGACGGGACCGCGAAGGCGAGCCGGCGGTCGTCGTGCCCGGTGCCGCTGCGGAAGGGCGTGTAGGGGTAGAAGGCGTCGGAGATGAGCGGCGCGGCGGACGCCGGGAGGCGCCAGGAGACCGGCAGGCGGTGCTGGGGAAGGTCCGGGTTGTGGGCCAGGAGAGTGGTGACGGCGGACGCCGACGGGTCGTACGACAGGCCCGCCCACTGCTCGCTGCCCACGGTCGCGAACGGGTCGAGCTGACCGGGGTCGCCCACGAACAGCGCCCGCTCGAACAGGCCGGCCACGGCGAGCAGCGAGTCCGAGCGCATCTGGTACGCCTCGTCGACGATCGCGTGCCCCCAGGGCTCGTCGACCTTGACGTGCCCCCACTTGGCCGCCGTGGAGATGACGACCGCGAGGCCGCCGAGGTCACCCGCCTTCGCCGACTTGCGTACGTTCGGCAGGTCGTCCAGCGCCTTGTCGTACGGGTCTGCGTCGCTGCTGTGCAGACGGCCCACCGGCAGCTCGGGGCTCTTCTCGGCGAGCCGCAGCACCAGATCGTCGACCTGGGCGTTGGTCTGCGCGACGATCATCAACGGGCGTCCGGCATCGGCGAGTTCCAGGGCCGCGCGGACGACGAGCGTGGACTTGCCGGCGCCGGGCGGGGAGTCGACGACGACTCCGCGCGTGGTGCCGTGCAGGGTGTCGGCGAGGATCGCGGCGGTGGCCTCGGCCGCCGCCGCGCCCGGGTCGAACACGGCGGTCACAGGACGTCCTCCTCGGTCAGCGGATCGGCGGCCTCGGACACCTGCTCCCCGGGCGGCCCGCCGTGCGTCCACGGCGTCTCCTCCGGGTCGGGCAGCTTCGCGCCGCCCCGCTGCTCGTGCTCGAACAGCGTGAAGCAGACCCGGTCACCCTTCTCCGGCACGGATCCCACCTCCGGTTCCTTGCCGCGGCCCATCTTGTCCAGCACCCGCAGCACGAGCAGCACGCCGCCGTCCTTGCCGTCCTCGGCGAGGGCCTCCTCGTAGCCGACGAACTCCGCCGACTGCGGCTTCCCGCCCAGCGACCGGTACACCTTGGCCCGCTCGCCCAGCTGCGGCCGGTCGTCGGTGCGGACGGTGACCAGCGGGCGCGGGCTCGGCCGCTTGCCCTCGCTGTACGCCATCACGACCTCGGTGACCTCGCCCGCGAACGCCTCCCCGGCCAGCCTCCGCCCCGCCATCACCAGCGGGTCGTCGAGCGCCTCCTGCGCCTCCAGACGGGCCTGTTCGCGCTCGCGCGCGGCGAGCTTGTTGGCCGCGGTGACGGCGTCGTCGCGGCGCGGCTGCGGCGGCTCGCCGGCGAGGACGCGGTCGCGGTGGCCGGTGAACGACCAGCGATCGCGGGTCCACCGCTCCTCGACGTGCTGACCGGCCTCGGGCAGGCGGGAGCGCAGCAGGTCGAGGCCGTGCCACACGGCGTCCCAAGTGGGGCGGGTCCGGCTCTCGACGAGGGCGCGGATCTCCCGCTCGGCGGCGGCGAGGTCACCGAGCCGGTCGTCGGCCTCCAGACCGTCCTCGGCGGCGGCGAGGGCCGTACGCGCGCGGTCGTAGCGCTCGATGGCGGGGGCGAGCAGCTTGTTGTCGAACGCCGGGTCGGTGGCGGGACCGGCCGGCGGGCACAGCAACTGGCCCTCCCGGTCCCGCGCGAGCTCCGCCCGCAGCGCCGCCTCGGCGCCGGTCTCGCCCTGCGGCGGAGCGATCCACGCCAGCAGCGCGCCGAGGTGCTGGTCCTCCAGGGTGGACTGGCCGGTCGCCCAGTGCCGGGACAGTACGTCCGTCATGGCGAGCAGCAGTGACGAGCCGGGCACGCGGGCCCGCTCGCCGAAGTGGGTCAGCCAGCGGCCGAGCAGCGGCACGCGCGGGGGCGCGGGGTAGGGCGTCTCCGGGTCCTGTTCCGCCGTACGCCTGAAGCGCATGGAGCGGCCGAGGAGCCGTACGTAGTCGACGCCCGCGCGGCTCGGCACGATCAACTGCGGGGCGTCCGCGCACAGTTCGACCTCGACCTTGACCCGCTTGCCGGTCCCGGGGTCGGTCTCGCTGCGCTCGGCGGCCTCCACGACATCGGCGTGGGCGTCGATGTACGGCAGGACGACGTTCGCCAGCTCGGCCAGGAACGCGAACCTGAGGTCCCGGTCGCGCGGCTGCGGTACGACGAGCAGGTGCGGGGCGTCCCGGTCCGTGCCGACCAGCGCGCCGAGCGGGGCGCCGGCCTCACCGGCGGTGGTGAGGGGCACGAAGACCAGCGGGCGGTCGGACAGGTGCCGGTGGCGGACGGTGGCGGCGGGCTGGGCGCGGCCGGTGCTGACGGCTTCGAGGCGCGCGAGGGTGGCGATCAGCGACACGGGACCACCGCCTCCTGACCGAAGGCATGGGGTTCGTGAGGTCCGTGGCCGGCGGCCTGGGGTTCGTGAGCTCGGTGGCCGAGGGCCTCCGCGCGCAGGCGTGCCGCCCTGCGCAGGGCCGCCACCGCCGGGTCGTCCGGGTCGCCGGTCTCGCCGCGCGCCGCCGACAGGACGTCCTCGACCGTGGTCAGGCCGCCCAGTTCGGCCCGCACCGAACGGCCGAGCGATGTCACCGCGCCGGACGCGCGGGAGCGGGCCCGGCAGTGGAAGGCGAGCTCGCAGGCGGACAGGCACTCGGGCGCGTACGTCGCCGGGACCGACTCGACGTGGGCCGTGAGGTCGGCGGCGGGCAGGTCGGGGGAGAAGCAGGTGCCGTCGGGGAGCGTGTCGGCGATCTCCTCGATGCGGGTGAGGCGGGCCAGCTGGCGGGCGGTCACCGCGCGCTGCTTGCGGATGTCGACGGCGGAGGCGGTGGGGAGGTTCGAGAAGTCCTTGGGGCAGACGAGGAGGACGCGGTGGCGCACGCGCGGCGCGGGGGCGCCGTCCGGGGCACGTCCCTCCGGCTCCGCGCCGAGCCGGGCGGCGATCCGCTCCAGCGCCAGGACGTACACCGCCGCCTGACGAGCCGCGGCGCCGACCTTCGCCGGATCCGCCGAACCGTCCAGCATCGGGAAGGACTTGATCTCCACGACCGTCCAGCTGCCGTCCGGGTGCACGACCACCGCGTCCGGCTCCAGGAAGGCGGGCGAGCCGGCGACGTCCAGCGCGAGCATCGGGTGGTCGAGCAGGGTCCACTCGCCACGGGCCTCGGCGGCCTCGCGCAGCGCCAGTGCGGTACGGGCCGTGCGGCCCTCGGGGCCCGACGCGGTGAGTTCGGGCACGCGCGCGTGGGCGGGCGGTTCGGCGGCGCGGTCCAGCTTCTCGTGCACCAGGCGCAGCAGCTCCGCGCCGCCGTCCGCCTTGACCTTGGCCTCGAAGGCGTTCCCGCGCGTGAAGGCGAACTGCGACTGCCCGAAGACCGACGGCGAGCCCAGCGCGCTCGCCAGCGCCGCCTTGTTCACCCCGGCGCCGTCCAGGATCGCGCGCCGCCTGCAGCCGGGGTTGGCGGCGAGTGCGGCCAGGGCGCGTGCGTCCAGCGCCTTGGCCGGTACGTCGGGACCGCGCAGCTCAGCGAGCCTTTGCCGGAGCGCCGTCCCCCGCGTCCTGGGGAGAGGCACTCGGCTCGGCTCCGGATCCGAACCGGGACTCGCGCTGCCGTGGAATTCGCTCACCCGCGGAAGTCTGGCATCCACCACTGACAATGGGGGAAGCCGCGTCGCCCGAGCCCACGGGGACGGGGGTCGCGTTCCGCGTTCCGAACTGGGCCCGCGCCCGGTCCATGGTCCGCGTCACGTACGGCGCCAGCAGCAGTCCGACGCCCATCACGGCGGCGCCGGCGACCGCGTCGAGGAAGTAGTGGTTGGCGGTGCCCATCACCACGATCGTGGTGATCAGGGGGTAGGCGATCGCCGCGACCTTCGCGAGGCGCGTGCCGCTGTACCGCCACAGGATCACGCCGCACCACAGCGCCCAGCCGACGTGCAGGCTCGGCATGGCCGCGTACTGGTTGGTCAGGCCGCCGAGGCCCTTGGGCGCGCTCGCCTCGCCGCCCCACCAGCCGTACGAGCTGTAGTGGGCCATCGTGTCCACGAAGCCGTGGCTCGCGTCGAGCAGCCGGGGCGGGCAGGTGGGCAGCAGGGTGAAGCCGATCAGACCGATGAAGGTGGACGTCATCAGCCAGGTACGGGCGGCCCGGTAGTGCACGGTGCGCGATCTGAAGAGCCAGACCAGCAGCACGGGCGTGACCAGGTAGTGCAGCGACGCGTACCAGAAGTCGGCCGGGACGCCGAGCCATGGCTCGCGGGTGAAGAGGCGGTTGAGGGGGTGCTCCGCGTTGAGGTACAGGGCCTTCTCGATGTCCAGGATCGCGAGCCCGTGGTCCACGGCGCCGTTGACATCGCCCCGGGCGAGTAGTCGCCCCGCCGAGTAGCAGGCGTAGACCAGCAGTATCAGCGGCAGCTCGGTCCACCATCGCAGGCGGGTCCGCGTCGCCTCCACGCCAGCTATGTCGGCGTGCGGCATCCGATCGCCTCCCCCTTCTCGTCGCGGCGCCCGGTCGACCGGCCGCACCACTTTACGGTGTATGCGCGCGCCCCCTTCGGGCGCCCCGGCCCTCTAGACGCAGAGATCGCCCGCCGGGTTGCCCCGGGACAGCGTGCGCGATGATGGAGCGGTTCCGCCTCTCATTTCTCCCGGAAGGCCCCCCGCATGGCACCGCGCATCCTGCTGGCCCGGCACGGACAGACCGCATGGTCACTGTCCGGCAAGCACACGGGCAGGACCGATGTGCCGCTCCTCGAGGAGGGCCGCAGGGGCGCGAAGCTCCTCGGCGAACGTCTGCACAGGGCGCCGTACGACGGGCTGGCGGGCGTCGAGGTCCGCACCAGCCCTCTCGCACGCGCGCGTGAGACGTGCGAACTCGCCGGCTTCGGGGAACGCGCGCGTGCCTGGGACACGCTCATGGAGTGGGACTACGGCGCGTACGAGGGCATGACCCCCGCGGACATCCAGGCCGTCCGGCCCGGCTGGCTCATCTGGCGCGACGGCGTGCCCGAGGGCGAGACCCTGAACGAGGTGACCGACCGGGCCGACGAGGTGGTGGCGTGGGCGCGCGAGGAGGACCGGGATGTGCTGGTGTTCGCGCACGGGCACATACTCCGGTCCATAGGCGCGCGGTGGTTGGGGATGCCGCTCGATTTCGCGGCCCGGATCCGCCTGAACCCGACGTCGCTGTCGGTGCTGGGGTGGGCTTACGGGGAACCGGCGATCGAGAGCTGGAACGACTTGGGGCACTTGGCCGGTTAGCCCGCACATCGGCCCAGCCTGCGGGCAGTCGTGCCTCCCCCAGTGCCCAAATCCTGGGAGGCACCCCCATGAGCGGCACGGGTGGGCGCTGGGGCACCTCCTGCTCGAAGACTCGGGCTGCTCGAAGAGCCTGGGGGAGGCACCCCGTCGCGCCGGGCTGCGCACCCCCCCGGCCCAGCACCAACGCCGGGCCTTCTCACGCCGTACCGCTCACGCCGCTCACACAGTCCGCGGCACAGAAGCATGCCGCTCCAAGAACGCCGACACCCCGCTCGCCCGCCGATGCGGCAGCAACACCCGCGCGGTCCCCGCCAACATCGTCTGCACCCGCGACGACTGCACCTGATCCAGCAGATCCAGCACCCGCATCCCGGCGGCCGCCGCCTCGTCGGGGCGCCCACCCCGGGCCAGATCGTCCGCCAGCTCCGCCGTGTACAGCGCGATGTTGCGCGTGAAGTGCGGATCCTGCAGCTGCGCCGCCCGCCCGGCATGCCGCGCCGCGCGCCGCCAGTTGCCCAGCGTCGACCAGCACTGCGCCTCCAGGACCTCCAGCTCCGCCTCGCCGTAGAAGCTCATCCACTCGGGGTCGGAGTCCGAGCGGCCCCGCTCGAAGAGGGCCTGCGCGCGGGCGAGGGACTGCTCGCACCCGGTGCGGTCGGCGAGCCCCGCCCAGCCGCCCGCCTCGCGCAGCGCGAGCAGGGACATCAGACGGGAGGAGCCCAGCGGGCGCGCGACGCGTTGCGCGGCCTGCGCCGCCCGCACCGCCTCACGGGGCCGGCCCGCGTCCCTTGCCAGGAAGGACGTATTGCAGAAGGCGTGCGCCTCGAGGGCCGGGTCGCCGGCCATCCGGGCCGTCGCCAGCGCCTCCGCGTAGTGCGAGCGCGCGTCGTCGAACCGCCCCGAGTCGTGCGCCAGCCACCCCACCGAGATGGCCAGTTCACCCGCGCCCGAGTGGAGCCGGTCGCCGACCGCCTGCCGGGTCGTACCGGCGTCGAGCAGCTCGTAGGCGGCCCGCAGCGGGGCGGCCGCGCGCCGGTAGAGGCCGTCGGCGCCGTGCCGGTCGTCGAGCAGCCGGATACGGCGTACGGCTTCCTCGAGCGCGTCCGCCTCGCGTCCCCCGACACGTCGGACGGGACGCTCCGCGGCGGCGGCGTCGATGGCGAGCCCCAGCGGGCTCAGTGAGGCGGCGGCCACCGTGGCACCGCCGCCGGTCATGAATGCGCGACGCAGCACGTCGCTCTCCTCGTGGATCTCGTGGTTCTGGTGGTTCTGCTGTGTGCCGTACGGGTCGTGGGGGTCGTACGGGTCCTGAGGGTTCAGCGGGTCATACGGCTCGTGGGCTCCCCATGTCTCACTCGGCGCGTGCACCGGGATCGTGGTGTGCACGGGGAGCGCGTCCTCGTCCACGCACGCCCGGCGTCCGCGTACGGACGAGCGGGGCGCGAAGCCGAGGTCGGTGAGTGTGCGGCCGGGGAACATGTGCAGGAACACCCGTTCGTACGCGTAGTTGGGGCAGCGGATCTCGCCGGCCTCGACCCGTCCGACGTAACGCGCGTCACAGCTGACCCGCTCGCCGATCTCGCGGGCGGCCCGTCGCACCGCGGCGGCGAACTCGGCCGGCGAGCGCTGTCCGCGCAACTGCCGGAACGCGAGATTCGGCCGTGGTGGCCTGGGGGGCTGGGACGAGGTCAGCTCTGACGACGCCATGGCCGGGTCCTCTCGTGCGAACCGTCGAACCATGCCGGGACGAGGACGAGTTGAACCGAATAATCCGTCTGGTGCCCTTGTCTCCGGCGGGCAAGAACGTACCTGCTGTGTCGGACTCGCCACGCTGGGTTTGGCTACAAACCGGATATCTCATACGGGATCTGCCATGAACTGCCATCCTTTGCGGCGGACTTCCGCCGTAGCCGTTGACGGTGCCCCGCGTTGAACTCTTCGGACTGCAAAAGGGGTTCCGTGGTGGAGGTCGGGATGGAGACCAGCCAGAGCATCGTTCCTCGTACGCCGTCGACCACGGCGGCGCACGCGCCGACCGTGGAGTGCAGCGAGCCGCCGGGGTCGGGCTGCGACGTGGTCACCGTTCCGGCGCGCCAGGGGCTGGAGGCGGTCGACATCCTGCGGCGCGGGGCCGGGGACGGGGTGGGCCCCGTGCTGCACGACGACGGTGGCGACACGCTCGGCTTCGTGGTCCCGCCGGGCACGGCGGCCGCCTGGGACGTGCCGGGCAGCACCTGCACGGAGACCGACGGCCGGGGGTTGAGCCTCGACCTGGACCCGGAGCCGCCGGTCGAGGGCTCCGACTGGCTGCTGCCGCCCGGCGAGGCGGACCTGGCGACCGATCCCGCGGCGTTGCGGGCGGCGCTGGGAGAGGCGGCGCGGCTGATCGAGGCGGCCGACAACTGCCGGTGACCCGGCTGCCCGGGCGGCGGCGCCTCCCACCTGCGACAATGACCCAATGGGGAAGTCCAGGAATGCCCGGCGCCGACCGGCCGCGGCCGAAGCGGTCGTCGAACGCGTCGACGGCGGGCTCGCCGAGCTGATCCCCGACCGGGACCGTGCCCGCGCCTGGACGCTGCTCATCGACGGGGCTCCGCAGTCACACGTCGATCTGGACGACCCGGCGTACCTCTCCTTCGAGTACCAGCGGCGCCTGGGGCATGTCATCGACCTCGTCGCCCCGCAGGGCAAGCCCGTCCACGTCGTGCACCTCGGCGGTGGCGCGTTCACGCTCGCCCGGTACGTCGCCGCCACCCGCCCGCGCTCCACGCAGCAGGTCGTCGAACGGGACGCCACCCTCGTCCAACTGGTCAGGCGGGAGCTGCCGTTGGATCCCAACGCCCGGATCCGGGTGCGGTCGGTGGACGCCCGGGACGGACTCGCCAAGGTGCCCGACGCGTGGGCCGACCTCGTCATCGCCGACGTGTTCAGCGGGGCCCGGACGCCCGCCCATCTGACCTCGACGGAGTTCCTCGACGACGTACGCAGGGCCCTGCGGCCCGGCGGCGTCTACACCGCCAACCTCGCCGACGGCCCGCCGCTCGCGCACCTGCGCGGTCAGATCGCCACCGCCGCCGCCCGGTTCGCCGAACTGGCACTGGTCGCCGACCCGACCGTGCTGCGCGGCAAACGCTTCGGCAACGCCGTTCTCGTCGCCGCCGACCAGCCGCTCCCGGTCGCCGAACTGACCCGCCGCGCCGCCTCCGACCCGCACCCCGGCCGCGTAGAGCACGGCAAGGCGCTCAGCGACTTCACCGGCGGGGCCCTACCCGTGACCGACCTCGCGGCGGTGGCCTCTCCGGCGCCGCCCCCGTCCGTGTTCCGGTGAGCGCGACGTCCGTGTTCCGGTGAGCGCGACGTCCGTGTTCCGGTGAGCGCTACAGGCCGGCTGTCGCGCCGCTGACTCAGTAGTTCCCGATCTCCACCCGCGGCGGTCCGTCGTGCCACGTGCAGAACACCGACACCCGGTCCGCGCCCGCGCCGAACTCCACCCGGATCCACGTCTCCGTCTTCCACACCTGCATCGACCAGCCCGAGCCGGGAGTGGCCGAGACGAGGCTCGCGGAGCTCTCGCCGATGTCGAAGACCACGCGGCCACCGTCGGTGTCGTAGCTCTTGACCTGGCCGGACGTGGCGGGCGTGGGGCTGGTTCGCTGCGGAGGCGCCTTCGAGGGGGTGGGCGTACGGGGCGTCCCGGTCGGTTTCGGGGAGGGGGCCGGGGAGTTCGAAGGGCTCTTCGACGGTGTCGGCCGGTTCGTCGACGACGCCAGCGGCTTCGACTCCTGCGTCGTCGCGTCGGCCGCCGTGATGGGCAGGGCGCGCGGGCGGTCGTACACCGTGCCCGCCATCACCGTGTGGACACCCCACCACGACAGCGTGACCGCCGCGCCCGTGGCGAGCGACCAAGCCAGTACGTGTACGAGTCCTCTGCGCATCGCGGGCCATACTGCCTCACGCGTCCCGGACGTGTCGCGCGGCTGTCCACAGGGGTGAAGTTGCCCACGGAGACGGAGTTGTCCACAGCGGACGAGTTGTCCACAGGCTCCGACCCGCCCTGTCGGCATGGCGTACGGTGCGGCGCATGGCAAGTGTGCTCGTGGTCGAGGACGACCAGTTCGTACGCTCGGCGCTCATCCGGCACCTGACCGACGCCGCCCACACGGTGCGCAGCGTCGGGACGGCACTGGAGGCGCTGCGCGAGGTCGCCCATTTCCGCTTCGACGTGGTGATCCTGGACCTCGGTCTGCCCGATCTGGACGGCTCCGAGGCCCTGAAGATGCTGCGCGGCATCACGGACGTGCCAGTGATCATCGCGACGGCCCGGGACGACGAGGCGGAGATCGTCCGGCTGCTGAACGCGGGGGCGGACGACTACCTGACCAAGCCGTTCTCCGTCGAGCACCTGTCGGCCCGGATGGCCGCCGTCCTGCGCCGGGCCCGGTCGGGCAGCGCGGAGGCCGCCCCGTCCAGCGTTCTCCGCGTCGGCGGCCTGACCGTCGACCCGCTGCGCCGCCAGGCCGAGTTGGACGGTGTACGCCTGGACCTCACCCGCCGCGAGTTCGACCTGCTCGCCTTCCTGGCCGGACGGCCCGGGGTCGTCGTACCCCGCAAGGAACTGCTCGCCGAGGTGTGGCAGCAGTCGTACGGCGACGACCAGACCATCGACGTCCATCTGTCCTGGCTGCGACGGAAACTGGGCGAGACGGCCGCCAACCCCCGCTATCTGCACACCCTGCGGGGTGTCGGCGTGAAGCTGGAGCCGCCGGCCGCGCAGGCCTACGGAACCGATCCCGCGGCCGGCCCCGGGCCTCGTCCCGGATCGGAGCCGCCGCGATGAGATGGGCACTGGTCAAGGTCTGCCTGGCGGTCACCACCATGGTCGTGGTCGCCTTCGCCGTCCCGCTCGGGCTCGTCATCCGGGAGATGGCCCGCGACCGCGCCTTCTCCAACGCCGAGCGGGAGGCCGCGGCCGTCGCACCCGCGCTGTCCATCACCACCGACCGGGACCAGCTGGAGCGGGTCGTCGCCTCGGCCGGGTCGGACGCGGGCATGGCCGTGCACATACCGGCGTCCGGTGACACGGCCGCCGTCGACCTCGGCCGGCAGCGCGCCGCCGACGGCGACATCGCGACCGTACGACGGCTGGGCCGCGCCTCGACCACCGAGGTACCCGGCGGGTCCACGCTGCTCCAGCCGGTCGCGCTGAGCTCGGGCGAGATCGCCGTCGTCGAGGTGTACGTCCCCGAGGCGGAGGTCACCAACGGCCTCACCACGGCCTGGGCGGTGCTCGCCGGCGTCGGCCTGGCGCTGGTCGTCGGGTCGGTGGCGGTCGCGGACCGGCTCGGCGTGCGGATGGTGCGGCCGGCGCAGCGCCTGGTCGAGGGCGCGCACGAGCTGGGGGAGGGCAAGCTGGGCGCCCGGGTGCCCGAGGACGGGCCGAAGGAACTGCGGCTGGCGGCGGTCGCGTTCAACTCGATGGCCGACCAGGTCGTGCAACTCCTCGCGAACGAGCGCGAGTTGGCGGCAGACCTGTCCCACCGGCTGCGCACTCCGCTGACCGTGCTGCGGCTGAACGCCGCCTCGCTCGGGGACGGTCCGGCCGCCGAGCAGACCCGGGCGGCGGTCGCCCAGCTGGAGCGGGAGGTCGACACCATCATCCGCACCGCACGGGAGGCCAAGCCGCAGACGGTGGCCGCCGGTCCGGGTGCCGGGTGCGACGCGGCCGAGGTGGTGCGCGAGCGCATGGCGTTCTGGTCGGCGCTCGCGGAGGACGAGGGCCGCAAGGTGCGGGTGGCCGGGGTGGACCGGCCGGTGCGCATACCCGTGGCCCGGGCGGATCTGGCGGCGGCGCTGGACGCCCTGCTCGGCAATGTCTTCCGGCACACGGCCGAGGGCACGGCGTTCGCGGTCGACGTGCACAACGGCGAGGACGCGGTGATCGTGCTCGTCTCGGACGCGGGGCCCGGCATAGCCGACCCCGAGGCGGCGATGGCGCGCGGGCGGGGCTCGGGCAGTGCCGGGTCGACCGGGCTCGGGCTGGACATCGTGCGGCGGCTCGCGGAGTCGACGGGCGGGGACGTGCGGATCGGGTCGTCGGTGCTGGGCGGGGCCGAGGTGCGGATCTGGATCCAGCTGGACGGCAGGGCGCCGGTGCGCAGGGGGCACCGGGGGTCGGTGCGACGCCGCCGGCCCGGCAGATTGGTCTCGACCTTTAACCGGCCCCGATCCCTTCCTTAAGCGCGCCCTAAGGTCGCCAACCCCCGTCCGGATCAGGCACTTTGCCCGATTCCGAATCGCTAGCGTGCTGCCGCACCCACCCCCGCGAACCCCGTGAACAGTGAGGCAGGCACGTGATGACGACCCACCGGCGCAAGGTCAGTGGCAGGAACAAGGCGATAGGCGGCCTGGTCGCCGCGGCCGTGGTCGGCGGCGGCGCGGTCCTGTTCACCGGTACCGCCCAGGCGGCCGGAGTCGGGGCGGCGTACACCAAGACCAGTGACTGGTCGACGGGTTACACCGCGCAGTACGTCGTCACGAACACCAGCGGTCGGGCGGAGAAGGCCTGGACCCTCGAGTTCGACCTGCCGACGGGCTCGAAGCTCAGTTCCCTGTGGAACGCGGAGTCGAGCGTGCGCGGGCAGCACGTCACCGTGACGCCGCCGAAGTGGGACACGGACGGCCTGGCGGCCGGTGAGTCGGTGACGGTCGGTTTCGTGGTCAACGGCACGGGCGCGCCGACCGGTTGTCTGATCGACGGCGCGAAGTGCTCGACGGACGACGGCGCGACGCCGGAGCCGAGCGGTCGCCCGACGTCCACACAGCCCATGACGCCGAACCCGACGGCCACCCCCACGCAGTCCGCGACCCCCACCGAGACCGCGCCCCCGACGCAGAGCCCGACCTCCACCGCCAAGCCCTCGGAGAGTCCCGGCACCGGAACGGGCGCCACCGCCGGCTTCGCCCCGTACATCGACACCTCCCTCTACCCGGCGTTCGACCTGTCGGCGTCCGCGCAGGCGACCGGCGTGAAGGACTACAACCTCGCCTTCGTCACGGACGGCGGCGGCTGCACCCCGAAGTGGGGCGGTGTCACGGACCTCGGCAGTGACGCGGTGGCCGCGCAGATCGGTGACCTGCGCGCCAAGGGCGGCGACGTCCGTGTCTCCTTCGGCGGCGCGGCGGGCAGCGAGCTGGCGACGACCTGCTCCTCGGCGGACGCGCTCGCGGCGGCCTACGGCAAGGTCGTGGACGCGTACAAGCTGACCAAGGTCGACTTCGACGTCGAGGGCGGCGCGCTGCCGGACAAGGCGGCCAACACCCGCCGCGCCCAGGCGATAGCCGAGCTCCAGCGGCAACACCCCGGCCTGGACGTCTCCTTCACCCTCCCCGTCATGCCCGAGGGCCTGACCCAGCCGGGCGTCGACCTCCTCGCCGACGCCAAGCGCAACGGCGTGCGGATCGACACCGTCAACATCATGGCGATGGACTACGGCCCCGCGTACAGCGGCGACATGGGCACCTACGCCGAACAGGCGGCCACCGCCACCCAGGCCCAGGTCAAGAGCGTGCTCGGCCTGACCGACAGCGCAGCCTGGAAGACGGTCGCCGTCACCCCGATGATCGGCGTCAACGACGTCACCACCGAGATCTTCAAGGTCGACGATGCCACCCAGCTGGTGAACTTCGCCAAGTCCAAGGGCCTCGGCTGGCTGTCGATGTGGTCGGCGACCCGCGACAAGCAGTGCCCGGGCGGCGAGAAGCCGGCGGCCGACGCGACCTGCAGCTCGATCCTCCAGGAGAAGTTCGCGTTCACGAAGGCGTTCGCGGCCTACAACTGACGCAGGTCCACTGGCGCAGATCAACTGGTGCAGGTCACCTGGTGCAGGTCACCTCTCGAACCACGGGGGGCGTGCCCCGGCCGGTCTTCCCCCCATCCGGCCGGGGCACGCGTACAACCGGGCCCGCCTTTCCTGCTCGCCCTTTCCTACTCGTTTGATAATCCCTGTGCATGGATGAGACTCCGTACGGCGTCGGCGAGGGGCCTGCCACCAGAGTCAGCCTCTCCCTCCCTGAGGGGACGGCCGAGGCGATCCGCCGGCGGGTCGGCAAGCGTGAGTTCTCCGCGTTCATCACCGAGGCGGTGGAGCGAGAGCTGCGCGGCCAGATCCTGGACGAGTACCTGGCGGACTACGAACGTCGCAAGGGGCCGATCTCCGAGGAGGAGCAGCAGCGAGCGCGTCAGGTCTTCGACGAGGTCTTCGCCGAGGAGGGCCAGTGGCCCGCCGCAAGCTGAGTCACGAGGGCACGCTGGTCCTCGACTGTGAGGGACTGTCCAAGTTCGTCGGCGATCACGAGCCGGTCGTCGCCCTGATCGCCGAGGCGCGCAAGCGGGGCATGGAAGTGGTCATCAGCGCGCTTGCTCTCATCGAGGCGGTCCACCGCAAGACCGACAGCAAGCGACTGGCATGGGTGTTGTCCGGCCTTCGGATCGCGCCGGTCGGTGATGAGGAAGCGAAGTCCGCCTCGACCATGCTGATCAATGCCGGACTGCATGGTCACGAATACGCGATCGATGCCGCCGTGGCCGAGATGGCGCTGCGGCAACGTCGTCCTGTGGTCATGCTGACCTCGGATGTCGACGACATGACCAAATTGTGCGGCGAGAAGGTGCGGCTCGTCGCGGTGTAGTCGGCGCATGCGAGGGGCACATCATTGCCAGTCCCGACATGGACGGCGATCATTTCGTACCGTTCGTTCGTAAGCCTGTCGGGCGGCGAGGTGGGGCTGAGCGTGGAGCGGCGATTCTTCATAGCGTTGGGCAGTGGCCGGTACTGCCATCTCCCGGACGAAGAACAACTGCGCCACGTTCCCATGGACGTCTCCTCGATGACCGAACTCTTCGAGGGCTTCGGGTACCAGGGGGTGCTGCCGGGACTCGGGGAGTACGACGGGGCGGAACAGATACGGCAGAAGCTGCGTCACTGGTCGGCGGACACCTCGCTGACCCAAGACGACGTGGTGGTCGTGTACTTCGCGGGGCACGGGCTCGTGCAGGACCGCGACCGGCACTACCTCCTCTGCTGGGACTCCCAGGAGGATGATCCGGCCACCACCGCCCTCGCGACCGAGGACCTGGTGCGGATCCTGTGCCGGGGGGATCTGCGGCACCTTCTTCTCATCCTCGACACATGCGCGGCCGGTGCGGGAAGCGCGGAAGCGGCCGGGGTAGCCCTGCAGTCGATCGCCTACCGGTACGGGGGGACAGGAGCGTCCAGCGGACTGTGGTTCCTGGCCTCCGCCCGCCGCAAGGACATAGCCGAGGACGGCGCTTTCACGAGTGCCCTGCGCACATCCGTGGAGATCACGACTGGCCGTACCGGGCAGCGGCAGCAGTACCTGGACCTGACGGAGCTCGTCAAGGCGGTCAACGAGTGCTTCGACGGGGAGGGCCGGGGCCAACGCGCCGAACTCGCCGGCAGCCTGGTCACCGGCCTGGCCCCCTTCCTGCCCAATCCCGGTTTCCGCGAGGAACTGCCGCCCGTCGGTACCGACCTCGAAGTACAGCGCCGGGTGGCCGCCCGGGATCTGATCGAGCACTTCGGCCCCCGTTCCCGAGGCGTGGAGTTCGAGTCCGAGCAAGGGCTCTACTTCAGCGGACGGGTGCGGGTACTGACCGAACTCGTTCAGTGGCTCACCGCCGAGGACGGCGACAGCAGGGGACGGGTCGTCACCGGAAGCCCCGGCTGCGGCAAGTCGGCGGTGCTGGGCAGGATCGTCGCCCTGTCGGACGCCCAGTACCGTGCGCGATTCGAGCTGTCGGACGTCGATCCCGCCACCGTGATCCCCGAAGGCTGTGTCACAGCCGCCGTGCACGCGCGTCACAAACGGCTGGAGGAGGTCGTCGAACGGATCGCGGCCTTCCTCGACGTCGAAGTGGACGGCACGGCGGCCCTGCTCCAGGAACTGACCCGTCGGGGCCGCCGGGGAGCACCGGTCGTCATCGTCGTCGACGCCGTCGACGAGGCGGGATCGGACACCGCCGCCGACGCCGGCGGGCACGGGGAGCCGCGCCGCATCACCCGCGAACTGCTGCGCCCGATGTCGGAGATCCACGGGGTGCGCCTGCTGGTCGGCACCCGCCGTGAACTGGTGGCACCCCTGGGTCCCACGTTCACCTGCCTCGATCTCGACCTCCCCGCCTACTGCGCCGACGAGGCGGACGTCACCGGATACGTCACCAAGGTGCTGCTGGCGTCCGAAGAGCCGGAGGTCCGCACCCCGTACCGGGGTTTCCCGCACCTCGCCGAAACCGTGGCCAAGGGAGTGGCCGCCCGGGCCGACGGTGTCTACCTCTACGCCAGGACGACGGCCCGAACCCTGAGATCCGACTGCTCCGTCGTGGACGTGTCCCGCGCCGGGTGGGAGCGGGCGCTGCCCAGCGAGGTGGGCGAGGCGTTCGACGACTACCTGGCCAGGTTCGGTCCCGACGAGCCGCGGGTGCGCCGCATGCTGCTCCCCCTCGCCTTCTCCGAGGGCAAGGGTCTTCCCCGGGGCCATGTGTGGACGACGCTCAGCTCCGTGTTCTCCGGCACGCAGTGCACGGAACAGGACGTCTCCTGGCTTCTGGACGTCGCCGGGGCCTATGTCGCCGAGGTCATCGACGACGACCGGCGCTCGGTGTACCGGCTCTACCACAAGGCGTTGGCGGAACATCTGCGGGCCACGTTCGGCCGACCGGCCGCAGAGATCCAGGGAACCGTCGTCGATGCCCTCGTGGGCGTCGTTCCCCGGGTGCCCGGCGGCGATCGGCCCGACTGGTTCGCTGCGCCACCGTATGTCCGCCGTCACCTGGCGACGCACGCCGATGCGGCGGGCGTTCTCGTCGATCTCGTCGACGACCCGGGGTTCCTTTTGGCCAGTGAACCGCTCAGCCTGTTACGCGCGCTCGCCTCCATCGAGGGTGAACGCGCCAGGCGAGTGCGAACCACCTATGAGCAGGTGGCGCATCGGCTGACGGCCGACCGCTCGCTCGGCGCCAGGGCGGCCGATCTGCAGCTCTCGGCGCGCCGCTGCGAGGCCGACGAACTCGCGGACCGCATCGGTCGGCTCGGTGTGGAGCTGCCCTGGACCGCACGGTGGGCCTGGTGGTCGGCGAGCGGTGCGCACCGGCTGCTCAGCGGGCACACGAAGGGCGTCACCTGTGTGGCCGTCGGCGACCTCGACGGGCGGCCCATCGCGGTGACCGGCGGTCTGGACAGAACCGCGCGGATCTGGGACCTCACCACGCAGCGCCAGATCGGCGAACCGCTCCCGGTCGGCATCGCCGTGAGCGCGATCGCCATCGGGGACATGGAGGACTACACGGTCGCGCTGACCGGTGGCGTCGACGGCACGGTGCGGGTCTGGGACCTCTCGGCCGGCCAGGAATACGGGCAGCCACTGCGGGGGCACACCAACCGGATCGAAGCCATGCGGATCGGTGACCTCGACGGCCGCCCCGTCGTCCTGACGGCCAGCCAGGACGGCACCGCCCGCATCTGGGACCTGGTCGACAGGAGGCAACTCGGCTGCGACCTGGCGGTACACAAGCGCACTGTGCGCGACGCCGCACTGGGCGAACTCCACGGTCGTCCGATCGCGGTCACCGGTGGCGAGGACAAGGCGGTCTACGTCTGGGACCTGAGCGACCTGCCCACCGGCGGCGACCCCCGCATCGACGGCAGCCCGTTGCTCGGCCCGGCAGAGGCGGTCACGGCCGTCTGCCTGGGCCGCTTGGACGGCCGCACGGTCGCGCTGGTCGGCGACAAGGCCGGCATGCTCAGCCTCTGGGACGTGGCCGAACGCCGCCAGATCGGCGAACAGGTCGCGGCTCATCGCTACTTCGCGCGCAGCGGAGTCGCCTCGGCCGTGACCGGTGACTTCCACGGCCGTCCCGTGGCCCTGACCGCCGGGGCGCACGACGCCCGACTGTGGGACCTGCAGACGCTTCGTCAGCTCGGCCCTCCGTTGCGCGGGCATGTGTACGACATCACCGCGGCCGCGCTCACCGATCGAGGGGACGCGTCGCTGGCGGTCACGGTCGGCGACGACCGCACCGCGCGCATCTGGGACCTGTCGAGCGACCAGCCGGTGGACGGCCACACCGGCCAGGTGCTCTCGGTGGCTTTCCGTGACGTACGGGGACGTCCCCTGGCAGTCACAGGCGGGACCGACGGGTCGGCCCGACTGTGGGACCTGCGCACCCGTCAGCAGGCCGGCCCACCCATGGAGGGCCATCGCGGACAGGTGCGAGCCGTGGCCATGGGCGAGATCGGGGGGCGTCTGCTGGCCGTCACCGGAGGCGCCGACAGCACCGTACGGCTCTGGAACGCACGGCGGGGCGAAGCTCTGGGACCGCCGCTGAGGGGGCACACCAACCTCGTTCGCTGCGTGGCACTCGGCATGCTGGCGGACGCGCCGGTCGTGGTCAGCGGGGGAGAGGACGGCACGGTCCGGATCTGGTCCGTCCGCGGCGGCGCTGAGATCGTCCCGCCGCTGGCGGGCCACATCGGCGCCGTACGCCACTTGGCGATCCGCTCCACCTCCCAGCACCTGGAGATCGCCATCGCCACCTCGCTCGACCACGCCTATGTATGGCGGGTGGACGGCAGTGGCTCGGGCCGGACGAGCGGACCCACCGCGCACTTCGACATCGAGGAGCTGACACCGACCGCGAGGGCCGTGGGCGTGGCCTTCCACGACAGCCGTCCGGTCGTCCTCTCCACCCGCGAGGGCAATGGCCTGTACGTCCACGACATCGCAACGCGGGCCGCCGTCGGCGCCCCTCTCCCAGGCCACACGAACTACATCATGACGGCGACACTGGCGCGTGTCGGCGCGATCACCCTGGTGGCGTCCGCCGCACTCGACGACACGGCGCGTGTCTGGGACCTGGAGACCGGCACCGCTTTGGGGCCTCCGCTGGACGCCGTGATCAGGCCGGGCGGCATGGACGACCCTCCGGCTCCGGTGTTGGGGAGGGTGGACGGCGTTCCCGTGGCCGTCATCGCCACCTCGCGCGAGGTGCGGGTCTGGGACCTGACCGTCATGCAGCCCGTCGGAGAAGCGCTGTGCGGTACAGATCACTCCTTGGTCTCGGTGGATGTGGTCCGCACCGCCGCCGGCCGCGAGACAGTGGTCACGGCGAGCGTCGACGGGACGGTGCGATTCCACGGACTCGGTGACGGCCTGCAGACAGCCGCCCACATCGCATCGGCCATGGGCACGGTGTACGACACGGCCAGTCGTCACGTGGAGGGCGAGACGGTCGTCGTTCGCAGCGGCTGGACGCACGCCGAGGCGTGGGCTCTGGAACCCCGCCGACGGCTGGGGCGACGGTCGGGCGCATCCATGCGGGTGGGCGTGTACGCCCTGGACGACAGGCCCGTCGTGGTGACCGCCGACGCCGACCACGTGCTGCACGCCTGGGATCTGCGCACCCAGTCGCCGACATGTCCGCCCATGACCGGTCACACGGCCATGGTGCTCGGCCTGCGAGCGGGCAGGATCGGAGACGTCGATCTCCTCGCCAGCGCTTCGGGGGACGGAACTGTCCGGCTGTGGAACCTGCGCACGGGCGAGCGGTACTCGGAACCTCTGGGCGGCCACGGCGGTGGCGCCTACAGCGTGGACTTCGCGCACCTGGGCCGCGACATCGTGGTCTGCGGCGCGGGTGACGGGCGACTGCACTTCTGGGACCCGGAGGACGGAACCGACGCAGGCGTCGACCTGGAGCCGTTCCCGTCGGCCGTCCGTGCCCTCCGGGTGGCGGACATCCACGGCGCGCAGGCACTGATCGCAGCCGACGGCTACGGAGTCGTACGGGTGTGGGACATGGAGTCCGCCACCTGGTCGGCCGAGCTCGACATCGGCAGCAGCGTCGCGGATGTCGCGGTCGGCGGGGACCGGGTCTGCGTGGCGACCTACATGGGCGCTGTCGCGCTCGGCATCCATCTGACGAAGTCCGACAGGGAACGGGAGAACGCGTCGTGACTCGGGTCGTCCTCGTCCACGGCATCGCCCAGCAGTTCAGGGGCGGCCAGACCCTGCTCGCCGACTGGTACCCCGCGCTGTGCGACGGCGTCGCCCTGGCCGGCGGGCCCCGGCTCGACCCGGGCGAAGTGGCCATGGCGTTCTACGGCGACCTGTTCCGCCCCGCCGGGCATCGAGGTCTCGGCATTCCCGAACTCGACGCCGGTGACGTCGAGGAGGGCCTGGAACGCGACCTGCTTCTCCAGTGGTGGGAGACGGCGGCGCGTGCGGAGAACCGGGTTCCGGGACCCGAGGCAGCCGCGCGCATGCGCACCCCGGACGTCGTGCAGCGGGCACTCAACGCGCTGAGCCACTCCGCCTTCTTCGCCGGACTGAGCGAACGGTTGATGATCTACAGCGTGCGCCAGGTCCGCCGCTACTTCACCGAGCCGGAGCTGCGCGAGCGGATCAGGGAACGATTCGCCTCCGCGGTGACCGAGAGCACGGAAGTGATCGTGGCCCATTCGCTCGGAACGGTGGTGGCGTACGAGACGCTGTGCGCCCGCCCGGACTGGCCCGACCTCAAACTCGTCACCCTCGGCTCTCCGCTCGCGGTACCGCGCCTCGTCTTCGACCGGCTTCTGCCGAAACCCGCACAGGGACGCGGTCGGTGGCCGGCCCCGGTGAGCCGGTGGAGCAACATCGCGGACCGGGGCGATGTCGTGGCTCTCGCCAAGGAACTGGCCCCGCACTTCGGAGACCGGGTCTGCGACGTCCTGGTCCACAACGGTGCCAAGGCACATGACGTCCGGCCGTACCTCACCGCCGTGGCGACGGGACGGGCGATCACAGACGGGCTGCGCGGAGCCGCGGGCCGCCCCTGACACTCCCGCACCGGGGCGCGGCACGCCTCCTCCGCATGCCGCGCCCCGTCCACCGGCCCGCCCCTCACTCCCTAGAACTCCTCGTCCACCTCCGGCAACGCCCCCGTCCGAGCCGCCTTCCCGTACCAGCGCGCACTCGACTTGGGCGTCCGCTCGAGCGTCGAGTAGTCGACGTACACCGCCCCGAACCGCTTCTCGTACCCGTACGCCCACTCGAAGTTGTCCAGCAGGGACCACAGGTAGTAGCCCCGGACATCGGCGCCGTCGGCGATCGCGCGGCGGACCTCGCGGAGGTGGCCGTGCAGATAGGCGATGCGCTCCGGGTCGTGGACGCGGCCCTCGGGGTCCGGCTTGTCGTCGTAGGCCGCGCCGTTCTCCGTGATGTAGAGCGGCAGGCCGGGCGCCTCCCGCGTGTAGCGCATGATCAGCTCGTGCAGGCCGGTCGGGTCGACTGTCCAGCCCATCTCCGTGCGGTCGCCCGGCGTCTGGTGGAAGGCGACGTCGTCCGCGGACGGCCACGGCGAGTGCTCGCTTGCCCCGTGGCCATCGGCCCTCGGGCCGCCGGCATCGGGCTCCGCCGCCGAGACCAGTGACGGGCTGTAGTAGTTCAATCCCAGCGCGTCCAACGGCTGGTTGATCGCGGCCAGGTCGCCGTCCAGGACGTACGACCAGTCCGTCAGCTGCTCCGTCGCCGCGTACAGCGTCTCCGGATAGGCGCCGTGCAGGATCGGGCCGTGGAAGACCCCGTTGGCCAGGTCGTCGATCTTGCGGGCCGCCGCCAGGTCCGCCGGGTCCTGCGACAGCGGCCGTACCACTGCGGAGTTGAGGCTGAGCGCCACCGAGTTGCGAGCCGGCATCACCGAGCGCAGCGCCGAAGCGCCCAGGCCGTGCGCGAGGTTGAGATGGTGGGCGGCCCGCAGCGTGGCCGCGGGCTCGGTGCGGCCCGGCGCGTGCACGCCCGAGCCGTAGCCCAGGAACGCGCTGCACCACGGCTCGTTGAGCGTGATCCACTGCTCCACACGGTCGCCGAGCGCCTCGCCGACGATCTGCGCGTACTCGGCGAACCGGTACGCCGTGTCGCGCTCCGGCCAGCCGCCCGCGTCCTCCAGTTCCTGGGGCAGGTCCCAGTGGTAGAGCGTGACGGCGGGCTTGATGCCGTGCGCCAGCAGTTCGTCCACCAGACGGCGGTAGAAGTCCAGGCCCACCTGCACCGCCGGGCCCCGGCCCGTCGGCTGCACGCGCGACCAGGAGATCGAGAAGCGGTACGCGCTCAGGCCGAGCTCGGCCATCAGCGCGACGTCCTCGCGGTAGCGGTGGTAGTGGTCGACAGCGATGTCACCGTGCTCGCCGCCGGCGGTCTTGCCCGGGGTGTGGCTGAAGGTGTCCCAGATGGACGGCGTACGGCCGCCCTCCCGCACCGCTCCCTCGATCTGGTACGCGGAGGTCGCCGCGCCCCAGAGGAAGGCGGGGGGAAAGGACACAGGGGACATGGGCTCAGGCATGGAAGCGCTCCCATTGGAGGTCGTGGAGACCGACGGGTAGGAGGGGGGAAGGCGGATCGGAGGGGAGGGGAAGAGCGGGGGCCGAGGCGGCGGTGGCGCGGCCCCCGAGGTCGTACGAAGGAAGGGACGGGACCGGGCGTCAGCCCTTGATCGCGCCCTGCATGATGCCGCCCACGATCTGCTTGCCGAACAGCAGGAAGGCGATCAGCAGCGGCAGCGTGCCGAGCAGGGCGCCCGCCATGATGACCGCTTCGTCGGGGACATAGCCGGTGCCGAGCGAGTTGAGGGCGACCTGCACGGTCGGGTTCTCCTGGTTCAGGGCGATGATCGGCCACAGGAAGTCGTTCCAGGCGAACACGAAGGTCAGCAGGCCGAGTACGGCCATCGCGGGCCGCGCGGCCGGGAACACCACGTGCCAGACGACCCGCAGACTGCTCGCGCCGTCCACCCGCGCCGCCTCGATCAGCTCGGTCGGCAGCGCCTGCACCAGGTACTGCCGCATGAAGAACGTACCGAAGGCGGTCACCAGCGTCGGCAGGATGACCGTCTGCAGCTGGTTGGACCAGCCGAGGTCGCTCATCCACAGGTACAGCGGTACGACGGCGAGCTGCGGCGGGACCATCATGGTGCCGATCGTCAGCAGCAGCAGGACGCCTGAGAACCTGAACCGCAGTTTGGCGAAGGCGAAGCCGGCGAGGGTGGAGAACAGCACCGTGCTGACGGTGATCGTGCCGGCGACGATCGTGGTGTTGAACATCGCCGTGCCGAGTCCGGCCTCCTCCCAGGCCCGCTCCATGTTCTTGAACAGGTTCCCGCCGAACCACAGCGGCGGCGGCGTCTCGGCGAGGCGCTGGCCGGTGCGCGAGGCCGCGATGGCCGTCCACACCAGCGGGGCCAGCGACACCAGCGCGAACAGGCTCAGTACGACATAGGTGAGCGGGCCGGCGTGCAGCTGCTTGCCGGCGCCCATCACCCGCGGGCGTTCCCGCCGGGGCTTCTTCTCCGTCTGCGGAAGTGTCAGTTCGCTCGCGGTCATTGGGACTTCCTCAGCCGTCGGGTGATCAGCAGGTTGATCGCGGCGACGATCAGCAGGATCAGGAACATCGACCAGGCGATCGCGGACGCCTTGCCGAGGTTGCCGATGATCCAGCCCTGGTCGTACATGTACAGGCCGAGCGTCTGGTACTGGTGGTCCGAGCCGCCCTTCGAACCGCTGACCCCGCCGAACAGCAGGGGCTCACCGAAGAGCTGGGTCGCGCCGATCGTGGAGACGACCACCGTGAACAGGATCGTCGGCCGCAGCTGCGGGATCGTCACATGGATGAACTGCTGCCAGCGGTTCGCGCCGTCGATCGCCGCCGACTCGTAGAGGTCGGCCGGGATGGCCTGCATCGCCGCCAGGTAGATCAGCGCGTTGTAGCCCGTCCAGCGCCAGATCACGATCGACGAGACCGCGAACTGCGAACCCCAGTCGGACTCACGCCAGTTGACCGGGTCGATCCCGACGAAGTCCAGCAGCCAGTTGATCATGCCGCCGTCGTAGGAGTACAGCAGCACGAACACCAGCGTCGCCGCCGCCACCGAGGTGGCGTACGGGGTGAGCATCACGACCCGCCAGATCGTCGAGCCGCGCAGCTTGTAGTTCAGCAGGTGCGCCAGGCCGATCGCCATCAGCAGCTGCGGGACCGTGGAGATCACACCGATGGTGAAGGTGTTCCACAGCGCGTTCCAGAAGAAGTCCGAGGACAGCAGGTTCTCGTAGTTCTTCAGCCCCGCCCAGGACTGCCCGTCGAGGTCGGACAACTGCACGTTGTGCAGCGAGTACCAGGCCGTGTACAGCAGCGGGACGAGCGAGAACGCCCCGAAGACGATGAAGAAGGGGGCGATGAACGCGTACGGCGACGCCTTCATGTCCCAGCGGTACAGCCGGCTGCGCCAGGAACTGCTCCCCGGAGGCGGCGTACCGCGACCGTGAGCGCGGCCGGCCGCGCCCGGCTGGTCACCGGGCGCGGCGTCGGCGCTCGACGCGGAATGCGCGAGGGCCTGCTTGGGACTGCTCACTGGCCGAGCACGTCCTTGATCTCCTCGGAGGCGGCGTCCCAGCCCTCGTCAGGGGTCTTGCCCTTCTGCTCGACCTGGAGGATGCCGATGTCCGTCAGCGCGGTGTTGATCGCCTGGTCCTTGATGCCGAAGTACTGGGACGGGATGGTCTCGGCGGAGGCCGAGAAGATCTCCGTGATCGGCGCGTCGGAGAAGTACTCCGTGGTGGCGGCCGCCGGCTTCAGGGCCGAGTACGCCGACGGGGTCGACGGGAAGCTGGCCTGCTTGGCGAAGACCTTCGCCTGCTGCTCGGGCGCGGTCAGCCACTTCGCCAGGGCGACGGCCTCCTTCTGGTGCTTGCCCGACGTCGGCACGCCCAGGAACGAACCGCCCCAGTTGGCCGCCGTCGGCGCCGCCGCCACGTCCCACTTGCCCTTGCCGGCGTCACCGGACTTCTCCAGGATGTAGCCGATCATCCAGGCCGGGCAGGCCACCGTGGCGAAGGTGCCGTTGGCGTAGCCCTGGTCCCACGGCTTGTCGAACTGCTTCAGCTTCGCCGACATGTCGCTGGTCGCCACGTCCATGGCGACGTCCCAGGCCTTCTTGACGCTCGCGGACTTGTCCCAGATGACGGTGCCGTCCGTCTTGTAGTAGCGCTCGGGCTCGCCGCCCAGGGCCGCGTTGTAGACGGAGGAGGCGGAGTCCACGAACTTGGTGCCCTTCGGGGCCTTCTCCATGTACTGCTTGCCGAGGTCGACGTACTTGCTCCAGTCGCCCTTCCACTGCTCGGCGAGCTTGGTGCGGTCCGTCTCCAGTCCGGCCTTCTCGAACAGGTCCTTGCGGTAGCAGATCGCCATCGGGCCGATGTCGGTGCCGAGCCCGATCAGCTTGCCGTCCTGGGTGGTGGCCTGGGCGTTCTTCCAGTCCAGCCACTGGGATTTGTCGGCCTCCTTGCCGAGGTCGACGAACTTGTCGGCCTGCGTCTGCACGGCCTCGGTGATGTTCATGACCTCGATCGCCTGGATGTCGTCGGCACCGGAGCCGGCCTGGAGGCGGGTGAGGACCTTGGGCCAGTAGACGTCGGTCCGGGTGGTGACGTTCTCCTTGATGGTGATGTCGGGGTGCAGCTTCATGTACTCGTCGTAGAGGCCGGCCTGCTTGTAGCCGAAGGTGCCGAAGGTGCCGATGGTGAGGGTGGTCTTGCCACCGCCGCCGTTGCCACCGCCCTCGTTCGAGGGGTCGTCCGAGTCCTCGGCGCAGCCGGCGAGCAGCCCTGTCGCCAGCGCGGCCGCGGCCGCGAGGGCCACCAGCCTGCGGGACCCGCGGGTACTCGTGCGCATTGCGTCCTCCTGTTGCCTGACGTGCCGACCCCCCGGCCAACGGCATTGTTGGGCCCGTTGAAATGTCATCTTGCATCGCTGCGGCTCGGGCGGGGAACGTGCGGGATGTGTATGTGTCAGGTACTGTGGGAGCGCTCCCACAAGTGATGTGTTGAAGGTTCGCCGGTCGCGGCGGGGGTGTCAAGGGCGTCGACGCGGAGAGATGCGTTCAGTTATCGGGCCGTTAACTGGCCCCGTTCGGGCACGTGCGAGGGCCCGGAGAGGTCGGACGGCAAGGGTTCACCGGGATGGACGTGGCGGTCACTCCCCCCTCCGGGACTGTTAAATTCCAGGCCGGCGCAAGGACAACGGCGGGAAGGCGGAGCCCATGGCAAGCCACGGAGCGCGGGGCCGGAGTGGCGGTCGGCCCACCCTCGAAGAGGTGGCGGCCCGTGCGGGCGTCGGCCGCGGCACCGTCTCCCGGGTGATCAACGGTTCGCCCCGGGTCAGCGACGCGACCCGCGCGGCGGTGGAAGCGGCGGTGGCCGAGCTCGGCTACGTCCCCAACACGGCCGCCCGCGCCCTGGCGGCGAACCGCACGGACGCGATCGCGCTGGTCGTCCCCGAGCCGGAGACACGCTTCTTCGCGGAGCCGTACTTCTCGGACATGCTCAGGGGCGTGGGCGCCGAGCTCGCGGAAACGGAGATGCAGCTCCTGCTGATCTTCGCGGGCAGCGACCGGGAGCGGCGCAGGCTCGCCCAGTACCTCGCGGCACACCGGGTGGACGGCGTGCTGCTCGTCTCGGTCCACGCCGACGACCCCCTGCCGGACCTGCTGTCCCAGCTGGAGATCCCGGCGGTGATCAGCGGCCCGAGGTCGGCCGCGGAGACCCTGACCTCGGTGGACTCCGACAACTACGGCGGCGCGCGCTCGGCCGTGGAGCACCTGCTGTCCCGCGGCCGCACCCGCATCGCCCACATCACGGGCCGCCTCGACGTCTACGGCGCCCAGCGCCGCGTCGACGGCTACCGCGACGCCCTGCTTGACGCCGGGCACGAGGTGGACGAGCGGCTGATCGAGCCGGGCGACTTCACGGAGGAGGGCGGCGCGAGAGCGATGGAGGCGCTGCTGGAGCGCTGCCCCGACCTGGACGCGGTCTTCGCGGCGTCCGACGTGACGGCGGCGGGCGCCCGCCAGGCGCTGCGCGAGGCGGGCCGCCGTATCCCCGACGACGTCGCCCTCGTCGGCTACGACGACTCGGCCATCGCCCGCCACATGGAACCGCCCCTCACCAGCGTCCGCCAGCCCATCGAGGAGATGGGCCGCCGGATGCTGGACCTCCTCCTCGCCGAGATCGCGGATCGCCGGCCGGCGGTGTCGCGGGGGCTGCAGAGGTCGCAGGTGGTTCTGCCTACGGAACTGGTGTCGCGGGCATCGTCCTAGGCCGTGTCCGCAAAGTCCCGCCTGCCCCGCGACGCCTGGCACGCACTCTCGCCGCACCGGGCGCACGCACCAGACGCCGCGGGGCCCGCCCTTCGGGCGGACGACGGGACTTTGCGGACACGACCTAGGGGCCGATCGCTGGATGTCGGTGACACACACTTTCTGTGTACGTCGCGGACATTGAGGTGGGCGGGATGAGCGTGACCCAGATCGATCTGGACGACGAGGCGCTGGCCGAGGTCATGCGTCTCATGGGGCCACCAGGAAGAAGGACACGGTGAACGCTGCCCTGCAGGACTACGTCGCACGTGTCAAGCGGCTCGAGGCGGCCGAGGCTCTGGCAGCGCGTGGCGCACGGGGGAGTTCGACGCGGCGGCAGCGGCTCATGAAGCAGCCAAGCGGGCACGCCGGGGCCGCTCTCGAGTGATCACGTACTTGTTGGACGCCTCGGCCCTCTGGCATCTCTTCCGCGCGCCTGGGGGCGTTGAGCGCCTGAGAAGGGCACATCTGTGCGGGCGCCTTCCACCTTGCATTCGGGTAGGGTGCCCGGTCCTTCAGGGCCTGGGTGAATGCCCGCTCCCGCGGAGCGAGGCAGGGGAAGCCGAATCGCCGTCAGGGCGATTCGGCGTGGCCGCCCATGGCCGTATGGGCGGCCGCAAACAGGGGCTGGTGACGGGGAGTTGAGGGCCCGGTGGTCGGTGGCCGGCCGGGTCGCAGCCGGGAGCGGTCGCTCACACAGGTGATGTTGATCGATGGCCTGCCCGGTCGGGGAACGTGTGGGCTAGGTTCGCGGCATGTCACGCTTCCGGATGTACCCGACGAACCTCAACCCACCTGGGTGGGGATCCCCGTCCCTTTAAGAGGGGGAGGACGTCAAATCTGCGAGCCCACACGCACCGAGTTCCTGTATTCCGCCACCGGCCCTTGCCCACCGCGATGAACTGGTCGCCGAGTTGGACGCCTGTGCCATCTCTCACCGGTTCCCAAGAACGCGTGGCGCTGGGTCGACACGGCTCAGTACAAGCTCACGCAGTAGCATCGCGCCGCCGGGGCCGTTGACCTGCTCGTCTGTGCCACTGCGGTTCACTATGGCCACACTGTGCTCCACGTGGACAACGACTGCCACCGTCGCCGGTGTGCTGAAGGAAGTCGGCCAGCGCGACGTCCGTACCTGAATGGCCCCGTCTGGGGCGCCGCGGGGATCCCAGGCGATGCCACCGAGGAACTCCAGGAGCGCGCCGTGCAGGATCCCGGGCTGCGACGGGTACGCAGCCTGATGGACCGGGCAGAGCCGTGCGGCATGTGGAGGGTGACCATGCGTTCCTTGACCTTCGTCATCGGTACGGGACGCAGCGGCTCGACCGCGCTGTCACGCATTCTCAACGCCCACCCGGACGTACTGAGCCTCAACGAGTACATGGCCTCCGTGGGCGACGCCGCCTTCCCCGAAGGGGCGCTGTCCGGTGCGGAGTTCTGGGAGGCGCTCTTCCGGCCCGCCCCGCACTTCGAGCGGATGATCCGCAGCGGGCTCCCGCTGCCGGAGTTCCTCTACACCCGCCGCCCCGGCAGGTACTCGGCGCAGGCCACCGGAATCCCCGCGCTCTCCCTGATGGTGCTGCCTCACCTCACCGACGACCCGGACGGGCTCCTCGACGAACTCGGCGCGGAGGCGGTCCGGTGGCCCGGGCGCACCGCCGCCGAGCACCACCGGGCGCTGTTCGGTCTCCTGTGCGGGCGGTTCGGACGGACCGCCGTCGTGGAGCGGTCCGGATACTCGACCGGCTGGGCCCCCGGGCTACGGGAGGCCTTCCCGGACGCGAGGTTCGTGCACATGTTCAGGGACGGGCCGGACTGCGCCCTGTCCATGAGCCGTCATCCCGGATACCGCACGATCCTGCTGCTGCGCGAGATCAAGGAGCGGGCCGGCATCGACAGCTTCTCGGAGCTGACCCCGGAGCACGTCCGCGCGCTGCCCGCCGAACTGTCTCCCCTGCTCGACGACCGCTTCGACCCCGCGCTGGTACGGGACCGGGACCTACCGTTGCGCAGGTTCGGCACTCTGTGGTCCGAACTCGTCACCGACGGCACGGAGTTCCTCGGCCGACTCCCCGCCGACCGGCGCACCACCCTCGCCTACGAGGACCTCCTCGCCAAGCCGGCCGACGAACTGACCCGCCTGGCCGAGTTCGTCGGTGTCGACCCCGAGCCGGGGTGGCTGCTCACCGCGTCCGAAACTCTCGACCACACCCGACGCGGCTCCGCCCGGAGTCTGCCGGCCGACGAACTCGCCGAACTGGCGGAGAGTTGCGCCGCGGGCATGCGCGTGCTGCGGGAGCGGCCGTTCCGGTGACCGACGTCATCAGAGCCCCGGCCCCAACCTCCACCGCGTCTCCCCGTCCCGCTGCTCCTCGGTGGCGGTCAGGCCGGCCGCCGTGGCGACCGCCGCCGAGGCCAGGTGGGCGGGGTGGATGTGTGCGACGACCGTATGCACCGACCGCCGCCCCAGCCAGGCGACCAGCCCCCGCGCAGCCTCGGACGCCAACCCCCGCCCCTGCCACGGCGTACCGACCACCCAGGCGATCTCGGCGCTGTGGTCCTCGGCGACCGTGGCCTGGACCGTGCCCACGAGACACGACGCGCCGGGTTCTGATCCGCGCAGCCGCAGCACCCAGTTGCACCAGGTGACGGATGGGTCGGGGCATCCGGCGACGAGCCGCTCGTAGCGGGCGCGCAGGTCGCCGGGGGAGAGGGGAGCGCCGCCGATGAAGGTGTGCAGCGCCGGGTCGGACAGGACGACGGCCATCTCCGTGGCGTGCTCGACGCGCAGCGGGAGGAGGTCGAGGCGGGCGGTGGGGACGGGCTCGGCGAAGACGCGGGGCTGGGACATCGTCCGCAGCCTATGGCCTACCCCCGGTCTGCGGCCTATGGCCTACCCCCGGTCTGAGGCCTACGGCCTACCCCCCGGCCCGCGGCCTACGGCCTACCCCGGGAAACGGACTCAGCCGGTGGCTTCTGTTCCGAAGCCACCGGCTGACCAGTGAGGGTGAGTGACGGGACTCGAACCCGCGACATCCTGGACCACAACCAGGTGCTCTACCAGCTGAGCTACACCCACCATGACCGGCGATCGACTTCCGTGGAGTCCCCGACCGGCCGAGAAAAAGTGTACAGGGTCCGAAGGGGTGCTCGCGCACAGCTTTTGCGGCGGCCCTGCGCGCCCCCCTCGCACACCTACTGAGCAGGCAGAACGTGCTTCGCGGCGATCGCCTTCGCGGTGTCCGAGTCGGGGCCCGGCTGGGGTACGAAGACGGCCTCGCGGTAGTAACGGAGCTCGGCGATGGACTCGCGGATGTCGGCGAGGGCGCGGTGGTTGCCGTTCTTCTCGGGGCTGTTGAAGTAGGCGCGCGGGTACCAGCGCCGGGCCAGCTCCTTGATCGACGAGACGTCGACGATGCGGTAGTGGAGGTAGTCCTCCAGTGTCGGCATGTCGCGCAGCAGGAAGCCGCGGTCGGTGCCGACGGAGTTTCCGCACAGCGGGGCCTTGCCGGGTTCCTTCACGTGTTCGCGGACGTACGCCAGGACCTGCTCCTCGGCGTCCGCCAGCGTCGTGCCGCCGGCGAGCTCCTCGAGCAGTCCGGACGCGGTGTGCATCTGACGCACCACCTCCGGCATCGTCTCCAGCGCCGCGTCCGGCGGGCGGATGACGATGTCCACGCCCTCGCCGAGGACGTTCAGCTCGGAGTCGGTGACGAGGGCGGCAACCTCGATGAGCGCGTCGTCGGACAGCGAGAGGCCGGTCATCTCGCAGTCGATCCACACCATGCGATCGTTCATGCGACCACCCTACGGCTGACGTCCGTGTATGTGGTGCCCCGCGTCCGTGCCGACGCCACTGGGGGCTGCCGCCCCCAGACCCCGCTTCGGTCCCCAAGGGACCTCGTCCTCAAACGCCGGACGGGCTGAGTCGGTCAGCCCGTCCGGCGTCACGAGGTCACGTCACGACCCGCTGCGCTGCCCCGGCAGGCTCGCCCGGCTCGCCGCGTACGCCTCGCGGCCGTTCTCCGACGCCACCGACAGGGGCGCGGAGGTGCCCAGTGGTGCCGGGGTGCGGCGGGTCTGGAGCGGGACCGGGCCGCCCTCGGGGTACGGGGCGGGCGGTGGGCCCGGTGGCGGCGGTGGGCCGACCGTGGGCTCTGGGTCCGCGGGGCGGTCGCTCTGGGGGCGCCGGGCCCGGTACGCCGCCCGGTACGCGGCCGGCGACGACCCGAGCTGACGGCGGAAGTGCCCGCGCAGCGCTACCGGCGAGCGGAAGCCGCAGCGGCCCGCGACCTCGTCCACCGAGTAGTCCGACGTCTCCAGCAGGCGCTGAGCCTGCAGGACCCGCTGAGTGATCAGCCACTGCAGCGGGGCGCTGCCGGTCAGCGAGCGGAAGCGGCGGTCGAAGGTGCGGCGCGACATGTACGCCCTCGCGGCCAGCGTCTCGACGTCGAACTGCTCGTGGAGGTGCTCCAGGGCCCAGGCGACGACCTCGGCGAGCGGGTCGGCGCCGATCTCCTCCGGTAAAGATCGATCGAGGTAGCGCTCCTGGCCGCCGGATCGGCGCGGGGGGACCACCAGACGACGGGCCAGCGCACCGGCCGCCTCGTTGCCGTGGTCCGTCCGCACGATATGCAGACAGAGATCGATTCCGGCCGCCGTGCCCGCCGACGTCAGGACGTCCCCGTCGTCCACGAAGAGTTCCCGCGGATCCACGTGCACCGACGGGTAGCGCTTGGCCAGCGTCGGCGCGTACATCCAGTGCGTCGTCGCGGGACGGCCGTCCAGCAGGCCGGCCGCGGCGAGGACGAAGGCGCCGGTGCACAGCCCGACTATGCGGGCGCCTTCCTCGTGCGCGCGGCGCAGTGCGTCGAGCGCGTCCTCGGGTGGTGGTGACGTGATCGAGCGCCAGGCCGGTACTACGACCGTGCCCGCCCTCGAGATCGCCTCCAGGCCATGTGGTGCGGAGAGTTCCAGGCCCCCTGTGGTCCGCAGCGGGCCGTCCTCGCCGGCGCACACCAGTAGTCGGTAGCGCGGCACGCCGGCGTCCTGGCGGTCGATCCCGAACACCGACAGCGGTATGGAACTCTCGAAGATGGGGCCGCCGCTGAACAGCAGCACCGCGACGATCTCCTTGCGGCGTCGCCCGGACAGCTTCCGGGCCGCAGCTTCCGGCGCGGCAGTGGAGTCGTGGCTCATCCTGCTAAGCCCCCCTCGGTGGTCGCGGCTCCTCGGTTGTGTCGCTCCTGCACGTTTCCCCTCGGTCCTGCACGAGTCCCCCGCCGTAGACAGTCAAGATCGAATCTACTGTGTCGCGTCGCGCCGCAGTGGCCGGTTCGGCACTCGGCACATTGTCGACTTGGCAACTTGGCGTGAAGCATTCGATCACGAAGCGTTGCACTCGCGGGCCGTGCAGGGAAGTGCGCCTTGTCGCAGTGGCCAATCCACGTAGGGTGCGCAGACCCCCTGAGGCCCTTTCCGTGCAGGTGGAACGGGGGTTGGGGGGTGTTCTGGGCGGGGGATGCATGCACGCCAGAAGTTGGCTGAAAACCAACCTGCCCGTGCGCGGAAACCGGTCAGCCGACCGGTGTATTTCCCCCAGTGTGACGTCCGCCTCTATGGGCACCGGTTCCGGTCCTGTGGTGGCGTCCGCGACGCGACGGCGACGGCCCGTTGCGTTCCTCGTCCCGCAGCCGTGCCGCGTCGTCCCGCATGCGCGCCGCGCCGCGTTCCGATTCGCGCAGAAGTACGCGGCAGACCGCCGTGACGGCCGCGAGCCCGAGGGCCGTGCCGGTGGCGCCGGCCAGGGAGGTGCCGTACCAGAGGAGGACCACCGGGACGAGGGCACAGCTGAACACCGCCCACCGGACGAGGGTGGCGCTGTCCTCGGAGGGGATGCGGGGTCCGGACATGGGTGCGTGCTCCCTGTGCTCCATGGGGGCGGATCACGGTGATCAACGCCGGTTCGGGCGGTGGGTCACTGGTCCGGGGCGTCCCGCGCAAGTGAATCCTGTGCAAACCGCCTGTACACCGCAGCAACCATTGCGTTACGGGCTCCCCCTCGTGCATGCTCCCTGGAACCCGCACCGACCGTGAGCGGGGATCTGGGTAAAGGAGGCGTGCCGCCGTACCCTTGGGGTATGGGGTTGGGAAGACCATTCCCGGACACAGCTCCGCCGCACACCGCTGCATCTGTCAGAGAGCTCCGCTCGCGGGCCCACCCATAAAGGATCAATACGCCGAGACAGCCATGGCCGGTCACGAATTCTTCGAACCCGCGGACCGCAAGCGGCCGGTCGCCGACCCCACGGCGTCCGAGCCCCTGGCGGCGGAAGAGTCACGCCATTCCTGCGACCCCGCCTTCAAGCACGGCGTCGTCGTCGGCTTCGACGGCTCCACCTCCAGTGAGCGTGCCCTCGCCTACGCCATCGGCATGGCCCATCGCTCCGGGTCGGGCCTGATCATCGTGCACGTCGCCAACCGGCTGCCCACCACGGTGTGGGCCGGCTGCGAGCCGCCGGTCTTCGTGGACGTGCCGGACCACCGCACCGAGGTGCTCGGCCTCGAACTCGCCTGCGCCGACTACCTCGCCGAGGTGCCCTGGATCCTGGTCGAGCGCGGCGGCGACATCTGCCACGAACTCGAAGAGGTCGGGCGGGAGTACGAGGCGGACGCGATCGTCGTCGGCTCCACGCACGGCATCGTCGGACGCATCTTCGGCTCCGTCGCGGGGCGGCTCGCCAAGCGGGCCAAGCGTCCCGTCGTTGTCATTCCGTAACTCGTCGTTGTCCCAGGTGAGATGAGCCGTTCGGGACGTCGGAATCCCTCCCGCAGTGCGTGAATTTACTCGCGCGTAGAGGTGTTTGTGCCTTTGTGAAGGGCATATACCGGTCACCGCACAACTGCACATGCATGAAGGGAGCCCGCCGTGGACAACGACGTCTCTGCGGGAAGCGGAATCACTACCGTGGTCGGCCGACTCGCCCTCGGAATCACCCTGTTGGCCTTCGGGCTGGGGTACACCGGCGTGATCGACGGTGTGTCGGCCGCTGACGCCGTATCAATCGCCCAGTACGTGGGCGGCATAGCCCTCTTCGTGGCCGGCCTGATGGCCCTGCGGGACCGTGACAGCGCGAACGGGACCGCGTTCGTGGCGCTCGGCGCACTGTGGTTCACCTGGGCCGTCTCCGCGGAGGGCTCCGCCAATGCAGCCGGGTTGTTCCTGCTGCTGTTCGCCCTTGTGGTGCTGTCTCTCACGCTCGCCGGTGGGGACCAGCTGGGGCAGGGTGCTTACGGGCTGTTCTTCGTGTCCCTGTTGCTCATGGCTGTCGCCAACTTCGCTGGCAGTGACGGGCTCACCAAGGTGGGTGGCTGGTTCGCCGTGGCGGCGGGGGCGGTGGCTTGGTACGCGGCTACTGCGGCTCTGGCCCACTGGCCGACTGCCCTTCCTCGACGCGCTGCGGGCCGGGGGGTGACGGCCGCCGGTTAGCTGCGCAGGCCGGGGGTTGGGCGGCCCCCGGCGTTGATAACGGACCCCCCGTGAATGGTGGCATCACGTGGGGGTCCGTTCTCGTTCGTCGGCCTCTGCGGGTGTTCGGGGGTTGCTCGCGCCCGCGCGGCGGAGCCGCAAATCGATACAGCCCCGCGCCCCTAAGAACAGGCGATTACTCGACCGTTACCGACTTTGCGAGGTTCCGCGGCTTGTCGATGTCCCTGCCCAGGGCCAAGGCCGTGTGGTAGGCGAGGAGTTGGAGGGGGATGCCCATGAGGATCGGGTCCAGTTCGTCCTCGTTCTTCGGGACCACGATCGTCTGGTCGGCCTTCTCCTGGTGCTGGTGGGCCACCGCGAGGATCTTGCCGCTGCGGGCCTTGATCTCCTCCATGGCGGCGCGGTTCTTCTCCAGGAGGTCGTCGTCGGGGACGATCGCGACCGTGGGGAGGGCGGGCTCGATCAGGGCCAGGGGGCCGTGCTTGAGCTCGGAGGCGGGGTAGGCCTCGGCGTGGATGTAGGAGACCTCCTTGAGTTTCAGGGAGGCCTCGCGGGCCACCGGGTAGCCCCTCACCCGGCCGATGAAGAGCATCGAGCGGGCGTCGGCGTACTGCTTGGCCAGCTTCTCGATCTCCGCCTCCTGCTCCATGATCTCGGCGATCTGGCCGGGCAGCTTGCGCAGGCCCTCGATGATCCGCTTGCCGTCACGGACGGAGAGGTCACGGGTGCGGCCCAGGTGGAGCGCGAGGAGGGCGAAGGCCACCGTGGTGTTCGTGAAGCACTTCGTGGAGACCACGCAGACCTCGGGGCCCGCGTGGACGTAGATGCCGCCGTCGGCCTCGCGGGCGATCGCGGAGCCGACCACGTTCACCACGCCCAGCACCCGCGCGCCCTTGCGCTTCAGCTCTTGGACGGCCGCCAGGACGTCGTACGTCTCACCGGACTGGGAGACGGCGATGTAGAGGGTGTCGGGGTCGACGACCGCGTTGCGGTAGCGGAACTCCGAGGCCGGCTCGGCGTCCGCGGGGATACGGGCCAGCTCCTCGATCATCTGGGCGCCGATCATGCCCGCGTGGTACGAGGTGCCGCAGCCGAGGATCTTCACACGGCGGATCTGGCGGGCCTCGCGGGCGTCCAGGTTGAGGCCGCCGAGGTGCACGGTGGAGAAGCGGTCGTCGATGCGGCCGCGCAGGACGCGGTCCACGGCGTCGGCCTGCTCGTGGATCTCCTTGTGCATGTAGGTGTCGTGGCCGCCCATGTCGTAGGAGGCGGCCTCCCACTCCACGGTGGTGGGCTCGGCCGTGGTGCGGGTGCCCTCCGTGGTGTAGGTCCGGAAGTCGTCGGCCTTGAGGGTGGCCATCTCGCCGTCGTCGAGGGTCACTATCTGCCGGGTGTGGGCGACCAGGGCCGCGATGTCCGAGGCGACGAACATCTCCTTCTCGCCGATGCCCAGGACGACCGGGGAGCCGTTGCGGGCGACGACGATGCGGTCCGGGAAGTCGGCGTGCAGGACCGCGATGCCGTACGTGCCCTCGATGAGCCGGAGGGTCTCGCGGACCTTGTCCTCCAGCTTCTCCTGCTGCGAGCGGGCGATGAGGTGGACGAGGACCTCGGTGTCGGTCTCGGAGAGGAACTCGACGCCGTCCGCCTCCAGCTTGCGGCGCAGGTCGGAGGCGTTGTCGATGATGCCGTTGTGGACGACGGCGACCTTGCCCTCGGCGTCCAGGTGCGGGTGGGCGTTCACGTCGGAGGGGGCGCCGTGGGTGGCCCAGCGGGTGTGGGCGATGCCGGTCGTGCCCTTGAAGCGGGCCGGGACCTTGGCCTCCAGGTCACGGACCCGGCCCTTGGCCTTGACCGTCTTCAGGCCCGACGCCTTCGGGGAGGTGACGGCGATGCCCGCCGAGTCGTAGCCGCGGTACTCCAGGCGCTGGAGGCCTTCGAGCAGCAGGGGAGCTACGTCACGCTTCCCGATGTATCCGACGATTCCACACATATATAGGTATCCCTCGAGTTCCGTGAGTGGCGGCTCGGCGGTGGTCTCAGCCGTAGACGATCCGGCGCAGTTGCCTGAGCGTGAGCTCCGGCGGGGCCACCGCCCGGTATTTCAGGTCCGCCTCGATCCGTTCGAAGATCGTCGCGTTCACCAGGCCCTGGGCCTGCAGCTCGCGGTGGCGGCGACGGACGTAGTCCTCGGTCGTCTCGTCGAAGTAGGCGAGCACATCCTGGATCACCCGCAGCGCCTCGCCCCGGTTCAGGGGGGTGGTGCGGGTCAGGTGATCAACAAGGTCGTCGTGCACTCGGTAGATCCTGGGTTATCGGCGACTCGTACGCAAGAATCCTGCCCGATTTCGGGCACGAGTGTGTCAAAGGGCTTTGGGGCAGTCATGGGACACCCATGGACAGTTATGGGAGAGCCATGGGTGTTCGTTGATCGGTTGTTTCGCGGGGGGATGTGTGCGGCGAGCAGCTTGTGTGGCCATGGACATTCCTCGCATGGGAGTACCCCAGCAGCTGGCCGAGCGCATGAGCATGGCCGAGCAGCACGAGTACCTGCGCGCCAGGTTCTCGCGGCGCAACATCATCAGAGGCGGCGCGGTCACGCTCGGCGCCGTCGCGGGTGGCGCGTTCGTGCCGGGCGCCACCGCACGGGCCGCCGTACCGACGCAGACGGCTCCCCGCACCGAGACCGTCGACGGTGCCCTCGTCGCCCCCTTCGGCCGCCACCTCGCCTACGGCAACGACCCGCGCACCGAGATGACCATCTCGTGGCAGGTGCCGGTCGCGGTGAGGAGGCCGTTCGTCCGCATCGGCGCCCACCCCTGGGACCTCTCCCGCCGGATCGAGGCCGAGGTGCGCACCCTGTACACCCCGGCCGGCGTCGGCGCCAGCGCCGACCACACGCAGTACTACGTCCACGCCAGGCTGGCCCACCTGCGCCCCGGCCGGACGTACTACTACGGCGTCGGCCACGAGGGCTTCGACCCCGCCGAACCCCACCTCCTGGGCACCCTCGGCACCCTCACCACCGCCCCCGCGCACAAGACGCCGTTCACCTTCACGGCCTTCGGCGACCAGGGCGTCAGCTACCACGCGCTGGCCAACGACAGCCTGATCCTCGGCCAGAACCCGGTCTTCCACCTGCACGCCGGCGACATCGCGTACGGCGACCCGGCCGGCCAGGGCAAGGCCTCCGACACGGGCTTCGACGCGCGCACCTGGGACCAGTTCCTCTACCAGACCGAGTCGGTCGCCAAGTCCGTGCCGTGGATGGTGTCGTACGGCAACCACGACATGGAGGCCTGGTACTCGCCCAACGGCTACGGCGGCGAGGAGGCCCGCTTCACGCTCCCCGACAACGGGCCGGACAGGAAGAACCTGCCGGGCGTGTACTCCTTCGTCTACGGCAACACGGCGGTCATCTCGCTCGACCCGAACGACGTGTCGTACGAGATCCCCGCCAACCTCGGCATCAGCGGCGGCACGCAGACCGCATGGCTAGAGCGGCAGCTGAAGAAGTTCCGCGCGGCCCCCGACATCGACTTCGTCGTCGTGTTCTTCCACCACTGCGCGTACTGCACCTCCACGGCGCACGCCTCGGAAGGCGGTGTGCGACAGGAGTGGGTGCCGCTGTTCGAGAAGTACCAGGTGGATCTGGTCATCAACGGCCACAACCACCAGTACGAGCGCACGGACGTGATCAAGGGGAACGAGGTCACCAAGAAGCTGCCGATCGGCGGCACGGCCTACCCGGAGACCGATGGTGTCGTCTACGTCACGGCGGGCGCGGCCGGCCGCAGCCTCTACGCGTTCAGCGCGCCGGACTCCTACGAGGGGCACGAGAACGAGGTCGACTCCGTGGCGTCCTTCGTCAACCTCAAGGAGGGCAAGCAGAACGAGACGGTCGCCTGGTCGCGGGTGCGCTACCTGAACTACTCGTTCCTGCGCGTGGACGTGAACCCCGCGCCGAGGGGCCGGTACGCGACCCTGAAGGTGCAGGGCATCGCCGAGACGGGGGAGCGGATCGACCACTTCACGGTGGCCCGCCGCGCCAAGTAGCCGTACCGGCACGCGCACTACATCCGCTTGAGCACCGCCTGCTTGGCCATCGTGAACTCCTCGTCCGTCAGCACGCCCGTGCGATGGAGCTCGCCCAGTTCGCGCAGGCGGCGCAGGAGGGCGTCGTGGTCCTGCGGCACGGCGTCCTGCGGCCCCTCCGCGGTGGCCGGGTGCGGCAGGCGGGCCTGGACCGCCGCCGCGACCAGGGCCATCAGCGGGTCCTTCTTGAAGCCCCACAGCTCGACCGAGTTGGGGTCGTACTTGGGTGGGGCCTTGGTGGGCGCGTTCCTGACGGTGAAGCGGAGGTAGCCGTTCTCGAGGCCCGCCGCCGGATGCCACTCCACCGCCGCGATGTCGGTGAGCGTCAGGGTACGGCTGCCGGCGGCGGCCTTGGCGTCCTCCGTCTTCCAGTTCCACTCCAGGCGGATGTGCTCGCCGTCGAAGCTCGCGGTGCCGTCCCCGGCCGACACCGACAGGGGCACGGAAGGGCCCGGCACCAGATACTCGTCCACCGGGTCGGCGGGGACCTGGTCCAGGAACAGGGCGCCCCGGACCTCGTCCACGAAGTACTCGGCGACGCCGTAGCGGTCGGACTCGACGATCAGCTGGTACGGGTCGTTGGGCTCGGTGAGGCGGCCGCCCGTGGCGAGCAGCAGGGGGTCGGCGCCGTCGCGCAGACGGAGCCTGAGCCGTCCGGCCTTCTTGCCCTGCTCGAAGGAGACCCCCGCCAACGCCTCCAGGGGGACGACCAGTTCACCCAGCGTCTTGCGGAACAGACTGACGTTCTTGTCCCGGCCGGGGGTCAGGCGCAGGGCGTCGCCGTCGAAAACCCAGGTGCCGTCCTTCTGGATGATTTCCGCCATGGGGTGGATTGTTCCACCGGTTTCACGGGAGAGTGGTCCAGACCTCTTGGAGCTCAACGGCTCATGGAAGGGACACGCTTGTGAGAGCTCGCCGTGTGAGACAGCACCACAGAACACTGCGCCTTCTCGGTTCCCTGCTGCTGGTCGCGATGGGCGTCTCCGTGACAGGAGCCGCTCCCGTGCAGGCGGCCTCGCCCACCCCGCTCGACCGCGTGGTCCCCGCGCCCGCGTCGGCCGCCCCGAGCGGATCCCCCTACCGGATCACCCACGACACGCACATCCGCGTCGACGACTCCCGTGAGACCCGCCGCCTGGGCGAGTACCTCGCGACCGTCCTGCGCCCCTCCACCGGCTACCGCCTCCCCGTCACCACCCACGGCGCCGGAGGCATCCGCCTCCGCCTCGCCAAGGGCCCCTTCGGAGCCGAGGGCTACCGCCTCGACAGCGGCCGCAAGGGCGTCACCATCACCGCGGCCAAGCCCGCCGGCCTCTTCCACGGCGTGCAGACCCTGCGCCAGCTGCTCCCGGCGGCCGTCGAGAAGGACTCCGTCCAGCCCGGCCCCTGGCTGGTCGCGGGCGGCACCATCGCGGACACCCCGCGCTACGGCTGGCGCGGCGCGATGCTCGACGTCTCCCGGCACTTCTTCACCGTCGACCAGGTCAAGCGCTACATCGACCAGCTCGCCCTCTACAAGATCAACAAGCTGCATCTGCACCTCAGCGACGACCAGGGCTGGCGCATCGCCATCGACTCCTGGCCGCGCCTGGCGACCTACGGCGGCTCCACCCAGGTCGGCGGCGGCCCCGGCGGCCACTACACCAAGGCCGACTACAAGGAGATCGTCCGTTACGCCGCCTCCCGCTACCTGGAGGTCGTCCCCGAGATCGACATGCCCGGCCATACGAATGCCGCCTTGGCCTCGTACGCCGAACTGAACTGCGACGGCATCGCACCCCCGCTCTACACCGGCACCGACGTCGGCTTCAGCTCGCTGTGCGTCGGCAAGGAGATCACGTACGACTTCGTGGACGACGTGATCCGGGAGCTGGCCGCGCTCACGCCGGGCCAATACCTCCACATCGGCGGGGACGAGGCGCACTCCACCAGCCACACGGACTATGTGAAGTTCATGGACCGGGTACAGCCCATCGTCGCCGAGTACGGCAAGACCGTGATCGGCTGGCACCAGCTGACCGGGGCGACGCCGGCGGAGGGGGCGCTCGCCCAGTACTGGGGGCTGGACGGTACGAGTACGGAGGAGAAGGCGCAGGTCGCGAAGGCGGCACAGAACGGGACCGGGCTGATTCTCTCGCCGGCCGACCGGATCTACCTCGACATGAAGTACACGGCGGACACTCCGCTGGGCCTGGACTGGGCGGGGCTGGTGGAGGTGAAGCGGTCGTACGACTGGGACCCGGGCAACTACCTTCCGGGGGCGCCCCCTTCGGCGATCCGCGGTGTGGAGGCGCCGCTCTGGACGGAGACGATCGCCAAGTCGGCCGACGTCGAGTACATGGCCTTCCCGAGGCTGGCGGGTGCGGCGGAGCTGGGCTGGTCGCCGGCTTCCACGCATGACTGGGAGGGCTACAAGGTGCGGCTCGCGGCTCAGGGGCCTCGGTGGGAGGCGCTGGGGATCGGGTACTACCGGTCGCCGCAGGTTCCCTGGCAGACGGCTGAGTAAGAGGAACCGACGGTAAAGGCTGACGGGCACCTCGGAGGACCGTACTCCGAGGTGCCCGCCCGTCTGACGGGGGCCGTGGCTACAGCCCTGCGATGGGGTTCTTCAGATTGCCGACCAGCTGCAGTGCGCCCGCCGGGTCCGCGAGGTCCACCATCTGCTTGTTGTTGCGCAACTGGAGGCGGTTGAGGCAGGACAGCGCGAACTCGGGCGCGAACATGTCGTACTGCTTGAACTTGTCGGCGAGTTCGGGCACCGAGTGCTGGTAGTCCCGGGTGACCTCGGCGACCGTGCGCCAGAAGTCGTCCTCCTCCAGGATCCCCTCGGACGCGAGGTTCGCGGCGAGGAAGCGGAAGAAGCAGTCGAAGACGTCCGTGAAGACGGACAGGAGCTTCTTCTCCTCCGGGACGTCCACGCGCAGCCGCTCGACCGTGGGCGGCAGCACCGCGTCCACGTCCATGACGGCGATCTCCTCGGCGATGTCCTTGTAGATCGCGCGCTGGACCACGCCGTCCTTCAGGGCCAGGATGACGTTCTCGCCGTGCGGCATGAACACCAGGTCGTAGGCGTAGAAGCTGTGCAGCAGCGGGGTGAAGTAGGCCTTCAGGTAGCGGCGCAGCCACTCCTTCGGCGCCAGGCCCGACTGCTCGATCAGGGCGCCCGCGAAGGAGTTGCCCTCGTGGTCGACATGGACGAGGGAGGCCATGGTCGCCAGCGACTCGCCCTCCTGGAGGGACGCGACCGGGCTCTCCCGCCACAGGGCCGCCAGCATCTTGCGGTACGGCGAGTAGCGGTCGGTCGCCCTCTCGTACTCCAGGTGCCGGTAGCCGACGGCGGCCCGCTCGCGGATGATCGACAGGCCGGTGGACTTCAGCACCGGGTCGTTGTCGATGAGCTGGGCCAGCCAGTCGTTGATGGCGGGCGTGGCCTCCATGTAGGCGGCCGACAGTCCGCGCATGAAGCCCATGTTGAGGACGGACAGGGCCGTCTTGACGTAGTGCTTCTCCGGGCTGGTCCGGTTGAAGAAGGTCCGGATGGACTGCTGGGCCAGGTACTCGTCGTCGCCCTCGCCCAGGCAGACCAGGTGCTTCTGGGCGACCTCCGCGGCGAAGGTGACGGTGAGCTTGTTCCACCACTGCCAGGGGTGGACCGGGATGAGGAGGTAGTCGGCGGGGTCGAGGTCCTGCTCGCGCAGGACGCCGTAGAAGCGCTCGACGGTCTCCTCGCCCAGCTCGTCCCGTACGAAAGCCTCGTACTCGATGCCGACACCGGCCGTGAACGCGGCGCGCGAGCGGTGGGCCGCGAGCCAGACCAGCCGGACCGGGCTCGCGGTCTCGGGAGCGTACGACAGGTACTCGTGGATGCCGAAGCCGAGCCGCCCGTTGTTGGCGACGAAGCAGGGGTGGCCCTCGGTCATGCCGGTCTCGATGGCCTGGAAGCCGGACTTCGCCAGCTCGGCGACCGGGATCTGCGGCTTGGTGAGCTTGTAGCAGGTGCCGGAGAGGGTGGAGGAGATCTCCTCCAGGTAGACCGGCAGGACCTCGTCGCTCAGGCCCAGGGACTTCTGCAGCTCGATGAAGAAGTCCAGGGCGGCGAGCGGAAGTTCGACGCCGTCACGGTGGCGGGTGATCGAGTCGGCGTCGACCTGCCAGTGGTCGAGGGCGCGGAGCACGGCGGTGAAGGTGTACCGGGTCAGGCCGTCGTCGCTGCGGACGACGTACGTGCCCTCGCCGGTGGCCTCCGGGGTGATGAGCCGCTCGTGTGCGAACTCGGCGAGCGCCTTGCGGATCAGGAGGCGGTTGGCCCGCGCCCAGCGGTGGGGGGACAGGTGCGCTACGGCGTCGGACAGGGTCATACGGCAACTCCTATGGCGGCCACGAACTGCTCACGCGTGCAGAAACTCAGCAGCGCCTTCTTCTCCGGCTTCTGGATCTCGCGCTCGGGAACGAACCCGACCGCTTCGTTCAGGGCATGGACGGCCTTGTTGGAGACGTCCGGCTCCACGACGACGCGCCGCACCGCCGGGTCCTCGAAGAGGTGCGCCATCACGGCGGTGATGACGGACCGGGTGAAGCCGTGGACGGGCGTGTCGGTCGCGGGGGTGAGGAAGTGCATGCCGACATCGCCGGGCTGCGGCTCGTACAGGCCGACCAGTTCCCGGTGGGCGGGGTCGTACTTCTCCATCAGGAAGGCGGGCGCGCCGCGCTCGTCGAGACCCAGCAGCGCGTGGTGGTGTTCGTCGGCCGCGATCTCCATGTAGGCGCGCTCGACGTCCTCCAGCTTCGCGTCCTGCATCATCCAGAAGGCCGCCTTGGGGTGGGTGACCCAGGCATGCAGCAGCTCGGCGTCCTTCAGGGGGTCGAGGGGGCGGAAGGTGAAGGTACCGGTGCTCATACGGCGAACTCCTGGAACGCGATGGTCTTCTCGACCGGGTAGTACTCGGTGCCCAGCAGCTCACGGATGATGTAGCTGTTGCGGTACGCGCCCATGCCCAGGTCGGGGCTGGTGATGCTGTGGGTGTGGACGCCGGCGTTCTGGAGGAAGACGCCGCGGCCCGTGACGTCGATCGCGTAGTTGCGGGCGACGTCGAAGTTGCCCTGGGAGTCGCGGACCAGGCGGTCGCGGACCGGTGCCAGGAACTCGGGCTCGGCGTAGTGGTAGCCGGTGGCCAGGACCAGGCCCTGGGTGTCGATCTCGTAGTCCTTCTCCTGCTCCTCCTGGCGGAAGGAGAGCGTGTACGTGCCGTTCTCGTAACGGGCGCCGTGGAGCGCGGAGTTGGTGAGCAGGCGCGTGGGCACCGGCCCGCCGAGGTTCTTCTGGTAGAGCAGGTCGAAGATCTCGTTGACGAGGTCGCCGTCGATGCCCTTGAACAGGCCCTTCTGCTGGGCAGTGAGCCGGTAGCGGGTGGCCTCGGGCAGCGCGCGGAAGTAGTCGATGTACTCCGGCGAGGTCATCTCCAGCGTGAGCTTGGTGTACTCCAGCGGGAAGAAGCGCGGGGAGCGGGTCACCCAGTTCAGCCGGTAGCCGTGGACGTCGATCTCGCTGAGGAGGTCGTAGTAGATCTCGGCGGCGGACTGGCCGGAGCCGACGATCGTGATCGACTCCTTCTGCTGGAGTTCCGCCTTGTTCTGCACATAGCGGGAGTTGTGGAAGAAGTCGCCGCCCAGACCGCGCACCGCCTCCGGGTAGTGCGGGGAGGTGCCGGTGCCGAGGACGAGGTGCCGGGCGCGGAAGACCTCGCCGGCCTCGGTGCGTACGACGTACAGGTCGTCCTCGTACGTCACCTCCGTCACCGTCGTGCTGAAGCGGACGCTGCTCAGCCTGTTCGCGGCCCAGCGGCAGTAGTCGTCGTACTCGACCCGCAGCGGGTAGAAGTTCTCGCGGATGTAGAACGAGTACAGCCGGCCCTTCTCCTTCAGGTAGTTCAGGAAGGAGTACGGCGAGGTCGGGTCGGCCAGCGTGACCAGGTCCGACATGAACGGGGTCTGGAGGTGGGCGCCGTCCAGGAACATGCCCGCGTGCCACTCGAAGTCCGGCTTGGACTCCAGGAAGACGCCGTCGAGCTCGTCGATCGGCTCGGTCAGGCAGGCGAGGCCGAGGTTGAACGGGCCGAGCCCGATCCCCACGAAATCATGGGTCTTGGTCGGGTTTTCAGGACGCGCGGTCAAGGGACTCTCCCAGGTACTGCTCGGCGTGGCCGGCGATCAGGTCGAGGACGGCGGCGATGTCGTCGGCCGTCGTCTCGGGGTTGAGCAAGGTGAACTTCAGGTAGTGGCGGCCTTGGACCTTCGTGCCCGCGACGACCGCGTCACCGGAGGCGAACAGGGCCTTGCGGGCGTAGAGGTTGGCGCGGTCGATCTCGGCGGGGTCGGTGACGGCGGCCGGGATGTAGCGGAAGACGAGGGTGGACAGCGTGGGCTCCACGACCACGTCGAAGCGCGGGTCGGCGGCGAGCAGCTTCCAGCCCTCCACGGCCAGGTCGCAGACCTCGTCGAAGAGCTGCCCGATGCCGTCGGCGCCCATCACGCGCAGGGTCATCCACAGCTTGAGGGCGTCGAAGCGGCGGGTGGTCTGCAGGGACTTGTCGACCTGGTTGGGGATGCGCTCCTGCACCATGCGCTTCGGGTTGAGGTACTCGGCGTGGTAGGTCGCGTGGCGCAGCGTCGAGGCGTCCCGGACCAGCACGGCCGACGAACTCACCGGCTGGAAGAAGGACTTGTGGTAGTCGACGGTGACCGAGTCGGCGCGCTCGATGCCGTCGATGCGGCCCCGGTACTTCACGGAGGCGAGCAGACCGCAGCCGTAGGCGGCATCGACGTGCATCCAGGTGTCGAACTGCTCGCACAGCTCGGCGATCTCGGGCAGCGGGTCGATGGAGCCGAAGTCGGTGGTGCCGGCGGTGGCGACGACAGCCATGGGGACGAGGCCGTCGCGGCGGCAGCGCTCCAGTTCGCGGGCGAGGGCCACGGTCTGCATGCGCTTGTCGTGGTCGACGGGGATGGACACGACCGCGTCCTGGCCCAGCCCGAGCAGTTTCGCGGACTTCTTCACGCTGAAGTGGCTGACCTCGGAGGCGAAGATGCGCAGTTTGGCGAGGGAGTCGGTCTTGGCCTCCTCCCGGGCCAGTAGCAGCGCCTGCAGGTTGGACTGCGTGCCGCCCGAGGTGAAGACACCGTCGGCGTTCTCGCCAAGGCCTATTCGGGCCGTCGTCCAGTCGATGAGCTTGCGCTCGATCAGGGTGCCGCCGGCCGACTGGTCCCAGGTGTCCAGGGAGGAGTTGACCGCGGAGAGGATCGCCTCGCCGAGCACGGCCGGGATGACGACAGGGCAGTTGAGGTGGGCGAGGTAGCGGGGGTGGTGGAAGTAGATGGCGTCCCGGAGGTAGACGTCCTCCAGCTCGTCGAGGACCGCGGCGGTGTCCAGCAGCGGCTTGTCGAGGTCGATCGCGTCGATGGCGGGGGCCAGGGCGTCGACCGTGACGCCGGTGAACGGACGGTCGGTGGCGGCGAGTTTGGCGGCCACCCGCTCGATTCCTTCGGTCACGGAGCGGCGGTACTGCTCCGCGGTCGTGTCATTGAGCAGGTGCGAGCGCATGGGGAGGTCCTCCGGTGGGGACGGGCCGTGAGTGCGGGGGTGCCGCGAACTGCGGAATGCCGTATCTGCGACTTAGGTTAGCCTAACCTAAGTCCCTTTGAGTCAAGGCGGCATCAAGGGTGACTACGATCACTTACGTCGCGACAGTCGCCCGATCGCCTTGCTTTCAGCGGGAGTTACGCCTGCTCGCGCAGCTGCTCCTCGCTGAGCCCCTGCCGCCAGTACCCCACGAAGGTGACCCGGCGACGTTCCACCCCACGCTCACCGACGAAGTGCCGGCGCAGCGCCTTCACGCTGCCGGACTCGCCCGCGATCCAGACGTACGGGCGCTCGGCGGCGGGGAGCTGGGCGGCGCGGATGGTGTCGAGGGTCATGGGGGACCCCTCGGCGTGCGTGGCCTCCTGGACCAGCCAGGTGATCTCGGCGTCGGCCTCGGTCACCAGGTCCTGGATGTCTCCGGCATCGTGCACCGTCAGCCACACCCGGGCGCGCGTGCCGGCGGGCAGCGACTCGAGGATGGCGGAGACGGCGGGTACGGCGCTGTCGTCGCCCCAGACGACGACGAGATCGGTGTCCTCCGGCGGCCGGAACCGGATCGCCCGGTTGTCGGCGATGGCGGGCCCGAGCACCAGGACGCGGTCACCGGCGGTGGCGCGGGCGGCCCAGCCGGAGGCCGGGCCGGCCGGGGTGTGCAGGACGAAGTCGATGTCGATCTCGTCGGGGTCCCGGCGGAGCGAGCGGAGCGTGTACGACCGCATCACGGCCCGCACGTCGTCCGGCAGTTCACGCCATCCCTGCCACCAGCCGTCACCGAGCTCGAGGGGGACCTGCGGCTCCGTCTGACCCGGGTGCGGCAGGAAGATCGACAGGCTCTGGTCGTGCCCGTCGGAGAAGAAGTACTCCAGATCCTCCCCGCCGAAGGTGACCCGGACCATGGACGGCCCGAGCCGCCTCGTCCGTACGACTTGCAGAGAGAAGAAACGGAACGGGGCGGCTACGGCAGTAGTCATGGGGGGTTACTCCTGAATCGACGTCAGGTATGCCTACCTGGGGGCGCGGGGAACTGCGCGACCGGCCACAACGGATCCGCAGTCGCCCCACAACCTCAAGTGGCCCTTTCTCAGGCGACCTTCTTGGCCTTCTCGATGGCCTCAGCAAGGCTGGTGAGCAGCGGCGTGCACTTGTCGTACGACAGAATCGGCTCGGGCGACCGGGCGATGACCTGCCCCGCCTTCACCGCGGGCAGCTTCTTCCAGGTCGCCTCGGTGATGTCGGCCGGCTGGATCGTCGAGGAGCGGTCGTCCATCATGATGATGTCGGCCGGGTACTTGTCGACGTTCTCCCAGCTCAGCGACTCGAACCAGCCGCCGCCCTCCTTCTTGGCGCTCTCCGGCGGCTCGACGAAGTTCACGCCGAGGGCCTTGAAGTACTCAAGGTCGATGGAGAGGTTGGTGCCGGAGACGTAGAAGATGTCCTGGCTGGCGGAACCGGCCATCACCTTGATCTCGGGGCGCGCCTTGGCGGCCTTGCGCAGACGCTCGGCGGCGGCCTCGAACTCCTTCTTCGACTGGGCCACCTTGTCGGCCTTCATGTCCGCGCCGAGGGACTCGGCCAGCTCCCAGACCCGCTCCAGCGGCTGGGTCAGCTGACGGTCGTAGACGGAGATCGCGGCGCTCGGGGCGAGCTTGGCGATCTTGTCCTTGGACGCCTCCGGGACGTACCAGAGGGTGCCGGCGCTGTCGAAGGTCGTGGAGATGAGGACCTCGGGGGCGAACGCGGCGTACTTCTCGACGTTGAACTGGTCCCAGACGTTGCCGAAGACCGTCAGCTTGCTGACGTCCATGTCGCCGGCCTGGACGTCGGCCTTGCCGTCCTGCGTCTTGGTCGGGCCGAAGACGCCCTTGACCTCGATGCCGTAGTCGTACAGGGCGGCCGCGACACCGACGAAGGCGACGATCTTCGTCGGGACCTTGTCGAGCTTCACGGTGGTGCCGCGGTCGTCCTTGAACGTCCAGGGGCCGGACTTGGCAGCGGTCGTGGCCTCGTCCGACCCACCGCTTTTCGCGTTTTCGTCCCCGCAGGCTGCGAGCACGGCCCCGAGGCCGAGGGCGCCGCCCGCGGCGAGGATGCCGCGGCGGGTGAGGTGGGTGGCTCTGGCGTTGGGCATAGCTACGCTGCTTTCGAACAGGGCGGATCGCCCGCCGGACAATTCGAAGGTAGGTTAGCCTAACCTGAGCTGATGTCCAGGGGTGGGTGGCCTTCTGATCGAAGTTGTGCGCACGCTGTGAGGGTGCCTCACATGGACAGAGACGCTCAACGCCCCATGAAATCAAGGGGCGTTGAGCGTTGTTCGAGCGGTCGACGCGCTCAGCCCACAAGCCCCAGCTCCCGAGCGATCAGCATCCGCTGCACCTCGCTCGTGCCCTCCCCGATCTCCAGGATCTTGGAGTCCCGCCACATACGGGCCACCGGGTACTCGTTCATGAAGCCGTAGCCGCCGTGGATCTGCGTCGCGTCGCGGGCGTTGTCCACCGCGATCGTCGACGAGTACAGCTTCGCCAGCGCCGCCTCCTTCTTGAAGGGCTCCCCGGACACCAGGCGGGAGGCCGCGTCGCGCCAGGCGAGGCGGGCCGTGTGGGCCTTCATCTCCATGTCGGCGATCTTGAACTGGATGGCCTGGTTGGCGCCGATGGGGCGGCCGAAGGCGTGGCGTTCCTTGGCGTACTTCACGGACTCGTCCACACAGCCCTGGGCCAGACCCGTGGCGAGTGCCGCGATGGCGATCCGGCCCTCGTCCAGGATGCGCAGGAACTGGGCGTAGCCGCGGCCCTCTTCGCCCAGGAGGTTGGCCGCCGGGACCCGGACGTCGGCGAAGGACAGCTCGCGGGTGTCGGAGGCGTTCCAGCCGACCTTGGAGTACGGGGCGGCCACCGTGAAGCCCGGGGTGCCGGACGGGACGATGATGGACGAGATCCGCGGCCTGCCGTCCGGCTTGCGGCCGGTCACCGCCGTGACCGAGACCAGGCCGGTGATGTCCGTACCCGAGTTGGTGATGAAGCACTTGGTGCCGTTGATCACCCACTCGCCGGTGTCCGGGTCGAGGCGGGCCGTCGTGCGCGTCGCGCCCGCGTCCGAGCCGCCGTCGGGTTCGGTCAGCCCGAACGCGCCCAGGATCTCACCGGAGCACAGGCGCGGGAGCCACTCCTGCTTCTGGGCCTGCGTGCCGAAGAGGTGGATCGGCATCGCGCCCAGCGAGACGCCCGCTTCGAGGGTGATGGCGACCGAGGAGTCCACCCGGGCCAGCTCCTCGAGGGCCACGCCCAGCGCCAGATAGTCGCCGCCCATGCCGCCGTACTCCTCCGGGAACGGCAGCCCGAACAGGCCCATGCGGCCCATCTCGCGGACGATCTCGTAGGGGAACTCGTGGTGCTCGTAGTACTCGCCGATCTTGGGCGCTACGACGTCATGCGCGAACTCCTCCACCGTACGGCGGAGTTCTTCGAGTTCGGGGGAGAGTCGGTGGTCCATCGCGGGTCACTGCTCCTTGTGGGACAGGGCTCGTACGGTGCGGGACGGGCTGGGTCGGCCCAGTTGTTCGGCCATCCACGCGCTCGTGGCGACGAGGCGGTCGAGGTGGACTCCGGTGTCGATGCCGAGACCCCGCAGCATCCACACGAGGTCTTCGGTGGCGAGATTGCCGGTGGCGGACTTGGCGTACGGGCAGCCGCCGAGGCCGCCGGCGGAGGCGTCGACCGTGGTGACGCCGTGTTCCAGGGCGGCGTAGGTGTTGGCGAGCGCCTGCCCGTAGGTGTCGTGGAAGTGGACGCCGAGCACGTCCGTGGGGATCCGCGCCTCGTTCAGGGCTCTCAGCAGCGCGCCCACGTGCCCCGGCGTCGCCACCCCGATCGTGTCGCCCAGGCTCAGCTCGTCGCAGCCCAGGTCCAGCAGCGCCCTGCACACCCGCACCACCTGCGGGACCGGGACCGCCCCCTCCCACGGGTCGCCGAAGCACATGGAGAGGTAGCCGCGGACGTGGACGCCGGACGCCTTCGCCCGGGCCGCCACCGGCTCGAACATCGCCAGCGCCTCGTCGACCGTGCGGTTGAGGTTGGCCTTGGCGAAGGACTCGGTGGCGCTGGCGAACACGGCGACGCGCGAGGCTCCGAGGGCCAGTGCGCGGTCGAGGCCGCGTTCGTTGGGAACGAGGACCGGCAGTGCCACCGGGAGGTCGGCGACCCGCGGGAACAGCTGCTCCGCGTCGGCCAGTTGGGGCACCCACTTCGGGTGGACGAAGCTGGTGGCCTCGATCGTCGTCAGCCCCGCGTCGGCGAGGCGGCGGACGAACTGCGCCTTCACCTCCGTCGGGACGGTCGACTTCTCGTTCTGGAGGCCGTCGCGGGCGCCGACCTCGTGGATCCGGACGCGGGCGGGCAGGCCCGGTGCGGGTACGACCATGGGAAGGCCGAGTTCCGGGGTGCTCATTCCGCCACCTCCTCGTGGGGCGCGATCACCGCGAGCACCTGGTCCATGGCGACCGTCGTGCCCGGAGTGACGTCCAGCTCGGCGACCGTGCCGGCGTGCGGGGCGGAGATGACGTGCTCCATCTTCATGGCCTCGACGACCAAGAGGCTCTGACCGGCGGTCACCTCGTCCCCGACGGCGACCTTCACGACGGTGACCGTGCCGGGCATGGGGGCGGTGAGGGAGTCCGCGCCCGAGTGGCGCGCGCCGGTCAGTGACGCGGCCACCGGGTCGTGGTCGCGCACGTGCCACGCCTCGCCGTCGCGCCCCAGCCAGTCGCCGGCCCGGTGGAAGGCGTGGCGGACGCCGTCGAGGACGACGCAGACGTCGTCCGAGGTGACGGTGTGTGTGCCGCGCGGGACGTAGGCGACCGGTTCCTGGACGCGCAGCGGGAAGGCGACGGGCTTCGGAACGCCCCCCAGCCGCCAGCCGTTCGGCACCGAGAACGGGTCCGTCCAGCCCTCCGTGCGCGGCTTCAGGCCGTCCAGCCGTACGGCCGCCGCGGCCTCGTAGACCTCCTCCGGGACGTCCGTGGCGATCAGCCCCGCCACCTCCCGCTCGACCAGCCCCGTGTCCAACTCGCCCGCCACTACCGCCGGATGCGCGAGCAGCCGCCGCAGGAACCCGGCGTTCGTCTGCACGCCCAGAGTGACCGTCTCCGCCAGGGCCGCCCGGAGCCTGCGGATCGCCGTCTCGCGATCCGGCCCGTACGCGATCACCTTGGACAGCATCGGGTCGTACAGGCTCCCGACCTCCGTTCCCTCGCTGAGCCCGGAGTCGGTGCGGATGCCGTCGCCCTGCGGTTCGCGCAGGCGCAGGACCGTGCCGCCGGACGGCAGGAATCCGCGCGCGGGGTCCTCCGCGCAGATGCGGGCTTCGATCGCGTGCCCGGTGAGCCGGACGTCGTCCTGCCCGAAAGCCAGCCGCTCGCCCGCCGCCACCCGCAGCTGCCACTCCACCAGGTCGAGGCCGGTGATGAGCTCGGTGACCGGGTGCTCCACCTGGAGGCGGGTGTTCATCTCCATGAAGTAGAACGAGGACACGGGGGGTTCGGGGGGTGTCCCCCCGACAGGCACAGTGCCGCCCGGCACGATGAACTCCACCGTGCCCGCGCCCCGGTACCCGCAGGAGCGGGCCGCCTGCACGGCCGCCTCGCCCATCGCCGCGCGCGTGGACTCGTCGAGGAGCACACTCGGCGCCTCCTCGATGATCTTCTGGTGCCGCCGTTGGAGGGAACACTCGCGCTCGCCGAGGTGGACCACATTGCCGTGGCCGTCGGCCAGGACCTGGATCTCGATGTGCCGGGGCCGGTCGATCCACCGCTCGACCAGGAGCGTGTCGTCACCGAAGGAGGCGCGGGCCTCGCGGCGGGCGGCGGCGATCTCCTCCTCCAGGACGGTGAGGTCCCGGATCAGCCGCATGCCCTTGCCGCCACCGCCGGCGCTGGGCTTCAGCAGCACGGGCGCGCCCAGTTCGCGGGCCGCCTCGGCCAGTTCGGGATCCCGGCCCCCGGGAACCACCGGCACCCCGGCCGCCTTCACGGTCTCCTTGGCACGGATCTTGTCGCCCATGAGCGAGATGGCGTCCGCGGGCGGGCCGATGAACACGAGCCCCGCCTCGGCGCACGCGCGCGCGAACGCCGCGTTCTCCGCGAGGAAGCCGTAGCCGGGGTGGACGGCCTGGGCGCCGGTGCGGGCCGCCGCCTGAAGGATCCGCTCCACCGACAGATAGCTCTCGGCCGCCGGCGCCGGACCGATCCGTACCGCCGTGTCGGCCTCCCGCACATGCCGCGCGTCTACGTCCGCGTCCGAGAAGACGGCCACCGAGCGCACGCCCAGCGTGCGCAGGGTCCGGATGACACGGACGGCGATCTCGCCCCGGTTGGCCACAAGCACGGTGTCAAACATGAGTCCCCTCATCACATCCGGAAGACGCCGAACTGGGGGTCACCCAGCGGGGCGTTCGCACAGGCGGTCAGGGCCAGGCCCAGCACCTGCCGGGTCTCCAGGGGATCGATGACCCCGTCGTCCCAGAGGCGGGCCGTCGCGTAGTAGGCATTCCCCTGACGCTCGTACTGCGCACGGATCGGGTCCTTGAAGGCCTCTTCCTCCTCCGGGGGCCAGGACTCCCCGCGCGCCTCCAACTGGTCCCGCTTGACGGTCGCGAGGACGGAGGCGGCCTGTTCGCCGCCCATGACGGAGATCTTGGCGTTCGGCCACATCCACAGGAAGCGGGGCGAGTAGGCCCGGCCGCACATGGAGTAGTTCCCGGCGCCGTACGACCCGCCGACCACGACCGTCAGCTTCGGCACGCGTGTGCAGGCCACGGCCGTCACCATCTTGGCGCCGTGCTTGGCGATGCCACCCGCCTCGTAGTCCTTGCCGACCATGAACCCGGAGATGTTCTGCAGGAACACCAGCGGGATCCCGCGCTGGTCGCACAGCTCGATGAAGTGGGCGCCCTTCTGGGCGGACTCGGAGAAGAGGATGCCGTTGTTGGCCACGATCCCCACCGGGTGGCCGTGGATCCGGGCGAATCCGGTGACCAGGGTCTGCCCGAACTCCGCCTTGAACTCGGCGAAACGGGAGCCGTCCACCACGCGCGCGATGATCTCGCGCACGTCATAAGGGGTGCGGGAGTCGACCGGTACGGCGCCGTAGAGCCCGTACGGGTCCACCTTCGGCTCGGCCGACGGCTCCACGGACCAGGGCAGGCTCCCGCGCGCGGGGAGCGTGGCGACGATGTTCCGCACGATCCGCAGGGCGTGGGCGTCGTCCTCGGCGAGGTGGTCGGTGACACCGGAGATCCGGGAGTGCACCTCGCCGCCGCCCAGTTCCTCGGCGGTGACGACCTCGCCGGTGGCGGCCTTCACCAGGGGCGGACCGCCCAGGAAGATCGTCCCCTGGTTCCGGACGATGACGGCCTCGTCGCTCATGGCCGGGACGTAGGCGCCCCCGGCGGTGCACGAGCCGAGCACGGCCGCGATCTGCGGGATGCCGGCGCCCGACATCCGGGCCTGGTTGTAGAAGATCCGCCCGAAGTGCTCGCGGTCCGGGAACACCTCGTCCTGCATGGGCAGGAAGGCCCCACCGGAGTCCACCAGATACAGGCACGGCAGCCGGTTCTCCAGGGCGACTTCCTGGGCGCGCAGATGCTTCTTCACGGTCATCGGGTAGTACGTCCCGCCCTTGACCGTGGCGTCGTTCGCGACGATCACGCACTCGCGCCCGCTGACCCGCCCGATCCCGGCGATGACACCGGCCGCCGGGGCCTGGCCCTCGTACATGCCGTCGGCGGCGAGGGGGGCGAGCTCCAGGAAGGGGGAGCCGGGGTCGAGGAGGGCGTCCACCCGGTCCCTGGGCAGCAGCTTGCCGCGCGCGGTGTGCCGGGCGCGTGCCCTCTCACCGCCCCCGAGCCGGGCCGCCGCCAGCTTGGCGCGCAGCTCCTCCCCGAGCGCCCGGTGGGCCTCCTCGTTGGCCCGCCAGGCTTCCGACGCGGGGTCTGCCGCGCTGTGAAGCTCCGGTGCCTCGTGCATCCTGCGGTCCCCTCACCCAGTGGTCGACTGTTAATGAGCGTTAACCATTTCCTTCAGGTTAACGACCGCTAACCTCCCTGTCTAGAATTGCTTTCATGGCCACCAGAACCGACGCCCCCACCCGCCGCGAGCAGATCCTCAAGGAGGCCGCGCGCCTCTTCGCCGAGCGTGGATTCCACGGCGTCGGTGTCGACGAGATAGGCGCCGCCGTGGGCATCAGCGGCCCCGGTCTCTACCGGCACTTCGCCGGCAAGGACGCGATGCTCGCCGAACTGCTGGTCGGCATCAGCGGTCAGCTGCTGACGGGCGCCAAGCGGCGTCTGGCGGAGGCCGACGGGGTGCCGGCCGAGGCGGTCCTGGACTCCCTCATCGAGGGCCACATCGACTTCGCCCTCGACGACCGCCCCCTCATCACCCTGCACGACCGCGAGCTGGACCGCCTCCGCGACAGCGACCGCAAGCTCGTGCGCCAGCTCCAGCGGCAGTACGTCGAGCTGTGGGTGGAGGTGGTGCGCGAGGTCTACCCGGACCTCGCCGAGCCGACGGCCCGCTCGGCAGTGCATTCGGTGTTCGGGCTGCTGAACTCGACGCCGCACCTGGGGCGGCCGGGGTCGCTGCCGGGGCGGGGGGTCACGGCGGAGTTGCTGCACCGGATGGCTCGGGGGGCGTTCGGGGCGGCGGGGGGCTGAGCTGCGGCGACGGGCACGTCTGCAGGCTTCCGGCTCAGTACTCTGAGTTCATGGGCATGGACTACGCGAAGATGCGCGCGATCGCCGAGGAGCTCGGGGCCTACGCCGAACAGCTCGAAGGAGCTTGGAGCGTCGAGATCGGGCCGTCGGGCCCGATACTGGCCATGATGTGCCCGTCCAAGCGCCACGAGGGTACGGTTCGCCGCATCTGCAAGCAGCTGGACGACCAGCTTCTCAGCACGCATCCCGGCTACATCTGTGCCAGCGGTCCTGAGATCGAGCACCCCGCGATCGGCCGCATGCGTCTCCCTGACGCGGTCGTCATCCCGGAGGCGGTCCTCGACGAGGAGGGGGTCGCCGTCGACGCGACGCAGGTTCTGGCAGTCGTCGAGATCGTCTCGCCGTCCAACCCCAACAACGACTACGTCGAGAAGCTCGACGACTATCCGGCCATGGGCATCGCTCACTACATGATCGTCGACCCGCGCACCGGCACTATCGAGGTCCACTCGGATCCATGCAAGGGCCGCTACACCCGCAAGGACCCGTACATCTACGGCGACGCGGTGCCTTTCGGCCCCTGGACGGTCAAGACATCCGAGTTCCGTCGGTACCGCAGCCCCGGGGAGTGACGAGCGTTACGGGACTGCACCCCTGGACGGCCGTTGATACCCGCCGGTACGGTTGAGTGAGCAAGCGCTTAGACATGTACCGGTGGAGGTGGCGGCGTGCGCCGTACTGTGTTCAACGAGGACCATGAGGCGTTCCGGGAGACCATCCGCGCCTTCATCGAGGCCGAGGTCGTACCGGTGTACGACGAGTGGTTCGCGGCCGGCCAGGCGCCCCGCGACTTCTACTACAAGCTCGCCGAGCTCGGCGTCTTCGGCATCCGCGTCGACGAGGAGTACGGCGGCGCCGGCATCGACTCGTACAAGTTCGAAGCCATCATGTACGAGGAGACCGCCCGCGCGGGCGTCCAGTTCGGCGGCTCCGGCGTGCACGTGCTGCTCGGCCTGCCGTACATCAAGATGCTCGCCACCGACGAGCAGAAGAAGCGGTTCCTGCCGAAGTTCGTCTCCGGTGAGGAGATGTGGGCGCTGGCGATGACCGAGCCGGGCACCGGCTCCGACCTCGCGGGCATGAAGACCACCGCCAAGCTGAGCGAGGACGGCACGCACTACGTCCTCAACGGCGCGAAGACCTTCATCACCGGTGGTGTGCACGCCGACCGCGTGATCGTCTGCGCCCGCACCGACGCGCCCAGCGCCGAGGACCGCCGCCACGGGATCTCCCTGTTCGCCGTGGACACCAAGTCCGAGGGCTACTCCGTCGGCCGCAAGCTCGACAAGCTCGGCCTGAAGACCTCCGACACCGCCGAGCTGGCGTTCGTCGACGTCAAGGTCCCGGTCGAGGACCTCCTCGGCGAGGAGAACAAGGGCTTCTACTACCTGGGCCACAACCTGGCCTCCGAGCGCTGGGGCATCGCCTTCGGCGCCTACGCCCAGGCCAAGGCCGCCGTGCGGTTCGCCAAGCAGTACGTCCAGGAGCGCACTGTCTTCGGCAAGCCGGTCGCCCACTTCCAGAACACCAAGTTCGAGCTGGCCGCCTGCCAGGCCGAGGTCGACGCCGCCGAGGCCGTCGCCGACCGCGCGCTGGAGGCCCTGGACGCCGGTGAACTGACCCCCGCCGAGGCCGCCTCCGCGAAGCTCTTCTGCACCGAGGTCGCGCACCGCGTGATCGACCGCTGCCTCCAGCTGCACGGCGGCTACGGGTTCATGAACGAGTACCCGATCGCCCGCCTGTACGCGGACAACCGCGTCAACCGCATCTACGGCGGCACCAGCGAGATCATGAAGTCGATCATCGCGAAGGACATGGGCCTGTAAGACTCCTGCAATCACCAGCCCATAGAAAAGGTGCCATGAACCAGGCACTACAGGGTCTCCTCGATCTGCTCGACCTGGAGCAGATCGAGGAGAACATCTTCCGCGGCCAGTCCCGCTCCGCCGTGGTCCCGCGGGTCTTCGGCGGTCAGGTCGCGGCCCAGGCGCTCGTCGCCGCCGGCCGCACGGTCCCGGCGGACCGGCCCGCCCACTCCCTCCACGCGTACTTCCTGCGCATGGGGGACCCGGGCGCGCCCATCGTCTACAACGTCGACCGCATGCGCGACGGCCGCTCCTTCACCACCCGCCGGGTGGTCGCCGTCCAGCACGGCAAGCCGATCTTCGCGCTGTCGGCGTCCTTCCAGACGTACGAGGAGGGCCTGGACCACCAGGCCCCGATGCCGCCCTCACCCGACCCGGCGACGCTCCCCACCTCCGAGGAGCGGCTGCGCAGCTACGACCATCTCGACCCGGCGGTCGTCGAGCGGTTCCTGGAGGCGCGCCAGGCGGTCGACCTGCGCTACGTCGACGAGCCGCCGTACGGCAAGTTCGGCGAGCCGCGCGAACCGCACTCCCAGGTCTGGTTCCGCACCAACGGCAAGCTGGCCGACGACCCGCTCCTGCATGTCGTACTCGCCACCTACGTATCCGACATGACCCTGCTCGACTCGGTGCTGCTCGCCCACGGCCGGGGCGGCTGGGCGGTCGGGGACGTGGTCGGCGCCTCGCTGGACCACGCGATGTGGTTCCACCGCCCGTTCCGCGCGGACGAGTGGCTGCTGTACGACCAGGAGTCGCCGTCGGCGTACGCGGGGCGGGGGCTCGGACAGGCCCGGATCTACACGCAGGACGGGCGGCTCGCGGTGTCGGTGATCCAGGAGGGGGTCGTCCGCGTTCCGCGGTGACCGCTCAGCCCACCGAGCCCGTACGCCTGCGCTGTCCCCGCCCCGACCGTGACAGGCGTACCGCGAGGAATCCGAGCACCGCCACACCCGCGATCACCAGGATCACCTTGGAATAGAGCCCGACGACGTCGGTGACCTCGTGCCAGCGTGTGCCGAGTGCGTAGCCGCCCGCTATGAACGCGGTGTTCCAGATGAGACTGCCCGCCGCGGTGAGGGTGAGGAACACGGGGAGCCGCATGCGTTCGACGCCGGCCGGTATCGAGATCAGGCTGCGGAAGACGGGCACGAAGCGGCCGAAGAAGACGGCCTTGGTGCCGTGCCGGAGGAACCACGCCTCGGTCCGCTCCACATCCGAGGCCTTCACCAGCGGCAGCCGCGAGGCCACCCCGATCAGCCGGTCCCGGCCGAGGAGCGCGCCGAGCAGATACAGGGCCAGTGCGCCCACCACCGAACCCGCCGTCGTCCAGGCGACGGCCGCGAAGACGTCCATACGCCCCTGGCTCGCCGTGAACCCCGCCAGCGGCAGGATCACCTCGCTCGGCAGCGGCGGGAACAGGTTCTCCAGCGCGATGGCCAGCCCGGCGCCGGGTCCGCCCAGCTTCTCCATCAGGTCGGCGGCCCAGCCGGCGACTCCGCCGACGGGTGCGTCGGACACTGCAGCAAAGATCATGCACGCCACTTTACGAAGTCTTGACCTAAGGGTGGCGTGAGGACGGGCCCCGGCAGGTCACCCCCGGCTCGCGTTCCGCAACCGCGCGAAGGACGTGTCCATGCCCCTCTTCATCAGCCGTGCCGCCGGGCGCTCGACGTAGCGGTGGATCAGCCAGCTGAGCACCAGGAAGGCGGCGATCACGACCGTGACCAGCAGCCGCGGGTCCATGGTGTCGCGCAGGCGGTTGATCAGGGTCGTGCCGGCGAGGTAGTGCGTCAGATAGAGCGGATACGTCAGGGCGCCCGCGGTGACCAGCCACTTCCAGCGGATCCGGTCCGTGTACCCCAGCGCCACCGCGACCATGAACAGCAGGAACGCGGTGAAGATCAGCGCGCTGCCCCGCCAGCCGGAGACGTGCTCCACCGCGTCGATACGGCGCCCCACCTCCATCTGCCCCATCAGCCAGGACATCGCCAGCATGCCCCACAGCAGCAGGTCCTGACCGAACCGGTACATGAGGTACAGCACCAGGCCGGCGATGAAGTACCAGGCGGCGACCGGGTTGACCACCAGGATCAGCAGGCGGAGCTCGGAGATCGGCGCGAGCATCGCGGCGGCGCCCCACACGCAGCAGAACACGACGACCCTGCGGTAGGTGAGCCCCATGGCGACGACCACGAGGAAGAGCAGGTAGAACCGCAGCTCCGTCCACAGGGTCCAGTAGACGCCGTCGACGTGCGGCGAGGCGGAGCCGGACTGGAGCATCGTGAGGTTGAGCAGTATCTCGCGCGCTCTCAGGCGTTCCCACACCCCGGGCAGCACGATGACAGCCGTGGTGAACGCGATGGCGAACCAGTACGCCGGATAGAGCCGGATGACCCGCGAGACGAAGAACTGCCGAGGGGTGCGGCCCCAGCACGACATGCAGATCACGAAGCCGCTGATCACGAAGAAGATCTCGACGCCGATCCAGCCGTAGGTGGCGAAGCGGAACACCGTGGGCATGATCTCGGACACCGGACGGTCCCAGACCGGGTTGCCCGGCTGGTCGAGCCGGTCGGTGCCCGCGTAGTGGTGCACCGCCACCATCAGTGCGGCGAGCAGGCGGATGCCGTCGATGACGTACAGGCGGCGCCCCTCCCGGGCCGGAGGGGCCGCGTGTCCGCGTGTCCGGGACGTCCGTCTGTGTGTCCGGGGCGCCTCGGCCGGCCGCCGGGGCACCGTCTCGGCGAGTGGGGGAAGCGGCTGCGCGGGAAGGCGTGGCGCGCCCGACGCCCGCAGCGGCGCCGCGTATCCACTGTCAGAACTGGGCATCGGCACCATCCGTTCCCCTGAGAAAACTCCGTCACATCCGTTGCCGGTTGAACAGACAAGGGTGTGTCTCAAGGGGATGTGGGCCGGGCTGCAACCTCCATGAAGAAGTCCGACGGCGTTCCCGCAGCATTCGCCGAGATTTCCCCGGGGTCGAGTACAACCCCTACTCGACCAGGCCGGCCTCACCCAGCAGGTAGGCCGTCATCGGGTCGTAGAAGCGCGGGCTGATCACATGGTCGTCGAGCGGGACCACCACCTGCACGGTCCCCTCCGACTCCGCGAGGAACAGCGCCGGGTCGTTGCAGTCCGCGTATCCGACGGAGTCCACCCCGTGCTGCCCGGCGTATCCCGCCCAGCCGTGGTCCGCCACCACCAGGTCCGGCAGCGGACGCCCCGCGCGCTCGAGCCCCGTCAGGATGGCCTTCATCGGCTCGCCGGAGTGGGTGTGCCAGAGGGTGGCGCCGTGCTCCAGGACCGCGACGTCCGCGAACTGCATGACGTAGCCCTCGTCGGTCTGCAGGCCCTCCGGGATGACGACGATCTCGCAGCCCGCGGCGCGCAGCGCGTCGGCCGTCGCGCGGTGGACGTCCAGCAGGCCGCCCGGGTGGCCGGTCGCGAACAGCACCCGCTGCCCGCCGTCCGCCGCCTTGCGCAGCCGGGCCGCCATCCGCTCCAGCGCGGCCACCGTCAGCTCGGGGTCGATGGTGTCCTGGCCGTGGCGGTACTCCGGGTCGTCGTTCACGCCGACGCGCTCGGCCATCACCGCGAGCACGTCCTGCTCGTCGGTCCAGCGGTCACCGAGCTCCAGGCCGAACCAGTAGTGGCGGTCGCCGTTCGCCAGCTTGCGGTAGTGGGAGAGGTTGTTCTCGCGGGGAGTGGCGACGTCCCCCGCGATACGGGTTCTGACGAGGTGGTCGACGAGCTCGGCGCGGCTGGGTGTCCCGGGTATCGGCATGGCTCCCATTGTGAGGCAGACAACTGTGGGGACGCCCGGAGTCCGGTGCGCGTGCGACGTGGGTCACTGTGCAGATCACGGCGTGGTGTTGCGCATCGCCGGTCACCGCTCGCTGTGCCGCAGGGCGAACCACAACTCCATCCGTGCGTCCGGGTCGTCCAGGTCCGTGCCGAGGAGCGCCGCGCACCGGGCGATCCGCTGGCGGACGGTGTTGCGGTGCACGGAAAGGGCGACCGCCGTGCGGTCCCAACTGCCGTGCAGGGACAGCCAGGTGCGCAGGGTCTCGGTGAGCGGCGGGGCGAGCGGTTCGAGGAGCGCGCGGGCGTGGGCCTCCGCCTCGTCGGGGGAGAGCAGTTCGGTGAGGGCGGGGCGTCGGGTGGCGTGCCGGAACAGGGGCGTGCGGGTGGCCCTCGCCCGGGACAGGGCCCGGGCCGCCTGGGCGTCGGCCGCCGGCCAGTCCGGCGGGGGCGCGGGGGCGCTCACGCCGAGGGTCCAGCCGGGCTGCGCGGACGGTTCGCGGCCCGCCGGGACAAGGACGCGTACGACGTCCCGCGCCAGGTCGACCAGCGGGGAGCCCAGCGCCGCGCCCAGCGCCGAGGCCGTCACCGGGTCGCAGGGCAGGCTGTCGGGTCGGGCGTGGACCACGAGCCAGTCGCCCTCGCCCAGCAGGGGGGCCACCGCCTGCGGTTCGGCGCCCAGCAGCAGCCGTACGAGCGCCGAGGAACGGGCCGCCCCGGAGCCGCTCTGGTGCTCGCCGGTGAGGAGGGAGAGGAGTACGGCGGCGACCGAGGCGATGGTGTGGTCGCCGGGATCGCGGTGCGGGGCGGCGACGCCGAGCACGAAGCCCTGTCCGGCGCCGAGGGCATAGGCGGCGAGGTGGACGCCGGCGGCGGCGTCGGTGGCGGAGGTCGGTGTGCCCGGACCCGAGGGACGTACGACCGCCGCGAGCCCGGCCAGCGCCCCGCTCACCGTCTCCTGCGGCACCCGCACCGCCGACGGGCCCTGCGCCCCCGCCCCGGACGTGGTGTCCGCCCCCTCCGGAACCCGCCCCGCCGAAGCGACCTCCGCCCCTTCCGGTCCGTACAGCACAGCCCACCCGCCGACCCGCTGCGCCAGCTGCCGCAGTACCGCCCGTACCGGATCCGGGCGGGAGGCGGCGGCCGCCAGGCTCTGCTGGGCCTCCGTCACGCGGCGCAGTTCGGCGTGGCGGGCCTGGGCCATCAGCTGCCAGACCGCGCGGGCCACGCCGGAGAAGGTCGTCCGGGGCGGGACCTCCAGGAGCGGGAGCCCGTAGGTGTCACACGCCTCCACCAGCGCGCGCGGCACCGTGTCGTGGACGGGAGCGAGCCCGAAGCCGAGCGCGGCGCCGCCCGCCGCGACGATCCTCGACACGTAGTCGTCGAAGTACGTCCCCGAACCCGCCGCCTCCGGCACGTGCACCCCGGCCGTCAGCAGCAGCTCGCCGCCCAGCAGATAGGGATACGGGTCGGCCATCTCGGACGTGTGCGCCCAGTGGATCACCGTGTCCGCGTCCGTCGGCCCCGCGATCTGGCGCAGGCCCAGGTCCTCACGGGCCACGAGGGCCGAGAGGGCGACCGGTGGGGTGGGGGGAACAGCGGGCTCCGGCATGGGACGTTTCCTACACTCGCGCAACCTCGGATGGATGAAACGTACACTTCGCAGTCGCTTTCCGGCCACCTACTGTCGTTCCAGACCGGCGGCCCCGGGTACGGGCGGATGTCCCCGCGAGCCGCTGCCGAATTCCGAACGACGCCACCCCCCATCTGCACGACACGCCACCGGAATGTGCGCGAAGGAGGCCCCAACATGGCCGTCGACTACACAGTCATCGTCGTCTATCTGGCCGGCATGCTGGCCATGGGCTGGTGGGGCATGCGCCGCGCCAAGTCCAAGAGCGAGTTCCTGGTCGCCGGCCGCCGGCTCGGGCCGACCATGTACTCCGGCACCATGGCGGCCATCGTCCTGGGCGGCGCGTCCACCATCGGCGGCGTCGGGCTCGGCTACCAGTACGGGCTCTCCGGCGCCTGGATGGTGTTCACCATCGGCCTCGGGCTCCTCGCCCTGTCGATCTTCTTCTCCGCCCGCATCGCCCGCCTGAAGGTCTACACCGTCTCCGAGATGCTCGACCTGCGCTACGGCGGGCGGGCCGGCGTCATCTCCGGTGTCGTCATGTGGGCGTACACCCTCATGCTCGCTGTCACCTCGACCATCGCGTACGCCACGATCTTCGACGTCCTGTTCGACATGAACCGCACCGTCGCGATCGTCCTCGGCGGCTCGATCGTCGTCGCCTACTCGACGCTCGGCGGCATGTGGTCGATCACCCTGACCGACATGGTGCAGTTCGTGGTGAAGACCGTCGGCGTGCTCCTGCTGCTCCTGCCCATCGCCGTCGTCAAGGCGGGCGGGTTCAGCGAGATGAAGGCGCAGCTGCCGACCGAGTACTTCGACCCGCTGGGCATCGGCGGCGAGACGATCTTCACCTACGTTCTGATCTATACGTTCGGCATGCTCATCGGGCAGGACATCTGGCAGCGCGTCTTCACCGCCCGCAGCGACAACACCGCCAAGTGGGGCGGCACCGTCGCCGGCACCTACTGCCTCGCCTACGCCCTCGCCGGCGCCGTCATCGGAACGGCCGCCAAGGTGCTCTACCCCAAGCTGGGCAGCGCGGACGACGCCTTCGCGACGATCGTGAAGGACGAACTCCCGGTCGGGGTGAGGGGCTTGGTGCTCGCCGCCGCCCTCGCCGCCGTGATGTCCACCTCCTCCGGCGCGCTGATCGCCTGCGCGACCGTCGCCAACAACGACATCTGGTCGCGGCTGCGGGGCGCGGCCCGCGGCGCCGAGGACGCCCACGGCAAGGTGAAGGCCGACCTCACCGAGAACGCCCACGACGAGGTGAAGGGCAACCGCGCCTTCATCCTCCTCATGGGCATCGCCGTCATCGTCACGGCCATCGCGCTCAACAACGTCGTAGAGGCGCTGACCGTTGCCTACAACCTGCTCGTCGGCGGACTGCTCGTGCCGATCCTCGGCGGACTGCTGTGGCGGCGCGGGACGGTGCAGGGCGCGCTCGCCTCGGTCGTGGTCGGCGGCGTCGCGGTGATCGTCCTGATGGCGACCCACGGCATCCTCGCCAACGAGCCCGTCTACTACGGCCTGCTGTCCTCCCTCGCCGCGTACATCGCCGTCTCCCTGATGACCAGGCCGACCGACGCGGCCGTACTCGCCGCCTGGCGTGAGCGCCTCGCCGGTCGGGCTCCCGAACTCGTGTCCGAACCGGTGCCGGCTCGCCAGTAGAGTCGTAGGCAGATAACCCGCATACGCGATGAAGCGTATGAGACGTAGGAAAGAAGGCATTTCCCCATGAGCAGCAACGAGACGCCCCGCGGCCCCGTCGACTCCTCCCGCATCCCGCGGTACGCCGGACCCGCGACCTTCGCCCGGCTGCCCCGCCTCGACGAGGTCGGCCGCGCCGACGTCGCCGTGGTCGGCGTGCCGTTCGACTCGGGCGTCTCGTACCGGCCGGGCGCCCGCTTCGGCGGCAACGCCATCCGCGAGGCGTCCCGGCTGCTGCGCCCCTACAACCCGGCGCAGGACGCGTCCCCGTTCGCCCTCGCGCAGGTGGCGGACGGCGGCGACATCGCGGTGAACCCGTTCAACATCAACGAGGCCGTGGAGACCGTCGAGGCGGCCGCCGACGAGCTGCTCGGCACCGGCGCCCGTCTGATGACCCTCGGCGGCGACCACACCATCGCCCTCCCGCTCCTGCGCTCGGTGGCGAAGAAGCACGGCCCGGTCGCCTTGCTCCACTTCGACGCCCACCTCGACACCTGGGACACCTACTTCGGCGCCGAGTACACCCACGGCACCCCGTTCCGCCGTGCGGTGGAGGAGGGCATCCTGGACACGGAGGCGCTCTCCCACGTCGGTACGCGCGGTCCGCTGTACGGCAAGCAGGACCTCACCGACGACGAGAAGATGGGCTTCGGCATCGTCACCTCCGCCGACATCTACCGGCGCGGCGCCGACGAGGTCGCCGACCAGCTGCGCCAGCGCATCGGCGACCGCCCGCTGTACATCTCCATCGACATCGACTGCCTCGACCCGGCGCACGCGCCCGGCACCGGCACCCCCGAGGCGGGTGGCATGACCTCGCGCGAGCTGCTGGAGATCCTGCGCGGCCTGGCGTCCTGCAACCTGGTATCGGCGGACGTCGTCGAGGTGGCGCCCGCGTACGATCACGCCGAGATCACGTCGGTGGCCGCGTCCCACACGGCGTACGAACTCACCACGATCATGTCCCGCCAGATCGCGGCGGCCCGGAAGGACTCGGAAGCGAAGTGACTCACGACCACGACCTGGTACTCCGTCCGACCGAAGCACAGATTGCCGCCGCACTGAACCCTCCCGCCGGCCGCAACGGCGGGGACCTGGTCGTGGAGACGCTGGCCGGGCTCGGCGCGACGACGGTCTTCGGCCTGCCCGGCCAGCACGCGCTCGGCATGTTCGACGCCCTGCGCCGCTCGGACCTGCGGTACATCGGTCTGCGGGTGGAGAACAACGCGGGGTTCGCGGCGGACGCGTACGGCCGGATGACGGGTGAGGCGGCGCCGCTGCTGCTGTCGACGGGCCCGGGCGCGCTCACCTCGCTGGCCGCGCTCCAGGAGGCGGCCGCGGCCAGCGCCCCCGTACTGGCGATCAGCAGCCAGGTCCCGACGGCGGGCCTGGGCGGCGGCCGGCACGGCTACCTGCACGAACTCCCCGACCAGGCGGCCTCGTTCCGGGGCGTGGTGAAGTCGGTCCACACCGTCCGCACCCAGTCGCAGATCCCGTCCGCGATCGAGGCGGCCTGGAAGTCGGCGCTGACGGCCCCGCACGGCCCGGTGTGGGTGGAGATCCCCCAGGACGTGCTGCTCGCCGAGACGTCGATCCCGGTGGTGACGGGCGGCGACGCCTTCCCCGAGGAGCTGCCGCCGCGCCCCGAACTGACGGCGGTGGCGGCCGACCTGCTGTCCCGGGCCGCCCGGCCGGCGATCATCGCGGGCGGGGGAGTGGTACGGGCGGACGCCTCGGGCAAGCTGCAGCAGCTGGCGGAGCGGCTCCAGGCACCGGTGGTCACGACTCCGGGCGGCAAGGGCGCGTTCCCGTGGAAGCACCCGCTGTCGCTCCAGTCGTGGATCGAGGACCGGTACACCACGGACTTCCTGGAGGACGCGGACGTACTGCTGGTGGTGGGTTCGGGCCTCGGCGAACTCTCTTCGAACTACCACACGTTCAAGCCCCGCGGCCGCGTCGTCCAGATCGAGGCGGACCTCGGCAAGCTGGAGTCCAACCACCCCGCGCTGGGCATCCACGCGGACGCCCGCCTCGCCTTGCAGGCGCTGCTGGAGACGGTGGCGGAGCGTACGGATCCGTCCGCGCCCGAGCGCGTCCGCGAGGTCCTCGCCAAGGTCACCGAGCGGATCGCCGCCCAGGAACTCACCCTGGAACAGCAGGTCCTGGAGTCAGTGCGCCGTGCCCTGCCCGCCGACTCCCCGTCCTTCTGGGACATGACCATCCTGGCGTACTGGGCCTGGTCGGCCTTCGACGCCAAGGGCCCCAACCAGCTGCACTCCGCCCAGGGCGCGGGCGGCCTCGGCTACGGCTTCCCGGCGGCGCTGGGCGCGGCGGTCGCGGATCCGACACGTCCGGTGCTGGCGGTGTCCGGCGACGGGGGCGCGCTGTACTCGATCGCCGAGCTGGCGACGGCCCGCCAGTACGACCTGAACGTCACCTGGCTCATCGTCGACGACGGCGGCTACGGCATCCTGCGCGAGTACATGACGGACGCGTTCGGCCGGGCCACGGCGACCGAGCTGACGCGGCCGGACTATGTGGCGCTGGCCGAGTCGTTCGGCGTCCCCGGGGTCCGTACGACCCCGGAGACGCTGGAGGCCGACCTGGCGAAGGCGCTGTCCGAGCCCGGGCCGTCGGTGGTCGTCCTTCCGGCGGTGCTGCGGATGTTCGCGCCGACGCACCTCACGGTGTGATGCCTCAGCGTGCTGTCCCAGCGGCCCGGTCGCGCGAGTCGTGGACGTGTTCGCGGTCGTGGCAGGCGTCGTCCACCGCGGTGCTGGTCCACGGTGTGACCACGGGGACGAGCGAGAGCGCCTCCTTGCAGAGGTAGGCGGTGGTCAAGGGGTAGCCGGCGACGGTGATACGGCCACGGTCGCCTTCGTCGGCGTGGGTGTAGGTGTCGGCGTGGGCCGGGGCGGCGAGTGCGAAGGCTGCCATGGTGAACGCGGCGAGCGCGCTGATCTTCTTCATAGCCGGGTCAACGGCAACGGATCGGCGCAGGTTATTCGGCTGCACAGGTGGTGACCGAACGCGCCAGGGACCGACGGGGCCCCTGGCGCGTCCACGGCTCTGCGGTACTGAAGCCCTGTGGCACTACGGGTCTACCTGTCCACGGCGACTGAACAGGGCCCGGTCGCCTACCAGATCGCCTCGACCCACTCCGGGTGGTCGATGAACGGGTTGCGGTTGCCCTGGTAGGTGTCGTAGATGATCTCGTTGCGGCGCTCCTCGAAGGCGTCCGGCGGGTCCTCGTCGTTCCACGCCTTCAGCACCGAGAGACGGCCGTGGTAGGGGACGCTGCCGTTGGTGACGGCGTCGTTCGGCTCCAGGTCGGGCCAGCTGTCGTCGCCCTCGTAGCGGACGGCCATGTAGAGGATCATGCGGGCCACGTCGCCCTTGACGGCGTCGCGGGGCTCGAAGGAGTTCGAGTCGGTCAGGCTGCCGCCGGAGTTGGTGAAGCTGCTGCCGCCGTTGTCGAAGTCCTTGTTGCCGCGGATGCTGTTGACCTGGACGTCCTCGGGACGCAGATGGTGCAGGTCGGTGCCGGGGCCGGCGGAGGTGCCGAAGTCGCCGTGCGACTGGGCCCACACGTGCTCGCGGTTCCAGTTGCCGGTGCTGCCGCCGTTGAGGGACTTGCTGCGGGAGATGCCCGAGTACAGCAGCTTTACGTTGTTGCTGTTGTTCGGGTCCTGGTCGGTGACCTTCAGGGCGTTCCAGACGGCGGAGTACGAGATCGCCGTCTGGTCACTGATGATCGTGTGCAGGGAGTCCTTCAGGGCCGTGCCGGTCTTGCCGATCGCGTCGGCGTAGTACGTGTCGTCGTACGCCGTCGTCGTCGCGGCGGCCGGGGAGGCGGTGAGCGCCGGAGCGGTGAGGCCGACCAGGACGGCGGCCGTCGTCAGCGCCACCGACTTCCAGCGGCGGTGACGTATGTGTGTCGCCAGCATGTGGGGTTCCCATCTACGCGGGGATCTACGCGGGTTGAACTGAGGCGGCAAACGGGAGAGTGGCATGGACATGCGGTGAAGTCGAGGGCTGGTGCGTGTCTTTTAGGTGACGGGAAACGGCAAATCGGTGCTCATCTACGCGAGTTGACATGCCGAAATGCCCCCGCATGGAGGGTTGGGGTGTGGGGCGCGGAACCGGTGGGATGGCGGGGCAAAGACGCTTGATCCGGAAAGGAACCATGAATGCCGGGTGGAGAGCTCACCGCCCACATCCTTCAGACGCCCCGGGCCCGCACCCGCGTCTCACAGTTCACGGCGGTCCTGCCGATCAAGTGGCGAAGCAAGGTCCTGCGCGGTGACCGGCCCGCTGTCGCGAACGGGCCGGCCTATGTCGGACGGCCAACCGGGTCTCACACGTGCAGTGAAGTCCGCGAAGTCCTCCCGCAAGTACCGCGGATCGGACGGCTTCAGCCGGACCTGCTGACGGCTGTCCGCCCACCAAACCTCGAAATCAGTGATGGTGCCTTCGGCGGGCCATTGTTCTGCCTGTTCCGGCAACAGCAGAACGTCGACAAAGCCCCCGACGCCCAATCCGATATCTACGAAGATCCCGATCGTCCCAGGTCTTGGCACCTTCACGACAGTGCCCCGCAAGACCTGCCCGAAGCGCAGCTTCCCTCGAACCCGCGCCCACTCCTCATCCGTCACCACACAGCGCATCCTCGCAGCCATGTGACTGGGACGCCGCCAAACCGTACTTCCGGGCAGTCCGGGAGCCATGACGTGCCGACAGTGGTGATCGAGCGCGAGCACGACGGGTTCCGGAAGCGACCAGGCCAGTACGGCGTCGACCGCGTGGGTCACCGCCTTAAACCGCGTGGACACGGGCGCCGACGATCGCCTGCCGATGTACAAGTGGCGCATCCGGGCGATCCGGTCGGCGACGGGCGGCAGCAGTCCGGGGCGTATCGTTCAACGCCATCGTTCACGCACCGGCGTCATGGATCGGGAAATGCCAGATCTGGAACCTCATCTCGCAGAAGTGGTCGACCAGCTCCACCTGGTGTTTCCGGTCGGCATCCGGGAGGACGACGCGGACTACGGTCCACTGCTCGTGATCCTCTCGGGCCTCCTGTCGGAGAGGAATCTCGGCGTCGTGGTCGAGGCCGCCTTCGGCCTCGACCAGCATGTGGTGCGCAACCAGATGGCAGCGGCGCTCTCCATCCGGAAACCGCCGGCTCGGCAGGTGGAACAGCTGAATGAGCGCATGGTCGAGCGCGGTTGGTATCTGGAGGACGACGAGGACTAAGACCCGGAGGGGGCCCTCCCGAATGTTTCCGACGCTGTTCGTCAATTCCGGCTCCTGATCACTTCGCCCCGCTGAGCTAGTGCTCAGCGGGGCGAAGTGCTGCCGTGTCGGGCACGCGCTACTACTCGCACGCCGGCCAGAGCATCGCCGTACGGACGTCGGCCGGGGTGACCTGGCTGGTCGGCGGCCAGAACGGTACCGCCGAGGGCGCGATCAAGGCGGCGGCGGGTGCGTGGCCGGGCGACAAGGAGATCGCCCCTGGATCAGCTGATGCCCTTCCGGTTCACACCGGGAGAGCGTCGGCCATGTACGCCCTCCTGAGATGCGATGGTCGAGGGAGCGGAAGGTCGAGCGTGGGTGGTCTGTGCGGGACGACGAGGACTGAGTGACGGAGGAACTGATGGGGGCGTTCAACATGGCGGTCGTGCCGCGGCTGCACGGCTGTCCAAGGTGTGGTGACGAAGGTCCGATGACCCTCCAGTTCCACTTCGGACACACCTTCCAGGACACCTACCGCGTCGGCGACCGCATCAGGTGGGGAGGCAACGACAAGGGAACTCCCGGCCAGGAGCGTGCGGAGGCCATCGGTTACCAGGAGCCGTGTGCCACGTGCGGTCTCGACGAGGACCGGGAGTACGTGCTGCTCTTCGAGCGTGACGTGCTGACCGGTGATCACCGGTACGCCCTGCCCGAGGACCTCGTGCGTCTTGACCACGAGAGTTGACGCAGCAGAACGGCCCCTGACCGGGGAAGCAGGGGCCGTTGTGTGTCACGTCGGTGTCAGCTGACGTCCGACGCGTCCAGGCGGTAGATCGTCGACTGGTTGCTCTGTGCGGAGTTGTCCGAGTCGGACTCCGCCGTGGTCTTGCTGTAGTCGCTCTCCTTCACCGCCGTACCGTTCTTCTGCACCTACTCCGTGACCTCGGAGCTGACGTTCGAACCGCCACCGGGCCCCCGCCCATGCCGCCGCCACCGATCTGGATGTAGTGCAACTCGCCCGCCTTCACGAGTCCCTTGAGCCTGGCGAGCGTCATCGCCTTGTCGCTGCCGGACCAGCCCCACATGGAGATCACGGGCTCACCGCTGCTGAGGATCAGCTGGGCGGTGGGGTGCGCGGGCGGGGATGCCGTCAAGGACGGCTGCTCATCGCCCCGGCACCTGGTTGAGGGTGTCCGGTGGGCAGGCGTACCGGTGGTTGTTTGTGAGGAGCTTCGTGGATGTCGGCGTGGAATGAGTATCTCGCCAACGTGCAGCGGAGCACGTCCCTGAGGAGTGGCGGGCAGCCGAAGTGGACACATTCCAATGTCACATCGACTTCCTGGCCGTTGCGGACATCGCATTGACCGACTGGCACCCTCCGACCATCGCCGACATCGCGATGGTGCCGGAAGAGCTGCGGCGCTTGCGGGTCACTGTGTCGGGGCCCGGGGTCGACCTGCGATTCAGTTGCAGCGACTCGTTGCTCGTCGACCACGAGAGCGCGTTCAGGATCACCGCTGACGGTGCGGACACCGGACGGCATCTCTTCATGCGAAGAGTCGACGCTCGGTTGCACTCCGAACTGCCCGGCACATCCGAGAGGCGGTTCTATGCCGAATGACTGGACCCTTGCGCTGACGTCGGCGCGGGAGTTGCGTGACCTCTACGGATCGTCACCGCCAGATCTTTCGGAATGCGCCCTGAGTCACGTACATATCGACGAACGGGGCTGTTCAGTAACGCTGGGGCTCGAGACCGACGTCATGCCTTCATCACTGCCGGACGAATGGCGTGCCAAGAGCTTCGACACCTGCGAGTTCTTCATCGCCTTCGGTGACACCGACAATGTTCGTGTTCAGGGCTGGGACGCGTCCGTTGCGAACGCCGTGACCATCTCCGGATCGCCTGGCGGGTGCGTCTCGGTCTCCATCGGCACAGGCGGCGTCGGGATGGACTTCCGGGCTGGTTCGGCGACGCTCACCCGGGTGCGGGGGCATCTCGCGAGCAAGGCCGAGTAACCGTGTGCCGCTGATGCTGGAAGGACCGGCCCCCGGAAAAGACCTCCCGGGCACAACTTTTTGCACGACGTAGCGGTCGCACGAGCGCCACATGTCACATGCACAGCCCGGTGATTCCGCCTATTTCGCCACCGTAGAGGCCGCACATGAAACTCCGCATGAACTTCCGTCGAACCGCGGCAGTCGCCGCCATGATCCCGGCGGTCCTGTTGTCCGGCGCGACGGCGTACGCCGCCGAGTCCCCGACCGCCACGCCGAGCACTCGCCGTTGCGTGGCCCCGTTCTTCGAAGACAAGTGCGTGCTGTTCGAGATCACCGGGTTGCCCCGACGGGTGGCCGCGGGCGACGGATGGCACGAGTTCACGATCACGGTCTACAACGCACGACTGCCGACGACGATGGACGATGTCGACGTGGTGCTCATCAAACAGGTGAACGACCTCACGCCCGTAATGCCCGGTGGGGACCCGAACTCCGTCGACCTGCAGGCCAGGGACCGCCGTTCCGGGGAATGGCGGGACGTGGTTTTCCCGCCCAGCTCCAAAGCCAGCGACTACGTCACAACTGACCTGGTGCCCAGCAAACCCCTGACGATCCGGCTCCGCGTCCGCGTCGCCGAGGACTTCCCGTTCACTGTGACGGCCGGCAATGAAATCGGCGACGTCATTATCGGCGTCGAGACGCTCAGAGCGGCACCCGGCCGGCCGGACACGCACTGGAAGGGCCAGCTCTGGTCGGGCTTCCAGGTCCTCAAACCCGGTACGCACACGGGTGAGACGACGAGTTCCCCGACAGCGGACGCCCTCTCCGAGACCGGCTCTTCCTCGGACCTCGTGCTGCTGGCCGGTGCCGGCGGTGCCGCTCTCGCTGTCGCCGCCGGCGCGGTGTACGCCTCACGGCGTCGGAGATCCACCGGGGCCTGACCCGGCGGAAGAAGGACCGAACGACGGAGGAAGTTGTGGAGCAGTCACCGCGATTCGCCGCCGCGTGAGCGAACGTAGCGCCAGCCGAAGTGCAGCGCCCCGAGTGCCCCGACAACCGAACCGGCGCCGCACAGTACCGTCGCCCATTGAGCCATGTCCCGTGTGATCCACAACAGGCTCACGACGACCAGCGCCATGGAGAGCAGGAATCGCTCTCCATAGGCCGGGCCGCGGTGACCTGTCAGTCCCCGGTGGCTGTGCACGAGTACGTCACGCCCTTCATTTTGATGTCGCGCCAGCCTGCCCGCACGCTCACACGATTCACGTTCGTGTTCACGTCGGTGGGGGCAGCGTCAGTGCCGCCGCCACCGCCGGTGTTCTTTTTCCGGCAGTAGTAACCGAGCGCATCAAGCTTCTTGAGGTCACTCATTGCCTGGTACTTGTTGTACGACTTGATCATGGCCGCACGCTTTTCCGCGGGCGTGGCGTTCTTCGCCTGCGAGTACAGATAGCACCCGATGCTGGCGCCGATACCCACCCACGACGCCCCCTTGGCCAGTGCCTTGGACAGGCCTGCCGCGCCACTGCCGATTCCGAGGACGGTGCAGATCTCATCGGCGCCGGCGCGCACTTGCCCGGTTTCCGGGGTGGCCGCGGACGCCGTCTGTGTGTTGATGCCGTACATCGTGCCGGTCATGGCGAGGGCGATGACGGCAGAAATTCCCTTGCTTCGCATGCTCACGAATTTGATCCCCCATGTTCCCGCAGCTGTTGGTCAGACAACTGCTTGATCATTTCTATTGGGACGTTACCGGCGCGGTCATGCGTGTGCAATGGTGCAGTTGCTCGGCCAGGGGTTTCCTTAACGATTCCTTACCGGTGCACCCGCGGCAGCCAGAAGTGTGGTCTTGCCCGCCGCGTTGGCCCCGAGCGGCACGGTACGGCCCCGGGAGAGGCGAAGCTGAGAGCGGTGGTTGGTCAGGTCTCAGCAGTGGGCGGCGACCCCGAGGGCTACGAGGAGGGATGGATGAAGGGGCGCGACGGCTCCAGTGAGGCGTGGTGCGTCAAGCCGTCCACCGCGGGCTCCCGCTCGGTTGCGTCGGCAGCGGTCCTCACGCGTACCGCCTTTGACACACGTACAACCTTTCATCCGGTCCCGTGAGTCATCAGGGCATGACTCAAGGGACATCCAGCGAGAAGTCAAGAGGCCTTTCGAGACGAGCCAGAGTGCTCGTCGCGGCCGGCGTGGGCGCGGGCGTCCTCATACCGTCCGTCGCCGCCGCCTCGCCCGCCGCCGCGGCCGCCACTCCCACCGTCAGCTGTACCTCCGCCAAGGCCGGTCTCGCCGACAAGCTGAAGAAGGACATCACCGCGGCCCTCGCCAACCGCAGGGGCACCGTCGCGGTCGGCCTTTACGACCGTTCCACGAACACCACCTGCAGCCTGCGCGCCTCCACGGCCTACGACTCCGCCAGCGTCGTCAAGGTCACCGTGCTGGCCACGCTGCTGTGGGACGCCAAGAAGCACAACCGCTATCTCACCGACCGCGAGACGTCCCTCGCCAAGGCCATGATCACCAAGTCGGACAACGCCGCGACCAGCACGCTGTGGAAGCAGCTCGGCATGACGAAGATCAAGGGCTTCCTCGCCGCCGCCGGAATGACCCAGACCAAGCCCGGGACCAACGGCTACTGGGGGCTGACCCAGATCACCGTCACCGACGAGCAGAAGCTGCTCAAGCTCATCACCGCCAGGAACTCGGTGCTCAGCGACAACTCCCGCGCCTACATCCTGAAGCTGATGAGTCAGGTGATCTCGTCGCAGCGCTGGGGCACTCCGTACGGAGCGCCGTCCGGTGTCTCCGTGGCCGTCAAGAACGGCTGGCTGCAGCGGGCCACGAACGGCTGGCGGGTGCACAGCGTCGGTGCGTTCAAGGGCGGCGGCCACGACTACGTGGTCACGGTGCTCACCCATGGCAACAGCACCATGAACTACGGCATCACGACCATTCAGGGCGTCGCCAAGGTCATCCACCGGGACCTGGCGGCAAGCTGACGTTTCACGTGGCAGCCCCCTGTCCGTCACCGTGCCGTCCTACGGTGACGCCCATGCGCCTGAGAACCGTACTCGCGACCGTCACCGCGTCCCTGGCGGCGGCCACCTGTCTGTCCGCCACCGGGCCGGCCAACGCCGTGCACGCCAACGCAGGGCAGAGCCACGCCTGTTCGCCCTCCGTCTCCATCGACCGCTTCTCCGACGCGCTCGACAAGACGACGTACGAGGGCACCTTCGTCGGCAACTTCTCCGCGCTTGCCGTGGACGTCCCCCACTCTCGGCTTCGCTCGAGCGGGGGGACCCCCACCGGTTCGCTCGCGGCCGTCTCCGACCGTTCCGCCCTCTTCACCCTCGACCGGCGGACGCTCGCGCCGCGGGCCGTCGTCCCGCTCGCCGACGAGAGCGGCGCGGCCCTCGACTCCGAGGGGCTCGTCGTCGACCGGGACGGGACGCGGCTGATCTCGTCCGAGACCGAGCCGTCCGTGCGCCGCTACTCCCGCGACGGCCGGATCCTCGACCGGCTCCCCGTCCCGGACGCCCTCCGCGTCGCCCCCGCCGGCCGCGCCGTCTCCAACGGCACCTTCGAGGGGCTGACCCTGCTTCCCGGCGGCCGCACCCTGCTCGCGTCCATGGAGTACGCCCTGAACGGCGACAGCGCCGGCATCGTCCGCTTCCAGACCTGGCAGCGGACCCGGACGACGGGCGGCCACTTCGAGCTCGGCGCCCAGTACGCCTACCGCGCCGACACCGGCCTCGGCGTCCCGGAGGTCCAGGCGACCCCCGACGGGCGCCTCCTCGTCCTGGAGCGCGGCTTCACCGCCGGAGTCGGCAACACGGTCCGGCTCTACCTGGCCGACCCGCGCCGCGCCACGGACACGAGCGGCGTCGAGCACCTGACGGGGCAGGACGACGTACGCCTGGTCGAGAAGACCCTCCTCGCGGACATCGCCGCGTGCCCGTCCCTGGGCGCCACGGCCAAGCAGCCCCAGCCGAACCCGCTCCTCGACAACATCGAGGGGATGGCGGTCACGGGGTACTCGCCGGGGCGCCTGAAGGTGCTGCTGGTCAGCGACGACAACCAGAACGCCGTGCAGACGACCCGCTTCTACCACCTGCGCGTCCGTATCTGATCGGTCGCCGATCGTTACAGCGGGATGAAATCCGCCGCTGTCCGCGTTGGTGCCTTCCGGTAGATCAGGACGAACGGAGGGCACCGGCGTGGAACCGCAACGGGGATGGGCACGGCGACTGTGGGGCTACGCCTGGCGCTATCCCAAGGATGTGATCCTCGCCCTCGGCTCCTCACTGGCCGGCATGGCCGTCATGGCGATCGTCCCGCTGATCACCAAGGTGATCATCGACGACGTCATCGGTGACCACACCCGGGGGATGGCCCTGTGGGCCGGCCTGCTCATAGCCGCCGCCCTGGCCGTCTACGTCCTCACCTACATACGCCGCTACTACGGCGGCCGCCTCGCCCTCGACGTCCAGCACGACCTGCGGACCGAGATGTTCGGGACCATCACCCGGCTCGACGGGCGACGCCAGGACGAGCTGTCCACCGGGCAGGTCGTCGGACGCGCCACCAGCGACCTCCAGCTGATCCAGGGCCTGCTCTTCATGCTCCCGATGACCATCGGGAACTTCATGCTCTTCCTGATCTCCCTGGCCGTCATGGCCTGGCTGTCGCTGCCGCTCACCCTCGTCGCGCTCGCCGTCGGGCCCGCCCTGTGGTGGATCGGCAAGCGCAGCCGCGTCAAGCTGCACCCCGCCACCTGGTACGCCCAGGCCCAGGCCGCGGCCGTCGCGGGCGTGGTCGACGGGGCCGTCAGCGGCGTACGCGTGGTGAAGGGGTTCGGGCAGGAGGAGCAGGAGACCGGCAAGCTGCGGGACGTCAGCCGGCGGCTCTTCGCGGGGCGGCTGCGCACCATCCGGTTCAATTCCAAGTACACCCCGGCGCTGCAGGCCGTCCCGGCCCTCGGGCAGGTCGCCATGCTCGCGCTCGGCGGCTGGCTGGCCGTGCGCGGGAACATCACCCTCGGTACGTTCGTCGCCTTCTCCACCTACCTCGCCCAGCTGGTCGGCCCGGTCCGGATGCTCGCCATGGTCCTCACCGTCGGGCAGCAGGCCCGCGCGGGCACCGAGCGCGTCCTGGAGCTGATCGACACCGAGCCGTCGATCAAGGACGGCACCAAGACGCTGCCCGCCGACGCCCCCGCGACCGTCGAGTTCGACGACGTGTCCTTCGGCTACGACGACGAGCGTCCCGTCCTCGACGGACTGACCTTCGAGATCCGGCCGGGCGAGACCCTCGCCGTCGTCGGCTCCTCCGGCTCCGGCAAGTCCACCGTCTCCCTCCTCCTCCCGCGCTTCTACGACGTCACGGGCGGCGCCGTCCTCATCGGCGGCCACGACGTGCGCGAGCTGACCTTCGACTCGCTGCGGGCCGCGATCGGGCTGGTCCCCGAGGACTCCTTCCTCTTCTCGGACACGGTCCGCAACAACATCGCGTACGGCCGCCCCGACGCGACCGAGGAGGAGATCCGCCTGGCCGCCCGCGCCGCCCAGGCGGACCGCTTCATCGCCGAGCTGCCCGACGGCTACGACACCAAGGTCGGCGAGCACGGCCTCACCCTCTCCGGCGGCCAGCGCCAGCGCGTCGCGCTCGCCCGCGCGATCCTCACCGACCCGCGCCTCCTCGTCCTGGACGACGCGACCTCGGCGGTGGACGCCCGCGTCGAGCACGAGATCCACGAGGCGCTCAAGCACGTCATGGAGGGCCGCACCACCCTCCTGATCGCCCACCGCCGCTCCACCCTGAACCTCGCCGACCGCATCGCCGTCCTGGACGCCGGCCGCCTCGCCGACATCGGCACCCACGAGGAACTCCAGGAGCGCTCCGCCCTCTACCGCCGCCTCCTCACCGACCCCGAGGAACTCGGCGGCGTCTCACCCGGCCACGCCCAGCCGGCCTGCCCCCGCGAGGACACCTCCGTACGCGACGAGCTGGACGCCGAGTTCGACGCCGAACGCGGGGTGACTCCGCGGCTGTGGACCGGCGACCGCGAGCCCAGGGACCTGGCGCTCGAGGAGTCCCCGGCCACGCCCGAGCTCCTCGCCCAGGTCGAGGCGCTGCCCCCGGCGACCGACACCCCCGACGTCGACGAGGCGAGCGCGGTCCGCCCGGAGGAGTCGTACGGCCTGAAACGGCTGCTCCGCGGCTTCGGGCTGCCCCTCCTCGTCAGCCTCGGCCTGGTCGCCGTGGACGCCGGCATGGGTCTGCTGCTGCCCGTCCTGATCCGGCACGGCATCGACTCGGGCGTCACCCAGGCCGCCCTCGGCGCGGTCTGGGCGGCCTCCCTGCTGGGCCTGCTCGCCGTGACCGTCCAGTGGGCGGCGCAGGTCGGCGAGACGCGGATGACCGGACGCACCGGCGAGCGCGTCCTCTACTCCCTCCGCCTGAAGATCTTCGCCCAGCTCCAGCGGCTCGGACTCGACTACTACGAGCGGGAGCTGACCGGCCGGATCATGACGCGGATGACGACGGACGTCGACGCGCTGTCGACCTTCCTGCAGACGGGTCTGGTCACCGCGTTCGTCTCGGTCGTCACCTTCTTCGGCATCATGGTCGCCCTGGTGGTGATCGACCTCCAGCTCGCGCTCGTCGTCTTCGCGACGCTGCCGCCGCTGATCGTCGCGACCTACTTCTTCCGCCGGGCGAGTGTGAAGGCGTACGAACTCGCCCGTGAGCGGGTGTCGCTGGTGAACGCCGACCTCCAGGAGTCGGTGTCCGGGCTGCGGATCGTGCAGGCATTCCGGCGCGAGCGGGACGGCGGCGCGCGGTTCGCCGAGCGCAGCGACAGCTACCGCAAGGCCCGCGTCCACGGGCAGTGGCTGATATCGGTCTACTTCCCGTTCGTGCAGTTCCTGTCGTCGGCGGCCGCGGTGGCGGTGCTGATCGTGGGCGGCCTCCGGATCGACGACGCGACGCTGACGACGGGTGCGCTGGTGGCGTATCTGCTCTACATCGACCTGTTCTTCGCCCCGGTCCAGCAGCTCTCCCAGGTCTTCGACGGCTACCAGCAGGCCACGGTCTCCCTCGGCCGCATCCAGGAGCTGCTGCGGGAGCCGACGTCGACGAAGGCGGCCGAGGAGCCGCTGGAGGTGCTGTCGCTGCGGGGCGAGGTCGCGTTCGAGGACGTGCACTTCCAGTACGGGGACGATGAGGAGGCGCTGTCCGGGATCGATCTGCGCATCCCCGCCGGGCAGACGGTCGCCTTCGTCGGTGAGACCGGCGCGGGCAAGTCGACCCTCGTGAAGCTGGTGGCGCGGTTCTACGACCCGACCGGCGGCCGGGTCACGGTCGACGGCACGGATCTGCGCTCCCTGGACCTCACGTCGTACCGCCACCGGCTCGGCGTCGTCCCGCAGGAGGCCTACCTCTTCCAGGGCACCGTCCGTGACGCCATCGCCTACGGCCGCCCGGACGCGACGGACGCCGAAGTGGAGGCGGCCGCCCGTGCGGTCGGCGCCCACGAGATGATCGCCACCCTGGACGGCGGCTACCTCCACGAGGTCGCCGAGCGCGGCCGCAACCTCTCCGCCGGGCAACGCCAGCTGATCGCGCTGGCCCGCGCCGAGCTGGTCGACCCCGACGTCCTGCTCCTCGACGAGGCGACGGCCGCCCTGGACCTGGCCACCGAGGCCCAGGTCAACCAGGCGACGGACCGCCTCGCCGGCCGCCGCACGACCCTCGTCGTGGCCCACCGCCTCACCACGGCGGCGCGGGCCGACCGGGTCGTGGTCATGGCCGACGGGCGGGTCGCCGAGGACGGTACCCACGAGGAGCTGCTGGCGCGCGGCGGGCGGTACGCCGAGCTCTGGCGGACGTTCATAGGGGAGGCGGAGGCCGCGGCGGCGTGACTCCGGGTGCGCCAGGGGTCGTCCGGTCCGCCCGGTGATCCCAGGGGGCTACGATCTGGCGATCTCCTGCCGGAGCTGGTGGGTGAAGCGACGCAGGAGCTCCAACGTCTCTCGGAACTCGGCCCGGCGGTCGTCCCTGCCGTCGGTGGGCCGGGTGCTCCAGACCCGACGCGCGAGAGCATCGGCAAGATCGACGGTGTCGCTGGAGCAGAGCAGGTAGAGGGCTGAGCGTGCTTCCTGCATCCGGTTCGCCAACTCGTTGGCTCCGGGACCATCGTCACTCAGCTGTGTTTCCTTCAGGTGGTCCAGTAGCTGAACCACGGCCGTGTTGAAGCCGACACCGGCTTTCAGCTTCTGTTCGCGGAGCCACATGCGGTCCTGTCGGCGCGCGGTGAACCACGCACCGAACACCACCCCTATGAGGCCGACAGCGGCCCCGATGGCCACGGAAAGGACGTTCTCCACGGTCAGCTCCCCCGTCGTACGGCGACGCCAGGCTACAGGCGGTCGGAGGCGCCGCACCCGATGAGTGCGCTCACATGCCCAGGGTCCGGTGATCCGAACGGAACGGCCTGGGCATGTCGTGGTGACGGTCGTGCAACCACCCGGCATACGTCATGCGTCCGTACATCAGTACGCTCAATGCCGGTGTACGGGGAGGACAAGACAGTGGACAGTGGTGCGATACGCCGACGACTGGCGATCGGCCTGGCGTTGCTGACCGCGTCCGGACTGCTCGCGGTCGCGGCTCCGACTCAGGCGCAGGCGGCACCCACGCAGTGCGAGGGGCGCAAGGTCAGGACGTACCCCTTCTCCACGGGCACCCTGTACGTCTACAAGAAGCGCGGCTATGTCTGCGCCATCACCGTGCCCAAGGACCCCGGGCGCCGGCAGAAGATGATGGTCAGCGTCCAGGCATACCGGGCCAATCCGGTCAAGGACGAGGGTGTGTACAGCTACCGGGCAGGCCCGGTCACCGTGCACGCCGGGCACCGCTGCGTGTGGGTGAAGGGCAAGGTGGGCCGGGGGTCGGTGAGCAAGGGGTGGATTCTGTGCTGACTTCATCTCGCCTGTTGCAGCGGTGAGTTGACCGATAGCTTGCGCGCACATCCGCATCTCAGGGGAGGGTGCATGGCGCGCAAGACCCTCAGATGGCTGCTGGCGCTCGCGCTGTTCATGGGCGCGCTCGGCACGGCCACCACGGCAGGGGCGGCCACCGCCGCCGAGCCGGACATCAAGGAACGGCTGCTGTCCATACCGGGCATGAGCCTCATCGAGGAGAAGCCGTACCCCGGCTACCGCTTCTTCGTCCTCGACTACACCCAGCCGGTCGACCACCGCAGCCCGTCCGCGGGCACCTTCCGGCAGCGCCTCACCGTGCTGCACAAGGACGTCTCCCGCCCGACGGTCTTCTACACCAGCGGCTACGAGGTCTCCACGTCACCGAGCCGACGTGAGCCGACGCAGATCGTCGACGGCAACCAGATCTCCATGGAGTACCGCTTCTTCACCCCGTCCCGGCCCGACCCGGCCGACTGGACCAAGCTGGACATCTGGCAGGCGGCGACCGACCAGCACCGCATCTTCAAGGCCCTGGAGCCGGTCTACGACCAGAAATGGATCTCCACGGGCATCTCCAAGGGCGGCATGACCGCCACGTACTACGAGCGTTTCTACCCCCGTGACATGGACGGCGTCGTCGCCTACGTCGCCCCCAACGACGCGGTGAACGAGGAGGACTCTGCGTACGACCGCTTCTTCGCGCGGGTCGGCACCAAGGAGTGCCGCAACCGGCTGAACGCGGTGCAGCGGGAGGCGCTGGTGCGCCGGGAGCCGTTGAAGGAGCGGTACGCGGCCTACGCGGCACAGCACGGCTACACCTTCGGCACGCTCGGCAGCCTGGACAAGGCGTACGAGGCGGTCGTCCTGGACTACGTCTGGGGCTTCTGGCAGTACAGCCTGCTGTCCGACTGCGCCTCGATCCCGGCGGACGCGGCGCACGCCACCGACGAGGCGATCTGGCAGTCCATCGACCGGGCCGTGGGCTTCTCCTACGCCACGGACCAGGGCCTGGAGCACTACACGCCGTACTACTACCAGGCGGGCACACAACTGGGCGCGGCGACCATTCGATTCCCGCACATCGAACGGGAGTTGATCCGCTACGGCTACCTCACACCGAGGGACTTCGTCCCGCGTGACATCCCGATGCGCTTCCAGCCGTGGGCCATGCGCGACGTGGACACCTGGGTCCGCCACAACGCCCGGCACATGATGTTCGTCTACGGCCAGAACGACCCCTGGGGCGCGGAGCGGTTCCGGGTAGGCAGGGGCTCCGAGGACTCGTACGTCTTCACGGTACCGGGAGGCAACCACGGGGCGCGTGTGGCGGGCCTGGTGGAAGGGGAGAGGGCGCTGGCCACGGCTCGCATTCTGGACTGGGCGGGTGTGGCCCCGACCTCGGCCCAGGAGAACCCGTCGACGGCGAAGCCCTTGGCGAAGTTCGACGCGAAGCTGGATGCGCGGGGCGTGGAGCGGACGTTGCGGCCGTAACGTTCCGTGAGGTTCATCGTGTTGCACCGGCGGCGGGTGCTGGGTGGCCTGCCGCCGGTTTCACGGTTCTATGGGCATACGGACGTGTCGGAATCATCGCGGAGGTAGGTCTTGCGTTCCTCCGGGGTGAGGTCGCGGCCGAAGGTGCGGCAGACCTGCTCGATGGCTTTGTCAGGTTCGGGGGACTCGGCGACGTTCCACTGGCGCGCTGTTCCGTCGACGCCCGCAGTGACGAGGGTGCGGCCGTCAGGGCTGAACGTCAGGCGGTTCACCGGTCGCTGCCCGGCAGCACGCCGTTCGCCGGTTCGCGCAGCACGCCCGCCTGGATCAGCGACGACTTGCCCGATCCGCCAGGGCCCGAGCAGCAGGGTGAGGCGGCGCTGCTGGGCCAGGTTCGCCACCACCTGCCCTACCGCGTCCGACCGGCCCTCGAACCACTGGGAGTGCTCGGCCGTGAACGGCTCCAGGCCCCGGTACGGACAGACATCGCGCTCGGCCAGCTCCGGCAGGATCTCCCGCAGCACCCGGGTGGGAGTGGCGTACGCGATGCCCAGGCCCCGTTTGTACACATCGGGTGCGGTGATCTCGGTGAGCATGCCGATGACCAGGCCGGTCACCTCGTCGAGGACGGGTCCGCCACTGAAGCCGGTGGTGAGGTCGTTGGCGCCGGTCAACTGGAGGTGCGCGCCTTGGCCATCGGCGGAGGGAAGCAGGTCGCCGATGTCGCCGAAGCCCAGGTGTCCCTCCGGCGGGGCCTGAGCGGGGAATCCGAACGAGCGCACCGTCCACGTCCTCGTCCCCGGTCGCACGCCACAACTCGGCCGCGACGGTACCCGTCAGCGGCTCGGCGTCCACCACGTGCGGGAAGGCCAGCCCTACGGGCTCCCCGGGACCGCCCCCTGCCGCCTCCACGACGTGTGCACAGGTGACCACCATGTCCTCGGCCACCAGGAATCCCGTACCGGCCACGCGGCCGTCCGGGGCGAGGATCTGGGCCACCGCCGTGGGCAGGTCGAACGGGACGGCGTCACTGGGTGCGCTCCTCGAACTCGTCACGGGGGATCAGCGCTCGCCCATGCCGGAGCCGTGGTCCCTCCATGACACGGTCACCCTCAGATGGCAGCCCGCCTGGCTCTTGGTGATCACGGCCCCCGCCTCGAACGCGAGGTCGACGCCGAACTCGACGGTGATCTCGTCAGGGCGGGCCTTGCGCAACTGCGTGAGGGCGGCGCGGGCGGCCTCCGTGACCGGCTCCAGGGCGCCTTCCAGGGTGCCCGGCAGCTCGCGGACGGTGTCGCCCACGCGACCGGCCTTCACCGGCCCCCCGTCCGGGAGGCCGGGCTGCTCCACCAGCACGGAGCCCCCGCCGTCCAGCGGAATCCGAGTCAGAGCGGTCACCTGGCCTCCTCCGGAGCGTTGTCAGGGACACCACCACCCTCCATGAACCTGACATATGGCGCACCTGGGAGTGAGCCGTTCGCGTGGGCGCCGACGGTCAGACCGGCCGCGCGCACCCCACCGGCTTCTCGCCCCCCAACTGGACGTACAGCGCCGTCGACAGCGGGCACTCGGCTCGCTTCGGTACCGCCTTGGAGACCTTGTACTGCGGCTTCCGATCCCCCTTGCCGTCGCACGACGTCTCGCGGACCTGGCCGTCGCCCGAGCTGTAGACGCAGTCGCCGACGATGGTGCGTGGGCCGCCTCCGCCGCCGGGGTCGCCCGGGTGGGGTGGGGCGAGGTTGCGCATGCAGGCGTAGCCCTGGGGGATGGCGCCGTCGCCGTCCTCGTCGGAGCTGTGGCTCTGTTCGCTGATGTGGAGGACGAAGTCCGTGGTCCCGGGGCACAGCGGACCGTCGCCCACCTTGCCGTCGTGCCGCGCCACGACCCGGGCCGCCGCCCGCTCACTGGTGCAGGACACCTCGGTGAAGCTCGTCGTACCGAAGGAGCTGCACTCGTCGACGCCGAGGAACAGCGCGCCGTAGCCGACGGGCCGGGGTGGCGCCGTCGACTGCTCGTTCGCGGTCTCGTCGAGCCGCCCGTCCTCCTCCGCCCCCGCCGGGCTCTGGCATCCCGTCAACAATGCGGCGAGCAGCACCAGCAACGCGCCTGCCACCCCCGCAGCACATCTCCCACGCATCGCACTCCCCCCTGATACCCCCGTCCAGCGTGACCCGCCGCAGCGGGCGCACGCCAGACGAGTGGGGTCCTTTGCGTCGGTCGGTGGTGAGTGAGGCCGTTATGTGGCGTACGGGTGCTACGCCCAAAGGGTCAGAGGGTGCTACCTGTTCTCGTACGACAGCCCGTGGCCCACCGGGTAGAGCACCCGCGCCGGATCGTCCGCCCGCTGCACGGGTACCGGCAGCCTCCCGCACGGGGCCACCCGTCCGGCGATCACCCGTGCGGCCGCCCGCAGTTCGACATCGGTCCAGGAGTAGGACGCCAGGTAGGCCGGGACGGCGGGCAGGTGGGCCACGTCGTACGGGTTGCGGATGGCGACCGCCACGACCGGTCTGCCAGTGGCCAGGAGCTGCTCGACCAGTGTCCTTTGAGTACTGCTCGCCGTGACGTTGTACGTCCCGACCACCACCGCGTCCGCCTCCCGCGCCGCCGCGACGGCCCGGGCGATGGTGGCGGCGGAGGGTGCCGTACCGGTCGACAGGGCGGTCGCCGTGAAGCCCAGCTCGGTGAGGGCGGTGGCGAGCACACCGGTCGGGGGTCCCGTGGTGCCGGACGGCGATGCCGGGTCGGCGCCGACGACGAGGAGCTTGGGGTGGGTGCGGTGGGAGAGGGGGAGCAGCGGCCCCTCGTTGACCAGCAGGGTCGTCGTGCGCTCGGCGATACGGTCGGCGGCCCTGAGGTGGGAGGGGGTGCCGACGGTGCGGTCGACGCCGTCCTGGCTGACGTACGGCTCGTCGAACAGCCGCAGTTTCGCCTTCAGTCGCAGGATGCGCAGGATCGACTCGTCGAGCCGCGCCTCGGTGAGTTCCCCGTCCTGCACGGCCTTCAGGACGGCGTTCCACGCGATCGCCAGCGAGGGCGGGTTGAGGAGCTGGTCCACGCCCGCCTTGAGCGCGAGCACGGGGACGCGGTCGTCGCCGTACTTCGTCCGTACGCCCTCCATGCCGAGGGAGTCGGTCACCACCACGCCGTCGTAGCCCAGTTCCTCGCGCAGGATGCCGGTGAGGATCGGACGGGAGAGGGTGGCCGGGTCGCCGGAGTCGTCGAGGGCGGGGACCATGATGTGCGCGGTCATGATCGAGTCGATGCCCGCGCGGACGGCGGCCCGGAAGGGCGGGGCGTCCAACCGGTCCCACTGCTCGCGGGTGTGGGTGATGACCGGGAAGCCGTAGTGGCTGTCCACGGCCGTGTCACCGTGGCCCGGGAAGTGCTTGGCGGTGGCCGCGACCTGCCGCGCATGCTGATACCCGGCCACCTCGGCGGCGACCATGCCGGCCACGGCGGCCGGTTCGGAGCCGAAGGAGCGCACACCGATGACCGGGTTGGCCGGGTTGACGTTCACGTCGGCCACGGGGGAGTAGTTCTGCCGGACGCCGAGCGCCCTGAGTTCCCGCCCGGCGATCCGGCCGAGGATGCGGGCGTCGGCGCGGGAGCCGCCGGCGCTGATGGCCATGGCGCCCGGGAAGAGCGTGGCGGGCTCGCCGACCCGGCAGACGATGCCGTGCTCCTGGTCGGTGGAGATCAGCACGGGCAGCCCGCGGGGCTGGGTGAGGGAGGCTTTCTGGATGCCGTTGGACAAGTCGGCGATCTGATGCGGACTGCGGGTGTTGTGCGCCCAGGTGAAGTAGATGATGCCGCCCACCCGGTAGGTGGCGATCAGCTCGGCCGCCGTGCGGACGCCGATCTCCTTGAGGTTGGCGTCGACGTCGGCCTGGTCGGGGGTGGTCGCGGAATGGCCGTAGACCCGCGTGACGAAGAGCTGGCCGACCTTCTCCGGCAGGGTCATCCGGGCGATGAGGGCGCGCAGTTTCCGGTCGTCGGGGGCGGCGGCGTGGGCGGTGCCGCCGAGGGTCAGGGCGGTGGTGACACCCGCGGCGGCCGCGAGGACCGTACGTCTGGAATGTGCTGCGGCCTTTCTGGAATGTGTTCCCGTGCTTCCCGTGCTTCCCGTGCTTCCCGTGCTTCCCGTGCTGGAGTCGGGCACGTGCGCTCCTTCCGGAGGTGGTGCGCTGAAGGAAACTTCCGAGAAGTCACCAATAACCGGGAGGTTTCTGCCAGTCAAGGGAACGAACCGTAACCGACAAGGGGCCGTCATCGGCGCGGTTGGAGGGGGGCGCGCCGATGACGGCGTGCTGCCGGCCGTGGTGCGGCGGAGAGGGTGGTCAGCGATCGCAGCCAGCAGCGAGGGCCGACACCGCACCAGGTGACTCTCCGGCAGCTCGCGGATTGGACGGGCGGGAGGGGGGCCGGGTTCCCGGGGATGGCCGGAATCCGCGAAGTTGGTACGCCCGGGTTGACCGGGTTCCACGTGACGTGTGGGCAACGGACGGGGGTCCGCAGCGGGGCCGGTGCGGGTCCATCCCGTGGACGTCCCGGACGTGGTGGCGGTGCACGGGCGATCATGAGGGCATGCCCGTAGTCGACGTCCCCGGTTCCAAGTCCATCACCGCCCGCGCCCTCTTCCTGGCGGCGGCCGCCGACGGTGTCACGACGCTCGTACGGCCGCTGCGCTCCGACGACACCGACGGCTTCGCCGAGGGGCTGACCCGGCTCGGCTACCGGGTCGGCCGGACCCCGGACAGCTGGCAGGTCGACGGCCGCCCGCAGGGCCCGGCGGTCCCGGAGGCCGACGTCTACTGCCGCGACGGCGCGACCACGGCCCGCTTCCTGCCGACGCTGGCCGCGGCCGGCCACGGCACCTACCGCTTCGACGCCTCGCCCCAGATGCGCCGACGTCCCCTGGGGCCGTTGAGCTCGGCCCTGCGGGACCTGGGCGTGGACCTGCGGCACGAGGAGCGCGAGGGCCACCATCCGCTGACGGTCGCGGCGGCCGGAGTCGAGGGCGGGGAGGTGACGCTCGACGCGGGCCAGTCGTCGCAGTATCTGACGGCGCTGCTGCTGCTCGGGCCGCTGACCCGGAAGGGACTGCGGATCACGGTGACCGACCTGGTCTCGGTGCCGTACGTCGAGATCACGATCGCGATGATGCGGGCGTTCGGCGTGGAGGTGGCGAGGGAGGGCGACGCCTTCGTCGTCCCGCCCGGCGGCTACCGCGCCACCACCTACGCGGTGGAGCCGGACGCCTCGACCGCGAGCTACTTCTTCGCGGCCGCCGCCGTCACGGGCGGCGAGGTGACGGTCCCGGGCCTGGGCGAGGGGGCGCTCCAGGGCGACCTGGGCTTCGTCGACGTACTGCGGCGGATGGGCGCCGAGGTGTCGGTGGTCGCGGAGGGGACGACGGTCCGCGGCACGGGCCGACTGCACGGCGTGACGGTCAACATGCGGGACATCTCCGACACCATGCCGACGCTCGCCGCCATCGCGCCGTTCGCCTCCGGGCCGGTGCGGATCGAGGACGTGGCGAACACGCGAGTGAAGGAGTGCGACCGGCTGGAGGCGTGCGCGGAGAACCTGCGGCGGCTGGGGGTGGAGGTGGCGACCGGCCCGGACTGGATCGAGATCCGGCCGGGTGCGCCTCTTGCCGGCGGTGCGGAGATCACGTCGTACGGGGACCACCGCATCGTGATGTCCTTCGCCGTGACCGGGCTGCGGGTGCCGGGTATCTCGTTCGACGACCCCGGATGCGTACGGAAGACTTTCCCGGGCTTCCACGAGGAGTTCGGGGCGTTGCGGGCGCGGTTGTGACGGTCGTGACGCAGTGACGGTCGTAGCGGTGACGGGGGTCGACGGGTGAGCTTCGAGCTGGAGGGGCCGGTTCTCGAGGGGGTGCTGGTACGGCTGGAGCCGCTGGAGCACCGGCATGCGGCGGATCTGGCGGTGGCGGCGGAGGAGGATCGCGGGACCTACGCGTTCACCTGGGTGCCGAGGGCGGAGGAGGTCGGCCGGTTCATCGACCTGCAGCTCACCCGCGCGGCGGCCGGGAAGGTCGCGCCGTACGCGCAGGTGTCCACGGTCTCCGGGCGCGCGGTCGGGGCCACGTCCTACTGCGAGCCCCGCTCGTGGCTGTCCGAGGACGCGCTGTCCGCCGTCGAGGTCGGTCACACCTGGCTGGGGAAGTCGGCGCAGGGTACGGGGGTGAACGCCGAGTCCAAACTGCTCCTGTTCCGACACGCCTTCGAGGTCTGGAAGGTGTCCCGTGTCGACCTGAAGACCGACGCCCGCAACCTTCGCTCCCGCACCGCGATCGAGAAGGCCGGGGGAAGATTCGAGGGCGTCCTGCGGAACTGGTCGGCCTCGAAGGTTCCCGGCGAGGAGGGGCGGCTGCGTGACTCCGCGATCTTCTCCGTCACGGCGGAGGAGTGGCCGCAGTGCCGGGGGAGGTTGGAGACCCGGGTGGCCGGGTTCCTGGCGCGGACGTCGTCGACTCCCACTGGACCGGTACGGCGGTGACCGGAAACCATCACGCCATGACCGCGTACCTCATCCTCCACGGCTGGCAGAACCACCGCCCCGAGGACCACTGGCAGCACTGGCTGGCCGACCGTCTCACCGAGCTCGGCCACCAGGTCGTCTACCCGCAGCTGCCCGACCCCGACGACCCCGAACTGGAGGTCTGGCTGGCGGAGTTGGCCCGGCACCTGGACGCGCTCGACGCGGGCTCGGAGCGGGTCGTGGTCGCGCACAGCCTCTCCGCCGTGCTGTGGCTGCACGCCGTGGCGCGTGGGCTGCCCGGGCTCGCCGCCGCGGACCGGGTGCTGCTCGTCGCCCCGCCGTCCGGCGCCGTGCTCACCCGGCACCCGGAGGTCGCCGAATTCGCCCCGCCCGCCCTGGAGTTCACGCTCCCGGGCCCCACCCGCCTGGTCGCGGGCGACGACGACCCGTACTGCGAGGAAGGCGCCGGCACCGCATACGGCGACCCCCTCGCCCTCCCGACCGACATCCTCCCCGGCGCCGCTCACCTCGACCTGGACGCCGGATACGGATCCTGGCCCGCCGTACTGCACTGGTGCCTGGACCCCACCGCGACGATCATCGCGCGTCCGGCGTAGCCCAGGGCCTGTCCGGCGGATCATGCCGTCGCGGGGTCCGGCACGCGCTCCCCCTAGCTCTTCGAGCAGGGGGTACCCCCGGCCGCGTTGTCGTCGGTTGCCGACTCCCCACGCTCGAACAACCTCGCGGGGCCCCCGACCCCGGCTCGGCTGGGCCGGCATGTGCCGCTGCTTCGCGCAGCCGGCCTGATCCGCCGGACACGACCTAGCCGTCCCGCAGCTCCGGCGTGCTCGTCCCGACGTAGGCCACCGCCAGTACGCACAGCAGCCCGCCCGTGACGAGGGCGGTCGCGCCGGACGACCAGCCGGCGACCACGCCGCCGCGCAGATTGCCGAGGTGCGGGCCGCCCTGGCCGACGATCTGCTCGGCGGCCGTGACCCGGCCCAGCAGCGCGTCAGGGGTACGGGTCTGGACGATCGTGCTGCGCGAGACGACCGCCAGGGCGTCGGCGGCACCAGCCACCACCAGCAGCCCGAGCCCCACCCACGGGTCGGTCATCAGGCCGAACAGTGCCAGCGCCACGCCCCAGGTCGCCGACCCGCACAGCATCACCAGGCCGGGGCGGCCCAGCCGGGTGACCGCACCCGACAGTGCCGTCGCCGTGACGCCGCCCACCGCGAGCGCGGAGAGGAACAGGCCCAGGGTGCGCGGACTGCCGCCGAAGCGTTCGGCGTTGACCAGCGGGAAGAGGCTGACCGGCATGGAGAGGATCGTGGCGGCGAGGTCGGTGATGAGCGCGCCGCGCACCACGCGGTGACCGGCCAGGAAGCGCAGGCCGTCGAGGACGCCGCGCAGCCCGGCCCGCGCCGGCTCGCCCTCCGGCGGCAGCGCGGGCAGGCCGAAGGCGCCGTAGAAGGCGAGACCGAAGCTGAGCGCGTCCAGCAGGTAGCACACGCCGATGCCGAACCAGCCCAGGAACAGCCCGCCCAGCGCCGGGCCGAGCAGCATCATCGCCTGACCGGTCACCTGGTTGAGGGCCAGTCCCGCCGCCACCTGCTCCTTCGGCAGCAGCCGCGGCACGAACACGCCCGCCGCCGGCCCGCCGACCGCACCGAAGCAGGACCCGGCCGCCACGAGCGCGAGGATCCCGGCCACCGGCACACCGCCGGTGAACCCCTGCACCGCGAGCAGCAGCACGAACACCGCCTGCCCGACGGTGGCGACGAGGAAGATCCGCCGCCGGTCCCCCCGGTCCACCCACGACCCGGCGAACAGGCCCACGCCCACCATGGGCACCACCTGTGCCAGCCCGACCGCACCGCTCCAGACCGCGCTGTGCGTCATGTCCCAGACCTGGTACATGACGGTCACCATGGTCATGAAGCTGCCGAGCACGGACACGGTCCGCCCGATCAGCAGCCGCCGGAAGACGGGGGAGGTGCGCAGCGGCCGTACGTCGATCAGCGTACGGGCGAGGCTCATGAGGGCATGGCGGGGCGCGGAGTGGTTTCGGGCACGAGGGGGGAGGCTATACGGCGGTCCCGGCACCGGACCACCGAATTTCGCCCGGGCCGACTCGCTTTGCGCCTACGCCGATTTCGCCTACGCCGACTCGTTCAGCAGCCGCGCCAGGTGCTCCCGGCCCGCGCCCAGCAGTTCGGGCAGCGGGGCGGCGGACTCGTACCACCGCTTCTCGTACTCCCAGCACAGCCAGCCGTCCCAGCCGTGCCGGGAGAGGACCTCCACGCACTCGGTGAGCGGCAGCACCCCGGCGCCGAGCGCCAGCGGGGTCGTGTCGTCGGCGGAGGCGATGTCCTTGACCTGGACGTAGCCGAGGTACGGGGCGAGGGCGGCGTAGCTCTCGGTGGGCTGCTCGCCGCCGAGCCAGGTGTGCATGACGTCCCACAGCGAACCGACGTGGCGGTGGCCGACCAGGCCGAGGACGCGGATCGCGTCGGCGGCGGTGCGGTGCGAGTCGTGCGTCTCCAGCAGAATCCGTACGCCCATGTCCGTGGCGTACTCCGCGGCCGTACCCAGCCGCCGCGCGGCGATCGCGTCCGCCGACCGGCGGCTCTGCTCGGAATCGGCGCCGGGGAAGACGCGGACGAAGGGCGCGCCGAGGTCGTGGGCGAGGTCGACGAGCCTGCGGGTCTCCTCGATCACGGGCCCGTCGTCACCGGGCGCCGCGACCCGGACGTACCCGGCCAGGCCCAGCAGCTCCACACCGGCGCCCTTGAACTCGGCCGCGACCTCGGCCCGTTCGGCGGGGCCGAGGCCCAGATGCACCGGCTCCTCCGGATGTGTGCGCAGCTCCACGCCGTGATAGCCGTGCGCCGTCGCGAGCCGCAGCACGTCGGGGAGGGGGAGACCGGGGACGCCGAGGGTGGAGAACGCCAGTTTCATGGTTCTGGACCCTACTCGTCCCGGTCCAGGTCGGGCATGACCCGCGCGGGCACTTCCCGCACGACGTTCTGCGAACTCCTCCGTGACTGATCGTTTTGTGCCCGGCTCGCGTCATGCCCGTGCGCGGTATCTGCTCCACCGCGGACGGCTGCGATCGGATCGGGAACGGCTTCTCCAGAGTCGACGCCGGATGCTCGCGGCGTCGCTATGCTGCCGGAAATCAGGGGTATGAGGCCGAAATACGGGGCCGAAATCGGCGGCGTGCGAGCGTGCGAGGGGGAAGCATGCGGCTCGGTATCACCGTGCTCGACGACGACGGGGGACATCTTCGCGCACTGCAGCGCTGGCTGCTGCGGGACCCCGACTCGGCAGGCGCGACGCTCACCTTGCGGGGCAGGAACGCGACACCGGGCGCCATGGGTCCCGGCCTGGATCTGATCGACGTCGTGCTCAGCAACGCGGTGGCCCTGGGCGGACTGCTCGTGGCCGTGGCGACCTGGCGCCAGTCGCGGGCGAACGCACCGCGCGTCCTGGTGGAACGCGAGGGCGTCACCGTGACCGTGAGCGGCACCGACGCCGAGCAGATCGAACGGCTGGTGCGGCAGCTGACCGCGCCGCAGACCGCCGAGCCGGGTGACGGCACCCCGGTGGCGACCGCCGCCACGCTCGACCAGCCGCGGTCATGAGCGAACTCTCCCAACCGGCACTCAGCAGAGCCCTGTTGATCGGCGCCCACTCCTACGCCGACCCCGGCCTCGAACCGCTGCCCGCCGTGTCCCAGAACCTCACCCGGCTCGCGGAGCTCCTGCACGACGAGAGCGTGTGGGGCCTGGCGTCCGACCACATCCGCGTGCTCCCCGAACCCGACCGCGACCAGGCGCTGGAAGAGGTCGCCCGGCTCGCCGACGAGGCCGAGGACACCCTCCTCGTCTACTACGCGGGGCACGGCTTCGTGCACGAGCTGTCCAACGAGCTCTATCTGGCCCTGCCCCGCACCAATCCCCGACGTCTCTACAGCGCCCTGCGCTACCAGGACATCCGGGAGCTCCTGCTCAGCCCGCAGACCCGGGCGCGGCGCAAGGTGGTGATCCTGGACTGCTGCTGGAGCGGTCTCGCCCTGCACGGCGCGATGTCGTCCTCGGGGCTCGGCGGGATGTCCGACATCAGCGGTACGTTCGTGCTGACCGCGACGTCGGAGACCAGGACGGCACTGGCCCCGCCGGGGGAGACGTACACCGCGTTCACCGGGGAGCTGATCGGGGCTCTGGAACGCGGGATCCCGCAGGCGCCGCCACTTCTCACCATGATGACGCTGTACCACCATCTGTACGGCTCCCTGGTGGCCAAGGGCCGGCCGGTGCCCCAGCAGCGCAACGGCAACACAGCGGGCGCGATCGCCCTGGCCCGCAACCGCTACCTGGCGGCGGAGCGGTCCGAGCCGCCTGAGCCCTCCGGGCCGTCTGAGCCCTCCGAGCCGTCTGAGCCCTCCGAGCCGAAGGGCGAACCGGCGGGAGGCGAACCGGCTGAGGGCGAACTGGCCGAGGCCGCCCTGGGCGAGGCCCAACCGGTCCAGAGTGAACCAGCCGCCGACGAACCAGCCGCCGACGAACCCGGCGCAGATGAACCAGCCGCCGACGAACCCGCCGCCGACGCACCGGCTGGGAAAGCCGCCGCCACGGCCGGCTCACCGGCGGCGAGAGGGCGTCGGTGGCGGCTCAGCCGCCGGACGGTCGTCGTGGTGTCCACCCTGCTGGTCGCCGCGCTCGGGACACTTCCCATGACGCTGGACTCACTCTTCCAGGACGCGAGGGGCGGCGGATCGTCGGACGGCGGCCCGTCCGAGAGCTCCGGGGACTCCGGGAACTCCGGGGACTCCAAGAACACCACGAGCAAGCTCACCGTCGCGATCGGCGTCAGCGTCCCCCTGAGCGGTGACCTCGAGGAGCTGGGCGAGGGAATCAGGAACTCGGCGGAGCTGGCCGTGAAGAAGGCGAACGAGGACGCCTTCGTCCCGGGTGTCACCTTCAAGATCCGCGCCCTGGACGACAAGGCCCAGCCCGCCACGGGGCAGGCGAACGCCACCACTTTCGTCGCCGACTCCGACGTGGTGGGAGTCGTGGGGCCGCTCAACGCGTCCGTCGCCGAGCCCATGCAGGAGGTGTTCGCCCAGGACGACCTGTCCCAGATCTCTCCTTCGAACTCCGACCCCAGGCTCACTCTCGGCCCTGACTGGCTGGGCGGCTCGCGCTCCAGGCCGTACGACACCTACTTCCGCACGGTGGCCAACGACATCGCGCAGCCGCCCGCCGCGGCCGCGTACCTGTACGGAGAGGACGGTCGTCGCAAGGCTTTCGTCATCGACAACAAGCTCGGCTACGGCCGTTCGCTGGCGGAGATGTTCAAGAAGGCGTTCCGCGAGGAGGGCGGAACCATCGTGGGGCAGAGCCAAGTCGACTACGAACAGCGTGACTTCACCGACGAGGTGCAGCGGGCTCGTGCTCTCGGTGCCGACGTCGTGTACTTCGGTGGCGAATATCCTGCCGCGGCTCCGCTGAGCAAGCAGTTGCACGCCGTCGATCCCGACATCCGGGTCGCGGGCGGTGACGGTCTCTTCGCCGGGGAGTACGCCACCTTGGCGGGCAGCGGCGCGGCGGGTGACATCTGTACCGCCGGCGGGGCTGCCACGGAGTCGCTCAACTCCGCCAAGTCGTTCATCGCGGACTATGAGAAGGCCGGATATCCGACTCCCTACGGGCCGTACGGCGGGTACGCCTACGACGCCACCTGGGCGCTGATCCGTGCCGTCAAGGAGGGCGTGCGCATCACCGGCGACGAACTGCCGTCGACGGCGCGCGAAGACGTCCGCGAAGCGGTGCAGGGGATCCGCTTCGAAGGAGCGATGGGACGGGTCGGCTTCGACCGCTACGGCGATGCCGTCACCCAGCGGGCACAGGTGTACCAACTGCGCGACGGTGCCTGGGAAGCCGTGTGACCGAGCGGGTCACTCCGGCGTGGAGTGCAGCTCCAGCCGCCAGTCCTGCCCGAGCAGGTCCTTGCCGAAGGAGCGGTGCGGTTTCTCGGCCACCAGGGCGAAGCCGTGCCGCTGGTAGATGCGGCGGGCGTCGGCCAGGACGTCGTTGGTCCACAGGACGAGGTCGCGGTAGCCGACGCCGCGCGCGAAGTCGATGACCGAGGTGACCAGGCGGCCGCCGATGCCGAGGCCGCGGGCGTCGGGCTCGACCAGCAGCAGCCGCAGCCGGGCGGTCGCGGGGGCCTCGTCCCGTACGCACATCACGCAGCCCACCGGCCGCCCGTGGAGCTCGGCGATCCACACCCGCTCCAGATGCGGATCATGATCCTCCGCGAAGTCCGCGACGATCCTCGCGACCAGCCCCTCGTAGTCCGCGTTCCAGCCGTACTCGACGGCGTACAGCGCGGCGTTGCGCTGCACGATCCAGCCGAGGTCGCCGGGGCCGGGCTCGCGCAGCACGACGTCCTCGCGGCGGGGAGGGCGGCCGTGGGACAGGATGGTGCGTACGGTCGTCATCGCCTCGGCGAGGCGCGGCCGTTCCGCCGCCGGCACGGTGGCCAGCAGCGAGCCCACCGCCTCGTTCGACCGCTCCTCCAGCAGCTTGCCGGTCTCCCGGCCGCGCGCGGTGAGCGTGACGCGCCGGCGGCGCGGGTCGTTTCGGGAGGTCGTGCGCTCGATGAGCCCGTCCTGCTCGAACTTGTTCAGGATCCGGCTCAGATAACCCGCGTCCAGCGAGAGCTCGGCCCGGAGGTCGGCCGCGTCGGTACGCGGGGAGTGCGCGAGCTCGTACAGGACGCGGGACTCGGTGAGGGTGTACGGGGCGTAGAGGTGGCGGCTGTAGTCGAGGGCGCCGATGACGTTCGTGTAGAAGCGGTTGAAGGCGCGGATGTCCTGGACGGTCATGATCGTCGACCCCCGATACTCGTCCGGGTTATTTGACTGAGTCAGAGATACCGTCGAGTCGAGCCTAGAACGCCCGCGCCCGCGCGGCTACCCTTCGGCGGCGGCCGGCCGGTAGACGCACACCTGCACACCCGTCTTCCCGGCGACCGTGGACACGAGCTCGAACGGCCGCTTCCCGCCGTCCGCCGGAAAGATCGACTTGCCGCCACCCAGCAGCACCGGCATGACGATGAGCTGCAACTCGTCGACCAGTCCCTCCTGGATGAGGGTCCGCACGAGGGTGGGGCTGCCCATCATCGCCAGGTCGCCGCCCTCGCTCTCGCGCAGCTCACGGATCCGGGCGACGGCCTCGCCGCCGGGGATGCGCGTGGTGTTGTTCCAGGTCAGCTCGGAGTCGGTGAGCGTGTCGGTCACGACGTACTTCTTCAGCGAGTTCAGCCGGTCGGCGAAGGGGTCACCTGCGCGCTCGGGCCAGGCTGCGGCCATCGTCAGATAGGTACGCCGCCCGTACAACAGCGCCTCGGCCTTCTGCATCCCCGCGTCGAAGACGCCGCCCAGCACCTCCTCGTCGAAGTACGGGTGCGACCAGCCACCGTGCGCGAACCCGCCGTCGGTGTCCTCCTGGGGGCCGCCGGGCGCCTGGACGACGCCGTCGAGGCTGATGAACTCGGTGATGACGATGCGCATGGCTGGAACTCCTGGTTCTCGCTGGTTCTCGCTCGGGTGAGGACGCAGGGGAGACCGGGGCGCGGCCCGAAACTCATCGGTGGGGTCGGCTGAGCAGCGAGGAACTGGTTTCCATCGCAGACATGTCGGGGCATCCGCTGCGGCAGGTCCTTGCGCACTTCCAGCGGTCCGGGCGCGTGTCCGGGGTGGCGACGGCGTCGACGCCGGCCGCGCGCAGTCCGCGGGCCAGCAGTTCCATCTCGGGCAGAGTTCCGGAGTACTGCGCCGCCAGTACTCGCCCCAGCAGGGTCTTGGCCTCCGCCAGGCCGACGCCGAGTTGGGCCCGGAGTACCCGCATGACCGAGGCGTTCGCCACGGGGCGGCGCACAAGCAGCACCGCGCGTCCGTGCTCGGCGATGAGCCGTCGCCGCATCTCCTCCGACGGCGCACCGCCGCACTCGGCCACCGCGAACCCACAGCCCGCACAAGTGAGTTCCACGTCCCAGCGCAGCGACTCGCCCAGCAGGGCCTGCACACCGGCCCAGTCCGCTGCGGCACCGCAGTCCGGACACGGGACGGAACGGGTCATGGACGCGAACATGGTCGGCCGCCTTCCCTCTCATCGGTCGTGTCGGCATTGAACGGCCCACGAGCGCTTGGCCGTACGCCGGGAAGCCCGGTGGTCGCCCGAACCACCCTTGCGGCAGCCTTGAGTTCATGGACCCCTCGGCCCCACAGCCCCATTTGCCGCCCGGCGGGCACCGCTGGCTCGGCCCTGCGATCGACGCTCGCCCTCTCTTCGCCGCCGAGCACACGGCCCTGATCGCCACCCTGCGCGGACTCGCTCCGGCCGACTGGGGGCGGGAGGCGGTTCCCGGGTGGAGCGTACGGGATGTCGCCGCGCACCTGCTGGGCGACTGCTACGGACGCCTCGCCCGGCACCGCGACGGGCATCGTGAGGGCCCCGCTTTCGCGCCCGGCGAGGACCTGACGGCGTACATCCATCGCATCAACCAGGAGTGGGTCGACGCCCACGCCCGGGTCAGCCCCGCCGCGCTCACCGACACCCTGGAGCTGGTCGGCGACCAGGTCGCCCGCGTCTTCGAGCGGACCGATCCGGCGGCGCCCTCGCTCGGTGTCTCCTGGGCCGGTGTCGATCCGGCGCCGATGTGGCTGGACACCGCACGGGAGTTCACCGAGTACTGGACCCACCGCCAGCAGATCCGCCACGCCACCGGCCGGGCCACCGACCCGGATCCGGGGCCCCTCGCCGTGGTCCTGGACACGTTCCTGCGCGCCCTGCCGCACACCCTGCGCGACACGTCCGCCTCCGTCGGCACCCAGATCCAGGTGCGGGTGGCCGGTCCGGCGGGCGGCACCTGGGCTGCGACCGTCACCGCCGAGGGCCGTTGGTCCCTGACGGAAGAGCCGCTGCGGCGTCCTGCAGCCCTCGTCCACCTGGATACCGAAACCGCCTGGCGTCTGTGCACGCGAGGGATGCAGCCGGCCGTCGCCCTCACCCTGGCCGACATCGAGGGAGATCGCCGACTGGCTGAGGCCGCCTGCCGGATCGTGTCCGTCGTGTACTGAGCGGCGCTCCGCCAGAGGCCGCCCAGCTGGTCCGCGGAACTGCTCGACTACCCGCAACGCCTTCCGTCGTGGTAGGTTATAGGTCGACCACTAACGTAGGAGGGAAGATGACAGTCACGGAAGACGACGCCGCCCGCCGCGCCGCTGCTCAGCACGCCCTGACCGAGCACCTGCGCCTCACCGCCGCAGGCCGCGTCGAGGAATGGGTGGAGCTGTTCGCCCCGGACGCGGTGCTCGAGTTCCCGTACGCGCCGGCCGGCGTGCCCCAGCGGGTGACGGGGCGCGACGCACTGGTCGCGCACATGAGCAACTTTCCCGAGACCTTCGACGTCGAGTTCGTCGACCTGGTCTTCCACGACACCGTCGACCCGAGTCTGGTGATCGCCGAGTTCCGCTCGAAGGGCACCGCGCTGCCGACCGGCAAGCCGTACGAGCAGACGTGCATCTCCGTCGTGCGGACCGATGACGACGGGCGCATCACCCACTACCTGGACTACTGGAACCCGCTGGTGGCGATCGAGGCGCTCACGCCCGACCACGTGCCGTCCGACTCCGACCTCAGCGTGACTTTTGGAGGCTGAGGGGAGCCGTGTTTGACTGACGCCCATGCCTGCCGCCGGTACCAGCACGAAGAGCGACGAACGACGTCGGGCCATCATGGCCGCCGCGGTCGACTGCTTCGCGCAAAAGGGTTTCTACGGTACGACGACGCACGAGATCGCAGCGTGGGTCGGCGTCTCTCAGCCGTATCTCTACCGCCTGTACCCGAACAAGGAAGCCCTGTTCGCGGCGGCGGTCGACCACGTGTCCGTCGTCATGACCGACACACTGGTCGCCCACTCACCGGCGTCGGGCGGGGTCGGCCTCTCGCCCGAGGCGAGGTTGGATGCCGCACGGGGCGCCTACGCCGCGCTCGTCGCGGACCGGAACATCCTGCGTTTCCTCATGCACGCGAACTGTGCCGTCGGCGAGCCGCTGGTGGCACAGGCCGTACGCCGGTGCTACGCCAAGCAGGTCGACACCGTCCGGCAGCTGCTGGGCGACGACGAGGCCGTGCGGCGCTGGTTCGGCGCCGGAATGCTCGACAACGTGGTCGCCGTGCTGGGGCTGGCCGACATCGATGAGCCGTGGGCGCACGTCCTCACCGCTCGCTGACCCGCCACCGGGGGATACCCCCGTGCTGATCGGCCCGGCGGTTGCAGGAGAGGGGCGGCAGCCCGTCGGCCGCGCGAGTGCCGTGCCCGGGTCGCGCCACGCTGCTGCCGGCGAGCGATAGGTAGTCCGGAGTCAGCGCACGGTGGTGAGGGGCGGCCGGATCGTCTGCGGCTGCTGCATCCGCATGCGTATGGGCTTCGGCTTGGGCTTGCCAGCCGTCTTTCACCGGCTCGACAGGGTGCGGTGACGTGCGTGACGTGCGCGGTGGTCGAGGAGGGCGGGTGAGACGGCGGTGGAAACCCGAGGCCCCGGTCCGCCCACCCCTCAGGAAACCCGCGGCCCCCCAGAAGACCCCCGAACCATCAACTCCCCCCGAACCGTCGCGATCCCCCCGGGCGGTGCCTCCTCCCGCCCCATGGCGATCCGCCCGGCCCGCGCCCCCGCCTCCGCCAACGGCAGCCTCACCGTCGTAAGGGAAGGCACCGCGTCGATGCTGAACGGAAGGTCGTCGAAGCCCGCCACCGACACGTCGTCCGGAATCCGCAGCCCGGAGTCCCGCAGCGCGGCACACGCCCCCAACGCGACGGAGTCGTTCGCGGCCACGACAGCCGTCAGCGACGGATCCCGCCGCAGAAGTTCCAGCGTCGCCTCGTAACCGGACTGGCGGTCGTAGCGGCCGTACACCGTCCACCGCGGGTCCTCCGCGATGCCGTGCGCCTCCAGCGCCGCCCGGTGGCCCTCCAGCCGGTGGCGGGTCGTCGTGCGCTCCTCCGGGCCCGCGATGTAGCCGAGCCGCCGATGTCCGAGGCCGATGAGGTGCTCGGTCAGCTCCCGTCCGCCCCCGCGGTTGTCGAAGGTCAGCGCGATCGCGCCCGTGTCCGGCGCCGGCGGCCGCCCGCACAGCACCACGCGCGTCCCGGCGTCCGCCAGCTTCCGCAGCTTCGCCGCCACCGCCGCCGCGTGCGGCGCGTCCTCCACGGCGCCGCCGGTCAGGACGACCGCCGCGGCCCGCTGCCGCTGCAGCAGGGTCAGGTAGGTCAGCTCCCGCTCCGGGGAGCCGCCCGTGTTGCAGACCACCGCCAGCCGTTCGCCGCCCGCGCGACCGCCCGGACCCCCGATCTCCGACTGGATCGCGCTCGCCATGATCCCGAAGAAGGGGTCGGCGATGTCGTTGACGAGGATCCCGACCAGATCGGAAGTCGCCGCGGCCAGCGCGCTCGCCGGACCGTTCAGCACGTAGTCCAGCTCGTCCACCGCCCGCAGCACCCGCTCGCGGGTGGTGGCGGCCACGGGGTAGTTCCCGTTCAGCACGCGCGACACCGTCGCGGGGGAGACCTGGGCGCGGGCCGCCACGTCCGCCAGGGTCACCGTCATCTCGTCGTCCTCCGGTCGTGCATCTCGTCGTACACCTCGTACGCGCTCACAGGCAGGCTTACGCCCACGTAGACAGGCCGCCCACGTCCACGGTTCCGTGTGTGCCGAGCAGACCATACGGCCAACAGGCCCCGTTGTTCGTCCCCTCGAACAACTCAGGCTGGTCACGGTCTTGTCCGGACCGCTGCTCAGAGGCTAGCTTCTTATCGAATAGAAAGCGCTTGCTGCGACGCTCACCAGTGAGGGACAGGGCGATACGCGGCGCAGACATCGCGTACGACGCGTACGAAGGGATCGACGTGACACGCAAGACGGTGCGTATCGCCATGAACGGTGTGACGGGGCGCATGGGCTACCGCCAGCACCTGGTCCGCTCCATCCTGGCCATCCGCGAGCAGGGCGGACTCGACCTCGGCGACGGCACCGTGCTGTGGCCGGAGCCGATCCTGGTCGGCCGCCGCGAGCACGCGCTCAAGGCGCTCGCCGAGCAGCACGGCCTGGACGCGGAGAACATCTCGACCGACGTCGACGCGGTCCTCGCCGACCCGACCGTCGAGATCTACTTCGACGCCCAGGTCACCTCCGCCCGCGAGGAGGCGATCAAGAAGGCGATCGCCGCCGGCAAGCACATCTACACCGAGAAGCCGACGGCGACCGGCCTGGAGGGCGCCCTGGAGCTGGCCCGGCTCGCGAACGAGGCCGGCATCAAGCACGGCGTCGTCCAGGACAAGCTCTTCCTCCCGGGGCTCCGCAAGCTCAAGCGGCTCATCGACGGGGGCTTCTTCGGGCGGATCCTCTCCATCCGCGGCGAGTTCGGCTACTGGGTCTTCGAGGGCGACTGGCAGGCCGCCCAGCGCCCGTCCTGGAACTACCGCGCCGAGGACGGCGGCGGCATCGTCGTCGACATGTTCCCGCACTGGGAGTACGTGCTCCACGAGCTCTTCGGGCGGGTCAAGTCCGTCCAGGCCATCGCCACCACCCACATCCCGCAGCGCTGGGACGAGAACGACAAGCCCTACGACGCCACCGCGGACGACGCCGCCTACGGCATCTTCGAGCTCGACGGCGGCGCGATCGCCCAGATCAACTCCAGCTGGGCCGTGCGCGTCAACCGCGACGAGCTGGTGGAGTTCCAGGTCGACGGCACCGAGGGGTCCGCCGTCGCCGGTCTGCGCAACTGCCGCGTCCAGCACCGCTCCCTCACCCCCAAGCCGGTCTGGAACCCGGACATCCCGGCCACCTACTCCTTCCGCGACCAGTGGCAGGAGGTCCCGGACAACGCCGACTTCGACAACGGCTTCAAGGCCCAGTGGGAGCTGTTCCTCAAGCACGTCTACGCCGACGCCCCCTACCACTGGGACCTCCTCGCCGGCGCCCGCGGCGTCCAGCTCGCCGAGCTGGGCCTGAAGTCCTCGGCCGAGGGCCGCCGTCTCGACGTACCGGAGATCTCGCTGTGACCATCCGACTTCCCGACTTCAAGGGCGGGTTGAGGGCGTACGAGCCCCGCCAGGAGCCCCTCGCCCTCACCCCGGGCGCGCCCTTCAGCTCCCGTACGGTCTTCTCCGCGGCGCACGTCGTCGCCGACCCGTACGCCGACACCTCCCCCGACTCGCCCGCCGCCGTCGACTGGGACGCCACCCTCGCCTTCCGCCGCCACCTGTGGTCCCACGGGCTCGGCGTCGCCGAGGCGATGGACACCGCCCAGCGGGGGATGGGCCTGGACTGGGCGGGCGCAGCCGAGCTGATCCGCCGCAGTGCCGCCGAGGCGAAGGCCGTCGGCGGGCGGATCGCCTGTGGTGTCGGCACCGACCAGATCGCCGCCGGATCCCTCGCGGAGGTGCGGGCGGCCTACGAGGAGCAGCTCGCCGTCGTGGAGGAGAGCGGGGCGCAGGCCATCCTGATGGCCTCGCGGGCGCTGGCCGCGGCGGCCTCCGGTCCCGAGGACTACCTCCAGGTCTACGGCCACCTGCTCCGCCAGTCGGCCGAGCCGGTGGTCCTGCACTGGCTGGGCCCCATGTTCGACCCGGCCCTGGAGGGCTACTGGGGGTCGAGCGACCTGGACGCGGCCACCGACACCTTCCTGGAGGTCATCGCCGCGCACCCCGACAAGGTGGACGGCATCAAGGTGTCACTGCTCGACGCGGGCCGGGAGATCGACATCCGTCGCCGCCTCCCGCAGGGCGTGCGGTGCTACACGGGCGACGACTTCAACTACCCCGAGCTGATCGCGGGCGACGAGAAGGGTTTCAGCCACGCCCTGCTCGGCATCTTCGACCCGCTGGGCCCGCTGGCGGCGGAGGCGGTACGCGTCCTCGACACCGGGAACGTGGCCGGCTTCCGTGAGCTCCTCGACCCGACGGTCGAGCTGTCCCGCCACCTCTTCCAGGCGCCCACCCGCTTCTACAAGACGGGCGTGGTCTTCCTGGCCTGGCTGGCCGGTCACCAGTCGCACTTCACCATGGTCGGCGGCCTGCAGTCGGCCCGCTCCCTCCCGCACTTCGCCCGCGCCTACGAACTCGCCGACGCACTGGGCCTCTTCCCGGACCCCAAGCTGGCCGAGGAGCGGATGAAGAACCTGCTGTCGCTGTACGGGGTGGCCCAGTGAGCACCGAACTCGAACGCTTCTCCATCAACCAGATGACGGTGAAGCAGCTGAGCCTGCCCGAACTGGTCGGGGAATGCGGCCGCTTGGGCGTCGGCCAGGTCGGCCTGTGGCGTGAGCCCGTCCAGGAGTACGGCCTGGAGGCGACGGCCAAGCTGGTCCGTGACGCGGGCCTGACCGTCACCACCCTGTGCCGCGGCGGCTTCTTCACGGCGATCGACCCGGACGAGCGGGCGAAGGCGCTGGACGACAACCGGCGGGCCGTCGAGGAGGCGGCCACGCTGGGCACGGACGTCCTGGTGCTGGTGTCCGGCGGACTCCCCGCCGGTTCCAAGGACCTGCACGGCGCCCGGGAGCGGATCGCGGACGCGCTGGCGGTGCTGGGGCCGTACGCGGAGGAGCACGGCGTGAAGCTGGCCATCGAGCCGCTGCACCCGATGTACGCCGCCGACCGGTGCGTGGTGTCGACGCTGGCCCAGGCCCTGGACCTCGCGGAACGCTTCCCGGCCCACCAGGTCGGCGTCACGGTGGACACGTACCACATCTGGTGGGACGACACGGCGCCGGAGCAGATCGCCCGGGCGGGGGCGGGTGGCCGTATCCACACCTTCCAGCTCGCCGACTGGACGACCCCGTTGCCCGAGGGCGTGCTCACCGGGCGCGGTCAGATCGGGGACGGGGCGATCGACATGCGGGAGTGGCTCGGGTACGTGGCGGCGGCGGGCTACACCGGCGCCGTCGAGGTCGAGCTGTTCAACGACGGGCTGTGGGCGCGGGACGGGCGGGAGGTGCTCGCGGAGACGGCGTCCCGGTTCGTGGAGCACGTCATCCGGTAACCGGCGACAGCACGGCGGCCCGTGCGATCTGCCTCGCATCGGCGTTCGTCCGGGCGGGGCGGATCGATGTCCTTGCTTCCTCGCCTGCTTCCTCGGCCCTACTTCCTCACGCCTTCGCTTTCTCGCCCTACTTCCTCGCCGCCCGTTTCGTGAGCACCGCCAGCTCCACCGGAATCACCATCTCCACGACCCGCGACACCGCCTCCGGCGGCAGCCCGGTACTGCGGGCCACCGAGGCGGCGACCGGCTCGGCCTCCTCGGCCAGCAGCCCGGCCATGAGGCCGCCCGTCGCGAACCCTCCCACCGTGGCCACGCCCGTGAGCGGGGCGTCGTGCGGCGTCGCCACGGTCTCCGCCTCGTCGGACAGGGCCGACACCGTCGTACAGACCATCTGCCGGGCACCCGCCTCGTCCGTGCCCAGCAGCCCCGCGATGTCCCCGATCCGGTCGTCGCCGAGCTCGTGGAGCACGTCGTCCTGGAGGGACAGGAGGGGGTTTTCGTCTACCTCGGACATGACTAAACGCTACGTCTGCCCCGAATCGTCGGCACGCCGAGGCGGTGGCGAGGCGGTGCCCACGCGATGCCGACGCGATGCGACGGGTGCGCGGAAAAGAAATTCGGGAAGGCCGTACAACCCTTGCTCCACCTCGCCGGTCGTACTTGGCATCAGGACTTCTGGAGGGGGATCTGGGGGGATCGCGGGGGTCCTGACGGGAGGGGAAAACCCGAGGGGCTCGGTCGACGGACCGGGCCCCTCGAAACGTTCGTACGGCTGCTCAGAAGAAGACGCCGCAGCGCAACAGCACATTCGCGTACGGCCGTGCCTCCCCGGTCCGTACGACCAGCCGTGCCCCGGCCGACAGCTCCTTCAGCCGCTCGTGCGTGACCAGCTCCAGCTCGGGAAACTCCCCCTCCAGCAGCGCGGCCGCCGCCGGGTTGGCGTCCCGCGTCTCCTTCGCCGCCGTCGCGCCCTCCACCACCAGCTCGGCCAGCAGACCGTCCAGCACCACGGCGAACGACGGCACCCCGGCCCGGAAGGCCAGGTCCACGACCCGGGGGCCGTCGGGTATCGGCATGCCTGCGTCGCACACGAGCACACCGTCGCCGTGGCCCAGCTCGGCCAGGGCGCCGGAGAGGTGACGGTTCAGGATCCCGGCCTTCTTCACGGGGCTTCCACCTCCGCAGCCGTCGGGAAGGACTCCTGCGCGCCCTCCTTCGTGACCGCCGCCGCCCCGACCCGTGCCGCGTACGCCGCCGCCTCGGCCAGGGACGAGCCCGCCCCGAGCTTCCAGGCCAGCGCGGCCGTGAACGCGTCGCCCGCGCCCGTCGTGTCCACCGCGTCCACCTTCACGGACGGCACCCGCGTCACACCCTCCGCGGAAGCCACCAGCGCGCCCTCCGCGCCCAGGGTCACCACCACCGAGCGGGGCCCCTTGGCGAGCAGGATCCGCGCCCAGTCCTCCGGTGTCTCGCCCACCGCGGAGTCGCCGAGGATCACCTTCGCCTCGTGCTCGTTCACGATCAGCGGGTCGCAGGCCGCCAGCACCTCGCCCGGCAGCGGGCGGGGCGGGGACGGGTTGAGGACGAAGCGGCCGCCGTCCGCCAGGCTGCGGACCACCTCCACGACCGTCTCCAGCGGGATCTCCAGCTGGGCGGACACGACCCGGGACGCCTGGAAGAGGCTCGCGGCGGCCCGTACGTCCTGCGGGGTGAGCCGTCCGTTCGCCCCCGGCGAGACCACGATGCTGTTGTCCCCGGACGGGTCCACCGTGATCAGCGCGACGCCGGTCGGCGCGCCGCCGACCAGGACGCCCACCGTGTCCACACCGGCCGCCCGCTGCGAGTCGAGCAGCAGCCGGCCGTGCGCGTCGTCGCCGACCCGGGCCAGCAGCGCCGTACGGGCACCGAGCCGGGCGGCCGCGACCGCCTGGTTCGCGCCTTTGCCGCCCGGGTGGACGGCCAGGTCGGAGCCGAGCACGGTCTCGCCGGCGCCCGGCCGGCGCTCGACACCGATCACCAGGTCGGCGTTGGCCGACCCTACGACCAGGAGGTCGTAGTCATACATGAGGTCGCTCCCCTGATTGATCCCCGTGGTCACCTGAGGCGGGCGGGTCCCGCGAAGGACCCGCCCGCCGGTCGAGCTCAGCCCGTGAAGCCGGCCACGTTCTCCTTCGTGACCACCTTCACCGGCACCATCACCGACTTCTCGACCTTGTCGCCGCTCGCTGCCTTCACCGCGTTCTGTACGGCGATCCTGCCGAGCTCCGTCGGCTGCTGTGCCACCGACGCGAAGAGGGTGCCCGCCTCGACGGCCTTCAGACCGTCCGCGGTTCCGTCGAAGCCGATGACCTGGACGGACTTACCGGCCTTGGAACCGAGGGCCTTGATCGCGCCGAGCGCCATCTCGTCGTTCTCCGCGAAGACGCCGTCGATGTCCGGGTTGGCCTGCAGCAGGTTGGTCATGACGTCCAATCCCTTGGTGCGGTCCCAGTCGGCGGGCTGCTTGGCGACGACCTCGATGCCCGGGTAGGCCTTCAGGCCCTCGGCGAAGCCGGCGCCGCGCTCACGGCTGGCGGAGGTGCCCGCCTGGCCCTGCAGGATCACGATCCTGCCCTTGCCGCCAAGCTTCTCGGCGAGCGCCTCGGCGGCGAGCTTGCCGCCGGTGACGTTGTCGGAGGCGACGAGGGCGGCGGTGGTGGCGTTGTTGACCGCACGGTCGACGGCGACGAGCGGGATACCCGACTTGTTCACGGCCTTCGCCGCAGGGGTCACCGCGTCCGAGTCCACCGGGTTGACGATGATCGTGCCGAGGCCCTCGCTGGTGAAGTTCTGCAGCTGGTTGGCCTGCTGCGAGGCGTCGTTCTGCGCGTCCGTGACCGTGAGGTCGACGCCCAGCTTCTTCGCCTCCTCCTGCGCCCCGGTGCGGATCGACACGAAGAAGGGGTTGTTGAGGGTCGACAGCGACAGGCCGATCTTCTGGCTCTTCGCCTCGGACGAACCGCTGTGCAGGAGGGACGTCGCGCCCACGACCGCCGCCGCGACGACGGCCGCGAGGAGGTAGGTCGCCGCCTGCTTGCCCTTGTTGCCGCTGCCGCCGGTCGTGACGGGGGTGGCCCCGGCCTTGCGGCGCACCGTGTCCAGCAGCACCGCCAGCGCGATCACGACACCGATGACGACCTGCTGCCAGAAGGCGGACACGGACAACAGGTTGAGGCCGTTTCTGAGCACCGCCAGGATCAGCGCGCCGATCAGCGTGCCCGACGCCTTGCCGGTGCCGCCCGCGAGCGAGGCGCCGCCGATGACGACCGCCGCGATGGCGTCCAGCTCGTAGCCCTGCGCGGCCTGCGGCTGCGCGGAGGACAGCCGGGCGGCGAGCACGATGCCCGCGGCGGCGGCGAACAGACCGGAGAAGGCGTAGATGGCGAGCTTCTGCTTCTTCACCCGCAGACCGGAGAGGCGGGCCGCCTCCTCGTTGCCGCCGATCGCGTACATCGAGCGGCCGATGTACGTCCGTCCCAGCACGAACGCCGTGATCAGCCCCATGCCGACCATCACGAGCACCGGCACCGGCAGCCAGCCGCCGAGCGTGTCTCCGAGGTGCGAGACCGACTCGGGGAAGGCGATCGGGGAGCCCTGCGAGATCACCAGGGACAGGCCGCGGGCCACCGACAGCATCGCCAGCGTCGCGATGAACGGCGGGAGTTTGCCGTACGACACCAGGAAGCCGTTGACCAGGCCGCACGCTATGCCGGTCGCGATGGCGAGGAGCACGGCGAGGAAGACCGGGACGCCCTCCGACGTGGCGCTCCAGGCGAGGACGGTGGCCGACAGGGCGGCGACGGAGCCGACCGACAGGTCGATGCCCGCCGAGACGATGACGAAGGTGACGCCGAAGGCGAGGATGGCGGTCACGGCCGCCTGGACGCCGACGTTGAGGAGGTTGTCCGCGGTCAGGAAGTCGCCGGACAGCGCCGACATCGCGACGACGAGGACGATCAGCGCGGTGAGCGCGCCGTTGTCGAGGAGGAGCCGGCGAAGCCCCGAGGCGCCACTCGCGCCCGGCGTGCTCTTGAGCGTGTCAGTGGCCACGGGGGGCCTCCGTTCCGATCGTGTTGGGGGTGGAGACGGCGAGCGCCATCACGGCGTCCTGGGTGGCCTCGGCGGCCGGGAGTTCGCCCGCGATCCGGCCCTGGGCCATGACCAGGACCCGGTCGCTCATGCCGAGGACCTCGGGCAGATCGCTGGAGATCATCAGTACGGCCGCACCGGCGGCGGTGAGTTCGTTGATCAGCTGGTAGATCTCGACCTTGGCGCCGACGTCGATCCCGCGCGTGGGCTCGTCGAGGATCAGCACCTTGGTGTCGGCGAGCAGCCACTTGCCGATGACGACCTTCTGCTGGTTGCCGCCGGAGAGGGTGCGCACGTGCTGCCCGAGGCCCGCCATCCGCACGCCGAGCTGCTGCGCGATCCGCCCCGCGGCCTCCCGCTGGCCCTTCAGATCGACGAGCCCCGCGCGCGTGGCCGAACGCAGTGTCACCAGGCCGAGGTTCTCCTCGACGGACGCGTCCAGCACCAGGCCCTGGCCCTTGCGGTCCTCGGGGATCAGTCCGATGCCGGCCGCCATGGCCGCGTTGACGTCGTGGCGCCTCAGGGCCGCCCCGGAGACCTTCACGGCGCCCTTGTCGTACGGATCGGCCCCGAAGACCGCCCGCACGACCTCGGTGCGCCCGGCGCCGACGAGCCCCGCGATGCCGACCACCTCACCGGCGTGCACCTCGAAGCTGACGTCGTGGAAGACGCCGTCCCGGGTCAGCCCCTCGACGGTGAGCAACGCGGCGCCCTTGTCGGCGCGTTCGCGCGGGTACTGCTGCTCGATCGAGCGCCCCACCATCAGCCGTACGAGCTCGTCCTGCGGCGTGGCGGCCGGGACCTGCCCGACGCTCCGGCCGTCCCGGATGACCGTCACCCGGTCGCCCAGGGCGGCGATCTCCTCCAGGTGGTGGGTGATGAAGACGATCCCGACACCGTCCTCGCGCAGTCTGCGCACGATCGCGAAGAGCTTGTCGACCTCCTCGGAGGTCAGCACGGCCGTCGGCTCGTCCATGATGAGCACGCGCGCGTTCAGGCTCAGCGCCTTCGCGATCTCGACCATCTGCAGGCGTGCGATGCCGAGTTCACGGACACGCGCGCGTGGGGAGACGTTGACGCCGACCCGCTCCAGCAGGACGGCGGCGTCGGCCTCCATCCGCTTGCGGTCGATCATCCCGAGGCGGCGCGGCTGGCGCCCCAGGAAGATGTTCTCGGCGACCGTGAGATCGGGAACGAGGTTGAACTCCTGGTAGATGGTGGCGATCCCGAGGCGCTCGGAGTCCTGCGCACCATTGATGCGCGTCTCCTCGCCGCCGACCAGGATCCGGCCGGCGTCGGGCGTGTAGGCGCCGGAGAGCATCTTGATGAGGGTGCTCTTGCCCGCGCCGTTCTCACCGAGCAGCACATGCACCTCGCCCCGGCGCAGATCGAAGTCGACGCCGTCCAGCGCGACCACGCCCGGGAAGGTCTTCCGTATGCCCTCGATGCGCAGCAACTCGTCCGGGTTGCTCACGACGTGCTCCTTTGCACTGGGGAGGGGGACTGTGGGGGGTTGGGGTGCTCGCCGCACGAGCGGCGTACGACGAGACGGGCGGGCAGCGTGACGGACTCGCCGGGCCGTCCCTCGATGCGGTCGACCAGGGCGCGTACGGCGGCCCGGCCCAGCTCGCCCGTCGGCTGGGCGATCGCGGTGATCGGCGGATCGGTGTGCACGAACCACGGGATGTCGTCGAACGCGGCCAGCGCGAGGTCGTCCGGCACGCGCAGCCCACGCGCGCGTACGGCGTCCAGCGCGCCGAGCGCCATCAGGTTGTCGGCGGCGAACACGACCTCGGGCGGCTCGGGCAGGTCGAGGAAGCCCTCGGTGACGCGCCGCCCGCTCTCGGCCTGGAAGTCGCCCTGCCCTGTGTAGGCGTCGGGGAGTTCGAGGCCGTACGCGCCGAGTGCCTCCCGGAAGGCCTCCACGCGCTCCCGTCCGGTCGTGGTCGCCGCCGGTCCCGCGATGATCGCGAGCCGCCGGTGCCCGAGCCCGTGCAGATGCGCCACGAGGTCCCGTACGGCGGCCCGCCCGTCGGCCCGCACCACGGGCACGTCCACGCCCGGGATCCACCGGTCCACGAACACCATCGGCGTCCCCGCGCGCGCGGCGTCCAGCATCAGCGGCGAGCCGCCGTCGGTGGGGGAGACGAGGAGCCCGTCGATACGCCGGTCCAGCAGGTTGCGCACATGGTGGTCCTGCAGGTCCGGCCGCTCGTCGGCGTTGCCGATGATGACGCTGTAGCCGAGCGCGCGGGCCTCCTCCTCGACGGAGCGGGCCAGTTCGGTGAAGTAGGGGTTCATCACGTCGCTGATGACCAGGCCGAGGGTGTGGGTCTGGTCGGTGCGCAGGGAGCGGGCGACGGCGTTCGGGCGGTAGCCCAGGGTCTCGACGGCGGCCAGCACGCGCGTGCGTGCCTCGGCGCTGACCGACGGATGGTCGTTCAGGACGCGCGAGACCGTGGCGACGGAGACGCCCGCCTCGGCAGCGACGTCCTTGATGCTCGCCATCGCCGCTCCACCTCCTCGTGGTTCGTACGTGCCACGCCGTGGAATCGATTACATCGGCGTGTACGGAGGATTGGAATCGATTACACGGGGGTTAATCAAGCCCTCAACCACATCCCGAGACCGGATCGTGATGATCCGCTCACAAGTCGCAGGCCGCCGGGAGGGGGCCCAGGCTGGAGGTGACGCAGTGGTGTTCCCCAGGCCCGTCGCAGGCCGGAAGCGGAGGAGTCATGACGTCGGCCACCCGCAACGAGACGCCCGTCGCCATGGAGGGCGACGGGGTGGAACTGCGCATCAAGCCGATTGGGGGCGGCATGTCGGTCGGGTACGTGCGGTTGCCGCAGGGCACGGACATGGGGCCGGCCGTGAAGGGGCTTCCCGGCGACGCGTGCCAGTGCCCGCACTGGGGCTACATGCTCAAGGGGCGACTCAGGATGCGCTCGGCCGAGGGCGAGCGGGAGTACGAGGCGGGTCAGGCGTACTACTGGGCGCCCGGCCATGTCCCGGTGGCCCTGGAGGACTGCGAGTTCGTCGAGTTCTCGCCGACCGAGGACTTCCAGGCGGTCATCGACCACGTGAAGTCCCAGGCGGGGTGACGGCCGGCGGCTGCTTCGTCCACAGGCTTCCCGCGTTGTCGGACCCGGGCGGTAGCGTCGGATCATGTCCAATCAGCCGGGGGCTTCCGCAGGCGAACGACGACTGGCCGTACTCGAAGGCGTCCTCGAACGGATCACGTACGCCAACGAGGAGAACGGCTACACGGTCGCCCGCGTCGACACGGGCAGGGGCGGCGGCGACCTCCTGACCGTCGTCGGCGCGCTGCTGGGTGCCCAGGTCGGCGAGTCGCTGCGGATGGAGGGCCGTTGGGGCTCCCACCCGCAGTACGGCAAGCAGTTCACCGTCGAGAACTACACGACCGTCCTGCCGGCCACCGTCCAGGGCATCCGCCGCTACCTGGGCTCCGGCCTGGTCAAGGGCATCGGCCCGGTCTTCGCCGACCGCATCACCCAGCACTTCGGGCTGGACACCCTGAAGATCATCGAGGAGGAGCCGAAGCGGCTCATCGAGGTCCCAGGCCTCGGCCCCAAGCGCACGAAGAAGATCGCCGACGCCTGGGAGGAGCAGAAGGCGATCAAGGAGGTCATGCTCTTCCTGCAGACCGTCGAGGTGTCCACGTCCATCGCCGTGCGCATCTACAAGAAGTACGGCGACGCCTCGATCTCCGTGGTGAAGAACCAGCCCTACCGGCTGGCCGCCGACGTCTGGGGCATCGGCTTCCTCACCGCCGACAAGATCGCCCAGTCCGTCGGCATCCCGCACGACAGCCCGGAGCGCGTCAAGGCGGGCCTGCAGTACGCGCTGTCGCAGGCCACCGACCAGGGCAACTGCTACCTCCCCGAGGAGCGGCTGATCGCCGACGCGGTCAAGCTCCTGCAGGTCGACACCGGGCTCGTCATCGAGTGCCTGGGGGAGTTGGCCCAGGTGCCGGAGGACGGCGGCGACCCCGGTGTCGTACGGGAGAAGGTCCCCGGTCCCGAAGGCGGCTCGGGTGATCCCGTCACCGCCGTCTATCTCGTCCCGTTCCACCGGGCCGAACTCTCCCTCGCCGCGCAGCTGTTGCGCCTGCTGCGCACCGAGGAGGACCGCATGCCGGGCTTCCGTGACGTGGCCTGGGACAAGGCGCTGGGCTGGCTGAAGGGCCGTACGGGCACGGACCTCGCCCCCGAGCAGGAGGCCGCCGTCAAGCTGGCGCTGACGAAGAAGGTCGCCGTCCTGACCGGCGGCCCCGGCTGCGGCAAGTCGTTCACGGTGCGCTCGATCGTGGAGCTGGCCCGCGCGAAGAAGGCCCGTGTCGTGCTCGCCGCCCCTACCGGCCGCGCCGCCAAGCGCCTCGCGGAGCTCACCGGAGCCGAGGCCTCCACCGTCCACCGCCTGCTGGAGCTCAAGCCCGGCGGCGACGCGGCCTACGACAGGGACCGCCCGCTCCAGGCGGACCTGGTGGTGGTCGACGAGGCGTCCATGCTGGACCTGCTGCTGGCCAACAAGCTGGTCAAGGCCGTACCGCCGGGTGCCCATCTGCTCTTCGTGGGTGATGTCGACCAGCTGCCCAGCGTCGGCGCGGGAGAGGTCCTCAGGGACCTGCTCGCCGAGGACAGCCCCATCCCGGCCGTCCGCCTCACGCGCGTGTTCCGTCAGGCCCAGCAGTCGGGCGTGGTGACCAACGCACACCGGATCAACGCCGGGCAGCACCCGGTCACGGATGGCATGAAGGACTTCTTCCTCTTCGTCGAGGACGACACGGAGGAGGCCGGGAGGCTCACGGTGGACGTGGCAGCCCGCCGAATTCCGGCCAAGTTCGGGCTCGACCCGCGCCGGGACGTCCAGGTTCTGGCTCCCATGCACCGGGGACCGGCCGGCGCGGGCACGCTGAACGGGCTGCTCCAGCAGGCCGTCACCCCCGGACGCCCCGATGTGCCGGAGAAGCGGTTCGGCGGCCGGGTCTTCCGTGTCGGCGACAAGGTCACCCAGATTCGCAACAATTACGAGAAGGGGAAGAACGGTGTCTTCAACGGCACCGTGGGCGTGGTCACCTCGCTCGACCCGGTCGACCAGCGCCTCACGGTGCTGACGGACGAGGACGAGGAGGTGCCGTACGAATTCGACGAACTGGACGAGCTCGCGCACGCGTACGCGGTGACCATCCACCGTTCACAGGGAAGTGAATATCCCGCTGTGGTGATCCCCGTCACCACCGGAGCATGGATGATGCTCCAGCGGAACCTGCTCTACACGGCCGTGACCCGGGCCAGACAACTGGTCGTTCTGGTCGGTTCACGCAAGGCGATCGGCCAGGCCGTGCGCACGGTGTCGGCGGGGCGGCGCTGCACGGCGCTCGACCACCGGCTCGCCGGCTCCTGACACCGCTTTCGGCCCGCCGCCGCAGACGCTTCTGACCTGGCGGTTCGTGAGGCAGCGAAAAAAATGATCGATCAAACGAGTCGTGAAGGTCACAGACCACTTCCAGATGGGGAAAACACGGGGCAGGATGACAGGTTGGCGGCACTGAGTGCCGCCGATAGGCCCAATGGTCGACCCCGAGTGCACTCTCCTGAGCCAAATGGGGGAGGGTAGAGACAGTCAGGGCAACCTCGAAGATGAGGCACAACGTCGGTGAGGGAAGACGTGAGCGACAACTCTGTAGTACTGCGGTACGGCGACGGCGAGTACACCTACCCGGTGATTGACAGCACCGTCGGCGACAAGGGCTTCGACATCGGCAAACTCCGCGCCCAGACCGGTCTGGTGACGCTGGACAGCGGTTACGGCAACACCGCCGCCTATAAATCCGCCATCACCTACCTCGACGGCGAGGCGGGCATCCTCCGCTACCGCGGCTACCCGATCGAGCAGCTGGCCGAGCGCTCCACCTTCCTGGAGGTGGCCTACCTGCTGATCAACGGTGAGCTGCCGACCGTCGACGAGCTCTCGACCTTCAAGAACGACATCACGCAGCACACCCTGCTGCACGAGGACGTCAAGAACTTCTACAAGGGCTTCCCGCGCGACGCCCACCCGATGGCCATGCTGTCGTCGGTCGTCTCCGCGCTGTCCACGTTCTACCAGGACAGCCACAACCCGTTCGACGAGACGCAGCGCAACCTCTCGACGATCCGCCTGCTCGCGAAGCTTCCGACGATCGCGGCGTACGCGTACAAGAAGTCGATCGGCCACCCGTTCGTCTACCCGCGCAACGACCTCGGTTACGTCGAGAACTTCCTGCGCATGACCTTCTCGGTGCCGGCGCAGGAGTACGAGCTCGACCCGATCGTCGTCTCGGCCCTGGACAAGCTGCTGATCCTGCACGCGGACCACGAGCAGAACTGCTCCACGTCGACGGTCCGCCTGGTGGGCTCCTCGCAGGCGAACATGTTCGCCTCGATCTCGGCCGGCATCAACGCGCTGTGGGGCCCGCTGCACGGCGGCGCCAACCAGTCCGTGCTGGAGATGCTCGAGGGCATCCGTGACGCGGGCGGCGACGTCGACTCCTTCATCCGCAAGGTGAAGAACAAGGAGGACGGCGTCCGTCTGATGGGCTTCGGCCACCGGGTCTACAAGAACTTCGACCCGCGCGCCAAGATCATCAAGGCCGCCGCGCACGACGTCCTGTCGGCCCTCGGCAAGTCCGACGAGTTGCTGGACATCGCGCTGAAGCTGGAGGAGCACGCGCTCTCCGACGACTACTTCGTCTCGCGCAGCCTCTACCCGAACGTCGACTTCTACACGGGTCTGATCTACCGGGCCATGGGCTTCCCGACCGAGATGTTCACGGTCCTGTTCGCCCTCGGCCGTCTGCCGGGCTGGATCGCCCAGTGGCACGAGATGATCAAGGAGCCGGGTTCGCGCATCGGCCGTCCGCGCCAGATCTACACGGGTGTGGTGGAGCGGGACTTCGTTCCGGTCGAAGAGCGCTGATACACGCCGGTGACGGGGCTGACCTGCAAGGGGCGCGGGGCTGTGTCGATGTGCGGCTCCGCCGCGCGGCGCGACCAGCCCCCACCGGCTGTCAGCCGGGAGACGACCTGAAGCCCCCGAGACCCCCCGGTTGAATCCGCGAAGAGAAAGGCGCCCTGGCGCCGGTCCCCCCACGGGCCGACGTCCAGGGCGCCTTCCCATGTCCCGGTGCGGATTCCCCCCACGGGATCCGGCCGGGCGTCTGAGAGACGAGCGCCTGAATCGCTGTCTTTCGGTGTTGCCGATTGAGTAGAACGAGCAGAACTCGTCGTACTCATGTGTGCGGTTGTGATGTGTTCGGTTGTGTATGCGATCTGCCGGGACAGCGCACGGTCGGGAGGGCCGCTCAAAGCTTCCCGATGTACGTGCCCCGGCAACGCAACTCTGAGGAAGTCCCCCAAGACATCCCCAGATGCCAGTAAGCGCCCCCCAAGACGCTGCCTGACATCGTCAACTTAGACCTTCGAACCCCTTCGATGGTTACGTTCACATCACTGTGATCTGCGTCTCTTGCATATGTCCGTTAGATACGCAAGAGCCCCGATATGGCGATCGGGACCCAAGCGTAAGGATGATGCGAGAGCCTTGTGAAGAGCTTATGTGAGCTGGGCTTCGGACTCCAGAGGGGCCTGGCGGGGTTCTTACTACGAATTCACCGGAAGGTTCGCAGTCTCAGGCTGTTCGTCACGACGAACACCGATGAGATGGCCATCGCGGCCCCCGCGATCATCGGGTTCAGCAACCCCGCCGCGGCGAGCGGCAACGCGGCGACGTTGTACCCGAAGGCCCACACCAGGTTGCCCTTGATCGTGGCCAGCGTCCTGCGGGACAGCCGGATCGCGTCCGCGGCCACCCGCAGATCCCCGCGCACCAGCGTCAGATCGCCCGCCTCGATCGCCGCGTCCGTCCCGGTCCCCATGGCGAGACCCAGATCGGCGGTGGCAAGCGCTGCCGCGTCGTTGACGCCGTCACCCACCATGGCCACGCGGCGCCCCTCGCGCCGCAGCCGCCGTACGACTTCGACCTTGTCCTCGGGCAGGACCTCCGCGATCACCTGATCGATACCGACCGTCCGCGCCACCGCTTCGGCGACCGTCCGGTTGTCCCCGGTCAGCAGCACCGGAGTCAGCCCCAGCGCGCGCAGCTCACGCACCGCCTCGGCGCTGCTCTCCTTCACCGCGTCGGCGACGGCGACGACACCGTGCGCCACCCCGTCCCACCCGACCACGACGGCCGTACGACCCTCTCTCTCGGCCTCTTCCCGGGCGCGGGCGAGCTCGGGTGGCAGCTCCTCGAAAAGGCGCCCCACGGCCACGTCATGGCCCTCCACGCGCGCGCGGGCGCCGCGCCCGGGGACGTTCTCGAACCCCTCCACCTCCGGGAGCCGTCCGACCCGCTCCTCGGCACCCGCGGCCACGGCCCGGGCGACGGGATGCTCGGAGGCGTGCTCGACGGCGCCCGCGAGCCGCAGCACCCGCTCCTCGTCGGCGCCCTCGGCGACGTACACCTTCTGCAGGGTCATGCGACCGGTGGTGACCGTGCCGGTCTTGTCCAGGACGACGGTGTCGATCCGGCGCGTGGACTCCAGCACCTCCGGGCCCTTGATGAGGATCCCGAGCTGAGCCCCGCGTCCGGTGCCGACCCTGAGGGCCGTGGGCGTGGCCAGGCCCAGGGCGCACGGGCAGGCGATGATCAGTACCGCGACGGCCGCGGTGAACGCGGCGACCGCGTCGTCGGCCATGCCGAGCCAGGCGCCGAAGGTGGCGACCGCGAGCACGATGACCACGGGTACGAACACCGCGGAGATCCGGTCGGCCAGCCGCTGCACCTCGGCCTTGCCGTTCTGCGCGTCCTCCACCAGCTTCGCCATCCGGGCGAGCCGCGTGTCGGCGCCGATCCGGGTCGCCTCCACGACGAGCCGCCCGCCCGCGTTGACCGTGGCGCCGGTGACCGCGTCCCCGACCGTCACGTCGACCGGCACCGACTCGCCGGTCAGCATGGCCGCGTCCACGGCGGAGGAGCCCTCGACGACGGTGCCGTCGGTGGCGATCTTCTCGCCGGGCCGTACGACGAACCGGTCGCCGACGGCCAGCCGGTCGACCGGGACGCGGACCTCGCGTCCGCCCGCCCGTCTCCCACCACCACCCTCAACCGAGAGCGCTTCGCGCTCGCCCTCCTCGTATCGCAGTACGGCGACGTCCTTCGCGCCGAGCTCCATCAGGGCGCGCAGTGCCGCACCCGCGCGGCGCTTGGCGCGAGCCTCCAGACAGCGCCCGAGCAGGATGAAGGTGACGACCCCGGAGGCCACTTCGAGGTAGATCTGCGAGGCGCCGTCCACGCGCGCGACGGTGAACTCGAAGTCGTCGCGCATGCCGGCCATGCCCGCGTCACCGAGGAACAGCGCCCACAGCGACCAGCCGAACGCCGCCAGCGTGCCCATCGAGATCAGCGTGTCCATGGTCGCCGCACCGTGCCGGGCGTTCGTGAGCGCGGCGCGGTGGAAGGGCAGCCCGCCCCAGACGACGACCGGCGAGGCGAGGGTGAGCGCGAGCCACTGCCAGTTGTCGAACTGCAGGGCCGGGACCATCGACAGCAGGATGACCGGGACCGCGAGCAGGGCGGAGACCGTGAGGCGCTGGCGGTATGAGGCCAGTTCCGGGTCTTCCGGGGCCCGCTCGGCATTGTCCGGGGACTGCTGCGGCTCGGGCCGCGGGGGAGCGGGCTCCTCGGCGGTGTACCCCGTCTTCTCGACGACGGCGATGAGGTCGGCGACCTCCATGTCCGCGGGGTAGCTGACCTTCGCCTTCTCCGTCGCGTAGTTCACCGTGGCGGTGACGCCGCCCATGCGGTTGAGCTTCTTCTCGACGCGGGCCGCGCAGGAGGCGCAGGTCATTCCGCCGATGAGCAGCTCGACTTCCGAGATCGGCGCTATCGGGGCCTGGGCGGTGCTGGACATGTTCTCCGTGCTCCAAGGCGGTTCGGCCGCGCCCCGAAGGGGCGCGGGGAACTGCGCGATCAGCCACGACGGAGCCGCAGACACCGGACGGCATCTCCTGGCACTCTCTGTCGTCGCACTCCCGGGGAGCGCGGGTCTCAGACGGTACCGACCAGCTCAAAGCCCGCCTCGTCAATCGCGGAGCGCACCGCCTCCTCGTCCAGCGGCGCCGCGGAGACGACGGTGACCTCACCGGTCGAGGCGACGGCCTTCACCGAGCTGACGCCGGGGATCTCGGAGATCTCGCCGGATACGGCACCCTCGCAGTGCCCGCAGCTCATACCGCTCACCTTGTAGACGGCGGTGACGGAACCCGGGGTGCCGGTCTGGGCGGTCATGTCGTTCTCCTCGTCGAGGCATGTGGGGCCGAGGGGGCCCAGGAGGGGCCTCCGCACCCCAAGCTATACCCCTATGGGGTATTTCTCCAAGAGGCGTCGGGGTGACGTGGGACCCGCGCTCCGGGGGTGCCGGGCGGCTTCAGGAGGGCTCGGGCTGCCCGAGTGTGGCGCCGACCAGCGGGTCGAGGTAGCGGATCAGGGCGTTCTTCAGCTCCCGGATGTAGGCCTCGCGCTCGGCGCCCTCGTGGGCGAGGACCAGTTCCAGGCCCGCCTTGTACAGGCCGAGGCTCATGTGCGCCGTCCGGGTGAGGTCGGCCGGCGGGGTGTCCGGCAGGAGCGAGGAGAGCAGGTCCTCGATCCGGGAGAGCAGCGTCGCGTGCAGGGCGTCGTGCTCCTCGGTGATGCGGCCGGGGATGTCGGGGCCGTGCATCAGCGCGAAGAACACCGGGTGCTCGCAGTTGAAGGCGATGAACCGGTCCACGGCCGAGCCGACCGCCTGCTCCAGGGGCGTCGCGGGATCGACCGGCGCGAGCGCCTCGCCGTACGTCTCGCGCATCTCGTGCATGAGCCGGACGCCCAGTTCGATCGCGATCGCCTCCTTGTTCGGGAAGAACTGGTACAGCGTGCCCGGCGAGACGCCCGCCTCGCGGGCGATGGCGTTGGTGCTGGCGGCCGTGTAGCCGGTGGTGGTGAAGACGGTGGCGGCGGCTTCCAGGAGTTGGGCGATCCGGCGCTCGCCGCGGGCCTGGCGGCGGCGCGGCTGCTCCTTCTCCTCGTTGACGGACACGCGTTATCCCCAGCTTCTCCGAACGCGATTGACAAACGCGAGCGGTCGCTCGCATTCTGGAGAAACGCGAGCGATGTCTCGTGTTTGCCAGTCTATGGCAGTGACGGCTCCATGCTGCCTCGCTGCGCACAGCACGGATCAGGTGAAGGGGACACCGCACAATGACCGAAGTCAACAGGCCGCCCCGCGTCGGAGGCTGGACCCGCTTCGTCACGGCCCGCCCCCGGTTGTCGCTGCTCGTGGCCCTGGTGCTCACAGCGCTCGCGGTGGTGGCCGGCAGCGGCGTCGCCGACCGGCTGGGCAGCGGCGGCTGGGAGGATCCGAACGCCGGGTCGACCTACGCGACCAAGGCACTGGAGCGCGAGTTCCCCGCCTCCCAGCCCAACCTCCTGCTCCTGGTGGACGCGGGCAGCGCCTCCGTGGACGACCCCGCGGTCGCCGCCGAGGCCAGGAGGCTCACCGAACGTCTGGCCGCCGAGAAGGGCGTCATAGGAGTCGGCTCCTACTGGCAGGCGGACCCCTCGTCGGCCCCCGCCCTGCGCGCCGAGGACGGCCATGAGGCGCTGATCGCCGCCCGCATCACGGGCGAGGAGAAGGAGATGGGGGAGACCCTGGACCGCCTCGCGCCCGAGTTCCGGGGTGCGCACGGGCCGGTGGAGGTCAGCGTGGGCGGCCCGGTCGCCGTGCGGCACGAGATGCAGACGATCATCCAGGAGGACCTGCTGCGCGCCGAGGTGATCGCCCTGCCGGTCACCCTGGTGCTGCTGGTGATGGTCTTCGGCAGCGCGGTCGCGGCCCTGCTGCCGCTCGGCATCGGCATCGTCGCGATCCTCGGCACGAACGCGGTGCTGCGCGGCCTGGCCGAGATCACGGACGTGTCGGTCTTCGCGATGAACCTCACCACAGCCCTGGGCCTCGGCCTCGCCATCGACTACGCGCTGTTCATCGTCCGCCGCTTCCGCGAGGAACTCACGGCCGGCGCCGAGCCCTTGGCGGCGGTCGGCACGACCCTGCGCACGGCCGGCCGTACGGTCCTCTTCTCGGCCCTCACGGTCGCGGTCTCCCTCGCGGCGATGCTGCTCTTCCCGCAGTACTTCCTGCGCTCCTTCGCCTACGCCGGGATAGCGGTGGTGCTGCTGGCCGCGGCGGCCGCGCTGATCCTGCTCCCGGCGGCACTGGTCCTGCTCGGCCACCGGGTCAACTCCCTCGATCTGCGCCGCCTGTTCCGGCGCGGGCGGCCGAAGGGGTCCGGTGAGGCACCCGATCGGGCGTCCGGCGCATCGGAGGGCAGGGCCTGGACCCGCACCGCGAACCTCGTCATGCGCCGCGCTCCCTTCTTCGCCCTGGGCACCACCGCCGTCCTGGTCCTGCTCGGACTGCCCTTCCTGGGCGTGAAGTTCGGCACCGCGGACGACCGTCAGCTGCCGTCGAGCGCCGAGTCCCACGTGGTGCAGCAGCACATCCGCGACGGCTTCCCGGGCAGCCCCGGCGGCGGCCTGGAGGTGTTCGCCGAGGGGCGGGCGACGCAGGCGCAGTACGCCGACTACAAGGAACGGATCGCGGCTCTCCCGGAGGTGCTCCGGGTCGACGGGCCGCTGGTGAAGGGCGACTCCGCCTACTTCACGGTGCTGCCGAAGGGCGAGGCGGTGGACGACCCGGCCCAGCGCCTGGTGGGCGAACTGCGCGCCACGCAGGCGCCGTTCGACACCGAGGTGACCGGTGCGGCGGCCGTCCTGGTCGACTCCAAGGACGCGATAGCCGAACGCCTGCCCCTGGCGGCCGCCTTCATCGCCGTCGTCACCCTGCTGCTGGTGTTCCTGCTGACGGGCAGTGTGCTGATCCCGATCCAGGCGGTCGTGCTCAACGCGCTGAGCCTGACGGCGATGTTCGGCGCCGTGGTGTGGGTCTTCCAGGACGGCCATCTGTCCGGACTGCTCGGCTTCACCAGCCCCGGCTCGATCGAGACGACCCTCCCGGTGCTGATGTTCTGCGTCGCCTTCGGCCTGTCCATGGACTACGGCGTGTTCCTGCTCTCCCGCATCAAGGAGGAGTACGACGCGACCGGCGACCACGACCAGGCGGTCCGCCACGGCCTGCAACGCACCGGCGGCCTGATAACCGCCGCCGCCGTGATCCTCGCTGTCGTGATGGTCGCGATAGGCACCTCCCGGGTGACCAACACCAAGATGCTCGGCCTCGGCATCGCCCTGGCGGTGCTGATGGACGCGATGATCGTCCGCAGTCTCCTGGTCCCGGCGGTCATGCGCCTCACGGGGCGGGCGACCTGGTGGGCGCCGGGGGCGCTGCGCCGGTTCCACGACAGGTTCGGGATGAGCGAGTCGGGGGGCGAAACCGTGCCCGCCGCTGTGGAAGGGGCGCACGAGGAGCGGGACCGGGAACGGGACGGGCAACGGGACGGGCAACGGGACGGGCAACGGGACGAGGTGGCCGCGCGCGGCTGACCGTCTTGGAAGCGGGCACAGGTGCCGTACCGCAAACCCGGCGGAGCGTCTAGCGTTCGCGATGATCTCCGTGCAAGGGGCGCGGCCGAAAGGAGACCGGGATGCGGGCTGTCGTGTTCGAGCGGTACGGCGAACCGGCCGAGGTACGAGAGGTGTCCGACCCGCACCCCGCCCCCCACGGTGTGACCGTGCGGGTCGAGGCGACGGGGCTGTGCCGCAGCGACTGGCATGGCTGGCAGGGGCACGACCCGGACATCACACTGCCGCATGTACCCGGTCATGAGCTCGCCGGTGTCATCGAGGCGGTGGGCGACCGGGTGACCGGCTGGCGGCCCGGCGACCGGGTCACCGTGCCGTTCGTGTGCGCCTGCGGCAGCTGCCGGGCGTGTGCGGCGGGCGACCAGCAGGTGTGCGAGTGCCAGACCCAGCCCGGCTTCACACACTGGGGCTCCTTCGCGCAGTACGTGGCGCTGGACCACGCCGACGTCAACCTCGTCGCGGTGCCCGACGGGATGTCCTTCGCGACGGCGGCCTCGCTCGGCTGCCGGTTCGCCACGGCGTTCCGCGCGGTCGTGCAGCAGGGCCGGGTGGCGGCGGGGGAGTGGGTCGCGGTGCACGGCTGCGGCGGGGTCGGCCTGTCGGCGGTGATGATCGCGGCGGCGTCCGGCGCCCGGGTCGTCGCGGTGGACGTCTCGCCCCAGGCCCTGGACCTCGCGCGGAAGTTCGGGGCGGCGGAGTGCGTGGACGCGTCGCGCACACCGGACACGGCGGCCACGATCCACGCCCTCACCGACGGCGGCGCCCATCTCTCCCTGGACGCGCTCGGCTCCCCCGTCACCTGCGCCGCGTCCGTCAACTGCCTGCGCCGCAGGGGCCGGCACATCCAGGTGGGCCTGCTGCCCTCGACGTCCGGCACGACACCGGTACCCATGGCCCGCGCGATCGCCCTGGAGCTGGAGATCCTGGGCAGTCACGGGATGGCGGCGCACACCTACCCGCCGATGCTGGAGCTGGTACGGGCGGGGGTGCTGCGGCCGGATCTGCTGGTGACGTCGACGATCTCGCTGGACGCGGTGCCGGCGGCGTTGGAGGCGATCGGGACGGGGCCGGGGGCGGGGGTGACGGTTATCGAGCCGTGGAGCCGACGGTGACCAGGTCGGGGTGGCCGCGGTGGGTGGCCCACTCATGGTCGAGGACGGCCATGACCACCCAGTCGACCCACTCGCCGTCCCGCAGATCGGCTTCCCGCCGAACCCCTTCCACCACGAAACCGGCCTTCTCGTAGACCCGCAGGGCACGGTGGTTGTGGCCGTAGGCCTGCAACTCGATCCGGTGCAGCCCGAGTTGTTCGAAGCCATGGCCGACGATGAGACGGGTGGCCTCGGTGCCGAGCCCTCGGTTGCGCCCCTTGGGCCCGATGAGCGTGCGGAACGTACAACTGCGGGCCTTGGAGTCCCACTCGTACAGGACGACCTCGCCGACGAGTTCGCCGGTGGTGCGGTCGGTCACGGCGAGGTCGAGGCGGTCGGGCTGGTCGGAGCGGGTGCCGTACCAGGAGCGCAGCCGCTCCAGGGGGAACTCTTCGGAGGTCTCGTCCGTGAAGCGGAGGACCTCGGGGTCCTCGATGATCTCCGCCATGACAGCGGCGTCGGCCTCGGTGAATGGCCGCAGTACGGTCCTGTCGCCTCTGAGTACCGGCTTGACGGAGAAGTCGCTCATGGAGTGACTGTGCCCCACGCCGGGGGTGGGGCACAGGTGATTTTCGGGGAGGTCAGTCCGCAGCCGTCCTTCGCCCCCGGTTGCCCGGCCGGGACTCCACCCAGGCCCGGACGGTGTCGGGATACCAGAAGGGCTTGCCGCCCTCCACATGGTCGGGCGGTGGCAGCAGCCCGTGCTTGCGATAGGACCGCACGGTGTCCGGCTGCACCTTGATGTGTGCCGCGATCTCCTTGTAGGACCAGAGCGTTCGGTCGATCATCGGTTGCACCTCCCTGCGCGCGCAGCGGCGGCGACCGGGGGCGGTCGTCGTGGGGACCGTGCGCTGCGCTGGTGATCACAAAGCCTGCGTCCGGTCAACGAGGGGGATCGACGAGCGGGCAGGGCCTGTGCACGGGGTGTGACGCAAGGCCCGCGGAGATGCGACATGCGTGACAGGAAAGAAGCGCTTGTGACACAGGTGCCGCAAAGGCACCCGCCGACGCCAGGGCGCGGTGCGTTGACAGCCCCGCCGGCTCTCCTTCAGGCCAACGCGGGCTCGCGGCGCAATGCCGGGCCTCCACGCAACGGTGGGCCGGACCCGCTGCGCCGGGCCCGACCCACCAGCTCCCCCGCCTCCTGCGGCTCGCCGAGGATCAAAGCCTGCATTCAGCCAAGGTCACGGGTCTTGGAAAAATGCGCACCGCGGTCGGATGCGTCCCGACCGGACGCGAGGACGAGGCTCGTCGCCTCGCCCGCCAGCCGGTCCGGCACGGGCGTCCCGGCCGGCGCCCCTCGCGCCGCCGTGAACTCGCCTGGCGTGCATCCCGTCATCGCCTTGAACTCCCCGCTCAGATGGGCCTGGTCATAGAACCCGCAGGCCGCCGCGGTCTCCGCCTGCCCGCGCCCCGCCGCCAGCAGCCGCCGTGCCCGCTGCAGCCGCAGCACGCGTGCCGCCGCCTTCGGACCCAGCCCGATCTGCTCCCGGAACCGGTTCTCCAGGTGCCGTACGCTCCACCCCACCTCGTCGGCGAGCCGCCCCACCGGCACCGACCCACCCGTGCGCACCAGCTCCGCCCAGGCCCGCACCACCCGGGCCGAACACGGCGTACCGGCGTCCGACCAGCGCGCGAACACGTCGTCGAGCAGCCCGAACCGGTCCGCCCAGGTCGGCAACGCGGCCAGCGCGGCGGCGAGTTCGCCGACGCGGGTGGGCAGGGCGTGCGGCAGGTCATCGGGGTCGACGGTCCGATTGGCGAGCTCGTACTGCGGCGTCCCGAACAACCTGAACGCCGCCCACGGCATCAACTGCACCTCGATACCGGCCAGTCGACCGCTGTGCTCACCGACGGCCGGGGTGGTCGTGGGTCCGCAGTAGACGGAGACGAGGGTGTCGGCGGGCCGCCCCGCACGGGAGATCCGTACGGGTTCGTCGAAGCCGAGCAGCAGTGTCGCGGCTCCGATGGGCGCCTCCAGCCGCCGCCGAGGCCGATCCAGACCGAGCCGGATCCCGCGATAACTGATCACCCCGGGCCGCAGCCGGGGATGGGGCAGGCCGAGAGCGATCTCCCAAGACCCCCAAGGCCCTTGCCCCGACCGCACACGTACGGCACCAGTCATCCCCCCATCTTGCAACGCCCCTTTCCGGGGCGCGGGGCTGTTGTCGATATGCGGGTCCGCCGCGTGGCCGCGACAAGCCGCACACAACCCGCACTGGTCGCACGGGCGGCATACTTTGGTCGGCCGTGGTGAGACCGAAGACGGATTTCCTGGCACCGGGCGCCTTCCTAGCGTGGCCGTGTGACGACGACCGATACCGAGAACGCCGACAAGGCGCCGCTGCGGCGCGGGGCCGTTCGGGGTGAGGAGCGGGCGCTGGCGCCCGATCTCGCGCGCGGGATGATGCTCTTGCTCATCGTCCTGTCCAACACCGCCTTCCACCTCTGGGCGGCTCGGCACGGCCCTTCGGGGTGGCAGCCGGTCGACGGCACCTGGGCAGACCGCGCGGTCCAGTTCACCATGATCACCGTCCTGGATCTACGGGTCTATCCGCTCTTCGCGTTCCTCTTCGGCTACGGGATGACGCAGCTCTACCTGCGCCAGATCGAGGCCGGTACCTCGGGGCGCGCCGCGGTGGGGATCCTGCGCAGGCGCAGTCTGTGGCTGATCGTCATCGGGTTGTCGCACGCCACCCTGCTGATGGCCGGCGACATCGTCGGCTACTACGGGCTGCTGAGTCTCGTCCTCGGCCGGCTCTTCGTCAGGCGCAGTGATCGGGCGCTGAAGTGGTGGATCGGGATCGCGGCCGCACAGCTGGTGGTCTTCACTGCGTGGCCAGTAGTAACAGCCTTGCTCCGGGGCGAGTTGGGATCCTTGGGGGACTCGGCAGCGCAGGCGGGCTTCGAGGCGTACGCGTCGGGCGAGGAGAACGCGCTCGTGGCGCTCGGTACCCGGCTGACGACCGGTCTGTTCGTCACCTTCGCCGGTGCCCCGCTCGCGCTCATCGGCGGCGGCTACCTGGTTTTCCTGCTCGGTTTCTGGGCGGCCCGCCGTCGCGTCCTGGAGGAGCCCGGGCGCCATCTGCGGCTGCTGCGCCGTACCGCGGTCAGCGGCATTGCGGTCGGCTGGCTCGGCGGGCTGCCCGCCGCGCTCGCCCACGTCGGCGCGCTCGACGTGCCGGACGACGCACAGAGCGAGGAGGGGGCGCTCACCGTCCTGCGGGATTTCACCGGGAACGCCGCCGGGATCGGTTATGTCGCCGCCGTCGCCCTGTTCGCGCACTGGTGGACCCACCGGCCCGGCCGACAGGGCCGGTGGGGCGCGACGGCCGTCGTCGCGGTGTCAGCGGTCGGCAAGCGATCGCTGTCCTGCTACCTCACGCACTCGCTGATCTTCGCCCCGCTGCTGGCGGCCTGGGGCCTCGGCCTCGGCGAGCACCTGACCAGCGCCACCATGGCGCTCTTCGCGGCCGGCGTCTGGCTGCTCACGGTGGCCGGGGCGTACGCCCTGGAGCGCGCCGGGCGACGCGGCCCGGCCGAGACAGTCCTGCGCCGGCTGGTGTACCGGCGTCCCTAGGGCCTGTCGTTCGGATCAGGTCGGCTGAGAGGTACTGCGCTTTTCAGCCGACCCGAGCCGGGGTCGATGGGGGTGCCCCCGCGCGAGGTTGTTCGAGCGTGGGGAGTCGGCAACCGACGACAACGCGGCTGGGGGTACCCCCTGCTCGAAGAGCTCGGGGAAGCGCGTGCCAGGCCCGCGACGCCGGCATGATCCAAACGACAGGTCCTAGGCCCCACAGGACCGCAAGAACGCCCGAGTCCGCCGAGCAATGGGCAACGGCTTGTCCGGCGAACACGGATACATGTCCTGCTCGACGATCGCGAACAGATCCACATCCAGCTTCTGCGCAGCCTCCAGCACCGGCCCCAACGCAGGCACCCCAGTCGGCGGCTCACACATCACGCCCTGAGCCACGGCCGGCCCGAACGGCGTCCCCTTGGCCCGCACATCGGCGAGGATCTCGGGGTCGACCTGCTTGAGGTGCAGGTACCCGATCCGCGACCCGTACGTCTCGATCAGCTTGACGCTGTCGCCGCCGCAGTACGCGTAGTGCCCGGTGTCCAGGCACAGCGAAACGAGGTCGGAGTCCGTCCCGTCCAGGAACCGGACGACGTTCTCCTCGCTGTCGATGTGCGTGTCGGCATGCGGATGGACGACGATCCGCAGCCCGTACTCCTCCCGCACCCGCTGCCCCAGCCGCTCGGTCAGCGAGGTCAGGTTCCGCCACTGCTGCGGCGTCAGCGTGTCCGGCTCCAGCACCTCACCGGTCTTGTCGTCCCGCCAGAAGGACGGGATGACCACCAGATGAGACGCCCCCATGGCCTGCGCGAGCACCGCGTTGTCCGCGACGTGCGCCCAGGTCTTCTCCCAGACGGCCTCGCCGTGGTGCAGACCGGTGAACACGGTGCCGGCCGACACCTTCAGGCCCCGGCGCGCCACCTCCTCGGTGAGGACGGCGGGGTCGGTCGGCAGGTACCCGTACGGGCCCAGCTCGATCCACTCGTAGCCGGACTCGGCGACCTCGTCGAGGAAGCGCTGCCAGGGGACCTGCTGGGGGTCGTCGGGGAACCACACACCCCACGAGTCGGGAGCCGACCCGATGCGGATGCGGGAGAGAGCGGAAGGGCCGGAAGAAGGCGACTGAGGTGACAACGACGTCATGCCGGTCAGCCTCCGGGCACGGGAACCCGGCTGTCAAGGTCTGGTCCGAATGTCTGGACAAAACATTGACAGGGCTGTGCGGCTCGGACTACAAAGCCGGGAGAGCCGATACGAAGGGAACGCGATGGCGTACGACCTGATCACCATGGGGCGGATCGGAGTGGACCTCTACCCGCTGCAGACCGGCGTCCCGCTGCCGCAGGTCACGTCCTTCGGCAAGTTCCTCGGCGGCTCGGCGACGAACGTCGCGGTCGCCGCGGCCCGGCTGGGGCGGCGGACCGCGGTGATCACCCGCACCGGCGACGACCCCTTCGGCACCTACCTCCACGAGGCCCTCCAGGGCTTCGGCGTCGACGACCGCTGGGTCACCCCGGTCCCCGGCCTGCCCACCCCGGTCACCTTCTGCGAGGTCTTCCCGCCGGACGACTTCCCGCTGTACTTCTACCGCCGGCCCAAGGCCCCGGACCTGGAGATCGACGCCCACGAGCTCGACCTCGACGCCATCCGCGACGCCCGGATCTTCTGGATCACCGGCACCGGCCTGAGCGAGGAGCCGAGCCGTACGGCGACGCTCGCGGCCCTCGCCCACCGGGCGAAGGCAGGCATCACCGTCTTCGACCTGGACTGGCGCCCCATGTTCTGGACGGACCCGGACGCGGCCCGCCCGTTCTACGCCGAGGCCCTCAAGCACACCACCGTCGCCGTCGGCAATCTCGACGAGGTGGAGGTCGCGACGGGTGTACGAGAGCCCCAGGCCGCGGCCCGCGCGCTCCTCGACGCCGGTGTCGAGGTCGCCGTGGTCAAGCAGGGCCCGAAGGGCGTCCTCGCCGTCAACCAAAAGGGCGACGAGGCCGAGGTCCCGCCCCTCCCGGTCAACGTCCTCAACGGGCTCGGCGCCGGAGACGCCTTCGGCGGCTCCCTCTGCCACGGGCTGCTCGAAGGCTGGGAGCTGGAGAAGATCATGCGGCACGCCAACGCGGCCGGCGCCATCGTCGCCTCCCGTCTGGAGTGCTCCTCCGCGATGCCGACGCCGGACGAGATCGAGGCCGCCATCGCCGCGGGAGCCGTCAAGTGACCGTCGACATCGCCGAACTCGTGCGCCTGCGCACCCAGCGCCCCGAGGCGATCGCGGAGGCCGCGGCCCGCCGCATCCGCAGGCCCCTCCTCGGCGACTCCGGCCGGCTGATGATCGTCGCCGCCGACCACCCGGCCCGCGGCGCCCTCGGCGTCGGCGACCGGGGGCTCGCCATGGCCAACCGCGCCGACCTGCTTCAGCGCCTCTGCCTTGCGCTGTCCCGCCCCGGCGTCGACGGCGTCCTCGCGACCGCCGACATCCTCGACGACCTGCTCCTGCTCGGCGCCCTCGACGGCAAGGTCGTCATGGGCTCGATGAACCGCGGCGGCCTCCAGGGCGCCGCCTTCGAGCTCGACGACCGCTTCACCGGCCACCGCCCCGAGGACATCGAGCGCCTCGGTTTCGACGCCGGCAAGCTGCTCCTGCGCATCGACTACGCCGACCCGGGGTCGCTGACCACCCTGGAGTCGACCGCCCGTGCCATCGACGACATGGCCGCACGCCGACTCCCGGTCTTCGTCGAGCCGTTCATCAGCCACCGCACCCCCGAGGGCAAGGTCAGGAACGACCTGTCCGCCGAGGCCGTCACCAGGTCCATCGCCATCGCCTCCGGCCTCGGCGGCACCTCCGCCTACACCTGGCTGAAGCTGCCGGTCACCGAGAACCCCGACGACATGGCCGAGGTCATGACGACGTCCACGCTGCCCGCGGTGCTGCTCGGCGGCGAGGTCGGGGACGACCAGGAGGGGGCGTACGAGAAATGGCGCGGCGCACTCCAACTGCCCACCGTGCGGGGGCTGGTGGTCGGCCGTTCGCTGCTCTACCCGGCGGACGGGGACGTCGCCGCCGCGGTGGACACTGCCGTAGGACTGCTGTGAGGTCCCCATGACCACGAGCCGTACGTTCCGCCCCCAGATCGCCTCCGGCGCGGGTAGCCGCTTTGCTTTGGCAGGAGCGAAGTGCGAGCGAAGACTCCCCGCCCGCTACGGCCCCGCGCCGGAGGTCCCCGACACGGCCCGTCGAGTCGTACGGGGCGGCGGAACCGTACGTGAGTGGCGGATCCACTTCCGCCCGGACCACACGGAGGGTTACCGATGACCTCAACGACGAGGCTCACGGTCGCACAGGCGCTCGTCCGCTTCCTGTCCGCCCAGCACACCGAGCGCGACGGCGTACGTCAGCGCCTGATCGGCGCCACCTGGGGCATCTTCGGCCACGGCAACGTCGCCGGGATCGGCCAGGCGCTCATCGAGTTCGCCGATGACATGCCGTACCACCAGGGCCGCAACGAGCAGTCGATGGTGCATGCCGCGGTCGGCTACGCCCGCCAGTCCAACCGGCTGTCCACGCACGCCGTGACCACTTCCATCGGCCCCGGCGCGACCAACCTCGTCACCGGCGCCGCCCTCGCCACCATCAGCCACCTCCCGGTCCTGCTCCTCCCCGGCGACATCTTCGCCACCCGCCCCGCCGACCCGGTCCTCCAGCAGCTCGAAGTGCCCTACGCGGGCGATGTGTCGGTCAACGACTGTCTGCGCCCGGTGTCGAAGTACTTCGACCGCATCACCCGGCCCGAGGCCCTGATCCCCTCCGCACTCAACGCCATGCGGGTGCTGACGGACCCGGTCGAGACCGGCGCCGTCACGCTCGCGCTGCCGCAGGACGTGCAGGCCGAGGCGTACGACTGGCCGGACGACTTCTTCGCCGAGCGCACCTGGGTCGTACGCCGCCCGGGCGCCGACCCGACCGAACTCGCCGACGCGGTGCGGGCGATCAGGTCCGCCCGCAGGCCCCTGGTCATCGCGGGCGGCGGCGTCCACCACAGCCGCGCCGAGGAGGCCCTCGCCGAGTTCGCGGAGGTCACCCGCATCCCGGTCGCCTCCACGCAGGCCGGCAAGGGCTCCCTGCGCTGGGACCACCCCCAGGACGTCGGCGGAGTCGGCCACACCGGCACCGCCACCGCCGACGAACTCGCCCGCACCGCCGACCTGGTGATCGGCGTCGGCACCCGCTACACCGACTTCACCACCGCCTCCGGCACCCTCTTCGCCGGTGACGGCGTCCGCTTCCTCAACCTCAACATCGCGCCCTTCGACGGCCACAAGCTCGCCGGAATGCCGCTGATCGCGGACGCCCGCAGCGGCCTGATGGAGCTGACCGCGGCCCTGGACATGCACGCGCACCGGGTCGCCGGCAGCTATGTCGCCGAGTACACCGAGGACAAGGAGCGCTGGGAGCAGCGCGTCGACGCCTGCTACGAGGCCGACGAGCCCGACGTACGGCCGACGCAGCCGCAGGTGCTCGGGGCCCTGGACGCTCTGGTGGACGAGTCGGACGTGATCATCAACGCGGCCGGCTCCCTCCCCGGCGACCTGCACAAGCTGTGGCGGGCGCGCTCGCGCGACCAGTACCACCTGGAGTACGGCTACTCCTGCATGGGCTACGAGATCCCGGCCGCGATCGGCGTGAAGCTGGCCGCCCCCGAGCGCAACGTGTGGGCGCTGGTCGGCGACGGCACCTATCTGATGATGCCGACGGAGATCGTGACCGCCGTGCAGGAGGGTGTCGCGATCAAGGTGTTGCTGGTGCAGAACCACGGGTACGCGTCCATCGGCGGCCTGTCGGAGGAGACGGGCGGCGAGCGCTTCGGCACCGCCTACCGCCACCGCGCGGACGACGGCACCTTCACGGGTGCCCCGCTCCCCGTCGACCTGGCCGCCAACGCGGCCAGTCTCGGCATGCGGGTGCTGCGCGCGAAGACCGTGAGCGATCTTCGTGAGGCGCTCGCCGAGGCCCGTGCCGCGGACACTCCCACATGTGTCTACGTGGAGACCCAAACGGCAGACACAGTGTCGGGCGCGCCGCCCGCGCAGGCCTGGTGGGATGTTCCTGTGGCCGAGACCGCGACCAGGCCGTCGGCGGTCAAGGCACGCGAGCTCTACGAACGGCACGTCTCCACCCGACGCCGCCACTTGTGAAGGAGAAACCGGGCATGACGAAGATCGTCAACCACTGGATCGGCGGCAAGACCGTCGAAGGCGCGTCGGGCACGTTCGGGCCGGTCACCGACCCGGCGACCGGCGCGGTCACCACGAAGGTCGCGTTCGCCTCGGTCGACGAGGTGGACGCGGCGGTCGCGGCCGCCAAGGAGGCCTTCGTGACGTGGGGCCAGTCGTCGCTGGCCCAGCGCACCTCGATCCTGTTCAAGTTCCGTGCGCTGCTGGACGCCCACCGCGACGAGATCGCCGAGCTGATCACCGCCGAGCACGGCAAGGTGCACTCCGACGCCCTCGGTGAGGTGGCCCGCGGTCTGGAGATCGTCGACCTCGCGTGCGGCATCAACGTGCAGCTGAAGGGCGAGCTGTCGACGCAGGTCGCCAGCCGGGTCGACGTCTCGTCCATCCGGCAGCCGCTGGGTGTCGTCGCGGGCATCACGCCGTTCAACTTCCCGGCGATGGTGCCGATGTGGATGTTCCCGCTGGCCATCGCGTGCGGCAACACCTTCGTGCTGAAGCCGAGCGAGAAGGACCCGTCGGCGTCGGTCAGGCTCGCCGAGCTGCTGGCGGAGGCCGGTCTCCCGGACGGCGTCTTCAACGTCGTCCACGGCGACAAGGTGGCCGTCGACCGCCTCCTGGAGCACCCCGACGTCAAGGCGGTGTCGTTCGTCGGCTCCACCCCCATCGCCCGCTACATCCACACCACCGCCTCCGCCAACGGCAAGCGCGTCCAGGCGCTCGGCGGCGCCAAGAACCACATGCTGGTCCTGCCGGACGCGGACCTGGACGCGGCGGCGGACGCGGCCGTATCGGCGGCGTACGGCTCCGCGGGTGAGCGCTGCATGGCCATCTCCGCGGTCGTGGCCGTCGGTTCGATCGGCGACGAGCTGGTGGAGAAGATCCGCGAGCGCGCCGAGAAGATCAAGATCGGCCCCGGCAACGACCCGACCTCCGAGATGGGCCCGCTGATCACCAAGGTCCACCGCGACAAGGTGGCCTCCTACGTCGAGGGCGCGGCGGCCGAGGGCTGCGAGGTCGTCCTCGACGGCACCGGCTACACGGTCGACGGCTTCGAGGACGGCCACTGGATCGGCATCTCGCTCCTCGACAAGGTGCCGACCAGCGCGAAGGCGTACCAGGACGAGATCTTCGGCCCCGTTCTGTGCGTGCTGCGCGCCGAGACGTACGAGGACGGCGTGGCGCTGATCAACAGCTCGCCGTTCGGCAACGGCACCGCGATCTTCACCCGGGACGGCGGCGCCGCCCGCCGCTTCCAGCTGGAGATCGAGGCCGGCATGGTCGGCGTGAACGTCCCGATCCCGGTCCCCGTCGGCTACCACAGCTTCGGCGGCTGGAAGGACTCGCTCTTCGGCGACCACCACATCTACGGCAACGACGGCACGCACTTCTACACCCGCGGCAAGGTCGTCACCACCCGCTGGCCCGACCCGGCGGACGCGCCCTCCGGCGTGGACCTCGGCTTCCCGCGCAACCACTGACGCAATAACGCACTGAGGCACTGAGCCACTGACGCTGAGCGTCCGGGGCCGTCCGGATCGCGGACGGCCCCATTTTTTTACAGGCCCGGGCTGCGGTTCCCGCACGCCCGGAAGTCGCGCTGATATGCGGCTTTAACGCAACGCTAACACGCGTCAAGAGGCTGATCGACAACGAATTCCGTAGATAACCAGCCATTGACGTGACGGTTTCCGTCAATGTTGCATCCCCCTCGTGACCGACACCCTCACCCCTGTCGAGGGCGCCGACGTCAAGGCGCCGGACAGCCCTCACAAGCTCAAGCGCTCGATCGGCGTCGTCGGCGGCACCCTGCTCACGCTCTCCTGCGTGACCCCCGCCTCCACCCTGTTCGTGGTCGTCCCCGACCTGTTCGGCTCGCTGGGCACCGCCACCGCCCTCACGATCGCCATCGGCTCCCTCCTCTGCATCGCCGTGGCGTTCTGCTACTCGGAGCTGGGCACCCTCATCCCCAGCGCGGGCGGCGAGTACGCGATGGTGTCCACGCTGGCCGGCCGGCTGGCGGGCTGGCTGGTCTTCGTGCTGTCCCTGCTGGTCGTCATGATCGTGCCGCCGGTGATCGCGATGGGCACGGCCGACTACCTCGCCCCGATCGCCGACCTCGACCCGTCCATGGCAGGCGCCGCCGTCATGCTGCTCGCCACCCTCGCCGGCCTGCTCGACCTGCGCGCCAACGCCTGGATCACCGGCATCTTCCTGGTCCTGGAGGTCATCGCCGCGGCCGTCGTGGCGGTCCTGGGCTTCGCCCATGCCGAGCGCGGCCCCGGCAGCCTGCTGTCGATGGAGGTGGCGGGCACGGACGGCCGCACGGACACGGTGACGGCCCTGCTGATCGTCTCCGGACTCGCCATCGCCCTCTTCGTCACCCAGGGCTTCTCGACCGCCGTCTACCTCTCCGAGGAACTGGAGAACCCGCGCCGCAACGTCGCGCGCACGGTCCTCGCCACCCTCGGCATCTCCGCCGCGATCATCCTGGTCCCGGTCGTCGCCATCACCCTCGGCGCGTCGAACCTGGAGGAACTGACCGGCGGCGACATCGGCACCATGGTGACGGCCTGGTCCAACTCCGCCGTCGGCACCTTCATCAGCCTCTGCGTGGCCCTCGCGATCGTCAACGCGGGCATCGTCATGGTCATCCAGAACTCCCGCGTCCTGTTCGCCTCCGCCCGCGACAAGGCCTGGCCCGAGCCGGTCAACAACGTCCTCACCAAGCTCGGCCGCTTCGGCTCCCCATGGGTCGCCACGCTCGCGGTGGGCGTCCCCGGCGCGGCCCTGTGCTTCGTCAACCTCGACACGCTGTACGGCGTGACGGGGGTCTCGGTGACGGGGATGTACCTGCTCGTCGCGATCGCCGCGCTGGCGGCCCGCCGTGCCGCCCACAAGCACACACCGGCCTGGCGGATGCCGCTGTGGCCTGCGATGCCGCTGCTGCTCATCGTGGTCCTCGTGTACATCCTGAGCCAGCAGGAGACGGAGTACCTGCTGTGGACGGGCGGCATAACGGCGGTGGCCACTCTGTACTGGGCGCTGTACCTGCGCCCACGCAGGGAAACCCGGTGGCTCGTATCAATTCCGGAGGATGAGCGGACCTGAGGTCAGCCGGCCGACAACAGAACCGCCCGAGCTCCCACCCGCCCTACCACGAACGCGGTAGACAAAAGCCCTCCCGTACCCCCACGGGAGGGCCTGTGATTCAGCCCCCGGTAGATAACTTGCCGACAGGTTGGCCCCGTACCGTTGAAGCATGGATCTTCGACTGCCCGCACTGCGAGGGCGAGTACGGAGGCCGCGACGGTGGATCGCCGCCGCGGCCTCCGTCTTAGTCCTCGCCGGGGCCGGGACATGGACGGCCGTCGCCGACGACGACGCGCCGCCGGTGCAGAGCACGGAACGGGTCATGGACATGGGCGACGGGGTGCGCGTCGACACCTCGTTCTTCACCTCGGGCCCCTCCGGACGCCGCCCCGCCGTCCTCCTCGCACACGGCTTCGGCGGCAGCAAGGACGACGTACGGCAGCAGGCCGAGGACCTCGCCCGGGACGGGTACGCGGTGCTGACCTGGTCCGCCCGTGGCTTCGGGAAGTCGACCGGCAAGGTCGGGCTGAACGATCCGAAGGGCGAGGTCGCCGACGTGTCCAGGCTGCTGGACTGGCTGGCGAAGCAGCCCCAGGTCGAGCTGGACAAGACCGGCGACCCCAGGGTCGGCATGGCGGGCGCCTCGTACGGCGGAGCCATCTCGCTGCTGGGCGCCGGCCACGACGACCGGGTGGACGCGATCGCCCCGGCGATCACGTACTGGAACCTCGCCGACGCCCTGTTCCCGAACGGCGTGTTCAAGAAGCTCTGGGCGGGCATCTTCGTCAACTCGGCCGGCGGCTGCTCCAAGTTCGAGACGCGGATCTGCGAGATGTACGACCGCGTCGCCGAGTCCGGCACCCCGGACGCCCAGGCCCGCACCATGCTGGAGGAGCGCTCACCGTCCGCCGTCGGCGACCGCATCAAGGTGCCCACCCTCCTCATGCAGGGCCAGTCGGACTCGCTCTTCCCCCTCGGCCAGGCCGACCAGGCCGCGAAGGCCATCCGTGCCAACGGCGCCCCGGTCGACGTCGACTGGATCTCCGGCGGTCATGACGGCGGCGACATGGAGACGAGCCGGATCCAGGGGCGCGTGAAGTCCTGGTTCGACCGCTACCTCAAGGACGACAAGAGCGCCGACACCGGCCCCGCCTTCCGCGTCACCCGCACCGGAGGCGTCGACTCCACCGACGGCGAGGCACTGCTGCGCGGCGCGAGCTCGGACGCGTACCCCGGCCTGGAGAGCGGCCGGAAGGCCGTCGCGCTCACCGGCGGCGAGCAGAGCTTCGCCAACCCGGCCGGCGCCAGCCCGCCCGCCGTCTCCGCCCTGCCCGGCCTCGGCGGCACCGGCGGCCTGGCCCAGCTGTCCTCGCTGGGCATCGGGGTGTCCCTGGACTTCCCGGGCCAGTTCGCCGCGTTCGAGTCGGCGCCGGTCACCGGCAACCTGCGCATCACCGGCTCCCCGACGGCGACCGTCCGCGTGAAGTCGACCAGCGAGGACGCGGTGCTCTTCGCCAAGGTCTACGACGTCGGCCCCGACGGCACCCAGCAGGTGCTGCCGTCACAGCTGGTCACACCCCTGCGCGTCGAGAACGCCAAGTCCGGCCAGGACGTGACGATCACGCTCCCGGCCATCGACTACGGCATCGAGCAGGGCCACCGTCTTCGCCTGGTCCTCTCCTCCACGGACCTCGGCTACGCCTCCCCGGCCGCCCCGGCCACGTACACCGTCTCCCTGAAGGGCGACCTGTCCGTCCCGACCGCGCCCGGCGTGAGCACCGCCGCCGCCGCGCTGCCGTCCTGGGTGTGGTGGCTGCCGATCACCGCCGCGCTGATCGCCGCGGCCCTGCTGCTGACGGCCCGCCGCCGCACCGCCACCCCCGCGCCCGACCCCGACCTGGCGGACGTCCCCCTGCAGATCACGGACCTGAGCAAGAAGTACGCGGGCTCGCAGGACCGTTACGCCGTGCGGGACCTGTCCTTCCGGGTGGAGAAGGGCCAGGTCCTCGGCCTCCTCGGCCCGAACGGCGCCGGCAAGACGACGACACTGCGCATGCTGATGGGCCTGATCAAGCCCGACGCCGGCGAGATCCGTGTCTTCGGCCACGCGATCCGCCCGGGCGCACCCGTACTCTCCCGGGTCGGCGCATTCGTCGAGGGCGCGGGCTTCCTGCCGCACCTGTCCGGCCGGGAGAACCTGGAGCTGTACTGGCAGGCCACCGGCCGCCCGCCTCAGGACGCCCACCTCGACGAGGCCCTGGAGATCGCCGGCCTCGGCGACGCGCTGGCCCGCGCCGTGCGCACGTACTCCCAGGGCATGCGCCAGCGCCTCGCCATCGCCCAGGCCATGCTCGGCCTCCCGGACCTGCTCATCCTCGACGAACCGACCAACGGCCTGGACCCGCCGCAGATCCGCGAGATGCGCGAGGTGATGATCCGCTACGCGGCCGCCGGCCGCACGGTGATCGTCTCCAGCCACCTCCTCGCCGAGGTCGAGCAGTCCTGCACCCACCTGGTGGTGATGGACCGCGGCCGCCTCGTGCAGGCCGGCCCGGTCGGCGAGATCATCGGCTCCGGCGACACACTGCTCGTCGGCACGGCCACGCCCGTCGAGGAGCCGGTCGTGGAGAAGGTGGCGGCGCTGCCCGGCATCGCCTCGGCGATCACCACCGACGAGGGCCTGCTCGTCCGCCTGGACACCGACGGCAGCGCACAGCGCCTGATCGCCGAACTCGTACGGCTGGAGGTGCCCGTCCAGTCGGTGGGGCCCCACCGCCGTCTGGAAGACGCCTTCCTCACCCTGATCGGAGGGTCCGCATGAGCACACTCGGCGAAAGCACCGCGCGCACCGAGGTCGCCTCCGGCTACCGGGCGGGCCGCACCCTGCCGCTCCGGGTGGAGCTGATCCGACAGCTGAAGCGGCGCCGGACGCTGGTGATGTTCGGCATCCTCACCGTCCTGCCGTTCGTGCTGGTCGCCGCGTTCGCGATCGGCGGCGAGCCGGACGGCGGCGGTGACCGCATCACGCTGATGGACACGGCCACGGCGTCCGGCGCGAACTTCGCCGCCGTGAACCTGTTCGTCTCCGCGGGCTTCCTGCTGGTCATCCCCGTCGCGCTGTTCTGCGGGGACACGGTGGCGTCGGAGGCCAGCTGGTCCTCCCTGCGCTACCTGCTGGCGGCCCCCGTGCCCCGGGCCCGCCTGCTGTGGTCCAAGCTCGTGGTCGGACTGGGCCTCAGCCTGGCCGCGATGGTGATCCTGCCCGTGGTCGCGCTGGCCGTCGGCACGGTGGCCTACGGCTGGGGTCCCCTGCAGATCCCGACCGGCGGCTCGCTCGACACGGGCACGGCTGCGCAGCGGCTGCTGGTGGTCGTGGCGTACGTCTTCGTGTCCCAACTGGTCACCGCCGGGCTGGCGTTCTGGATCTCCACCAAGACGGACGCCCCGCTCGGCGCGGTCGGCGGCGCGGTCGGCCTGACCATCGTCGGCAACGTCCTCGACGCGGTGACGGCCCTCGGCGACTGGCGCCACTTCCTGCCCGCGCACTGGCAGTTCGCCTGGGCGGACGCCGTGCAGCCCCGGCTGGAGTGGTCCGGCATGATCCAGGGCACCGCGATTTCCATAACGTACGCGCTCGTCCTGTTCGCGCTGGCCTTCCGGGGTTTCGCCCGCAAGGACGTGGTGTCGTAGGTCAACGGAGGATCACCCACCGGTCTCGACAGGCCGCCCCCGTGCCCTCTTCGAGACTCATCCGCAACGCTCCATAGCGCACGTTCCGGCCCCCTGGCCCGTCACAGTCGCATAAGTCGACGTCAACGGACCAAGGGGGCACGGACGATGGCTCGGACGATGGAGCGGTACCGAATAGGAGGGCTCCTCGCCATCACCGCGGCGGGCGGCCTGCTGCTCACCGGCTGCGGGCAGGGCGACAGCGGGGACACCTCGGCGGACAAGAACGGCGCCGGCTATGCCAGCGGCTTCCCGGCCCCCGACTACACCCACGGCAACGGCGGCACGGGCGAGCACAAGGAGGGAGACGACGACTCGGACTCCCGTGAGGACTCGGACTCCCGTGAGTTCGCACCCGCCCCCGACTACCTATCCACCTTCGCGCTGGACGTCGACACGGCCTCCTACGGCTACGCCCGCCGCACCCTCGCCGAGGGCTACCTGCCCGACCCCTCCACGGTCCGCCCCGAGGAGTTCGTCAACAGCTTCCGCCAGGATTACGACCGCCCCGACGGCAACGGCTTCACGGTCACCGTCGACGGCGCCCGCACCGAACGCGAGGACTGGTCCCTGGTCCGCGTCGGCCTGGCGACCCGCCCGGCCGACGACCCCGACGAACGCCCGCCCGCCGCGCTCACCTTCGTCATCGACATCTCCGGCTCGATGGCCGAACCGGGCCGCCTGGACCTGGCCAAGGACTCCCTGGGCGTGATGACGAACCGCCTGCGCGACGACGACTCGGTGGCCATCGTCACCTTCAGCGACGAGGCGGAGAGGGTCCTGCCGATGACCCGCCTGGACGGCAACCGGGACGAGATCCACGACGCGATCGACAGCCTGGAGCCCACGGACTCGACCAACCTGGGCGCAGGAGTGGAGACCGGCTACGAAACGGCGGAGGACGGCCTCCGCGAGGGTGCCACGAACCGTGTCGTCCTGGTCTCCGACGCTCTGGCCAACACGGGCGACACCGACGCGGACACCATCCTCGAACGCATCGCCTCCGAGCGCCGCGAACACGGCATCACCCTCTTCGGCGTGGGCGTCGGCAGCGACTACGGCGACGCCCTGATGGAACGCCTCGCCGACAAGGGCGACGGCCACACGGTGTACGTCTCCGGCGAGGAGGAGGCCCGGAAGGTCTTCTGCGAGGAACTCCCGAAGAACATCGACCTCACGGCCCGCGACGCCAAGGCCCAGGTCGCCTTCGACCAGGCGACGGTCTCCGAGTTCCGCCTCATCGGCTACGACAACCGGCAGGTCGCCGACGAGGACTTCCGGGACGACCGCGTCGACGGCGGCGAGATCGGCCCCGGCCACACGGTGACGGCCCTCTACGCCGTCCGCACCCGCCCCGGCACGGAAGGCCACCTCGCCACGGCGAGCGTCCGCTGGCTCGACCCCGCCTCCCGCGCCCCGCACGAGGAGTCGGGCCGGCTGGAGACGGGCTCCCTGGAGGACTCGGTCTGGAGCGCGAGCCCCCGCTTCCAGGTCACGGCCACGGCCGCCTACTTCGCCGACGCCCTCAGCTTCGGCGACGACCGCGGGACCGCCCTGCCCGGCATGCCCCGTCTCTCCGAACTGGCCGATCGAGCCGACGAGTTGGCGACCACCACGGAGGACGAGGAGGTGAGCCGTCTCGCCGACGCGATTCAGCGAGCGAGCGATCTCAGGGGGCGGGACTGAGCGCGCCCGCGCACACCGAGGGCACGGCCCGCTGAAGCCCCTTCAGATGCAGGAGGTCCAACTCATGGCCGTACGCCGACCATGCGGCCGCGACGTACAGCCGTGGCTCGCAGGACGGCGAGGTGCGCGCCGGCTGCGTGTCCTTCAGCGCGTCCAGCAGTTGCGTGGTGATGCGGTCGAGCACCGGGCGGACCTCCTTGACCAGGTCGGGACGCTCGGTGGGCCGCTCCTCGGGATGTGCGTCCCAACGTGCGTACAGCCCGCGCTGCACGAGCTTGTTCGCCTCGATCTGGTCCCGGAAGACGGCCTGCGTGGCCGCCGGGTCCAGCCCGAGCGCGGTGGCCCGCGCCGCCACGTCGTCCAGGATCTGCTGCTCGCGCACCGGGTCGTCGATCGGCTTGTCGGTGCCGTACTTGGCGGCGGCCACCTTGTCGGCGACCAGCAGCCGCTCGGCGAACAGGTCGGTCAGCGGGGTGAGGCCGGAAGCGACGGAGGCCGCCCGAACTGGGGCGGAGGTGTGGGCGGCGGCCGGTGCGGCGCCGGCGAAGGACATGGCCGCGGCGGCGCAGACGGCGACCAGGGCGGACCGAAGACGCAAAGGGTGCACGGGTTTCCTTCCGTGGGGGTGGTCGTAGAGCACCGTACAGAGGCACACATCTTCACTACGTCCCGACCCATTGACCTTCCGTTACGCGTGAGTAAGTTGACTTCTCGGTAAGTCCGACTGGCACCGGGAGCCGTCATGGGCGTACGCAAGGATCTGAAGCGGGCGAAGCAGCGCACCGACCTGATGGATCGCACCAGGGTCGAGATCGTCAAGGATGCCGAAGGCGTGGTCCGCGAGGCCCGGACCCCACCCCTCGCATCGCAGAACACCACCGGCACCACCGCCGACCTCCCCTTTACCAACGCCGCCGAGGCTCCCGACGCGGTGGCCCTCCGGCGCAAGGAGGGCGGCACCTGGAAACCGGTGACCACCGCGGCCTTCGCGCGCGAAGTCACCGCCGTGGCCAAGGGGTTGATCGCCGCGGGACTCGAACCCGGCGGCCGCGTCGCCGTGATGTCCCGCACCCGCTACGAATGGACGGTCCTGGACTTCGCCGTCTGGGCCGCCGGCGGCCAGACCGTCCCCGTTTACGCCACCTCCTCCGCCGCCCAGGTGGAGTGGATCGTCCGCGACTCGGGCGCCCGCTACGTCATCACCGAGACGGAGCAGAACACCGAGACGGTGACGACAGGCACGGCCGGCCACCAACAGCCGCCGCGGATATGGCAGTTGGACGCGACGCGGTCGCAAGCGACCGACGCCCTCACCACCCTCACCGCCCTCGGCCGCGACCTCCCCGACGACGAGGTCACCAAACGCCGTGCCGCCCTCACCCCCGACACCATCGCCACCGTCTGCTACACCTCCGGCACCACCGGCCGACCGAAGGGCTGCGTCCTCACCCACGGCAACCTCCACGCCGAGGCCGCCAACACCGTCGAGCTGCTCCACCCGATCTTCAAGGAGGTCACCCGGCAGACCGCCTCGACCCTCCTCTTCCTCCCGCTCGCCCACATCCTCGGCCGCACCCTCCAGATCGCCTGCCTGATGGCCCGCATCGAGATCGGCCACTGCCCGAGCATCAAGCCCGACGAACTCCGCCCGGCCTTCAGGGAGTTCCGCCCGACCTTCCTCGTCGGCGTCCCGTACCTCTTCGAGAAGATCCACGACACCGGCCGCGCGACAGCGCAGAAGATCGGCCGCGGCGCCTCCTTCGACCGCGCCGACCGTATCGGCGTCCGCTTCGGAGAGGCGTACCTGAACAAGTTCCTGAACCAGGGCAAGGGCCCCGGCCCCGGCCTCTACGCCGCCTGGGTCCTGTACGACCTGCTGGTCTACCGCCGTATCCGCAAGGAACTCGGCGGCCGTATGCGCTACGCGATCAGCGGCGGCAGCCCCCTCGACCGTAACCTCAACCTGTTCTTCTACGCCGCCGGAATCATCGTCTACGAGGGCTACGGGCTGACGGAGACGACGGCCGCCGCCACCATCGTCCCGCCCCTCAAACCCCGCCCGGGCACCGTCGGCCGGCCCGTCCCGGGCACCGCCGTACGGATCGCCGAGGACGGTGAGGTGCTCATCAAGGGCGGCATCGTCTTCCACTCCTACTGGAACAACCCGGCCGCCACCGACGCCGTGCTCCAGGACGACTGGTTCGCCACCGGCGACCTCGGCTCCCTCGACGAGGACGGCTACCTCACCATCACCGGCCGCAAGAAGGACATCCTCGTCACCTCCGGCGGCAAGAACGTCTCCCCGGCCGTCCTGGAGGACCGCCTGCGCAGCCGCTCACCCATCGGCCAGTGCCTCGTCGTCGGCGACAACCGGCCCTTCGTCGGCGCCCTGATCACCCTCGACCCCGAAGCGGTCGCCCACTGGCTCGCCGTACGCAAGATGCCCGCCGACACCCCGACGGCCGACGTGGTCAAGGACCCCCGGATGCGCGCCGACGTCCAAAAGGCCGTCGACTACGCCAACGAGGCCGTCTCCCGGGCCGAGTCGATCCGCGCGTTCGTGCTGGTCGAGGGCGAGTTCAACGAGGACAACGGCATGCTCACGCCGTCCCTGAAGGTCAAGCGGCATGCGGTGATGGCGGCTTACGCGGAGGACATCGAGGCGCTGTACGGCACATGAGGGACCGTTCGCGGTCACTCTTGTGGGCGATTCGCACCGATCCGGTGTACTCGGTTGATGCATTAAGCGTATATATGGCCATACGTCAACAAACGGGAGGGAGCTGCCCACAAGGAGGACGCATGGCCCCTGAACACCGCCGGTCCGGCCCCGGCCGCCCAAGGCGCCTGCGGCGACTGGCGTTCATCACCGCGGGAGTCGTCGCGTCGGCGGCTCTGGTCCCGGGCCCGGCCTTCGCGACCGACGCCGCAAGCCGCCCCGACCCGCCGCACACCGCGGCACCCAAACCCCCCACACCTCCCGAACGCCCAACAGCCCCCACACCCCCTGACTCCACGGACTCCCCGCCGGCGGCATCCGCGCGCGGTCCCGCGTTCGGGGCGTACCTCCACTACGGTCCCGTCGGCCTGCAGCGCATGAAGCAGCTGAGCCGCTGGCTCGGCGGCCATGAACTGCGCGTGGGGCACACCTATCTGCCGGGGGACGCCTGGCACAACATCGAGGGCGCGCACGGCTTCCTCGACAGCTGGGCCAAGTGGCGGCGGGCCAAGGCCGACCGGCTGCTCGTGCTCAATGTGCCGATGATGGAGCGCAACGAGGAGAACGTCCCCGACTGGGCGGTCAGAAAGCTGCTGCGGCGGGCGGCGGACGGCGCCTTCGACGACCACTTCGAGGTGCTGGCCGAGCGGCTGGTCGACCTCGGCGTGCCGGACACCGTCATCGTGCTCGGCTGGGAGATGAACGGCGTCACCTACACCCACCGCTGCGCCCCCGACCCGGACAGCTGGAAGCGGTACTGGCAACGCATCGTCACCGTCATGCGCTCGGTCCCCGGCCAGAAGTTCAGGTTCGACTTCGCCCCGAGCCGGGGCATGGACGCCATTCCCTGGCCGGAGTGCTACCCGGGCGACGAGTTCGTCGACATCCTCGGCATGGACGCGTACGACCAGCCGCGCGGGCTCGACTTCGACGAGCAGGTCTCCGAGCCCTACGGCCTCCAGCACCACGTGGACTTCGCGCGCCGGCACGGCAAACCGATCTCGTATCCGGAATGGGGCCTGTTCCGCAACGGCGACAACATCACGTGGATGCTGCGCATGCTCGCGTGGATGGACGAGCACAAGCCGGTGTACAACACCATCACCGACTACTGCCCGCACGGTGTGTGGCTGTGCTCCGACAACCCCCGGGCCTCCGCCCTGTACCGCGTACTGCTGTCCAGCCCCCTCGTGCCGCGGCCGGAACCGGGGCCGTCGGTCCCCGTCCCGACCGCGCCGACGGATTCCGCCGACCCGGACCCGGCGTCGGGGCCGGACCAGACGTCGAAGACGCCGACGCCCATGCCTACGCCTACGCCCAGGCCCTCCGAGCTGCCGCACTGCACCCTGCTGGACCTCGCGAAGTGGTTCGAGCACCAGATCGGCGGCAAGCTCTCCCTCTGTCTGCAGTGGGCCGAGCGCTACCGCTGACCGGCCGGGTCGGGGTTTCCGCGCAGGACCCGCTTGGCGCCGGCCCTCGCGGTCGCCTCGCCGGCCGCGAGAGCCAGCAGCGGCAGGGTGCGGCGCCGGGCCAGCAGAAAGCGCTGGTTGGGGACCGCCTCGGGGTGCCAGCGGTACTTGTACGGCTCGTCGCCGCGCAGCAGGCTCAGCACCCGGCAGCCGTCGCCGGACGCGAGGTGCTCGGCGGAGGCGTGCAGCAGCATCGCCGCCACGTCCACCTTCCGCTCCCGCAAGCGAGGGTGGAAGCCGTACAGATACGTGCCCGCCATCTCCCCCGACAGCAGATTCAGGTTGACCGCCACCACCGTCCCGTCGAGCACGAACTCCAGCACCGCCGCCTGGCCGGACCGGGTCATGGGACCCACCGACCGGACCAGGTGCTCCAGGAACCGCGGCCGCAGGTGTTCCGGCGACACCTTCCTGCCCTGCCACTGCAGTCGGTGCAGTTCGAGGAGCCGGCGCAGTGCGGCCTCGGACTCGTCGTGGCGCACGACACGCCACTCGACGCCGAGCCGGGACAGCCGCTTCACCTTGTTGCGGACCCGCTGGGCGTGCCTCGACGACAGCCGCCCGACCAGCTCGTTCACGGGCACGGCGGGCAACTCCAGGCACACGGAGTCGGGCAACCGGTGCCGCGGGCCGCGCCAGCAGAGGTAGACCCGCTCCATCGCGCCGCCCGGCCGGACCTCGCCGAAGTCGACCAGGGCGGTGCGGGCCATGTCGGTGAGCGCGTCCGCCAGGGCCCAGGCGCCCTGTGCGGCCGCCGCGCCGTCGACGAGCACATCGTGGAAGTCGGTGATGGCGCCGCCGATCGGCACCAGCGCCGGCAGCGGGTGGTGCACCCGCATCAGCGGTGCCGCCGCCACCAGTTCACCGCTCCGGCGCACCAGGACGAGCCGCAGCCCGCCCGGCCTGCCGTACGACAGCCACCACGAGTGCAGCCACGCATGGCTCTGGAACGGCGTCGCCGACGGGCACGCCCGGTGCAGTCGTTCCCACTCCCCGGCCAGCTCCGCGAAGGCGCGCTCGTCGGTGCACACCTCCACCGCCAGCGCGCGGCCCGGCCCGGTCATCCAAGCGTTCCGCGGGCGTCGGCCGCGTTCGCCGGGCCGGGTACCGACGCCCGGCTGCGGTCGTCGTCGTCCGCGACCCGGCGCGGCCGGGCCAGCAGCGCGAGGCCGCCCAGCAGACCCCCGGCGCTCGCGCCCACGAGCGAGGTCAGCGCCGGAGACGCGGACGACGGCTCGCTGGGTGTCAGGGCGCGGGCGAGGCGCTCGAACCGGATGCCGGTGGTGTCCTTGCTGTGGTCCGCCTGGGTGACCAGCGCGCGGGAGACGGCGTTGGCGATGTCGACGGCCAGGTCCGGGCGCGACGAGGTCGCCGACACCGCGACCATCGGCGCGTCCGGCGAGGTCGCCACCCGCACGCTCTCGCGCAGCGTCGCGACCGGCACACCGGCCCACACCTGCGCGTCCGCGAGCACCGCCAGCTGCGGGGCGACCCGGCCGTACGCCTGCGCGAGGCCGAGCGCGTCGGTGCCGTCGGCGCCGGTCCTGCCGGTGGGCACGGCGACGACGGAACTCGTCGCCGTGTACTCCGGCGGCCTCAACTGGCCGTAGGCGCCACCGGCCACGGCGCCGATCAGCGCGCCGGCCGGCAGCCACCACCACGAGGGCAGTCGCTTCACGCAGGCGCGCGCGGGGTCGGACAGCGGGGCACGCCGGTCGGGGATGTCCGTCATGAGGAACTCGCTTCCGAAGTCGAGCCGGACAGGGCGTCCGTGTACAGATCCATCAGCTGCCGGGCGGTGCGCGTGATGTCGTAGCGGTGCACGACGTCCGGAACCGTCCGCTCGCCCGGTCCCTCCGCCCGCAGCCGCAGCAGTGCGCGTGCGAACGCCCCGGCGCCGCCCGTGACGCGCCGGGCACCGGGCGCCGCGTCCGGCCCCAGGTCCTCCACGGCGGGGCAGCTCGCGTACAGCACGGGGAGGCCGGCGGCCAGCGCCTCCACGACGGCGAGACCGAAGGACTCCTCGGGAGACGGCGAGGCGAGCACGTCCATCGCGGACAGCAGGGAGACCAGGTCGGGGGTGTTGTCGCCGGGCGCGGGCAGGGACGGGCGCTCGCCGGTCAGCACCACCCGGCCCGCGACCCCCAGATCCCGTGCGGTGCGCCGCAGCGCCTCCGCCTCGGATCCGCCGCCGACCAGCAACAGCCATACGTCCAGGGGCAGCAGGGCCAGCGCCTGCACCAGCAGGTCGAAGCGCTTGCCCGGGGCGAGGCGCCCCACCCCGCCGACGACGTACGCGTGGTCCGGCACCCCGTGGAACGCCCGGGCCTCCTTGCGGCGCGCCTCGTCGTACCGGAAGCGGGGCGCGTCGATGCCGTTCGGGATGACCCGGATGCGCTGCCCGGGCACGCCCCAGTGCCGCAGCCGTTCGGCCACCGTCGGCGAGACGGCGACCGTGGCGAGGCCGAGGCGCTCGCCGGCCATGTACAGCGCGCGGACACCGCGGGTCAGCCGCCGGCCCTCCAGCCGGCTCGCACCGATCGAGTGCTCGGTGGCCACCACGGTCTCGACCCCCGCGAGCCGGGCGGCGACGCGGCCGTAGAGGCAGGCCCGGTACAGGTGTGTGTGCACGAGGTCGTAGCCGCCGGAACGGATCAGGTCGGTAAGGCGGGGCAGCGCGCGCAGGTCGAGGTTGCCGGTCATCCCGAGGTGGGTGACGTTGACCCCGTCGGCGGTGAGGCCCTCGGCGACCGGGCCGGGGTTGGTCAGTGCCACCACGTCGCACTGTGCGGGCAGATGGCGCAGCAGCAGGCGCAGTTGCTGCTCCGCGCCGCCGACGCCGAGGCCGGTGATGATGTGCAGCGCCTTCATACGGTCTCCAGGGCGCGCCCGTGGACCCGGGCCAGGCGGCGCTTCAGCTCCAGCCGCACCGCCGTGTCCGCCTGCCCGATGTGGATGCGGGGGAGCGCGAAGTCGCCGCAGCCGGCCGGGCCGGGGGAGATCGCGCAGGCGTAGCGGTAACCGGCCCGGCGCACGGCGTCGGCGGCCCGCTCGTCGACGAAGCCGTAGGGGTAGCAGAAGCCCTCGATGTCGCCGCCGGTGATCGCGGCGAGCCGGTGGCGGCTGTCGTCGACCTCGGTCTGCAGCACCTGGTCGGTGGCCTTGGTCAGATCGACGTGGGTCAGACCGTGCGAGGCGACCTCCATGCCCGCGGCCAGGGCACGGCGGATGCCGTCCGCGTCGAGCAGCGGTTTGCGCGGGCCGCTCGGCTCCCAGGCGTTCTCGCCGCCGAGCAGCCCGGGCAGCACGAACACCGTCGCGGTGAAGCCCCGGCGGCGCAGGATCGGCAGGGCGGTGGTGACGAAGTCCGTGTAGCCGTCGTCGAAGGTGAGCCCCACCAGGCCGCGTTCCGTGCCGCGGGCGCGCGCCGCGAGCAGCTCGCGCACGCTCACCCCGCGCAGACCGCGGCCGGCCATCCAGGCGAGCTGCCGTTCGAGGCGTGCGGGCGTGACGGTGACGTTGTACGGGTCGTCGGGGCAGTCCGAGACGGAGTGGTACATGGCGACCCACGCGGCGGTACGCCGCTTCGGGCGTCCCCCGGTGGCTGTTCCGGGACGGGGTTCGGCCGTGCGCGGCGCGATGGAGGTGTCAGCGACCATGGCGAGGCTTTCGTGTGACGGAGCGATGGACGGAATGCATGACGGGAGCCAGGAGGGACCGGGCGCCCGCCGCGTCGAGGAACCAGGCCAGCGGCAGGAATACGGCGGTCACGCAGCCGCAGCCGGCGGCGACGGAAGCGGCGGGCGAGGCGAAGAGCCCCGCACCGAACAGCCCGGCACCGGTGGCGCACACGGCCGCGCACACCGGCCGGGCCAGTCCCGCGACGACCCGGCGGACCCGCACGGGCACGGTGCGCGGACCGACGCCGTGCAGCAGGAGCAGCGCCGTGAGGGTGATGCCGGCCGCGTTGGCCCCGGCGATGCCGCGGGCTCCCCAGGGCTGAACGGCCCACGCGCTGAGGGCGACGGTGGTGAGCGCGCCCACGCCCATCGCGCCCAGCGGGTACCAGGTGGTCCGGCCGGTCGAGAAGTACGACATGACGAGCGCCCCCACCAGCGTGTGCCCGAGCAGCCCGGCCGCGTAGACCCGCATGACGGCGGCGGTCGTCGCGGTGTCCTGCGCCGTGAACGCGCCGCGCTGGAAGAGGAGTTGGACGATCTGCGGCGCACAGGCCACGACCACGGCGGCGCCGAGCAGCACCAGACAGGCCGTCAGTACCAGGTCCCGCTCCACCCGCTCCCTGGCCCGCCGCGGGTCGCCGTCGGCGATGGCCCGCGCCACCACCGGGAAGGTGACGACGCACACCATCAGCGCCAGCGACATCGGCAACTGGGCGACCTTCTGGGCGTAGTTGAGATGCGAGATGGCACCGGCCGGCAGTTCGGACGCGAAGTACCGCTCGATGAGCACCTGCGACTGCCGGCACAGGGCGAACAGCAGCACGGCACAGACCAGGCCGAGCGCCAGGCGCTTTGCCGGCTGTGCCGACATGCGGCTCGGCATGCGGCTCGGCGGAGGTGCCGCGACGGGCCGTCCGGCGATCCGCCCCCACAGGGCGGGCGCCTGCAGGGCGGCCATGAGGCACCCGCCCAGAGCGACGCCGAGAGCGGCGGATCGTACGCCCCACCGCGCGGCCAGCACGACCATCGTGGCGATGATCACGCCGTTGTACGCGATGTAGATCGCGCCCGGAGCGAGATAACTGCCGTGCGCCCGCAGCGCCGCACCGCAGTACCCGGCCAGCCCGAAACTCAGCACACAGGTCGCGGTCATCCGGGTGCAGGACACCGCCAGGGACGGGTCGGGCAGACCGGGCGCCAGGACGGAGACCAGCAGCGGAGCCCCGGCCGCGAGCACGGCGGCCGTGCCGGCGAGGGCGAGGCACAGCCGCGGCAACGTGGCGGCGACCAGGGCGTGCACGGGGTCGGGGCCGCCGAGCCCGCGCGCCCGCCGCGCCAACGCCACGCTGAACGCGGGCACGAGCACGAACGCCATGCCGTCCTCGATCAGCAGCGTCGACGCCATCTCGGGCACGGTCCAGGCCACCAGGAACGCGTCGGTGTCCGCCCCGGCGCCGAAGAGATGCGCGAGCGCCTGATCCCGCCCGAGCCCGAGCAGCGCCCCGGCCATGGACAGCGCGACGGTGAGCAACGTCGCCCTGGCGAGGAAGCGCCTCGTGGGACCGCCCGGGCGGGGAACGGGCGCCGGGTCGGCCGGGGTGGCCGACGCGGGCGGGTGAACGCCGACGGTCTGGCCACTGGGGCGATCGCCCGCCGGGCCGGGGGAGTCGGGGTCGGCCGCGTGGCCGGTCGGGCGGCGGTTCTCGACCCGTTGTGGGGCGGTCATGTGGAGGTGGTTTTCGGCCGGTTGTGGGGCGGTCATGTGGAGGTGGTTTTCGGCCGGTTGTGGGGCGGTCATGTCGGCGTGGGCTTGGACCGGTTGTGGGGCGGTCATGTCGGCGTGGGCTTGGACCGGTTGTGGGGCGGTCATGTCGGGGCCGTCTTCGACGGGTTGCGCGATGCTGAGGCCGGGGCGATGGTCGGCCGGGAGTGGCTGGGGGACGGCGGCCGGGAGCGGGCGGAGGACGTCGGCCGGGTGTTCGGGGTGGGTGTCTTCGGGGGCGGGCGGGCCGTGCAGGGCCGGCGGGTGCTCCTGGGCGTCACCGGTCGTGGTGGGCCGGGGCCTCATCGCCGGCCCGATTCCGCGGCCGGGGCCGTCGTCTCGTCGTGGGCCAGTGCCCACCAGGCGGCGAGGCCGAAGCAGACGGCCGTGAGGACGGTGGAGGGGCCTCCGATGTCGGCGTACAGGAAGTTCACGAGCTGCCACAGCAGCAGCCCGCAGATCGGGACCGCGCAGTCCCGGGCGCCGTCGCCCCGCCCCGGCCGCGACAGCCGCCGCACCGCGCACACCAGCAGGGCCAGCCAGCTGCCCGCCACCGCGAGCACCCCCAGCAGGCCCTGCTCGCTGAGGAGCAGCAGGTACATGTTGTGCGGGGAGAGCAGCGGCTGACGCCGGAAGGCCTGGCCCGCTCCCGCCGTGTCGCTGCCCGACGACAGCGCGAGCGAGGCATGGCCGTCCCGGTGCGCCGGAAACGCCTTCAGCCCCACGCCCGTCACCGGGTGGTCGCGCCACATCCCGGCCGCCGCCGCCCACAGGGTGTAGCGGTCGACGACCGACTGGTCCGGCGCGTCGGCCACCTCGGTGATGCTGGTCAGCCGCTCCTGCAGCACCGCCGCACCCACCCCCAGCCCGCCGACCAGCACGACGCAGGCCGCGACCGCCGCCGCGAACACCTTCGCCGCCCGCCGCACCCCGCCCAGCAGCAGCTGCGCCCCGCAGGCCACCACCGTGGCGATCCAGGCACCCCGGCTGAAGGACAGCGCGAGCGGTACGAGCAGTGCCAGCGCACAGCCGGCCGCCACGACCTTCCCCCACTTTTCGGGCGGGGGGACCCCCAGCCGTCGCGCCGGCGACCCGAGGGCGAGACCGGTCGCGGCGACCACCCCGTAGGAGACGACGTTCGCCATCCCCATCACGTCGGACGGCCCGAACGTGCCCACCGCCCGGATGTCGGCCCCCTGATACAGCGCCCCGGTCTCGGTGAGGTACTGGTGCACCCCGACCGCCCCCTGCCACACCGCGAGGCCGACCAGCGACCACAGCACCAGCCGGGCGCCCCGCCGGTCGCGCACCAGCAGCAGCACCGCGACCGGGACGAGCACGAACACCTGCAGATAGCGGGCCAGTCCGGTGACCGCGTCGCCGGCGGACGCCGCCCCCGCCGCGGCCACGGCGACACCCACCACGGGCAGAGCGAGCACGACCGCCGCCGTCCGGGTCAGCGGCCGCCGCGCCCGCCGTACGGTGGCCACGACGGCCCACACCACGACCAGCCCCGACGCCGCGTCCGCCGGTGTGACGTCGCTGCCCGGCGCGACGGGCAGCCCCAGCAGCACGACGACCGCCACCACCGGCAGCGCGGACAGGACCGACAGCGAGCAGCGGGCCCGGCGCAGCGCCGGCAGCGACAGCGCGAGCGGGGGAGGGGCCGTCGTAGGAGTGCTCACCGCCGCTCAGCTCCCCGTCGGCCGTACGAACTGCACCGCGGTGCGCAGCAGGATGCAGACGTCCTGCCACAGCGACCAGTTGTCGATGTAGGCGTTGTCGTAGCGGCACCGGTCCTCGATCGAGGTGTCGCCGCGCAGCCCGTGGATCTGCGCGAGCCCGGTGATCCCGCACCGCATCCGGTGCCGCGCCCGGTAGCCCGGATAGGCCTGGCTGAACTTGGCGACGTAATACGGCCGTTCGGGCCGGGGCCCGACCAGGCTCATGTCGCCGCGGAAGACGTTCCACAGCTGCGGCAGCTCGTCCAGCGAGGTGCGGCGCAGGAAGTGGCAGAACCGGCTCATGTCCTGGTCGTTCGCCACGCTCCAGCGGGTCGCCGCCTCGTGCGCGCTGGCGGGCCGGTGGGTGCGGAGCTTCAGGATGGTGAACGGCCGCCCGTCCTTGCCGATCCGCTCCTGCCGGAACACCACTCCGGGCCCGTCCATGACCCACAGCACGAGCGCACACAGCAGCAGCAGCGGTGCGGCCGGCACCAGCAGCGAGCCCGAGAGCACCACGTCGAGCAGCCGCTTGCCGACGCTGCCGCGCCGCCGTCCGCTCTCCGGGCCCAGCCACCTCAGCGAGAAGCCGGCCAACTGCCCCGCCCCCTCTCGGCGACCAGTGAGGCCGTACGACGGCGTCTGCGGGTCCAGCTCCCACAGCACGCATCCGTAGGCGGCGAGCATCCGCAGCTCGGCGGCCTTCTCCACCCTGGTGGCGGCCCCGACGACGAGCACCGTCTCCACACCGTTCTCGAGGAGCGCCGCGACCGTGTCCTGCGCCGAGGTGAGCACCGGCACACCGGGCTCGGTACCGGTGCCGCCGAGGAGCTCCAGGCTGTCGGCGACGACGCCCACCGGGCGGACCCCGCAGTCCGGGTGGCGCAGCAGCGCGGCGGCGACCTCCCGGGCCGCCGCGAGCGGACCGACCACCAGCGCGGGACAGGGCCGGCGCCGCAGCACCCGGTGCCGGTGGCCGTGCACCGCGGCGCGGCCCGCGCAGGCCGCCCCGCAGTGCACGGCGACGGCCGCCAGCAGCACGGTCACCGGGAGCGACCGCAGCGGGGAGAGCGCCACGGCAGCCGCCCAGCCGACGGCGATCCGGGCGCAGACGGCCGGGACCTCGTCCAGGACCCCGGGGACCACGGACGTGCCGTACCGCGAGGCCCGGCGGTTCAGCCCGAGCACGCCGAGAGCGAGCAGGGCGAAGACCAGCGGATGCCTGTGCGGCACGGGCACGACCAGGGCGGCCGGCAGGACGGCGGCGCCGTCGACGAGCCACAGCACTGCCCGGGACGCCCGCGGCGACCGGCGGGCGGCCCGCCCGGCCGACGGCCCGGGTCCGCCGGCCAGGCCGCCCGGGACGAGAACGGAGAGGGCGCCCTCCAGCACCCGCTGCGGTCCCGTGGGTGAGGCGACGGTGCTTTCCGCGGTCATGTGGTGATGCTCTTTCTGCCCTCGTTGGGTACGACCGGCGCGGGAACGACGCCGAGCAACTCGCGATACACGCCGGTGACCGCGTCCGTGGTGTGCCGCAGGTCGTGGGCGGCGAGCACATGCGCACGGCCCTGCGCGCCGAGCGCCGCGCGCAGCGGCTCGTCCCGCAGCAGCGCCGTGAGCGCCCGGGCCAGCGCGCCGGGGTCCTCCGGCGGCACCAGACAGGACGGCCGATGGGAGGGGGGAAGGCTCTCGCGCGCCCCGTCCACGTCCGTGACGACGACCGGACGGGCGCACGCCATGGCCTCCAGCGGGGCGAGCGCCATGCCCTCCCAGCGGGACGGCAGGACCACGACGTCGGCGGCCCGGTACCAGGGGGCGGCGTCGGAGGCGGCGCCGGCGAACTCCACCGACGCGGGCGCACCGCGGCGCAGCGACCGTGCGGCCGGCCCGTCGCCGACCAGCACCAGCCGGGCACCGGCCACCCGCCGCACCACCTCGGGCCAGGCCCGCAGCAGCACGTCCTGCCCCTTCTGCCGGCACAGCCGGCCCACGCACACGACGAGCGGGCCCGCCGCCGACCGCGCGCTGTCCCCCTCCGGGTGGAACGTGCCGGTGTCGACCCCGTTGGGGACCACCCGCCAAGAAGCGGCGATTCCATATCGCTCGCCGGTACGCCGCTCGGCCTCGCTCACGCACAGCACGCGCGTCGCCCACCGCGCCCCGAACCGCTCCCAGCCCAGCGCCAGCCGCGCGACGACGCCGTCCGCGGCCTCGAACGACCAGGCGTGCGGCTGGAAGACGGTCGGCAGCCGGCCGTGCACCGCGAGCCGGGCCGCGAGCCCTGCCTTCGCGCTGTGCGCGTGCACCAGGTCGGGCCGCACATCGCGCACCAGCCGGGCCAACTGCCGTACCTCGCCCGGGAGTCGGACCCCCGGTCGGCGGACCGCGTCCCAGCGCAGCACGGTGCGGCCCGAAGCGCGCAGGGAGTCCGTCAGCGTGCCGCCCCCCGGACAGGCCACGGTCACCCGCAGCCCCGCCGTCACCTGTGCGGCCACCAGGTCCGTCACGACCCGGGCGACACCGCCCTCGACGGGCTGCGCGACATGCAGGACGTGCGGCGCGGAAATGCGCATGACCGAGGCTGCCCTTCCGAAGAAAAGAGTCCGAACCAGCAACACGACGTGTGGCTCGCGTTCCCGATACGAGATCCCACGCCTGTTCGAGAGGGCCCGAGGGGCAACAGGCTTTCCGGATTCAGGGGATGAGCGGCACCAGACACTTATCCATATTTAACGGTCAGATGGCCGACCGTGTCGGAACGGCGGACCTTTCGGAGTTGTTTCCCGCGCGATGTCACCCGTTTGCAGCCGGTCGTCCGCACCGGTTTAACGGTGATCACACGATCCGAAACTCGGTGGAGATGACCGCCCGTGCGTTCACCACCGCGTTGCGCCGGTCGTGTCCGGCCCGACGGGTCTTTTCGTATGAGTTCCTGGAAGTTGTCCGCGGCGGAGTTTCCAGACCGGTCCCCTCTCGTTAGCCCAGGAGAACCGAGACCGACTCACTCACGGCGTCCGCGGGCTGAAGTCCCTTTCGCCGAACGCGAGTTACGGAAGTCGAGTCACCAGGAAAGGAACATGATGAAGAACCTGAAGGCTGCCGCGGTCGTCGCCGGCTCCCTCGCCGTCGCCGGTGTCGCCGGGCCCGCCGCCGCGGTGGACATGCCGGCGACGGGCCTCGTCGACAACGGGAAGACGGTCGCCCGCAGCCTCCCCTCGGCCGCCAAGGTGCCGACGGGCTATGTGGGCAACAACGTCAAGCGCACGGCGGACAACGTCAAGCAGGGCGTGAACAAGTCCGGCGTGGTGAAGACCCCCATCTTCGGCGGCACGCTGCCGAACCCCGCCGACGGACAGCTGCTCGGTGGACTCCCGATCAACAGGTAGGCGATCCAACCAGGCGATCAGGCAGGCGACTCGTTCCTCGACTTCGTCGCCCATCGGCTCGATGTTCAGGGCCGGCTCCGCACTCCGCGGAGCCGGCCCTTCGGCGTTTCCCGGGAAGAAACGCGGGAAGGGCGGCGGGAAGTGAGGGGAGCGCAATTGCCCTTGTGCTTTGCCGCGTTGGGCCAAATGAATGAGACAGGGTGACCACGGACGTTTCGGCGTCGTTGGTCCAAGTGAATCGGCGCTCATTCCTCCTTGTCGGCGCTCTCTCCGTGGGCCCTGGCCGCACTCCCATGCGGCCAGGGCCCACGCTTTTGGCACCGGAGCCCGCGGCGGACACGCCGATGGCGGCCCACCGGATTTCCGGCGGACCGCCATCGGGCGAAGGACTGCTCAGAACAGGAGGCCGCCGACGTACGAGCCGGGCTGCTCCTGGTGGACCGTGCCCGTGTTGCAGGAGGCGTAGTGCGAGTTCGTCGCGACGACACCGCCGAGGACGGATCCGTTGGACCACGGCGCGGCACAGCGGGCGTCGAGGACGGATCCGTTGACCACGGCGATCCCCTGCTGCGGTTCGTTGACGACGACCGGGGCCGACGAGAAGCCGCTGCCGCCCTTGACGGTGGTGGTGTCACTGTCGGCGGCGGCGGTACCGCCGGCCGCCAGGACGATGCCTGCGGCGAGGGCGGAAATGGCCGTAACCTTGTTACGCATGAGCTGAGCCTTTCCGGGCTGCGTTTGGGGTTGACCTGCTCCGAATTCTCGGATCAGGGGTCAGAAGAGGAGGCCGCCCTTGTAGTGGCCGGTCTGTTCCTGGTGGACCGTGCCCGTGTTGCAGGAGGCGTAGTGCGAGTTCGTCGCGACGACGCCGCCGAGGACGGATCCGTTGGACCACGGGGCGAGGCAGCGGCCGTCGACCAGGGTGCCGTTGGCGATGAGAATGCCTTGCTGGGGCTCGTTGACGACGACCGGGGCCGACGAGAAATCCTTGCCACCCTGGACGGTGGTGATGTCGCCGTCGGCGGCGGCGGTACCGCCGGCCGCCAGAACGATACCCGCGGCAAGCGCGGAAACGGCCGTAACCTTGTTACGCATGAGCTGCCCCTTTCCGGGCTGCGTTGGGAGATTTACCTGCTGCGAATCGCTCGGATCAGGGGGTCAGAAGAGGAGGCCGCCCTTGTAGCTGCCGAGCTGCTCCTGGTGGACCGTGCCCGTGTTGCAGGAGGCGTAGTGCGAGTTCGTCGCGACGACGCCGCCGAGGACGGATCCGTTGGACCACGGGGCGATGCAGCGGCCGTCGACCAGGGTGCCGTTGACGACGAGAACGCCTTGCTGGGGCGCGTTGACGACTACCGGGGCCGACGAGAACCCGCTGCCACCCTTGACAGTGGTGGTCTTGCCATTGCCGTCGTATTCACCGGCAGAGGCAAGGCCGGCGCCGGCGACTACGGTGCTGAGGGCGAGGGCCGTGATGACCGCGAACTTCTTGGGCAACTTGGTTCCTTCCTGAATTCACGGTTGCGCACGCTTACGAAAAGGAAACCCGTATATGCACGCATAAGTCACGGTGGGAACAATCAAACGTGGACAGATTCCTTCGGATGGCGCAATGTGACCGCCCGTTGCTGTGCCCGGCTTTGCTCTGAGACATGCCTCCGGCCCACCGGCAGGATGCGGGCCGGTGGGCCGGAATGATGGTGCGCGGGTTGCCGAGAACCGGATCAGAGTCTCAGAATTCCGGAGCCAGGGACTCGTACGGTTGCCGGGTCGTCACTGGGGAAGGAAGGAGCCGAAACCGGCGGCCGTCGGCGCCTTCAGCGGCCGGACCTGGACGGAGCCGCTGCCGGCCGGGTTCTTCACCGGAATCGTGGGCCGCTTGGCGGCATCCGGGTCCATTCCGTCCAGGTAAACGCCGGACATTCCGGCCGCGTTCTTGCTGTTCTTGTCGAACGCGCTTCCCTTCGCGATCCCACCGTCGCGGGCCAGCCGCGTCACGGCGTCGGTCGCCGGCAGGATCGCCGGGCTCACCTTGGACGGGGACATGAGCCCGAGCGGACTGGCCGTGACACCCGAGTTGCCCGAAGACGACCCCGTGGCGGCCGCCGCCGTCGCGGCCGAGCCGCCCACAAGACCCGCACCGATGGCCAACGCCGCAGTGGTGAAAATTGCCTTCTTCATGATTCACCTCGCTTGAAAGTACCTCTGATCCGACGGTTGGAGAACATAGCAGTACAAGGCCGCTGCAAAAGTGACGCGTTGCTCCATACGCGTGAAATCGGCGGGGGTGAAGAATGGAATGCGCAGAGGCATTCGGAGGGATGGGCAGCTGGTCGGCGAATGGGCTGATCGTATGGTGCGCCCGGCTCGACTCGATCGTCTGCGCGAGGTGAATCAGGAAAAGCGGCGGGCGACTTACCTACCCTCGCCGCCATGACCATCGACACCGCCACCTTCACACCGACCTGGTCGGAGGAGTTCGACGCCCCGATCGAGTGGGGCGCCAAATGGGTGGGCGACCGGACCAGCGCCTACCGTTACCGCGACCACAATCCGGACGACGACAAACTCGACTGGCTCGACCCCGGCTGTGTGACCGTCTCGGACGGCGTCGCCACCTTCACCGCCACCCCGGCCGGCCGCACCCTGGACAACGGCAGGCGGGCCTGGCGCACCGGGCTGCTCACCACCGAGTACTCCGCCGAGGGCTTCCGGGTGCGCACCGGGGACCACGTCGAGACCCGCGTCAGACTGCCCTCGGGGACCGGGGCCTGGCCGGCACTGTGGACCTGGAAGGACGGTGCTAACGAGGTCGACTCCTTCGAGTACCACCCGGACAACCCGAACCTGCTGGAGCTGTCCAACAACGTCAACCCCGCCTCCACCTGCCACTCCGACGCCGACGCGATCGCCCCGGACCGGTGGGTGACCGTCGGCACCACCTACGGCGCGCGTTCCGTCGAGTGGTACGTCAACGGCGAGCGCGTCTTCTCCGACGGCACCGGCGTCGGCGACGACTGGTCGGCGTATCCGATCCTGAACCTGTCGGTGAGCGCCGGCCATTGGCACCCGGCCCCCTGCGGTCCGGCGCCGATCACCTTCGCGGTCGGCCACCTCCGCGTCTACCGCGGGGCCGCGCGGTGGTGACCCCCGCCCCGGCCGCCCGGCGCACCACGGGCGGCGGCCGTGCGTTCGCCCTGCTGCTGGTGCTCACCGGGGCTGCCGGGCTGCTCGCCTCCTGGGTCATCACCCTCGACAAGTTCAAGCTGCTCGAGGACCCGGACTTCACCCCGGGCTGCAGCCTCAACCCGGTGCTGTCCTGCGGCAGCGTCATGGAGAGCGAGCAGGCCGAGGCCTTCGGGTTCCCCAACCCGATGCTGGGCCTGGTGACCTACGCCGTCGTGATCGGCGTCGGGGTGAGTCTGCTGGCGGGGGCCGCCTACCCGCGCTGGTACTGGCTGACCTTCGAGGCCGGATGCGTCTTCGGGATCGGGTTCGTCTCCTGGCTGCAGTACGAGTCGCTGTACGAGATCAACGCCCTGTGCCTGTGGTGCTGTCTGGCCTGGCTCGCGACGATCGTGCTGTTCTGGTACCTGACCTCCTTCCTCGTGCGCGGCGGCCTCCTGCCCGCGCCGGGCCCGGCGCGGACCCTCTTCGCGGAGTTCACCTGGGTGCTCGTGGTGCTGCACATCGGGGTCGTCGGGATGCTGATCCTGACCCGCTGGTGGGACTTCTGGACGAGCTGACCACTGCACCGTATGGGCGCCTCGGTGGTGACCGTGGGGCGTCCCGGACGGTTACTCGTACGAACAGCCGAACCGTGCGAGGAGTGAGCGATGGCCGTCAGTACAGACGGGGTGTCCGTGGGTGCGGCGCAGGGAGAGGGCGCCCGGGTGCACAGCGAGCCGAGGCGGCGGACACGGCGGGAGGTGGCGCGGCTGCTGTTCGGCTCCGGCGCGGTGGCGCTCACCCCGGTGCTCGCCGGCTCCCGGCCCTCGCAGTCCGCGAACCGGCAGCGGCACACCGACATCCCCTTCGACGAGACCTACCGGGGCCGCCACATCCAGGGCGCCCCGCTTCCCTTCCACGGGCTCAGCGCCCTCGGCGCCGACTGGCGCGTCACCGTGGACGGCCACCCGCTGCACCTGATGCGCCGGGCCGACGGCACCTGGCTGAGCATGCTCGACCACTACAGCTGGTACGGCACCCCGCTGGAGGCGACCCGCGCGGCCGTCGACGAACTCGGACCCGGCCGACGGCTGCGCTACATGGCCCCCGGTCCGCTCGGCGGCGGGCACCCGCACGGGGAGGCCGACCATGGTGTACGTGCGTAAGAACGTGAACAGGCTGACGGCCACCGAGAAGCGACGGTTCGTCCAGGCGCTGCTCGAGGTCAAACGCCGCGGTGAGTACGACGAGTTCGTCCGGCTGCACATCAGGCACTTCCGCGGCGACGGCGAGCGAGGTCTGCGGGCCGCCCATATGACGCCCTCCTTCCTGCCCTGGCACCGGATGTTCGTGCTGGAGCTGGAGAACGCCCTGCGCCGCGTCGACGACTCGGTGACGGTGCCGTACTGGGACTGGACCAGGGACCGTTCGGCCACCTCGGTGCCGTGGACCAACGACCTGCTCGGCGGGAACGGGCGACGCGGGGACCGGCAGGTGATGACCGGGCCGTTCGCCTACCGCAACGGCTGGTGGACCATCAGGGCGGGCGTCACCGACGACCGGTTCCTCACCCGGGACCTGGGCCGCTCCCGCAATCCGATCAACCTGCCCACCAAGGCCGATCTGGACCGGGCGCTGAGGGACCCCGTCTACGACGTCGCCCCGTGGGACTCGACGGTCACCAAGGGCTTCCGCAACAAGATGGAGGGGTGGGGACCCGACAGCAACCCGTGGCTCAACCACAACCGGGTGCACCGCTGGGTCGGGGGTGCGATGCTCGGCGGCGGGTCCGTCAACGATCCCGTCTTCTGGCTGGTCCACGCCTTCGTCGACATGCAGTGGCAGCGCTGGCAGCGGCGCCACCGCAACAACCGCTACCTGCCGGAGCGGCCGCCAGGCCGGGGCAGAGGCCAGGACGGCCGGATCGTCGCCCGGCACGAGAGACTGCCGCCGTGGGACGTGACCCCGGACGATCTGGAGGACGTGTCGAGTATCTACCGGTACGCCTAGCGAGGATCCAGCGAGGACCTACCGGTACGCCTGGCGAGATCGGCCGGTGGGTCCGGCGAGATCGGAGGGGTCCGGCGAAGAAAAAAATCGCTCAGCCCCGCGGCGGTACGTCCATTAGCCTCCGCGCATGGCAACCGATCCGACGGAACAACTGGTCCGGCTGTTCGCCGAGGAGAGCCGGGTGCGGGCCTTCGCCGCCGTGGCGCTGGGCGCGGGGAGCACCGAGGAGGTCGCCCGGGCCGCGGAGCTGTCCCCGAAGGAGACGGCCGTGGCACTGCGGCGGCTGCGGGAGCAGGGCGTGGTGACGGCCGGGGACGGCGGGGAACTGGGCGTGGCGTACGGGCTGTTCAAGGAGTACGCGCGAGAGGCCGCGCGGCGGGAGAGCCCCTGCGGCGGCCCTGACTCCGGGGACGAGCGGACCGACGTGATCCTGCGGACCTTCGTCCGGGACGGGCGGCGGCTGGTCCGGCTGCCCGCGCAGTGGACCCGCAAGAAACTGGTGCTCCGGTACATCGCCGAGCAGAGCTTCGAGCCGGGCGTGGAGTACCCGGAGCGGACCGTCGACGCCAAGCTGCGCGCCTGGTGCGAGGACAGCGACGACATCGACCATGTGACGCTCCGGCGCTATCTGGTGGACCTGCACCATCTGCGCCGGAGCGAGGGGATCTACCGCCGGCCGGCCGCGGAGACCCAGGCCGCCGACAGCGCCTGAGCGCGCTGTCGCTGCCGGAGGGGCTCCGTCGGCGCCGTACGGCACCCTCAGGGCAGCCGTCGTACCGGTGCCCCCGCCAGATACGCCCTGATGTCCTCGACCGCCTGGCCGTAGTACGTCGCGTAGTTGGCCCGCGAGACATAGCCCAGGTGGGGTGTGGCGAGGAGGCGGGGCGCTGTGCGCATCGGGTGGTCGGCGGGGAGGGGCTCGATGTCGAAGACGTCCACTCCGGCGCCGGCGATACGGCCCTCGTGCAGGGCGGTGAGCAGGGCGTCCTGGTCGACGATCGCCGCGCGGGAGGTGTTGATCAGGTAGGCGGTCGGCTTGAGCAGGGCGAGTTCGGGCGCGCCGAGCAGGCCCCGGGTGCGGTCGCTCAGGGCGAGGTGGACGGAGACGAAGTCGCTCTCGGTGAGCAACTCCTCCTTGGAGGCGGCCAGTTGGACGCCCACCTCGTCGGCGTACTCCTTGGTGAGGTTCTGGCTCCAGGCGGTGACGTGCATGCCGAAGGCGATGCCGACCCGGGCCACCCGGCTGCCGATCTTGCCCAGGCCCAGCAGCCCCAGGCGGCGGCCGTGCAGATCGGCGCCGACCGTGCTCTGCCAAGGGCCGCCCGAGCGCAGGGCGTTGTTCTCCCGCACGAGGCCGCGGGCGAGGCCGAGCAGCAGGGCCCAGGTGAGCTCGACGGGCGGGGTCGAGGAGCTGGCCGTACCGCAGACGGTGACGCCGTGCGCCTCGGCGGCGGCGTAGTCGATGACCGTGTTGCGCATGCCGGACGCGATCAGCAGCTTCAGCCGGGGCAGACGGGCGAACAGGGAGGCGGGGAAGGGGACGCGCTCCCGCAGGGTGACGACGATGTCGAAGTCGGCGAGGGCCGCGGCGAGGGTGTCCTCGTCGGGGAAGTGGGTGGTGAAGGGGACGACCTCCACGTCGTCCGCGAGCGGCGACCAGTCGGCGAGCTCGGTCGCCGCGTTCTGGAAGTCGTCGAGCACAGCACAGCGCAGCCGCACGGTGGGTCCTTTCCATGGCTGGATGAAGCCGACTGTACGGAACCGGGGCGGTGAGACGGCCCCGGCATGAACCCGAGATTAACCGACCGATCGGTTTTGTTACGGCTGGGTGACGCTAACTCCCTGCCACCGAGGAGGCGGTCTCGGGCGTGTAATCCTGGTACTCGAGAAAGACCCGCCTGCCGCGCTCCGGGGAGAAGTCGAGGGCGGCGAGCATGGCCGGAGTGGAGATGCCGGGCAGGACGTGGCGGAGCATCACGGAGACGCGACGGTCGAGGTCGTCGCGGTTGCAGTGGGCCTGTGACATCGCCTGGACGCCGGCGAAGGCACCGGTGAGGAACTCCGCGGTGTCGGAGACGTCGATGTGCGGCAGGAGTTCGCCCTGGCCGCGCGCCTCGGTCAGGATGCGCTCCAGCTGATCGGTCCAGGCGCGGAAGGCGGCGCTGCGGTCCAGTTCGGCCGCGCCCTGGTCGAGGGCGAGGGAGACGCCGGCCTGTACCAGCGGATCGTGCTGCAGCCGGTAGGCCATGACCATGCCGTGGTCGACGAGTTTCTGCAGCTTGCTGGCCTGCTCCGGGAACCGGTCGATGGGCATCTGGGCTTCCAGTACACCGAGGGCGACCTCTTCCTTGGAGGAGAAGTGGAAGTACAGGGCACCCCTGGTGACCCCGGCGCGGCTGAGGATCTCCTCGACGGTGGCCGAGGCGTAACCGCGCTCGCCGAACACCTTCGCGGCCGCCTCGAGGATCGACCTGCGGGTTCTGATAGCGCGGTCCTGCTGGGCCATGGGTCCCTCCACCGTATGCACGCGCAACATCACGTCGCGTATTGAAAAGAAAACCGGATCACACGTATCTTATGCGGCGGGTGAGGACGCCTCGCTCTGGTGAGTGACTCGGGGGGAGCCATGGACCGGACGAAATCCGTCGGCACGACCGCATGGGACGAGGAAATCACAGGCGCTGTCGCGCCGGTCCCCGCAACCGCCTTGTGGCACACGGAGATCAGCGGGGAACAGGTGCACCGGCCCGATCCCCGGGACGCCTTTCCCACCGGATGGCGCCGCCTGGACGACACCCACTTCCAGATCAGGGCCCGCTGGCCGCGGCGGCACCGGCTCTTCGCCGAGGCGTCCGGGCGCTTCCAGGACCCGCTGCTGATACCGGAGATACTGCGGCAGAGCACGATGTTGCTGGCCCATGCCGTGTTCGAAGTGCCCATCGGCGGACGGTTCGTGATGCAGCGTCTGAGTTACTCGACCTCGCCGGCCGGACTCGCCTTCGACCGCTCCACCGAGGACGTCGTCGCCGACATCACCTGCAGCGATGTGCGGCGCCGGGGGCGTCGGCTGGCGGGCATGCGCTGCGACATGGTGCTGCGCCGCGCGGGCCGGGTGGTCGCGGTCGCCGGCGGGCGGGTCGACTGCGTCTCGGAAAGGGCCTACCGCCGGGTGCGCGGTGAGCGGTTGTCGATGACCGGCCGTCCCGTGCCGCTCCTGCCGGGACTGCCGCCCGAGGCCGTCGGCAGGACCGACGCCGCCGCCGTCGTACTGGCGCCGTCTCCGCGGCCCGGGGCCTGGCAGCTCAGGGTGAACACCGCGCACCCCACGCTGTTCCGACGGCCGAACGACCATGTGCCGGGCATCGTGCTGCTGGAGGCGGCCCGCCAGGCCGCGACGGCCTTCTCGCTCTTCCCGGGCATCATGATGGCGACCGGAATGGACATGGTCTTCTGCCGGTACGCCGAACTGGACCGCCCCTGCTGGATAGAGGCCGACACCGTGCCCAAGGGCGAGCCCGACCCGGCCACGGTCAGGGTGCGGGGCCTGCAGGACGACGACGAGGTCTTCGACTGCACTGTGACGGTCACGGCACCGGGGCCGGCCGTACCCGACCTGGTCTCCGACGGTCCCCGGAGCGGGTCCGTCACCGACCGTCGGCCATGACGGGCGAACCGCCGGCCCGAGAGGAGAGCTCACCACCTTGTCACCACTGATCCTCATCACCGGAGCCGGCGGTTTCATCGGCGGTCATGTCGTGGCCGCCGTCCGGGAACCGGGCTCCGTCCCGCCCCCGGTCCGGCTGCTGCTGCGCGACCCCGGGAGTCGGCCGCCGCAGGCCGGTGTCCTGGCGGCGGACGTCGTGGGAGCGGACCTGGCCGACCCGGCATCGCTGCGCGGTGTCTGCGACGGCGTCGATGTCGTCCTGCACTGTGCCTCCCACATCGGGGACGACGAACGGCGTGCCGAGGCCGTCAACGACCACGGCACCCGGGCCCTCGTCGAGGAGGCGACGCGCGCCGGGGTGGCCCGGATCGTCCAGGTGAGTACGGCCGCCGTATACGGGCGAGGGCCCTTCACCGGCGCGCTGCCCGGCGAGCCGCCTCTCGCGCCGGCCTCGCCGACCAGCCGTTCCCGTGCCGCCGCCGAGCGTCATGTGCTGGACGCGGGCGGCGTCGTGCTGCGTCCGCACCTCGTGCTCGGGGTGGGTGACAGATGGGTGGTGCCGGGGCTGGCCGCCCTGATGCGAGCGCTCTCCGCGCGCCTGAAGGGGTGCGTGTCGCGCCACTCCGTCATCGACGTACGGACGTTGGGACGTGCGGTGGTCGCCGCCGGACTGTCGGACCGGGAACTGGCGGGTGTGCATCACGTCAACCACCCGGAGCCGGTGGACGGTTCGCAGCTGCTGGACACGGTGGCCGACCGGCTCGGCCTGCGCCTGCCGGGCCCGCCCCTGGACCTCGACGAGGCCCGCAGCCGGCTCGCCGGGCAGCCTCGGGCACTGCACCACCTCGGCATGCTCGCGGTGGACCACTGGTTCGCGGACGGCGGTTTCTGGGCCCGCGCCGGCGCGGATCCCGGAGCGGGGTTCGCGCGCAGCCTGGCCGAACACGCGCCGTGGTACCGGGATTTCGTGGGCCGCTGACGGACATGACTGCTTCCCGTACGCCCGCTTCCCGCTTCCCGCTTCCTGCTTTCCCCTTGCCGCTTCCCGCTTCCTGCTTCCTCCTCGTCCTGCTTCCGCCTTCCTCCGTTACGTCGATACAGGGTCTTCGTGGATATCAAGCGCACACTGACAGGCAAGATCGCACTGGTCACCGGGGCCGGCCGAGGCATCGGCAGAGCCATCGCCGGGCGGCTGGCTCAGGACGGGGCGCTGGTCGGCGTCCACTACGGCCACAGCGAGGCCGCCGCCGCGGAAGTCGTCGCGGAGATACGCAAGAACGGCGGACGCGCCTTCCCGGTCGGGGCGGAACTCGGGGTGCCCGGTGACGCCGATGCCGTCTTCGAGGCCTTCGACGCGGGGTTGCGGGCGGAGCGGGATGAGCGGAATGAGCAGGATGAGTGGGATGAGCGGGAGGAGCCTTCGCTCGACATCCTGGTGAACAACGCCGGAGTGAGCGGGTCGGGACCGGTGGCTCAGGCCGTCCCGGAGGTCTTCGACCGGATGATCGCCGTGAACGCCAAGGCGCCGTTGTTCCTCGTGCAGCGGGCGCTGCCGCGGATGCGGGACGGCGGGCGCGTCATCAACATCTCCTCGCTCGCCTCACGGCGCGCCTTTCCCGAGTCCGTCGCGTACGCCATGTCCAAGGGGGCGCTGGACACGATGACCCTGTGTCTGGCGAAGGAGCTCGGCGGTCGCGGCATCACCGTGAACACGGTCGGGCCGGGGTTCGTCGAGACGGACATGAACGCCCGGCGCCGGAAGACCCCTGAGGCGCGGGCCGCCCTGGCCGCGCGGTCCGTGTTCGACCGGATCGGCCGACCCTCCGATGTGGCGGACGTGGTGGCGTTCCTGGCGTCGGACGACTCCCGCTGGATCACCGGGCAGTATCTCGACGTCAGCGGCGGCACCGACCTGTGACGGCGACCCGCGGATCAGGGGACGGCCGGGCCGGCCGGAGCCGGAACGACACCCGTGCGCACGGCCGCGTTCGACGCCTGGTGTGCCGTGTCCGTGCCCGCGGGGTCCAGGTGCGTCAGTGTCTCGGGAGCGGCCAGCTTGGGCAGCAGCACTTCCCAGAAGCCGGTGACGGTGAAGCAGGACAGCCACTCGGGGTTGGAGCGGCTGAGCACCTCGAACCCGATGGTCGAGGCCACCAGCACCCCGGTCAGCTGCTGTTGGCGCGTGCCCTGGACGAGCGCGCGCTCGTCGGCCGCCTCGGCCAGGAGCTGCTGCACACAGACCTGCCACTCCTGACGCAGATTCAGGTCCGTGCCGTTCGCGCCCTCGCAGCTGAGCAGGAAGCCTGCGCGTACGACGATGCTGCGCCGGAGCACGTCGGCCAGGGCATGCGAGAGGTCGACCAGCGTCTGGAGCGCGCTGGTCCGGCGGCGGTGGGCGAGGCGCGCGGCTCGGCGCAGGGTGTGCGAGGCCTCGGCGCGCAGGGCCTCGGCCAGGGCCGCCTTGTTCTCGAAGTGGAAGTGCAGCGCGCCCGAGCTGACCCCGGCCTCGGAGCTGATGGCGGACAGTTTCGCCCTGTCGTAACCGTGCCGCTGGAACTCCTGGGCGGCCGCCAGCAGCAAGGCGTCACGGGTGCGGGCGGCCCGTTCCTGCTTGGTCATCGCAGGCCTCGCGCACGGACCGAGATTTCCCGTCTGTTCACTTCCAGGCTCCTCTTGTGCTCATGGCCAGGTGAGGGAGGGCGCCCCGCGTCCCGTGCGGGAGTCCCCGGGCCAGTAGGAAACCGATGCGGCTCGCGCCCGGAGCGAGCCCATAGTGAGCTGGATCATAACAAACCACCTTGACTGTTTGTCAGCCTCTTGCCTGGTCAGGCCCTGCTGGGGTGCCTTGAGGTGATGCAGCAGGTGAGCGCCAATTTGCCTGCAGTTTCGATCAACTACGCCTGTACGGCCTTGATTTGACGTCTCGTTGAACGTCATTTGGGCCAGCGGTCAACCGATCTGATCGTCATTGACATACCGGAGGATCGGTTTGTAGGTTTCCTGTGTCTGTTCAGAAATCGAACGATTCAGACAAAGCTGGACGAGCTAGGGGGACTAATGAGCCAGCATTCAACCAATCTGAAGGAGCCTCACATACCGGCTCCTCGCCGTGGGGAGGTGGCAGCCTGGCGTGTTCTCGTCGTGGAGAACGACGCAGCCGAGGCCGAAGCCCTGGTCCGCGCACTCAAGCGGCATGGCCACGAGGTGGACAGCGTCACCTCGGGCGGCGCCGCGCTCCAGTCGTACGCGGACGCCGATCTCGTACTGATCGATCTCGAACTCCCCGATCTGGACGGGCTGGAGGTCTGCCGCGGCATCCGGTCGACCTGTGACGTCCCGCTGATCGCCGTCACCGCGCGCGGGTCGGAACTCGACCGTGTACTCGGTCTGCAGGCGGGTGCCGACGACTACCTCGTAAAGCCCTACGGGTTCCGGGAACTCATGGCGCGGATGGAGGCGGTCATGCGCCGCGTCCGGACGCCGGCGCCCGCCACGAGGGTCGTCAGCCACGGACCGCTGCGGATCGACGCCGGCTCTCGCGAGGTCATCCTGCACGGACGTGCCGTGGACGTGACCCGCAAGGAGTTCGACCTGCTGTACATGCTGGCCTCCAACCCCGACACGGTCATTCCCCGCAAGCGCCTCATCCACCAGATCTGGGGCGACTCCTGGTCCCGGCGGACTGTCGACACACACGTCAGCAGTCTCCGCAGCAAGCTCGGCGGCAGCGGCTGGATCATCACAGTGCGCGGCGTGGGGTTCCGCTTCGGCGGGGGGAGCGGCTGAAAGTCCGAGGTGGCGCCTTTCAGGGCGACGACGGGAAAAAGGGGCACCCCCGGGCAGGGGGTGCCCCTACGTCATTGATGAGGCCACCTGGCGACTTGGCATTCCTCTGAAGTTCTTCGACCTTTACGTGAAGTTGCTCGGATACAGGCGTACAGGGCCTGCGGAATCTGACCTGTTCCTGAAAGGAATGCCCTTGAAGGGCGACGAGGCGCGGGCGAGGCTTTCAAGCACGGTCCGTGACGAATGAGGAGAACTCGTCGTGCGCAAGGTGCTCATCGCCAACCGTGGCGAAATCGCTGTCCGCGTGGCCCGGGCCTGCCGGGATGCCGGCATCGCGAGCGTGGCCGTCTAC
>NZ_JBITES010000007.1:73302-489423 GCF_044455405.1 Streptomyces sp. NPDC051243 | reverse complement strand
TCGCCATCCTCCTCATCCTGATCGTCGGCATCGCCGTCGACCTGCTCATCTTCAGCCCGCTGGAGCGCTGGGTCCTGCGCAGCCGCGGCCTGCTGATCAGTCGCTGAACGACGCGGGGGCAGCCGTGCGGACACGTGCACATGTGCGCGTCGGTTCGCGGTGCCGGTCCGGAGGTTCAGCGGGTCATACGCCGACCTCGCCGACGCCGGCCCCGGCCGTCCGGACGCACCGGGAGACGGCGTCGGCCGCGGCGCGGACATGGGGCACCAGTGTCGTGGGGCGGATGACGGCGACCGCCCCCACGGCTGCGACGGCGGCGACCACGGCACCTCTGCTGTCGCGCACCGGAGCCGCGATTCCACCACGTCCCGTGATCAACGCGTCGTGGACGATCGCGTAGCCGTCCAGTCTCACCTTGTCGAGGCGGCGTCTCAGAGCGGCGCCGTTGGTGATCGTGGCCGGTGTGTACGCACGCAGCGGGCCGGCGCAGATCGCGTCCCGCACGCTCTCCTCGGCGTGGGCGAGCAGCACCAGTCCCAGCGACGTGGCGTGCAGTGGGAGGCGGCAGCCCGGGTCGACGGTACGCGCGTCATCGCAGGGGGAGCTGGTGACGACGGACAGACTCACACTCTCGAGGCCGTCGCGGATCGCGATCACCGCCATGGCCGAGCTCCGTGCCTGCAACTCCACCAGGTGCGGCTGCGCCCCCTCGACCAACGCGGAGGGACGCGTGGCGAGGCAGCCCGTCTCCCACAGGCGCAGCCCGATGCCGTAGGTGCCTTCGGGGCGGCGTTCCAGGGCCCCCCAGCTGTGGAGTTTGCTGACGATACGGTGAACGGTCGCGACCGGCAGCCCCGACCGACGGCTGATATCGCTTAACGTCAGAGTGCGGTTGGCCCGGTCGAAGACGCCCAGGATGCTGAGCGTCCGGTCGACGACGGAGCGCTCCGGAGCGGCGGAGTGTGGGGTGGTCATCCCGTCGTTGTCCCTTCACCTGAAGGTTGTCGGTACGTGTTGACTCGTGCATGCACCGGAACGGATCCGGGTGACGGGCGGCCAGCCCTATCATTGAACCGTCAACTGACCAGCGAAAGGTCGATTCCGGAACGTTCATGGTCGATTTCGCATCGTTACCGATCCCTTCCGTCCCCTACCTCCCCACCTGCCGACCTGGTCTCGGTATCGCGGTGGCACCCCTGCGGGAGGTACGCGAGCTGGCCCCTCCGAAGCTGATGGCCTCGCCCCACCGGCTGGAATTCCACCAACTTCTGCTGGTCACCGAGGGAACGGGGAGCTATTCGATCGACTCCACACGCGTCTCCTGCCGACGCGGCACGCTGCTGTGGGCCCGGCCGAACCAGGTGATCCAGTCGTTCCCGAAGCCCGGCCTGGACGCCGATCTCATCATGTTCATCGAGTCGTTCCCGCTGCGGATGCCCCCGCACATGGGAATGCTCGACGATGTGTTGCGCCCCTCGCACTGGCAGCTCTCGGAGACCGAACTCTCCTCGTTCCAGCGTGTCCTGAGCGTGCTTAAGGAGGAGTTCGAGCGGTCCGACCGCGGCCTGTGCGAGGAGATGCTGAAGCATTTGCTGGCCGTCATCCTGCTCCATATCGACCAGCTGTGCCGCTCGCACCGAGAAGATCACCAGAGCAATGCCCTGGCGAACAGCGAGAGCGGCGATCTCTTTCTCCGGTTCCGTCGCGAGCTGGACCGTTCCTACAGATCCACGCGACTGGTGGAGGACTATGCCGCGGCACTGAACTGCAGCACCCGCGCACTGTCCCGGGCCTGCCGGGCCATCGCCGGCACGTCCGCCAAGGACGTGATCGACTCCCGGGTGGCACTGGAGGCGCGCCGCCTGCTCGCCCACACGGACCTGCCCATCAGTGCCGTCGCCCGGCAGTTGGGCTTCTCGGAGGTCACCAACTTCGGCAAGTTCTTCGTACGGCGCGTTGATATGACGCCCGGGGCTTTCCGGCGCGAGGAGAAGGCGCGATATCAGTAATGACGTGAACCGGCAGCCCATTAACTCGTCGGTAACTCATTCGCCGCACCGGTCTACGCCCGTAAACACGGAGTTCTTTCCACTATCTGAAAGAGCACTTGTTGGAGATCGACCACGGTGGCAAGACTGTGACCTGCGTGCTTCGGGCGGCCACTCGAAGGCACCAGCGGACTCACGGGCCCGTTTGTCTGCACCAATCGCCAGGAACTGTCAACGCGGATGGTTACTGACAAGTTGTTGTCCGCCGCACCCGGCGTGATTCCCCACGACATGAACTTCGTTCAATATTCGGCTCCTTCGCAACCGGCCTGACTTTCCGCCGACTTCTCGCGTCTCCCACACGCGAACCGCGCGCGAACAGACCCGCACCACCGTGCCGCGCACCCCCGCCGCGCCGTGTGCCGTCCGCATGCCCGAACGCGTGCGACGCCGTATCCCCATGCCCATCCGCTCGCGCCCCGGGCCACCCCCGGGCGCACTCAGGAAGGACGACGCACCATGGCCGTAGTGACCGCCCACCAGGCCGAGGACTGGCTGATCGAGAAGATCGCCCACCGTCTGGGAGTGACCACCGACGAGGTCTCGCGCGAGGTGTACTTCGACGAGCTGGACCTGGACTCGACCGAAGCGCTCATCCTCGCGGGCGAGTTGGAGAACTGGCTCGGCTTCGAGCTCAGCACGACCACCCTCTGGTACCACCCCACAGTCAAGGACCTGGCGGTCTACCTGGCCGAGGAGAGCGCTCAGCGTGCGGCCGCCGCGTGAGCCGAGACCGCCGGTCGCCCGCACGTTCCGCACCGCCGAACCCGGCCGGCGAACCGTGTACATGGTCCACCCCGGCGCGCTCCCGGCCCAGGCCTACCAGGGCCTCGCCGACGCGCTGCCGGAGTGCGACGGCCTGACCGTGCTGGATCTGGGGGCGGTGCCCGAGTACGCCGAGGCGGCGCTGACCGGCGGCCGGGCCGCGACGACCGTGCCGGCGCTGGCCGAGCGGCTGCTCGCCGCCATGGCCCCGGTCGACGGCCCGTACACCCTCGCCGGCTGGTCCTTCGGCGGAGTGCTGGCGGTGGAGATGGCCCGGGCACTGCGTCCCGAACGTCTGGTGCTCCTCGACAGCATCGCGCCCACCGACGAGTACAAGCAGCCCGACGACGCGCTCGAACCCGCCCTGCTCCTCGGCTGGTTCGCCATGTACCTCGGGGCCAAGCGCGACAGCGCCGTCGAACTCGCCCCGGACGCGCTCACCGGACTCGGCACCGAGGAGGGACTTCCCGTCGTCCTCGACGCGGCGGTCGCCGCCGGCGCCCTGCTCCCGGGCACCCCGCTGCCGGGCCTGCGCAAGCTCTACGACACGTACGTGGACGGCCTGTTGCGCAACAACCGGCTCACCGCACCCCACCGGCCGGAACCGGCCCCGGTACCGCTGGTGCTGGTCAAGGCCGAGCGGAGCCTGCTCCCCGGCGACCCCACGCTGGGCTGGCCGCCGCTCGCCCCGCACGGACTGACCGTGCGCGGCTGTCCGGGCGACCACTACACGATGATCGGCCGTCCCGACTCGCTCGATGTGATCGCCCCGTTGCTCCGGGCCTCCTCCTGACCGACCGTGCGTCACCCGTAGGGCCCCGAACCGACCCGGGCCGCACACGCGGCCCCGTCCGACCAAGAGAGCCTCGCCGTGAACGCTTCGCACGCTTCTGACCTCGACCGCCGGCTCGCCCGGGATCCGATCGCGATCGTCGGGCTGTCCGCTCTGTACCCGAAGTCGCGTGATCTGCGCGAGTTCTGGGCGAACGTGGTCTCCGCCTCCGACTGCATCGAGGACGTCCCCGCCACCCACTGGGACGTGTCGGAGCACTACGACTCCGACCCGGCCGCGCCCGACAAGACGTACTCCAAACGCGGTGGCTTCATCCCCACCGTCCCGTTCAACCCGCTGGAGTTCGGGCTGCCGCCGAACACCCTCGAAGTCACCGACGTCCTGCAGCTGCTCAGCCTCGTGGTCGCCCGTGATCTGCTCAAGGACGCGGGCGCCGACCAGGAGTGGTACGACGCCTCCCGCACCGGCGTGGTCCTCGGCGTGACCGGCGCCAACCAGCTCACCCAGCCGCTGTCCGCCAGGCTGCAGACGCCCGTTCTGAAGGAGGTCGTCCGCTCCTGCGGGCTGACCGAACGGGATGCCGAGGAGATCGCGGAGAAGTTCAAGCTGGCCTTCGCGCCCTGGGAGGAGAACTCCTTCCCCGGCATGCTGGGCAACGTCGTCGCCGGCCGTATCGCCAACCGCCTCGACCTGGGCGGCACGAACATGACGATCGACGCGGCCTGCGCGAGCTCGCTCGGCGCGGTCAAGTCGGCGATCGGCGACCTGCTGGAGCGGCGCTCCGACATGATGCTGGTGGGCGGCTGCGACGCCGAGAACACCATCTTCATGTACCTGTGCTTCAGCAAGACGCCCGCCTTCTCCAAGGCCGGGCGCATCCGCCCGTTCGACGAGAACGCCGACGGCACCCTCATCGGCGAGGGCATCGGCATGCTGGCGCTGCGCCGGCTCGCCGACGCCGAGCGGGACGGCAACCGGATCTACGCCGTGATCCGCGGCCTCGGTTCCTCCAGCGACGGCCGGTTCAAGTCCATCTACGCCCCGCGCAAGGAAGGGCAGATGGCGGCCCTGCGGCGGGCCTACGAGGACGCGGACGTCTCTCCGGACAGCATCGAGCTGTTCGAGGCGCACGGCACGGGGACGGCGGTCGGCGAGGCGACCGAGCTGTCCGCGCTGTCGGCGGTCGTGTCCGAGCACACCGAGGACCGGCAGTTCGCCGCGGTGGGCAGCGTGAAGTCGCAGATCGGCCACACCAAGGCGGCGGCGGGCGCGGCCAGCATGATCAAGCTGGCACTGGCCCTGCACCACAAACTGCTGCCGCCGACGATCAACGTGGACCGCCCCAACCCGGCCCTCGACTGGGAGAACAGCCCGTTCTACGTCGGCACGCGCACCCGCCCCTGGATCCGCGACCCGCGCCGTCCGCGGCGCCGGGCGGCCGTCTCGTCGTTCGGCTTCGGCGGCACCAACTTCCATCTGGTGATGGAGGAGCACGGGAACGGGGACGACCTGCGGGTGATGTTCCCCGTGAGCCGGATCCACGTCTGGCATGAACCCGACATTAACGGCCTGGTTCGGGCCCTGGAGGACGGTGGCCCGGGCAGGACCACCCCAGCCCCGGCCGGCCACCCCAGGCTCGCGCTCGTCGCCCGTACCGACGCCGAGCTCGCCGAACTGCGCACCCTCGCCGCGGCCGAACTGCGCGCCAGGCCGGAGGCGGAGTCGTGGACCCACCCCAAGGGCGTCTACTTCCGCCGTGCGGCCGCCCCCACGGGCAAGGTGGGCGCGCTCTTCGCCGGCCAGGGCAGCCAGTACGTGGAGCCCGGCCGTACGGCGGTGCTCGCGCTGCCCCCGCTGCGGGCGGCCTTCGACACGGCCAACGCGGCGTTCGCCGGTCATGAACTCCCCCTGTCCCGGGTCGCGTTCCCGCCGCCCGCCTTCGACGAAGTCACGCGTGCGACCCAGGAGAGCGACCTGCGCCGCACGGAGTACGCCCAGCCGGCGATCGGGGCGCTGGCCGCCGGGCACTACCGCTATCTGACCGAACTCGGCTTCGACGCCGACGGGTTCCTCGGGCACAGCTTCGGCGAGCTGGCCGCGCTGTGGGCGGCCGGTGCGCTCGACGACGACACCTACTTCACGCTGGCGCGGGCGCGGGGTGCGTCGATGGCGCCGCCCGCCGGCTCCTCCGGGTCCGGGTCCGGCTTCGATGCCGGGGCCATGGCCGCCGTCACCGCGGCCGAGGAGACGGTCGGCGAACTGCTTGCCGCGCACCCCGAGTTGATCGTCTGCAACCGCAACGCGCCCGACCAGATCGTGGTGGGCGGCGCCACCGACGCCGTCGAACGGTTCGTGGAGGCGGCGGGCGCGGCCGGCGTACGGGCACTGCGACTGCCGGTGTCGGCCGCCTTCCACACGCCGTTCGTCGCGCACGCCGTCGAGGCGTTCGGCGGCCATGTCGCCGACGCCGAGATCCGCGCGCCGCGCCGTCCGGTGTTCGCCAACTCGCCGGGGGCCGCCTACGGTTCGGACGTCGACGCCAACCGGCGGACGCTGGTGGAGCAGCTGGTGCGGCCCGTCGAGTTCGCCGACCGGATCGAGGAGATGTACGCGGCGGGCTTCCGTACGTTCGTCGAGTTCGGCCCCAAGGGTGTGCTGACCCGGCTCGTCGACCGCATCCTCGGCGAGCGCGAGCACTTCGCGGTGCAGCTCGATCCGGGGAGCGGCGGGGACGCCGAGGTCTCCCTGAAGCGGGCCGTGGCTCAACTGGCCGTACTGGGGCTGCCGTTGGCGACCACCGACCGCTACGTGGCCGAGGCACCAGTCGCCGAGCCCGCCAAGGGGATGACCGTGCCCCTGAACGGGATCAACCATGTGCCCGACGCGCGGAGGGCGGCGTATCGGGAGGCGCTCGAGAACGGTTATCGGGTGAGCCTGCCGGGCGGTACCGGTGCCGGTGCCGGTGCCGGTGCCGGAGTCGCGCTGTCCGTCGGTGCCACCGTGCAGCCGGTCGATACGCCGCAGCACGTCGATGCCCTTCGTCCCTCCCCCGTCGCTCCCGCCCCGGTGGCTCCCGTGCCCGCCCCGGCTCCCGCGCCCGCTCCTGTCACCGAGCGCCCACGGGGCACAGCGGAGACGGCCCCCACAGTCCTGCCCACCCCCGCCTCAGACGTAGTGGAGAGCGCGCTCGTGGAAGAAGCAATCCCCGCCGACGACCGGCTCTCCTCGCTGATAGCCGACCACCTGGCCCTGCACGACGAGTACCTCAAGGGCCAACTGTCCAGCGCCCAGCGCATGATGGGGCTCCTGGAGCGGGCCGAGGAGCAGGGCCGGGTCGACGCGGTGATCCCGGGCGTGGCCTCCGTCAAGGAACACGGACTGGCGATCGGACGGACGCATCTGCAGGCCAACGAGGTCCTGCGGGACCTGGCCGCGATGGAGTTCGGGGCCGCGGCCCCGGCGGGTTCGGGGGCTCCGGCGGCTCCGGAGGTCCCGCTCACCGAGTTAGCACCCGTGGCGGCGTCCACCCCACCCGCAGCCCTGACCGGCCCTCCGCCCCGGGTCCCCGCACCGACCGTGCCCCCGGCACTCCCCGAGGCTTCGACCGCGCCGGCGCCCGCCGCCACCACGCCCGAACCGCCGGCCACGGCCTCCGCCGACGACATCGCGGCCGCGCTCCTCGACGTGGTGTCGCAGAAGACCGGCTACCCGGCGGAAATGCTCGACCTCGACATGGACGTGGAGGCGGACTTGGGCATCGACTCCATCAAGCGCGTCGAGATCATGGGCGTCCTCCAGGAACACTTCCCCGCCCCCACCCCCGTGGGCCCCGAACAGCTCGCCGAACTGCGCACGCTGAGCGAGATCGTCGGCTTCGTCCTGAGCCTCGGCGGCGCGAGCGCGACCGTGGCTGTCCCGGCCCCGGCCCCCACCGCGGGCATCAGCACCGAGGCCGTCGCCGCGGCCCTCCTCGGCGTGGTGTCGCAGAAGACCGGCTACCCCGCCGAAATGCTCGACCTCACCATGGACGTCGAAGCCGACCTCGGCATCGACTCCATCAAACGCGTCGAAATCATGGGCGTCCTCCAAGAACGCTTCCCCGCCCCCACCCCCGTCGGCCCCGAACAACTCGCCGAACTGCGCACGCTGGGCGACATCGTCGGCTTCGTCACCGGGCTGTCCGACACTCCGGCTAACCCGACCGCTCCTGAGAGCCCGGCCGCTCCCGAGCCTGCCGCCGCCCCCGAGACGCACCAGGCCACGGCACCGATCGGCCGGGGCCAGGCCGCCCTGCTGGACCTGCCGTCGCCGGACCGGCTCGTCGGGGCCTACCCGCAGGGTGCGACGGCGGTCGTCGTGGACGACGGAAGTGAGGTCGCCGAAGCCCTGGCCACGCGGCTGGGCACGGCCGGCTGGCGCGTGCGTGTCGTACGCCTGCCGGGTGTGCCGCAGCGGGTGAGCGGTGCGGCGGACCTGCCGCTGGCCGGCTGGGGAGTGAGCGAACTTGCCTACCTCATGGGCGAGTTGGGCGACGAGCCGGTGCATCTCGCCGTCTGCTGCGTCGCCGCCGACGATCTGCCGTGGGCCGAGGGGGTGCGGCGGCTCGCGCACTCTCTCCTCGTCGCCCGGCATCTCGTCCGGCCGCTGACCTACGCGGCCGCGAACGGCAACCGTGCCGCGTTCGTCACCGTCACCCGGCTCGACGGCGCGTTCGGCTTCACGGGTGTGACCGAGGAGGCCGCCCCCGCCGGCGGCGTCGCGGGGATGGTCAAGACCCTGGCCGTGGAGGCACCGGAGCTGTTCTGCCGCGCGGTCGACCTTGCCCCGGCGCTCGGCGCGTCCGAGGCGGCCGAACTGGTCCTGGAGGAGGTGTACGACGCGGCCGGCAGCCCCGTCCAGGTGGGCCGGGACGGCTCGCGACGGGTCGCTCCGACCCTCACCGAGAACCTCACCGAGGTGTCCCCCGCCGGGACCGCCGCTCCGCTCACCCCGGACGACCTCCTGGTCGTCACCGGCGGCGGGCGCGGCATCACCGCCTGCTGCGCCCTGGCCCTGGCCGCCGCGCACCGGCCGGGCCTGCTGCTCCTGGGCCGAACGGCGCTCGGCGACGCGGAGCCGGAGTGGGCCCGTGGGCTCACCGACGCGGCCGGGCTGAAGGCCGCGGCGGTCGCGCGGATCAAGGAGACAGGGGAGAAGCCCACCCCCAAGCGCGTCGAGCAGCTCTTCCAGGCGGTCGTGGGGGAGCGTGAGGTCCGGCAGACCTTGTCCGACATCCGCGCCGCGGGCAGCGAGGTCGAGTACCTCGCCGTCGACATCACCGACGCGGCCGCGACCGCCGCCGCCCTCGCGCCGTACCGGGAACGGATCACCGGTCTGGTGCACGGGGCCGGTGTCCTGGCCGACTCGCTGATCTCCGCCAAGAAGGCGGCCGAGATCGAGCGTGTCTTCGCGGTCAAGCTCGGCGGTCTGAGGTCCGTCGTCGCGGCGGTGCCCGCCGAACGGCTGCGGCATGTCCTGCTGTTCTCCTCGGTCGCCGGGTTCTTCGGCAACCGCGGTCAGTCGGACTACGCCATGGCCAACGAGGTCCTCAACGCCTGGGCCACCGCCTTCAAGCGCACCCACCCCGCGGCCCACGTCTCCTCGCTCAACTGGGGCGCCTGGGACAGCGGCATGGTGTCGCCGCAGATCAAGGCGGTGTTCGAGGAGCGGGGCATCGCCCTGATCCCGGTGGAGACCGGAACCCGGCTGTTCACCGAGCAGTTCGCCCCCGAGCGGGCCGGTGACGTGGTCACGGTGCTCGGGCCGACCACTCCCCTGTCGGTGCGCGAGGACAGCGCTCCCGTGGCGGCGGTCGTCCTCGAGCGGGACCTGACCGCCCTGGTCGGCGATCCGCTGGTCGCCGACCACGTCATCGGTGACACCCCGGTGCTGCCCGCGGCGGCCGCGCTGGGCTGGGCGGCCGGTGCCGCCGAGCGGCTCACGGGGCGAACCGTCGGGCGGGTACGGGACTTCGTGGTGCACAAGGGCGTCGTCTTCGACTCCTCTCTGGACGCCGGCCGGTTCCAGCTCGCCTTCGATCCGGCGCCCGGCGGTGGCGAGGCGGACGTCGCGATCCGCGCCGTGAACGACGGTGGGGCCGTACGACCGCACTACGCGGCGCGAGTCGTCTTCGGCGGCGGCGTGCCGGCGGAGGCGGGGCGGCTGTCCGGGCTGCCGGCGCTGGGCGGGGGCAGTGACGCGCAGGTGTTCTACGGCGACGGCACGCTCTTCCACGGCGAGTCGCTGCGGGGTCTGCGGCGGGTGCTGGAGTCCGGCGAGTCCGGCGGCTCCGGTGAGTCGCGGCGGTCGCGGCTGGTGGTCGAGTGCGCGCTGGCGGAGCACCGGCCCGAAGGGGGCGCGTTCGGCAGCCGTCGCTACGCGCCCGGCACCACCGATCTGCTGCTGCAGGCCGCGCTGGTGTGGATGCGGCTGCACCGCGACACGGCGAGCCTGCCGATGGCGGTGGCGCAGGCCGATCTGTACGAGCCGCTGCCCGACGGCGAGCCGTTCCTCGTGGTGGTGGAGCCGGAGTCGGTGAACGGCACGAGCGCGATGCTCACCGTGACGGCATGCGCTCCCGACGGACGCGTGCTGGCCCGGTTCTCGGGCGTCTCCCTTGTGTCCACCCCGCAGCTGGCCGCCAAGTTCGCGAGCCGCTGACCGACTTACGGACCGCCGGTCCTGGCGGGCCGGCCTCGCCGGTCGCCCGCCGGGTTCCGGCACCTTGGAGGAAGCAGCTGCCATGAGCAAGTTCGCGATCGTCGGGATGTCCTGCCTGTTCCCCGGGGCGGACACTCCCGACGCGTACTGGAACAACCTGCGCGACGGCGTCGACAGCCGTACGGAGGGCGGCCCCGAGATCTTCGGCCCGCCCGCGGACCCCCGGGACGCCGACCCGGCCCACGCCATCACCTGCGTCCGGGGCGGTTTCGTCACCGGCTTCGCCTTCGATCCCACCGGGTTCCTGCTCGACCCCGCCGAGCTGACCCGCCTCGACCGCGTCTTCCACTGGTCCCTGCACGTGGCCCGTGAGGCCCTGCGCGACGCGGGCCACGCCGACCGTCCCGAAGTCCTGGCCCGCACCGGCCTGGTGATGGGCAACTACTCCTTCCCCACTCCGGCCTCCGCCGCCGTCAGCCTGCCCCTGGTCCAGGAAGCGGTCCTCGACGGACTGCGCCGCGCCGGCCGTCCGGCGCCCTCCCCCGCCCCGCTCCTCGACCCGGCCGCCGTGCACCCCGCCGACACCCGGGTCAGCGGCGCCCCCGCCCGTGTCACCGCGGCCGCACTCGGCCTCGGCGGCCCCCGTTACGCCCTCGACGCCGCCTGCTCCTCGGCCCTGTACGCACTGAAGCTGGCCTGCGACCACCTGGCCGCCGGGCAGGCGGACCTCGTGCTCGCGGGCGGTGTGTGCGCGCCCGACCCGACCCTCATCCACCTGTCCTTCTCCGACCTGCACGCCTATCCGGGCAACGGCGTCAGCCAGCCCTTCGACGCCCGCTCCACGGGCATCCTCACCGGGCAGGGCGCCGGCATGGTCGCCGTACGACGGCTGGCGGACGCCCTGGCCGACGGCGACCGGATCCACGCCGTCGTCGACGGCATCGGCCTGTCCAACGACGGCGCCGGCCGCCACCTGCTGGTGCCCAGCCCGGCCGGACAGCTCACGTCGTACGAACTCGCCTACGCCCGCGCCGGGTTCGGCCCCGAGCAGGTGGACTACCTGGAGTGCCACGCCACCGGCACGCCGGTCGGCGACGGTACGGAGGCCGAGTCGGTCGCCGCCTGGTTCGGGGGGCGTGGCGCGGTGCCGCCGCTCGGGTCCGTGAAGGGCAACCTCGGTCATCTGCTGACCGTGGCGGGGCTGAGCAGTCTGCTGAAGGTGATCCTGGCCATGGGGCACGGGCACGTGCCGCCGACGATCGGCGTCGAGCGGCCGCTCGCCGCCGGTCTGCCGCTGGTGCGCGAGGGACGTGCCTGGCCGGACGAGCGTCCCGGGCCGCGCCGGGCGGCGGTGTCCGCGTTCGGCTTCGGCGGCACGAACGCGCACGTGGTGCTCTCCCGGGAGGCCGGACCGGAGGCCACCACCGAGCCCGTCGTGCCTCCCGCCCTGGACGTCGTGGGCCTCGGCGCCCACTTCGGCACCCTCGGCTCGGTCACCGCCTTCGAACGCGCCCTGCACGACGGCACCGACGCCTTCCGGCCGCTGCCCGAGCACCGCTGGCGCGGCCTGGAGGACACCGCCGGCGGCACCCTGGAGCGGGCGGGCCTGACCCGCGCCGCCCTGCCCGAGGGCGCCTTCGTGGACCGTGTCGACCTCGACCCGGCCGACCACCGCATCCCCCCGGCCGACCTGCGCAACTACAACCTCCAGCACGCCCTGATGTCGAAGGTCGCCGACGAGGCGCTCCGCGACGCCGGCTACGACAGGTCCGTGCCGCCGGGCAGGAAGGCACCCGAGCCGCGCCGGGTCGCGGTCGTCGTGGCGATGGAGATCGAGCCGAGCGCCCATCTGCACCTAGCCCGCCACGGCCTCGGCGAGTTCCTGCGCCGCGCGTACACCGAGGCCGGGCTGGAGCCGACGCGGGAGCAACTGCTCGCGGCCGCCCGGGAGGCGGTGCACGAGCCGATCGTCGCCAACGAGGTGCTGAGCTACATCGGCAACGTCATGGCCAGCCGGATCTCCTCCCTGTGGAACCTGACCGGCCCCTCCTTCACGGTCTCCTCCGACGGCGCGGGCGGTGCGGAGGCCCTCCAGATCGCCCAACTCCTGCTGCTCGACGAGAGCGTCGAGGCCGTCCTGGTCGGCGCGGTCGACCTGGCCGCCTCGCCGGAGAGCCTGCTGCTGCGGAACGCCCGACCGGTGTCCGGGGCGGGGCTGAGCTTCGGCGACGGACAGCACGGGGTGCGCATCGGCGAGGGCGCGGGGGCGGTCGTCGTCACCCGTCCCGGCGAGGGGACACGGCCCGCCTACGCCCGGGTGGACTCCATCGCCGTACGGCACTCCGCCCCCGTCGACGGCGTGCTGCCGGAGGCGGACCCGGACGCGCTCGCGGACGCCGCCGGCGCGGCGCTGGCCGCCGCCGGGATCGGTCCGCGGCACGTCGGCTATGTGGAGGCGCACGCGGGCGGTACGGCGGTGCAGGACTCCGCCGAACTGGACGCGCTGGCCCGGGTCTACCCGGCCGGGGCCGGTGCGGTCGCGCTGGGCAGCGGCAAGGCGCAGCTCGGGGACACGGGGAGCGCCGCCGCGCTCGCCGGGCTGCTGCGGGCGGTGCTGTGTCTGCATCACGGTTACGTGCCCGGTGCGCCTGGCTGGCGCCGGCCCGCACCGGAGCTGGCCGAGCGGTTCGCCGCCTCCTCCTTCCATGTGCCGGACGCGTCCCGGCCGTGGCTGCGCACGGGCGGCGAGGGCCGCCGGTTCGCGGCGGTGAGTGTCATCGGCTCGGGCGGGGCCCACGGCCATGTGGTGCTCTCCGCCGAGCGCACGCGCGGGGACGACGTCCGCTCCGACTGGCGCCGGGCCGGCGCACCGGCGCTGCTTCCGCTGGGCGGGGCCGACCTGGACGGTCTGCTGGCCGAAGTGGACCGGCACCGTGAGCTGCTGGCCGCCGGAGCCGACCCGTACCGGCTGGGCCGGGCCGCCGCCGAGCGGCTGCCCGGCAGTGCCCTGCGCGTCGTACTGGTCGGAGAGGATGCTGAACAACTCGGGCGGCAGCTGGAGTCGGCGGCCCGGGACCTGCGGGGCGCGTACGAGAGGGGTGCGCAGTGGAGCACCCCGGCGGGCAGTTGCTTCGCGCCGCGCCCGATCGGTCCGGACGGCAAGGTCGCCCTGGTCTACCCGGGGGCCTTCAACTCCTACCCCGGTCTCGGCCAGGACCTCTTCCGTGCCTTCCCCTCCCTCCTCAGCGGCTTCGAGGCGGAGGCGACGGACCCCGACCGCATGTTCCGCGCCGCGCAGCTCTATCCGCGCACGCAGGTCACCCCCGACCGGCGGGAGTTGATGGAGCAGGAGGGCCGGCTCGGCGAGGACATCCCCTTCATGCTCGCCACCGGCACCACCTTCGCGATCCTCTACACCGACCTGGTCCGCGACCTGCTGGGGGTGCCCGCGCACGGCGCGTTCGGCTACAGCCTCGGCGAGTCCAGCATGCTCTTCGCGACCGGCGGCTGGCGGCGCTCGGCCCGCCGGGACGACCGGATCAGCGCCACGCCCCTGTTCCGGGACCGCCTCACCGGCCCCCGCAACACGGTCCGTGAGCTGTGGAACCTGCCCGAGGACACTCCCGACGCCGCGGTGTGGGGCAGCTTCGTCCTGCTGGAGTCGGCGGACCGCGTCACCGAGGCACTCGCCCGCCACGACCGCGTGTTCCTCACGCACGTCAACACCCCCACCGAGGCGGTCATCGCGGGAGACCCGGCCCGATGCCGGGCGGTCATCGAGGAGTTGGGCTGCCCCTCGGCCCGCTCCCCCGTCGGCTCGGTCATGCACTGTCCGGTGGTGGACGGCGAGCTGGACGGCCTGGCCGAGCTCAACGACCATCCGACGGGTTCGACCGGCGGTCTTGAACTGCTCAGCGCCTACGACTACGAGTCCGTCGGCGACCTGGACCGCTCCGAGGTGGCCCGGCGCATTGCCCGGACCCTGCGCGGCACCATCGACTTCCCTCGTCTGGTGCGTGCCGCGTACGACCGGGGCTTCCGCTACTTCATCGAGGCGGGTCCCGGAGCGACCTGCACCCGCTGGGTGCACGACACCCTGGGCGAGGCGGCGCATGTCGCCGTGCCGGTGGACCGGCGCGGGGTCCCGGCGGCCCGGTCCGTGGCCCGGTTGGCGGCCCGGCTGACGGCGCACGGACTGCCCCTGGACCTCACCGGGCTGCTCGGCCCGGACCCGGTCGAGAGCACCCGACCGGCCCGGCTGCGGGTGCCGGTGGGCGGTGGACCGTCCATCCCCGCGGGCGTCGCGGCCCGGGTGGCCGAACTGCCCGAACGCGCGCCGTCCGTCCGCACAGCGGCAACACCGGTGCTGGTGAGCGGTGCAGCCGAGGCGCTGCCCGCCGACGCCGAGGACGCGGAACCCGCCCGTACGGCGGCCGTCACCCTGGAGGTAACCGACCCGATGCCCGCCGACCCGACCCTCGACGACGCCGAGGTCATCACGTTCGACGGTGAACCGATCGCGTTCGTGCCCTGGGCGGAGGCGGCCGGCCCCGCCGCCGGGCCGACGCACGCGCAGGCCCCCGCGCCCACACCGGCCATGTCCCCGGGCCCTCCCGCACCAGCGGTGCATCCCACCGTCCCCGGGTCGTCGGCCGGTGCCGTCGCGGCCGATCTGGTGCGCGAGATCCGCCGGCAGATGATGGCCACCCACTCGGTGGTGATGGAGACCCAGCGTGTGCTCCAGGAGCACACCCTGACGCGCACGGAGGCGCTGCTGGACGGACCCGCGAACCCGGCAAGGGAAAGGACCGAGCCCGTCACGGCCACCGAACAGTCCGCGTCCGCGGCTCCCCCCGCGCCCGCCCCCGCGGCTCTCCCCACTCCTGCTCCCGCCCCCGCCCTGCCCGCCCCCCGGCAGGCACCCCCTGGCGTCATCTGGGACGAACACCAGCTCCTCGCCTTCGCGACCGGCCGCGTCGCCGACGTCTTCGGCCCCGACTTCGCCCCCGTCGACGCCTACGCCAGGCGCGTCCGCCTCCCCGCCCCGCCGTACCACTTCGTCACCCGTGTCACCGCCCTGAAGGCCGAGACCGGCGTGTACGAACCGTCCTTCATCCGCACCGAGTACGACGTCCCCGAGGACGCCTGGTACGCGGTGGACGGCGGGGTCCCGCCCGCCGTGGCGATCGAGGCCGGCCAGTGCGACCTGCTGCTCATCAGCTACCTGGGCATCGACTTCCGCAACAAGGGCGAGCGCGTCTACCGGCTGCTGGACAGCAAGCTGGTCTTCCACGGCGACCTGCCGCGCACCGGTCAGACCCTCCGCTACGACATCTCCATCAACCGCTTCGTCCGGCAGGGCGACACGACGCTCTTCTTCTTCAGCTACCTCTGCTACGCCGACGGCGAGCTCATCCTCGAACTCAAGGACGCCTGCGCCGGCTTCTTCAGCGAGGCGGAGCTGGCCACCCCGCTCGGCGTCGTCATCACCGAGCGGGACCGGCAGCGGCGTGCCGCGCTGACGAAGACCTGGTTCAAGCCGCTGGCGTACACGGACCGGAACCATCTCACCGCCGCGGACCTGGAGTTGCTCGCCGAGGGCCGTCCCGGCGACGTCTTCGGCCCGCACCACGCCCAGGACCCTGGCCTCAACCCGGCGCTGCGGCTGCCCGACGCCCGACTCCGGATGGTCGACGAGATCCGCATCGACCGCACGGGCGGTCCGCGCGGACTCGGTTCGATCACCGCGTACAAGCGGCTGGAGCCGGACGCGTGGTACTTCGAGTGCCACTTCCCGGACGACCCGGTGCTGGCCGGCTCGATGGTGGCGGAGGGTGCCGTCCAGACCCTGCAGGCCTACCTCCTCCACCAGGGCATGCACCTGGTCCTGCCCGACGCCCGCTTCCAGACGATCGTCGGCCTGGAGACCGAGGTGCAGGTGCGGGGGCAGATCACGCCCGAGCACCGCGAGATCCGGTACGAGATCGAGGTCATGGAGCTGACCCTGCTCCCCCGGCCCTCGGTGGTCGCCGACATCCTGGTGTACCTCGGCGACAAGCCGGTGATCCGGATGCGTGACTTCGGCATCCAGATCCGCGAGAAGGACGGGACGCCGTACCGCCCGCCGCTCGGCGGTGTCCCCGAGTTCCTCGGCCGCCGCAACCGCGCCGGCGAACCGGCGATGATCAACGAACTCCACCTCGCCCACGCCGCCAAGGGCGACCTCGGTACGGCCATGGGCCCGGAGTTCGACGTCTACAAGGAGAGCCGGGCACCGTACATCCCCAACGGGGATTTCCAGTTCGTCGACCGCATCATGCACCTCAAGGGTGTGCGAGGTGAGTTGAAGCCCGGTGCCGAGATGGTCACCGAGTACGACTCGCCGGCCGACGCCTGGTACTACGGCGAGAACTCCCACCCGCACATGCCGAACTGCGTCTACATGGAGACCTCGCTCCAAGCGGCGATCCTGCTCGGCTACTACCTCGGCGCGACCCTCAGGCAGCCCGAGACCCAGTACTCCATCCGCAACCTCGACGGCAGGGCCACCCTGGTCAAGGACGTCGACCTGCGCGGGAAGACGATCCGCCACCACTCGACGCTGCTGATGACGAGCGCCGTGTCGGGGGCCGTCCTGCAGAACTTCCGCTACGAGCTCTCCGCCGACGGCGAGGTCTTCTACTCCGGCGAGTCGCTCTTCGGCTACTTCAGCGAGGCCGCGCTGGCCAACCAGGTCGGCCTGGACAACGGCACGTACGTCGCCCCCTGGATCGAGCAGACCGAGCCCGGGAGTGTCCGACGTATCGAACTCCCCGACGACGCCCCGCAGTTCAGCGGGGAGCTGCGGCTGCCCGCCGGGCACTTCCACCTCGTCGACCACGTCGACCTGGTCGAGGACGGCGGGAAGCACGGCAAGGGATACCTCCACGGTTACCGGGCGATCCGCCCCGACGAGTGGTACTTCGACTGCCACTTCCACCGTGACCCGGTGATGCCCGGCTCCCTCGGCGTCGAGGCGATCCTCCAGGCGCTGCGCCTGTACGTGCTGGAGCAGGGCCTGGCGGACGGGATCGCGAGCCCCCGGTTCGCGCTCGCCACGAACGTCCCGATGAGCTGGAAGTACCGGGGCCAGATCCTGCGGCACGACGGCGAGCTGCGTTTCGACGTACACGTCAAGGAGGTCCGCCGGGAGTCCGAGCGGCTGGTGGTGATCGCGGACGCCGAGCTGTGGAAGCCGGGCCTGCGCATCTACGAGCTGACGGACATCGCCATCGAGGTCCGCCCCGACGACACCCGCGACCAGGCCTGAACGGACCGGAGGAGACACCCCAGTCATGCACACCCAGACCACTCCTCTGCGGTGGTACGGCGACGCCGGCCCCAGCACCGATCCGGCCGGCATCCACCAGGTCCTGTCCGACCTGGACCGCCCCTGCTTCGTCGTCCGCACACCCGACGGCATCGGCGCCGTCTCCGGCGGCCGGGTCACGGCGGCGGCCTCCGGGCTCCCCTTGCTGGCCGCGGCCGCCCCGCTGCCCGCCCGCTCCCTCGGCTCCCCGGCCTTCCTCGCCGCGCACGGTGTCCGCCACGCCTATCTCGCGGGCGCCATGGCGGGCGGGATCGCCTCGGCCGACCTGGTGATCGCCCTGGCCCGGGAGGGTTTCCTCGCCTCCTACGGGGCGGCCGGACTGCTGCCGGAGACGATCGAGAAGGCCCTGAACCGCTTCGCCGCCGAGATCCCCGGACTGCCGTACGCCGTCAATCTCATCCACAGTCCGAGCGAGGAGCGACTGGAGCGCGAGGCGGTGGAGCTGTTCCTGCGGCACGGCGTGCGCTGCGTGGAGGCCTCCGCCTTCATGAACCTCAGCCCGCATGTGGTCCGCTACCGCCTGACCGGCCTGCGCCGCACCCCGTCCGGGGCCGTCGTCTGCGACCACCGGCTGATCGCGAAGATCTCCCGCCCGGAGACCGCCGAACGCTTCATGCGCCCGGCCCCGGCCACGCTCGTCAGCGCGCTCCTCGACCAGGGCCTGATCACCGCCGAGCAGGCCGATCTCGCCAAGTACCTCCCCATGGCCGACGACGTCACGGTCGAGGGCGACTCGGGCGGCCACACCGACCGCCGCCCGCTCACCGCCCTCCTCCCGACCATCCTCCGCCTGCGCGACACCGTGCAGCACGAGCACCGCTACCCCGCCCCCATCCGCGTGGGCGCGGCCGGCGGCCTGGGCTGTCCCACGTCGGTGGCGGCGGCCTTCGCCATGGGCGCCGCCTATGTGGTGACCGGCTCGGTCAACCAGTCCTGCGTCGAGTCCGGCACGTCCAAGGCGACCAAGGCGCTGCTCGCCGACGCCGGGATCGCGGACTGCGAGATGGCGCCGGCCGCCGACATGTTCGAAATGGGCGTCGAACTCCAGGTGCTGAAGAAGGGCACCCTGTTCCCGATGCGCGCCAAGCGCCTCTACGAGCTCTACCAGGCGTACGACGGCCTGGAGGCCCTCCCGGACACGGAGCGCGCCAGGCTGGAGACGCAGATCATGCGCCGCCGGCTGGAGGACGTCTGGCAGGAGTGCGTGGGCTACTTCCGGCGCCGCGATCCCGAGCAGCTCGCCCGGGCCGCGGACAACCCGAAGCGGCGGATGGCCCTGGTCTTCCGCTGGTACCTCGGCATGGCGTCGCGCTGGTCCACCGTCGGCGACCCCGACCGCGTCCTGGACTACCAGGTGTGGTGCGGTCCGGCGATGGGCGCCTTCAACGACTGGGTCACCGCCAGCTATCTCAAGGCCCCGGGCAACCGCCGCGTCGCGGACGTCGCCCACCATCTGATGCGCGGCGCCGCGTTCCACACCAGGCTCGCGCAGCTGCGCGTGGCGGGCGTACGGATCCCGGCCTCCGCTGCCGACTACCGTCCGGTGCCGCTGGAGAGCCCGTCCCTGGAGGGTGCCCGATGACCCCGGAGGAGATCGAGCGGCTGCTCGGCGATCCGTACGACGCGACCAACCCGTACGGCTTCGCGGCGGCGGTGGCCCGCGACGAACAGGACGCGTTTCCCGAGGAGTTGTGCGCAAAGCTGCGCGAGGCGGGCTTCCACCTCCACTACCTGCCGCGGGAGTGGGGCGGCCGCTTCGAGTCGTTCGACCGCACCATGCTCCTGGTCCGCACGGCCGCCCGCCGCGACCTCAACGTCATGCCGGGCACGATGTTCGGCATCACCGCCGCCACCTGCCTCGCCCTGCACGGCTCACCCGAGCAGCGCAAGCACGCGGCGGAGATCCTCACCCGGGGCGGCGCGGTCGGCTTCGCCCTCTCCGAGGCCGCGCACGGCAGCGACCTGCTGGCCAACACCGCGCGCCTCGAACCGGTCGACTCCGGCTGGGAGTTGACGGGCCAGAAGTGGATGGTGGGCCTGGGCAGGCGCTGCGAGGCGGTGTACCTGGTGGCGCGGACGGGTGAGCGCGGTCCGGGGGCGTTCTCGGCGGTCCTGCTCGACCTGACGGACACCGGCAGGCTCGAACGCGGACCCGCCGTCCAGGCGAGCGGCATGCGCGGCATCGACTTCGCCCATCTGCGGTTCGACCGTTTCCGCGTACCGCCGGACGCCCTGGTGGGCGCCGAGGGCCAGGCACTGGAATCGGTGATGAAAGCCCAGCAGGTGGTCCGGGTGATGAGCATGGCGGGCAGCCTGGGCATCGCCGACACGGCGCTGCGCCTGACGCTGGACTTCGCCGCGGACCGCCGGGTGGGACGTAAAGCTCTCCTCGAATCCCCCTATTCCAGGCGCGAGTTGGCGATCGCCTCCGCCGCCGCGCTGGCAGCCGACGCCACGGCCGTGGCAGCCGCCCGAGGCATCCACGTGGCCCCCGGGACGTTCAGCGTATGGGGCTGCGCGGCGAAGCACGTGGTGGCGGAGAGCACGGAGGAGGTACTGCGCCGCTGCGGGGGTGTGCTGGCGACGCGGGCGGTGCTGCGGACCGAGGGGCCGGGCGGGGGGCTGTTCCAGAAGCTGCAGCGGGACGCGGCGATCGTCAGGGTGGTGGACACCAGCACGTTGGCGAACCTGCGGTCGTACTCGGCCCAGCTGCCGGCCGTCGCCGGTGCCGTGTCGGGTGCCGTTCCGGCGGACACGGTGGAGGCCGTGCGGCAGGTCTTCGATCTGAGCGCGCCCCTGCCTGCGTACCGGCCCGAGCGACTGGACCTCAATGCCCGGGGACACGACCCCGTCACCGCCGCTCTCGGCACCGTCGCCCCGGAGGCACTGGCCAGACTCACCGCCCGGGCCGAACAGGCGACGGCGCACCTGGTCGTGCGGCTGAGCGAGGCTGTGACGGGCCTGTCCGCCGAGGTGTTCGAGGCCGACCGCGAGACCGGCCTGGCCGACCTCGCGGAGCGCTTCGCGTGGCTGCACGCCGCGACCTGCTGTCTCCACCTGTGGTGGGCCAACCCCACGAACCCGTTCTTCACCCCCGCATGGCTCTGCGCCTGCCTGACGTACCTCCTCGCCCGCGCCGACGGCACCGACCCCCGCCGCGACTGCGCCGAACAGCTCCCCGCCCTGGACATCACCACGGACCTCCACGACCACGACCAACTGTTCAGCGCCCTCCCCGTCCACCTCGCCTGACCGCCGGAGACACTCGTGCCGAAGAAGGACCTCACGGAGCTGGCGAGGCAGCTGGAGCTGCACCTGGGCGACCCGCACGCCCCGGACAGCCGGATGCCGTACGCCCGTGTCCTGGAGTACGACGAACGGGAGGACTACCCGTACGAGTTCGTCAACCTGCTCCAGCGCTGGGGCGCCCTGGACTACTCACTGCCGGCCGCTCAGGGCGGCAAGGCCGGCGACGTGGAGATCGGCTTCAACCTGATGCGGCTGATCGCCCGCCGCGACCCGACCACGGCCACCGCCTTCATCATCACCAGCCTCAGCTTCATGCCCGCCTGGATCGCCGGCACCGACGAGCAGAAGCGAGCACTGGTCGACGCCATCCAGCGCGGTACGCGGTACGCCTGGGGCCTGTCCGAACGCCGGCACGGCAGCGACCTCACCGCCAACGAGCTCACCGCCGAGAAGACCGACGGCGGCTGGCTCCTGACCGGTGAGAAGTGGCTCATCGGCAACGGCCGGGTCGCCGACGGACTCAGCGTCCACGCCCGCACCGACCCCCGGGGCGGCCCCGGCGGCTACTCGGTGTTCGTCCTGGACAAGCGCCGTACACCCGCCGGGTCGGTGGACGAGCTGCCACGCGAACGGATGCACGGTCTGCGCGGCCTGGACATGAGCGGCTTCCGCCTCGACCGCGTGTTCGTGCCGGACTCGGCGCTGCTCGGCCGGCGGGGGCAGGGCCTGGAGATCGCGCTGAAGACGTCGCAGACCGCCCGCGCGCTCATCAGCGGCATCGCGCTGTCGGCGGTCGACACGGGCCTCAGGGTCACGCTCGACTTCACCGAGGGCCGGGAGGTCTTCGGGCGCACCGTGAGTGATATCCCGTACTCGCGCCGCCAGTTGGCGGAGTGCTTCGCCGACCTGATGGTCGCGGACGCGGTGAGTCTGGGCGCCGTGCGGGCGCTGCAGGTCGTCCCGGAGCAGACCAGCGTGTGGTCCTCGGTCGTCAAGTACTTCGTGCCGACTCTGCTGGAGCGCACCTTCTCCCAGCTCAACGTCGTGCTGGGCGCCCGCTTCTACCTGCGCGACCACCCGCACTACGCCATCCACCAGAAGATGCTGCGCGACCTGCCGGTGGCCAATTTCGCCGACGGCAACACGGTCGTGAACCTCAAGAACATCGCCCTCCAGCTGGAGGGACTGCTCACCACCGCCGCCGAGGCGGGCCCCGGGCCGCGTGCGGAGGCCGACGCCCGGGCCGCCGTCCTCTTCGGCATCGACCGCGAACTGCCGCTGTACCGGCCGTGGGACCAGGACATGTTCAGCCGCGGCCGGGACGACGCCCTGCTGGCCGCCCCCGCCGCACTGGCACGGCTCGCCCGGCTGGCGGAGGGGGCCGACGGCGACGAGCGGGAGTGGCTGGGGCGGTCCGCGTCCGTCGCCGGGGACCTGCTCGCGCACGCGGCCTCGGTGAGGGAGCGCGTCGCCGCCCTCAAGGCCTCCCTGGGCCGCGACTTCGGCCAGTCCGCCGAGCTCTTCGACCTGGCGAAGGAGTACTGCCTGCTGCACGCGACCGCCGCCTGCCTGCACGCCCATGTCCACTCGGCCGCCGCCATGGACGACCCACTGCCCAGCGCGGCCCTGCTCCTGCTCCAACTGGAGCGGATACGGCGGCACTTGCGCCCGCACGAGACGGTCACCGACGCGGCGGTCGTCGACGAGGTGATGCGGGTGCTGCGGCACCTGCACCGGGGCGACCGGCTGTTCTCGTACTGGCAGTTCCCGCTCGCCGAACGCGGCGACCTCACGGCGGCCCGCAGCTGACATGCCCGCGGTCGACCGTGAGTTGTGGTTGCTGCCGGAGCATGCGGCGGACGTGTTCGTGACCCGCATGGGCGGAACGGTTCTCCTCACCGACGGCGAGCGGGCGCGGTGCGAGCGCCCGCTCGCGCCGGCCGCCCGGCGTCGCCGCATCGCCGCGCGGCTGCTGGCCCGGCACGCGCTGAGCAGCCGTACCGGACTACCGGCCGCCACCTGGCGGTTCACCACCACCCCGGACGGCAGGCCGGAGCTGGAGTCCCCCGACGGCTCCGGTCTGCGCTTCAATCTCTCCCACACCGACGGCCTGATCGCCTGCGTCGTCACCGACGGCGGCCGCGCCTGCGGGGTGGACGCCGAGGGCTTTCCCGCCGGGCCGGACGCCGTACGGCATCTGCCGCGGCACTTCGCCGAGCGGGAACGGGCCGATCTGGCCGCCGTGCCGGACGGCGCGACGTCGGCGGCGCGGATCGCCGAGTACTGGGTGCTCAAGGAGGCCTATCTCAAGGCCCTGGGCACCGGTCTGCGCCGCGAGCTGTCCTCGATCGCCTTCAGCAGGCCGACGACCGACCACATCCGGCTCCACGACAGCCGACGACCCGCCGATCACTGGCACTTCGACCTCGTCCGCCCGACACCGCACCACGTGGTGGCCGTCGCCACCGAACACGCCGGACCCGCCGGAATGCGCACCACCGTCCTGGCCGGCTGACACCCGAACAACACGCCCCCCGAGGAGCTCCGATGTCCGACAAGCCCAGCATCGCCGTCATCGGCGGCGGAGTCGCCGGCCTGTCCGCCGCCTACGCCCTGCGCGAGCACGCCGAGATCACCCTGTTCGAACGCGAGGACCACTACGGCGGCCACGCCAACACCGTCGAGGTGGAGGACGCCGGCCGGACCCTGGGCATCGACACCGCGTTCGTCGTCTTCAACCGGCCCGCCTACCCCAATCTGAGCGGCTTCTTCGACGAACTCGGCGTGGAAGCCAAACAGTTGATCAGCGGCTTCAACTTCTTCGACCTCGACGCCGGGTTCCAGTACGGCAGCGAGGAGATGGACCTGCCGGAGGAGGAGGTCCGCGCCCGCTACCCCGAGTCCTTCCGGACCATCTGGCGCGAGGCCCGCCGGTTCCACGAGGAGGGCCGCCGCGACTTCTTCCGCAAGCGCACCAACATGCCGATGGGCGAGTACCTCGACCGGGGCGGCTACAGCCAGGAGTTCCGGTACGGCTACTTCATCCTGCTGTGCAGCGCGGTGTGGTCGGTGCCCGCGGAGCTGGTCTGGGAGATGCCGGCGACGACGGTGATCGCCTTCTTCATGGCGCACGACGAGAGCGGTCTCGGCGGGCGCCGGGTCGACTGGCGGACGGTGGCGGGGGGTTCGGTCTCGTACGTACGCAAGGCGCTCGCGGCGATCGACCCGAAGACCCGGCTGTCCGAGCCGGTCACCGGGATCCGGCAGGACCCGGACGGAGTCGTCGTGCGAACGGCGTCCGGCGAGGAACGCTTCGACCACGCCGTCGCCGCCACCCACGCCGATGTGACCCGCGCCCTGCTGGAGAACCCGACCCCGGCCCAGCGCGAGCTGCTCTCGCCCCTGCGCTACAACGCCTCCACGGTCGTCCTGCACACCGATCCCTCGGTGATGCCGGCCGACCGCGCGCGCTGGGAGGCCTGGAACTACGGCAAGGTGACGGCGGACGGGCAGCCGCGCACGTACGTCGCCTACTACATGAACAAGCTGCACGGCTTCGAGTCCGAGACGGACTACTTCGTCACGCTCGACTACCCTCTGCCGGTCGCCGGGGAGTCGGTGATCCGCACCTTCCACTACGAGCACCCGGTCATCGACATGGCCATGCGCACCGCGCAGCAGAGCATCTACGAGGTCAACGAAGGACCGCGGGTGAAGCTGTGCGGCTCGTACTTCCACTCCAAGCAGCAGTACCACGACCAGATCGGCTCGCACGAGGCGGCGTTCTCCTCCGGGAAGGAGGCCGCGGCCCAGTTGCTGCGGGAGCTGCGCGGCTAGGTCGTGTCGTTTGGATCATGCCGGCGTCGCGGAGTCTGGCACGCGCTCCCCCAAGCTCTTCGAGCAGGGGGTACCCCCAGCCGCGTTGTCGTCACTCGCCGACTCCCCCACGCTCGAACCGGCTTCGCCCGGCTCGCGCGGGGGCACCCCCATCGACCCGGCTCGGGTCGGCTGAAAAGCGCAGTACCTCACAGCCGGCCTGATCCAAACGACAGGGCCTAGTTCCCGGTGTGCCGCCGGGCCGACTCGTTCTCCTGGGCCATGCGCCGCAGCGCCAGCAGCGCGGGTTCCAGGAGGACGGTCAGCAGCAGGGCCCGCTCGGCGACCTCCAACGGGTCGTCGAGTCCGCCCAGTTGGTCGAGGTCGAGGACCGCGGTGCGCTCGGCGAGGCGGGCGTACGGCAGGAGGACGCGCCAGTCGACCGGTACGCCGAGTGAGCGCAGGGAGGAGAGGGTCTCGGCGAGGGTGACGCGGGCCGGGGCGGCCTGGTGCACGTCCCAGCCCAACTCCTTGACGAGGGCGTCGACTTCGACGGATTCGGGGACCTGGCCGGCGGGCTCCTGGGCCGGGGCGACGGAGCCGAGGGTCAGGCCCAGCACGCGGTGGGTGTCGCCGGTGTGCTCGGCCAGGGCGTCCAGCACCTCCCGGGTGGTGCTCACGGACAGGCCGCGGACACCGGTCAGCGCACGGATCAACTTCAGCCGGCGGAGGTGGTGTTCGTCGTACTCGGCCTGCGTCGCCGCCGTCTGCCGGCCGGGCTGGAGCAGCCCCTCGCGGAGGTAGTACTTGATCGTCGTGACGGCGACGCCGCTGCGACGGCTCAACTCGGAGATACGCATCGTTCGCCGCCCGCTCTGGAAATGGAAACTGGATACCTCTACTGTCTAACATAGATAGTAGAGGTATCCAACTTCCTCCCGAGAGGGCCGCAGCCATGCCCACCCTGCGCTGGACCACCGTCAGCACCCCCGCACCGGACACCGAGGCGTTCGTCATGGCGTCCCGGCTGGAGGTCCGCTCGCTCAAGGACGTACCGCGCTTCTTCCTTCAGTCGCTGTCCGCGTGGAAGCAGGTCACCGGCGCCCCCGGCGCGTACGGCGCCTCACTGATCGCCGAACCTCTGAAGCGCACCTTCTGGACCCTGTCGGCCTGGGAGAGCAAGGACGCGCTGTACACCTACGCCAGGACGGAACCGCACCGGTCGATCATGAAAGGCCTGCGCCCCACGATGAAGGACTCCGTCTTCACGTTCTGGCAGGTCCCCGCGGCCGGCCTGCCCATCGACTGGACGGACGCCCGGCGCCGCCTCACCGAGCAGCCCCGAACCGGCAGCTGATCCCGCCAGTCTCCAGCCCCAGCCCCAGCCCCCAGCCCTCCACCGGACAACCATTCCAACAGGAGAGTTCCCCCGCCATGACGCTGTCCGAAGAGAATCCGGTCCTCGACGACCCGGTCACCGCTCCGGCCGCGCCCGAGGGCCGCCGCATACCCCTGTGGCTCGCGATCGTCGCCGCCGGCGTGCCCATGTTCATGGTCGCGCTCGACAACCTCGTCGTCTCCACGGCCCTGCACACGCTCGCCGTCGACCTGCGGGCGAACACACAGGAACTCCAGTGGTTCGTCAACGCCTATGTCCTCAGCTTCGCCTGCCTGCTGATGACCGGGGCCGCGCTCGGCGACCGGTTCGGCCGCCGCCTCGTCTTCGTCGCCGGCATCGCCGTGTTCACGCTCGCCTCCGTCGGCTGCGGTCTGTCCGACACCAGCGCCCAGCTGATCACCTTCCGCACGCTCCAGGGCTTCGGCGCGGCCGCCGTCATGCCGCTGTCGCTGACCCTGCTGTCCCAGGCGGTGCCCGAGCGGCTGCGCGGGATGGCGCTGGGTGTCTGGTCCGGGGTGAGCGGGCTGGCCGTCGCCATGGGCCCGGTCGTGGGCGGCGCGGTGGTCGACGGCCTGGACTGGCGGTGGATCTTCTGGATCAACGTGCCGGTGTGCCTGATCGCGATTCCGCTGGTCCTGTTCGCCCTGCGGGAGAGCGCGCTGCCGGGCGTTCGCCTCGACCTGGTCGGCATGGTGCTGGCGGCGGCCGGGCTGTGCGCGGTGGTGTGGGCGATCGTGCACGGCGAGCCCGACGGCTGGACCTCGGCGAAGGTGCTCGGCGCGTTCGCGGCCGGCGCCGTGCTGCTGGCCGTGTTCGTGGCCTGGGAAGCGCGGACCCCCGAGCCGATGCTGCCCCTGTCCTTCTACCGGGTGCGCGCCTTCACCCTCACCAACATCGTCTCGGCGACGATGTACTTCGGCGTGTTCGGCTCCCTGTTCCTGCTGGCCCAGTACCTCCAGATCGTGCCCCCGCGCACCCCGCTGGAGGCCGGCGTCCGCACCCTCGCCTGGACCCTGATGCCGATGTTCGTCGCTCCCGTCGCGGGCCTGCTCACCGACAAGGTCGGCGGCGGCCGCCTGATGGCACTCGGCCTGTTCCTCCAGGGTGTGGGTCTCGGCTGGATCAACCTGGTCGCTGACACCGACACGGCCTACTCCTCCCTGGTCGGCCCGATGGTCGTGGCGGGCATCGGCATGGGCTTCGTCTTCGCGCCGACGGCCGCGGTCGTCCTCGGCTCGGTGGCCAAGGAGCACGCGGGCAAGGCGTCCGGTGCCAACACCACCGTCCGCGAGATCGGCGGCGCGCTCGGCATCGCCGTCCTCAGCACCGTGTTCGTGGCGCACGGCAGCACACGGAACCCTCAGCAGTTCGTCGACGGCCTGCACCCGGCGGTGTGGACCGGCGTCGCGGTCGTCTTCGCCGGCGCCCTGTGCGCCCTCGGCATCCCGCGCCGACCGCGGGCGGACGGGGACTGAGACCCCGGCAGGGAGTGAAGCCCCGGCCGATGCCAACTCCCGGGTCGCTCAAGGACGTTGTCCCGCCGAAGTGATCCAGGGGACAACCATGTGCACATCCCACTCGTCACACAGGTTGTCACTGGACCCACTGCTTCACGGAGGTTGGGCAATGTCCTCTCACCCCGCCGGTCGCCGTACCTTACGGGCCGCTTCGGCGCTGACGCTGGCCCTCGGCACGGGGCTGGCCCTCCCCTTCACCCTGGCCACGCCGGCCGGCGCCGCGGCGGCTGCGGCCACGGCCGCGGTCAGCGACAACGGCCGTGAGCTCTCCTACACGGCGGCCGCCGGTCAGAAGAACCAGGTGACCGTCACCGAGTCGTACGCCGACGCCACCGACATCACGTTCATCATCGACGACACCGTCCCGATCAGCGCGGGCAACGGCTGCGGCCACCCCGACGCCTCCGACGACACCAAGGTCTCCTGCACGGTCGTCACCGTGGACAGCCAGAGCCCCTACGCCGTCCTGGACATGGACCTGGCCGACGGCGACGACATCGTCGCCATCGACAACGCGACCGACCAGGCGTACTACTCCAACTCGGTCTCCTTGGGCGCCGGCAACGACAGGCTGACGAACACCGGCAGCGTGGACGGCAGCGGGGTCCGGGGCGGGCCGGGCAACGACACCATCACCGCGGGCGTGGCCTCCCTGGTCTTCGGCGACGCCGGCGACGACACGATCAGCACCTCCGGTGACGGCGCGGAAGGCGGTGCCGGAAACGACGTGCTCCGCGGCGGCGCCGGAGACCAGATCCTGCGCGGCGACGACGGCCACGACACGCTGTACGGCGGTCAGGGCGACGACCTGCTGTACGGCGGCAGGGGCAACGACGTCCTGTGGGGCAACAGCGGCACCGACCAGCTGTACGGCAACAGTGGCGACGACAGGCTGTACGGCGGACCCGGCCAGGACGTTCTCTCCGGCGGCCCGGGCACGAACGTCGTCCGCCAGGACTGAACCGGCGGTCGGGCATCTGCCGGCGCGACGCGGCACGTGCCCGACCTCGACGCGATTCGCCGCCCGAACACGTCACGGTTCCCCGGTCGAGGGCTTGCCCGCTCCGGCGATCCGGGCAACGCCGGGCGGGCGGCGAGTCGTCCGTCGAGGTACCCGGCAGCCGCGGACCGGCACGTCATGAGCGCTGCGACGGCTGGATCCACCCCAGCGACCGTTCGACGGCTCGTTTCCAGCAGTCGTACTCCCACTCCCGCCGTCCGGCGTCCATGTCCGGCAGCCACTGAGCGGCCCGGTGCCAGTTGCGGCGCAGGACCTGGAGGTCCGGCCAGTAGCCGGCTGCGAGGCCGGCCGCGTAGGCGGCGCCCAGCGACACCGTCTCGGCGACGAGGGGCCGTACGACGGGAACGTCGAGCACGTCGGCCAGGATCTGCATGAGCAGATGGTCGGACGTCATGCCGCCGTCCACCTTGAGCTGGGTCAGCGCGAGCGCGGAGTCCGCGTTCATCGCGTCGACGACCTCCCGGGTCTGCCAGCCGGTGGCCTCCAGGACGGCGCGGGCCAGGTGGCCCTTGGTGATGTACGACGTGAGCCCGACGATGACACCGCGGGCGTCGCTGCGCCAGTGGGGGGCGAACAGGCCGGAGAACGCGGGGACGATGTAGCAGCCGCCGTTGTCCTCGACGGTGCGCGCCAGCGTCTCGATCTCGGGGGCGCTGTGGATCAGTCCCAGCCGGTCGCGGAACCACTGGACGAGCGAGCCGGTGACGGCGATCGGCCCCTCGAGCGCGTAGACCGTGGGGTGGTCCCCGATCTTGTACGCGACCGTGGTGAGGAGCCCGTGCTCGGACCGTACGAGGTCGGTGCCGGTGTTCATCACCAGGAAGCTGCCGGTCCCGTACGTGCACTTCGCCTCGCCGGGCGAGAAGCAGGTCTGTCCGAACAGCGCCGCCTGCTGGTCGCCGAGGGCCGCCGTGATGCGCACGCCGGGCAGCAGGGCGACCGCCTCGCCGTAGGTCTCCGCCGAGGAGCGGATCTCCGGCAGCATCGTGGCGGGCACGCCGAAGAAGTCCAGGAGCTCTTCGTCCCAGGTCAGCGTCCCGATGTCCATGAGCATGGTGCGGCTGGCGTTGGTGGCGTCGGTGATGTGCACGCCGCCGTCCGTGCCGCCGGTCAGGTTCCAGATCAGCCAGCTCTCGATGGTGCCGAACAGCACCTCGCTGTTGCGGGCGCGCCGCTCCAGCCCGTCGACGTTGTCGAACAGCCAGCGGATACGGGGGGCGGAGAAGTAGGTCGACGGCGGCAGGCGGCAGCGGTCGAGGAAGAACTCGTCTCCCGGGTCCTGTCTCAGCCGCTCGACGAGCGGGGCGGTGCGGGTGTCCTGCCAGACGATCGCCCGCCCCAGCGGGACCCCGGTGGCCCGGTCCCAGAGCACGGTCGTCTCGCGCTGGTTGGCGATCCCGATGGCCGAGATCTGGCCGGCGTCGATGCGGGCGTTCGCCAGTGCCTCCGGGACGACGCGCCGGAGGTTGCGCCAGATCTCGACGGCGTCGTGCTCGACCCAGCCGGGCCGCGGGAAGTACTGCTGGTGTTCCCGCTGGGCGACCGACACCAGCCGTCCGCCATGGTCGAACAGGATGCATCGGGTGGAGGTGGTGCCCTGGTCGATGGACATCACATACCGCTCAACCATGATCGGCCCTGCCTTCCGATGTGCCGCGGAGGTGCCGGTGCCCTACCAGCGGGTCGCGCCCAGGTCTCTGGAGATCGCGCGTGCCGCCTCCCGCAGCACGGTGATCAGGGCCGGCAGCGGCCGGCCTTTGGTGTCGCAGATCCGCTCGACGGCGCCGGACACTCCGATCGCGCCCACCACGAGACCGCCCTGCCCCCGGATCGGCGCGGCGATACCGGCCTCGCCCATGCTCATCTCCTGCACCTCGGCGCCCCAGCCGAGATCCCGTATCTCTCCGAGCGCCCGGTCCAACTGTTCCGGGTGGACCAGGGTGTGCCGGGTGTACGCCTCCGGCTCGTCCTCCAGCAGGGCGTCCACAGGCGTCGCCCCGAAGGCCAGGAGGACCTTGCCCAGCGAGGACGCGTGCAGGGGCAGCAGTGCGCCGACGTCCAGGGTCTGGAGGGTGTCGTCCGGCCGGAAGACATGGTGGATGACGAGCACCCTGCCCTCCAGGGGGGTACCCAGCCGGACTGCCTCCCCGCTGCGGGCGGCCAGGGCGTCGGCCCAGTTGATGGAGCGCGAACGCAGTTCGTTGACATCGAGGTAGCTGGTGCCGAGGTGCAGCAGAGCCGCCCCGAGCTGGTATTTGCCGGTCGCCGGGTCCTGTTCCACGAAGTCCACGTGTTGCAGGGTGCGCAGGATTCCATGGGCGGTGCCCTTGGCCAGCCCCAGTGACGACGCCACCTCTCCCAGACCCAGCCGACGGGATCCGCCGGCGAGCAGACGCAGAATCGCCGCTGCCCGCTCTATCGACTGGACTGGGCCGGCCATGAGGCGATGGTAGTCCGACTTTTTCCGATTAGGGACTCTCGTTCGGTAATGCCGACCAATGTTCGTTGACCGTTCGCTTGTCCCTCTTTAGGGTGCCTGAACGCCCTGACTGCGGGCGACCGCGCTTCCCCGAGGAGGAGGACACATGACGACTGCGCAGCTCCACGCCGCGCCTCACGGGGAGGCCGAAGAGGACGTGGAGCACGTCTTTTCCCTGCCCCACACGCCGGGGGCGGTATCGGGGATACGCCGGCGCATCCGCGACGTCCTCGCCGATTGGAGACTGGCCACGGACGTCACCGAAGAGACACTGCTGGTGGTCTCGGAACTGCTCACCAACGCGATCGTCCACGCGCTGCCCCCGACGACCCTGACGCTCTCGTTGAGCCGGGCGGACAGGTCCGGAGCCGTACGCGTCGAAGTGACCGACATGGGGCCCGCGGCCCCGACGGGCTCCTCTCCCGACCCGGACGAGCACGGCCGGGGCCTCGCCATCGTCACGGCACTGGCGTCCCGGTGCGGCGCACATGTGCACCCCGGCGGGACCAGCCGGTGGGCGGAGTTGCGGTTCACCGCGGACACGCCCCACCGGGCTTCAGCAGCCGTCTGCCGGCAACCGAACATGCCCTTGCCGGCCGCGCCGCCCGAACACCGGTCGCCCTGAGGCCCGCAAGGCCCCTGACACGGCTCGGGCTCAGTTCTCCTGGAGCACGGACAGGACGTTGCCCGCCGGGTCCGTGAACCACGCGATTCCCACCGGGCCCTCGGGGCCCCGGACGATGCCCTTGTCGTCGGCATCGAACTCCGGGTAGCGCTCCATCCGCACGCCCCGCTGCACCAGCTCGTCGACGGCCGCGTCGATGTCGTCCACGGGAAAGTTCAGGATCGTGAAGCTCGCGGGCGTGTGGTTGTCCTTGGGGTAGACAAAGACGCTCGCGCCGCTGCCCAGCTTGATCGTGAGCATCCTCATGTCGCCCTGCCCGCTCTCCTCCACCTCGAGGCCGAGGGTCTCGCCGTAGAACTCGCGGGCCTTGCCGAGGTCGTCGACCGAGAAGCCGCTGAACGCCTTCGACTGTCCGAACATGCGGTTGTCTCCTTCGCCTGTGCCGTGCGGGAATTCCGACGCGTCTCCCAGCGGACCACCACCCGGACGCCCGCCACACGGGCTCGCGTCCGGATGGTCGCCACGTGTCACCCGCAGGGAGCGATCGGCGGCCGCGGGGCCGCATACTGGCACCATGGGCTCCCCCACCAGCCGGGACCGCGAGCCGCCCGTGGAGGTCCGCGAGTTCGTGCGGGCCACGCCGCGACTGGACGGCATGGTGGTCTCCGCGGTCGGCTACCGTTCCACCGGCTTGCGACCGGCCCTCCACAGAGGGTTGCCCTCCCCGTACCTGACGCTGATCTTCTCCATCGACGGCCCCGTCGTCAGCGGCAGCACCCCCGAGCAGGCGTACGGCGCCGACGCCGTGCGGACCGACATCGTGGTGGGCGGACTGCATCAGCGTCCGGCGTTCGTACGGCAACCGGAGCACGAGGCCGGCATCCAGTTGTCCGTACACCCCCTGGCGGCCCGGCGACTGCTCGGCATGCCCGCCGGGGAGCTCGCCGACGTACTCGTCACCGAGGGCACGGACGTCCTGGGAGGCGCCGCGGGCGAGATCCACGAACGGTTGTGCGGGGAGGCCGGGTGGAGCCGGCGTTTCGCTCTCCTCGCCGGTTACCTCCGGCGGCGCGTCGCGGAGGCCGGGCGCACCGCCGAGGTACGGCCCGAGGTCGCCGAGGCGTGGACCTGGCTCGCCCGGCATCGGGGCGCCGGCACGCTGGGAGGCCTGGCCGCCCATGTGGCGCTGAGCCCACGCCGCCTGACCACACTGTTCCGGGCCGAGACCGGCCTCAGCCCCAAGCAGGTCGCCAGGCTGATGCGGTTCCAGCACGCGCGCGACGCCGTCGTCCGGACCGTCGCCGTGGGCGGCACACCCGACCTGGCACGGGTGGCCGCCGAGTGCGGCTACTACGACCACTCGCATCTGGTCCGGGACTTCAGGCAGTACACGGGCCTGAGCCCCACCGGCTGGCTGGCCGAAGAGTGCCGGAATATCCAAGCGGGCGGCCACCGCAACGGCGGAGAGTGTGAGGCATGAACACCCACACGAACACCGCGAACGCCACGAACACCACCACCCCGACCACGCCCTCCACGCAGCGCCGGCGCGCCCCAGGCGTCTGGCCGACGCTGCAGGCCCACGACGCCCCCGCGCTGATCGACTTCCTCGTCGGCACGGTCGGCTTCCTGCGCACCGCCGTGTACGAGGACGGCGACCGTGTCGCGCACGCCCAGCTCGACTGGCCCGAGGGGGGCGGCGTCATGCTCGGCTCGCACAAGCCGGATAGCGAGACGTGGTCCCTGCGGCCGGGCACCTTCGGCGCGTACGTCGTCACCGAGCACGTCGACGACCTCTACCGACGCCTCAAGGAGGCGGACGTGAAGATCACTCGCGAAATCGTGGACGAGCCCTACGGCAACCGCGAGTTCGCCATCGCCGACCCCGAGGGCAACCAGTGGTCCTTCGGCACCTACCCCGGCGAGCCCCGGCCTGCCGGCTGATCCACCGGCGGGTTTCCCTCAGCCATGACCAAGAGGCCGTATCAGATGCTCCAATACGGCCTCCGAAGTGCGTGAGACGCCCCCACCTCAGTAATGTGGTTGGCCGCCCGTGACCATGCCGAACGGCCAACCTGACAGCAACAGCAGTTCTTCTCGGTACGCCTTAGAAGGCGTTGTTGTTGCAGCCCATGGTCGAGCCGATGTGCTTGCTCTGCCCGCCGGCGTTGCCCTCGCCGTTGAGCGCGTTGCCCAGCAGGCCGTTGAGGATGCCGACCTGGCCAAGGATGTCGAGGTTCAGGTCGTGCGACTTGCAGTTGGAGCTCTGCAGGACGCTGACCTTGTCGCCATCCTTCTTGTGGCCGTGGCCGTCCTTGCTGTGCGCACTGGCAGTGCCCGCGGTCAGAAGTCCGACGCTGCCGAGGGCGACGACCACGACGGCAGCCTTGCGAAGCTTGTACATGCGTGTCTCCGGTGACTTGGAGTGGTGTGCGATCCGTGAGAGATCGACTTCGTAGGCGACCGGAGATTAATACGAAAAGATCCAATATGTCCTAGTGGCACGCCGGGTAGCGATCAAGTTCGCCTCTCCGACGCACGGCACCGCGACAGCACCAGCGGCCATCCCGGTGGGCGCACTCGGCAGATGCCTCGTAGGTTGGAGATGGAAGCGGTCGCGCTCGTAAAAGATCGGCAGGGCACGCGCGTGACGACAGCGGAGATCGATTTCGAGGAGCTCTTCGACGCCGCGCCGAACCCGTACCTGGTGCTGGACGCCGACCTGGTGATCCGCTATGCCAACGTGGCCTACCTCCAGGTCACCGGCAGGACCCGCGAGGAACTGGTTGGGCGGTACGTCTTGGAGGCTTTCCCGGACACACCTGCCGCACCGGATGTGGCGCGTGATTTCGCTGCCTCGCTGCAGCGCGTTCTGGCATCCGGGAAGCCCGATTCCGTGACTCCACAGCGATTCGACATTCCCGTTGCCGACCGCCCGGGTGAACTTGAGGAGCGGTGGTGGTCAGGGATGTCCAGTCCGGTCCTGGGGCCGGACGGCTCCGTGAAGTGGATCATCGCGCGGGCCGAAGACGTCACTGAGTTCATGCGTTCCTCGGGTATGGGCGAGTTCACCCATCCGCTGGGTGGGCAGCGAACAGGGCTCGTGGCTCAAGTGTTTACTCGATCACGCGATCTTGAACAGCTGAATGAGCAGCTGCGCCAGGCGCATGCCCGCGAACGGGAAGTCGTTCTCACCCTGCAGGAGGTCATGCTCCGCTCTCCCGACCTGGACAGGCACCGGGACATTGCCGTGCGCTACCTGCCCGCCATGGGATCACTCAACGTATGCGGCGACTGGTACGACGTAGTCGATCTGCCACCGGACCGCTACGCGATCGCCATCGGCGACGTTGTCGGTCACGGTCTGCAGGCCGCCGCAGTCATGGGCATGCTGCGCAGCGCATTGAGCGCCGCCATTCGGGCCATTCCCAGTCCCGCACAAGCCCTGGAGATTCTGGGTTTGTACGCCCGCGCGGTCGACGGGGCGTTGGCCACCACCGTAGCGAAGGTGCTCATCGACCCACGCAGCCGACTCATCATTTACAGCAACGCCGGCCACCCACCGCCGGTACTGGTCCATCCGGACGGCAGTTGCGAGCTGCTCGATCAGGCCACCGATCCACCACTGGGTGCTAGACCAGATCATGTTCCCCGCCCTCAGGCCGGGCTGTCCTATACCCGGGGGGACACCCTCGCGCTCTACACCGATGGGCTCATCGAACGTCGCGACGAAGACATCGACACGGGCCTGGCCCGTTTGACCGACGCCCTCGCCCAGCACGGCACTCTGCCAGTGGAAGAACTTGCCGACGCACTGTTGTTCCACTTGGGCGTCGCCGGCGGTAGCCGCGATGACATCGCCCTCGTGGTCGTTCGTCTGTGACCGTTTCATGGACAGTCACCTACAGCGAGAGGCCCCAGAAACGATCAAGGGCCTCGTCTCACCCAAGTGATCCAAGGCCCTGACCTGCGACTACATATTCTTACAGCAGTCGGGACGACAGGATTTGAACCTGCGACCCCTTGACCCCCAGTCAAGTGCGCTACCAAGCTGCGCCACGTCCCGGTGCCACCGCGCGGCGAACCGCGTGATCATGCAGGTCAACCCTACCCCATACGCGCCTCAGGCTCGAACGACCCCACCCCTTGACCCATAATTGTCGTCACCTATAATTGCCTAACTCAATGGAATCCCTGCCGGGCAAGCCCCACGGCCCGCGATCGAACGGAGCGACATGTCACTCCTGGCCCGGCCCGTGGTGGCCACCTTCGTCGCCAAGGTCATGCAGCGGGTGACCGCCATGGCGGACCGCCGCTCCGGTGGGCGGGGCTCCGCCGCCGCCTCGCATGCCCGGTTTCCCGAATACCCGCGGAAAGTACGCGAGTTGACGATCCCGACGTCGATCGCACCGGCCCGGGCCACCGTGTATCTGCCGGCGAGCGACGAGCCCGCTCCCCCGGTGCACGTCAACTTCCATGGCGGCGGTTACGTCATGACGCTGACCGAACTCGACGACCCGCTGTGCCGGTTCCTCGCCGCGGAGGCGGGGGCGGTCGTGATCAACGTGGACTATGTCGTCGCGCCGCAGCATCCGTTTCCGGCGCCGCCCCGGCAGGCGTACGACATCGTCCGGTGGGTCGCGGAGCACGGTGCCGAGGAGGGCTGGGACGGCGAGCGGCTCACCGTGGGCGGGCAGAGCGCGGGCGGCGGGCTCGCGGCGGCCGTGGCACGGCAGGCACTGGAGGAGGGCGGGCCCTCGATCGCGCTCCAGGTGCTGCACTATCCGCCGCTCGACCTGGCGACGGGGGCCCGGGACAAGCGCGCCACCATCGCCAAGCCGATGCTGCGGCCCTGGATGGCCGACGTCTTCGACACGTCGTACGTCCCTGACGTGCGGCAGCGCCTCGACCCTCTTGTGTCCCCCGCGCACCCGTCGGACACCGCGAACCTGAAGGGCATCGCCCCGGCCGTGCTGATCACCGCCGAGCACGACCTGCTGCGGGCCGAGGGCCTGCGCTATGCCGAGCGGCTTCGGGGAGCGGGTGCGCTGATCGAGCACCATGACGTGCGCGGCGCCGACCACGGGTACGACGGGGAGGACGACGCGAAGGCGCGTGAGGTCTACGCGATCATCGCCCGGCGGCTACGGGAGGCCGTGGAACGCCGATGAACCCGTGAGCTCGGCCTGCTGCTCTGCCGGTTGCGGGCCCTGAGCCGCCTCCGGCTCTTCGCACAGGCCCCCGCGCTGCCGCTCCACGGGCTCCGGGCCTCGGACACACCGGCGGACCAGGACCTCCGGACTGCGCACCGCACCCCTCCCCGGACTCCCCGACCTCCCCGCGGCGAATCCCGCCATCAGCAGGGCCACGGCCGCCACCACCCACCACGGCAGGTGGGCGGTGGCCATGTACCCGACGACGGCCACCAGCGCGAGAAATACCGTCACGTCCCTGATCCCCCTCAGCCGTTCAACTCCCCTGCCCCCGGCGCACCGAGAGCCGCCCGCGTCCCAGCAGGCATATGACGCAACAATAGGCGAGACCGTCGTATAACCCAATTCGGCTCATCGGTACATATGACGGACGCCAATCGGTGAGCGCTGATCCTGAGTGCCCATCAGCGGGCGCATGGGGCGGAGGGATCAGGCGACCGGCGGGGTCCCGTGCGTGTGGAAGGACTCGATCGTCTTCAGGCCCCACGCCTGCCCCTTGGCCCGCTCGGCCTCGGTCCAGGTGATCAGCGGCCAGTCCGGGGCCAGCACCAGGCGGGTGAGCGGATTGCACAGCTCGATGCGGTTGCCGCCGGGCTCGTAGACGTACAGGAAGAACGTCTGCTGGATGGCGTGCTTGTGGGGGCCCGTCTCGATGAACACGCCCGTGTCGATGGCGAGATCGGCGGCGCGCAGGATCTCCTCGCGGGTGTCGGTCGCGAAGGCGATGTGATGCAGCCTGCCGGTCGAGCCGGTCCAGTCCGAGGTGTAGACGACGTCGTACGACTTGTCGGTGAAGGTCAGCCAACGGGCCGCGATCCGGCCCGAGTCGAGCTGGATCTGTTCTGTCGGCCGGGCGCCCAGCACCCGCTCCTGGAACTCGGCGTTCGCGAGCACGTCGGCGGCGAGGAAGTTGACGTGGTCGAGGCGCCGCACCCCGACGCCACGGTTGGGCTTGGCCTGCGGCTGGTTCTTCAACGCCGGCCGCAGATCGTCCGGGGCCCGGTAGTACTCGCTCTCCCAGTACAGGGCGTGCTCATGGCCGTCCGGATCGGTGGTGACGTACAGCTTGCCGACGCCGGGCTCGTCCTCGACCCACTTGCCGGACCCGCCCGCCGCCTCGATCGCTTGGACACGGCGGTGCAGTGCCTCCTCGCTCGAGGTGCGCAGGGCCAGCCTGCCGAGGCCGGGCTCATCGCGGGCGGTGAGGACGAGGCTGTGGTGCTCGTAGTCGTCGAAGGTCCGCAGGTAGACGGTGTCGCCGCTGCGTTGGTTGACCGTCAGGCCCAGGTAGTCCGTGCAGAAGGCGACGCTCGCGTCCAGGTCGGGGGTGAAGAGCTGGGCGTGGCCGATATGGGCGATGTCGCCGAGCGGCGGGGTCATCGGTGACCTCCTCGGGATTGTGCGGCGGCCCGGGGGAAGACGGTGCCGTCGAAGATCTTGCGGGCGGTGCGGACCACGGCGGTCCGGCGGGGGGACGGCAGCCCGGCGGCGTCGGTGCCGAGGCTGCTCTCGATGTCGAGGAATCCGGTGGGGTGTTCGATACGGACGCGGTCGTCCCCGGGGTCGAGACGGGCCAGGTCCGTGCCCACGCCACCGTCGATGCGCAGGCCGGCGGCGACGCTCGCCGCGCCGAGCACTCCGATCGAGGTGTGGCAGCGTACGGGGATGAAGGTGCGGGTGGTGACCGCGCCGCCGTGCCGGGGCGGGGCGAGGAGGGTGAGCTTGGGGACGGTCGTGTCCGACACGTCGCCGAGGCCCATCAGGCGTCCGGCGGACAGCCGTAGCCGGCTCAGCCGGTCGGCGAGGTGGGGGTCCGCCTCCAGTTCCTCGGGGGCCTCGTAGCCGGTGACGTTCAGGGAGGTCGCGGCGATCAGCACGGTCGGCATGCCGTTGTCCACGCAGGTCACCGGAACGCCGTCGATCTCGTCGCGTGCCTGTCCGGTGGGCAGGAGCCTGCCGGTGCCGGCCGGGAACTCGATCACCACGGGCGCCGCCGTACCCGGTACGCCCGAGATCTCGGCGCCACCGGTGTAGTCGACCCGGCCGCCCGGGGTGGGGAAGGTCGCCGTGGCGTGGTCACCGGAGTTGACCATCCGGATGCGGACCGACGTGTACTCCTCCCCCGGCGGCACGAGTCCGCGCTCGACGGCGAACGGTCCGATGCCGGCGAGGATGTTCCCGCAGTTCTGACGGCTACTCACCTCAGCCTTGTCGACGGCAACTTGGAGGAACAGGTAATCGACGTCGGCGCGTGGGTCGGCGGAGGGGGACACCACGGCGACCTTGCTGGTGAGGGGGTGGGCTCCGCCGAGCCCGTCGATCTGCCGCTCGTCCGGGCTGCCCATCACGCGCAGCAACAGGTCGTCGCGCAGGGCCGGTTCGGCGGGGAGGTCGGCGGCCAGGAAGTAGGCGCCCTTGGAGGTGCCGCCCCGCATCAGCAGGCAGGGCACTGAGTCGTTCACGGCCGCTCGCCCTCGTACTCCTCGTACGTCCGGTACCGCACGCCGAGTTCCTCGAGCTTCTCCCGCAACCTGTAGCGGTCCAGGCCGAGTTGGCCGTCGAGGAAGGCGGCGCGCGTCGCGGCCTCCTTGGCCTCGCGGGCCTCGGACTTCTCGACGGTCTCGCGGGCGCGCTCGCGCGGGACGACGACCACGCCGTCGTCGTCGGCGAGGATCACGTCGCCGGGGCGGACGATCTGGCCGTCGATGGCGATCGGCACGTTCACCGAGCCGCCGGTGGCCTTGACGGTGCCCTGTGCGGAGACCGCCCGGGACCAGGCCGCGAAGCCCATCTCGCGCAGCTCCTGGGTGTCGCGGATACCGGCGTTGATGACCAGGCCGCGCACCCCGCGCCGCTGGAGAGCCGTCGCGAACAGCTCGCCGAACAGGCCGTCCGTGGACGGGGAGGTGGTGGTGACCACCAGGAGGTCGCCCTCGCGGCACTGCTCCACGGCTGCGTGGATCATGAGGTTGTCGCCGGGCCAGCCGATGACGGTGACGGCCGTGCCCGCGACTCGTACGCCCTGCTGGATGGGACGGATCCCCGGGCCCAGCAGGCCGGTTCGGCCCATCGCCTCGCTCACCGTCGCCACACCGAAGCCGGCCAGCGCGTCGACGTCCTTCAGGTCCGCCTTCGGCGGGTCGGTGACGATCACGCCGCTCATGCCAGCTCCTTCGCGATCTGCGGGAAGGGGCGCATGTACGCCTCGGCCATGGTCCGGTGGGCCAGGCCCAGGTTGGGGCCGGCGTTGCGCCTGAGCTGGACGCCACGGCGTACGGCGAGATCGGTGTAGTAGTCCCACAGGTGCTGCTGGGCGCCGAGGCACTCCATGGCCCCCCGCTTGGTGTCCCACACCTCGGTGATGTCGAGCAGTACCTCGGGCCTGAAGCCGCTCATCTCCGGCTGGTGCGGCTCGAAGTAGAAGACGGGCGGGGCGCCGATGATGTCGCCGTCGCCCGGGTAGCCGATGGCCTGGGCGAGGATCCGGGCCTGCAGGGCCATGCGGTTGGCGGCCGGGTGGTCGCCGTTGTACGGGTCCTCGGTGGGATGGGTGAGGACGATGTCGGGCTGGGTCTCGCGGTAGACGGTGACGAGCTGGTCGGTGAGCTCGGCGGTGGCGGTCAGCGGGTAGTCGCCGGCGTCGAAGAAGCGGACCTCGGCGCCGAGGGTGGCGGCGGCGCGCTCGGCCTCGTCACGCCGTATCGCCTTGATCTCGTCGAGCTTCCTGCCCTCACGCCAGGCCTTCGCGGACTCGCCGCGCTCGCCGAACGTCAGGCAGGCGATGGTGACCTTCTCGCCCCGGGCGGCGGCCAGGGCGATGGCTCCGCCCGCCCGCCACACGAAGTCCCCGGCGTGCGCGGTGACGACGAGGGTCGAGCGTGGTGGGGTCGAGGGCACTTCGGCGGGCACATCGGCGTGCGTCATGGCTGCTTCTCCTCGAGTGACAGGTGTGGGCCCGCCCCGACGCGCCGTCGCGTGGCGACTCTTACGCTCCGTCGCGCAGCGCCTCGATCACGCTGGTGAGGTGGGCACGGACGGCCGCCTCGGCCGCCTGCGGATCCCTGGCCGTGATCGCCTCGATCATCGCCAGGTGCTCGTTCAGGGAGTGCTGCGGACGACCCGGCCTCAGCGCCAACTGGAAGCGGTGGCGCACCAGTTGTGCGTTGAGCCGGTCCAGCAGTTCCACGGCCGTGCGCTGACCGGAGAACTCCTGGATCGTGGTGTGCAGTTCCTGGTTGAGCTCGGAGTACGTCATCGGCTCGCCGTCGGCCACGGCCTTGGTCATGGCCGCGCCCAGGTCGGCGAGTCGGGCCACTTGCTCGTCACCGGCCGTGACGGCGGCCTTCGCCGCGCAGAGCCCCTCCAGCACCATGCGGCACTCGGTGATGGCGACCGCTTCCTCCACGCTCACCACCCGGACCCGCGAACCGCGGTTGAGGATCCGCTCGACCAGACCCTGGGCCTCCAGCTCGATGAGTGCCGCGCGGATGCTGGCCCGTGTCACACCGAACTGCTCGGCGAGTTCGTTCTCCACCAGCCGCTGAGCCGGTGCCATCTCGCCGTGCAGGATCGCCTGCCGCAGCTGCGCGAGCGCATGCTGCTTGGCCTGCTCCCCGGTGCTCGGACGGGCTTCGTTCGGCATGTGCCCTCCCTGAGTGAGCGCCTGTCGAACGTAAATCTAGCCAAACAGAATTGTCAACAATTTCGTCGACGCCGCCGGGGGGTGCGAGGAGCGTGCGGGTGTCTGCCGGCGGGTTTCCGCTACGACGACGTCACTGCGGGAGCCGCCGTCGTCCCCCGGATCTCCAGCGCCGGAACCGCGAGATGGACCTCGCCCGCTCCCCCGGCGCCCTCGAACCGGTCGAGCAGACAGCGGGCGGCCCGGCGCCCCACCTCGTGGCTGGAGTTGTCGACCGTGGTGAGCCAGACATGGCGCAGGCGGGCGATGCTCGTGTTGTCGTAGCCGACGACGGACAGGTCACGCGGGACCCGCAGCCCCAGTTCCTCGGCCGCGGAGAGCGCGCCTATGGCGGCGATGTCGTTGACGGCGAAGACGGCGGTGGGCCGCTCGGGGCGGCTGAGCAGCCGGACGGTGGAGCGGTAACCGCCCTCCTCGGTCATGTCGCTGGGCTCGATCACCGCCTCGTCCGCGAGGCCGTGCTCCCGCATCGTCGCCTCGAAGCTCCGCCGCCGCAGCTCGCCCACCGACCCGTACCCGGCGATGTGCGCGATACGCCGGTGCCCGAGGCCGATGAGGTGCTCGGCGACCAGGCGGGCGCCCTGCTCGTCGTCGTTGGCCACGACGTCCACCCCGGACGGCACCGGCTCCCGGGCACCGGCCACCACGACCGGGATCCGCTCGGCCACCGCTTCGAGCGAGGCCGGGTCGGGCAGCGTGCCGACCACGACCAGGCCGTCGACGCGCAGGTCCAGCAGCGGGCCCGCCGGGTCCTGGCCGGTACGGCGGTTGAGGCGGGCGTCGGCGAGCAGCATGTGCAGGCCGTTGTCGTGCAGCAGCGAGTTGAGGCCGTCGAGCATGTCGACGAACCAGGGGTTGCGCAGGTCGTTCAGGAGGACGCCGACCGTGCGGGTGCGCCGCTCGCTGAGGCTGCGCGCGGCGGTGTTGGGCCGGTAGCCGAGTTCGCGCACGGCCCGCAGTACGGCGTCCCGTTTCTCCGGGCGGACCTGGTCGGAGCCGCGCAGCACCAGCGAGACCAGGGACTTGGAGACACCGGCCCGGTCGGCCACGTCGCGGATCGTCGGCGGTCTCATGGGGTGGACCGTTCCATGAGCTCACGCGGCTTGTCAAAGGGTTGACAGCGGGCGGAAACGGCACCCAAGGTGGCCTGGACAGGAAATGGACCGGTCCAAAGAAGGGCTGTCATGGTGGAATCGCTCGGTGTCGCCGTCGTCGGGTTCGGCTGGATGGGCCGGGTGCACACCCAGGCGTACGCCCGCGTCCTGCACCACTATCCGCAGCTGGCGGTCCGGCCGGAGCTCGTGGCCGTCGCCGAGGACGTACCGGCCCGGGCCGAGGAGGCCGCCGCGCAGTTCGGGTTCGCCTCCCCCACCCGCGACTGGCGGGAGGTCGCCGCCGACCCGCGCGTGCAGGCCGTCTCCATCACCGCCCCGAACTTCCTGCACCGCGAGATCGGTGTCGCGATGGCCGAGGCCGGCAAGCACATCTGGATCGAGAAGCCGGTGGGCCTGTCGGTGGCCGACGCCCGGGCGGTGGCCGACGCCGTCGCCAAGGCCGGGGTCCAGGGCGCGGTCGGCTTCAACTACCGCAACGCGCCCGCCGTCGCGGCCGCCCGCGAGCTCATCGCCTCCGGCGAGATCGGCACCGTCACCCACGTACGCATCCGCCTCTTCAGCGACTACGCCGCCCACCCCGACGGTGCCCTGACCTGGCGGTACGAGAAGGAACGCGGCGGCAGCGGAGTCCTCGGCGACCTCGCCTCCCACGGCGCGGACCTCGCCCGCCACCTCCTCGGCGACATCGCCTCCCTCACCGCCGACACCGCCGTCTTCATTCCCGAGCGGGCCCGGCCGACCGGCGCCACCGCCGGCCACAGCCTGGCGACCGGCGGCGAACTCGGCCCCGTCGAGAACGAGGACTACGTCAACTGCCTGCTGCGCTTCGCGTCCGGCGCCCGCGGGGTCCTGGAGGCCTGCCGGGTCTCGGTCGGCGAGCAGAACAACTACGGCTTCGAGGTGCACGGCACCAAGGGCGCCGTCTTCTGGGACTTCCGCCGCATGAACGAGCTCGGCGTCAGTCGCGGCACCACCTACCAGGACCAGCCCGTCAGCACGGTCTACGTCGGCCCCGGCGCCGGCGAGTTCGGCGCCTTCCAGCCGGGCGCGGCGAACGCCATGGGCTACGACGACCTGAAGGTCATCGAGGCGTACCGCTTCCTGCGCTCGATCGCCGAGGGCGTCCCGCACGGGGCCACCCTGCAGGACGCCGTGCACAGCGCCGCCGTAGTGGAGGCGATGGTGCGGTCGGCGCAGAGCGGCTCGTGGACGGATGTGGCCGCCGGGGCGTGACGGCCGGAGTCAGCGTGCCCGGACGGCTCGCCGGCCGAGGGTGTACTTGACCGGGGCCAGGGCGAGCCAGAGCCATATGGCCGCCGAACCGACGGCCAGGGCCAGCGGGATGCTGAGGGCGAACACCAGCACGGTCACCCCGAGGTCCAGCGCGAAGAGGCGGAAGCCCTCCGGTGGCGCCGCCCCGTCGCGCAGCCAGGGACGCGCGGCCAGGAGGAGGAGCAGCGCGAGGTGGGCGGCGCCGAGGGCGGCCACCGCCCCCGCGTAGGCGGCGACCGACGCGGGCTCGGTGCCGTACTCCGCGATGAGCTTGGTGGGGAAGGGCAGCAGAGCCGCGACGCCCAGTCCCAGGACGGTCAGTGCGATCACCTGTCCGTCGATCTGCCGGACGAGGCTGAAGATACGGCGGTGCTCGCGCCAGAAGGCACCGAGCACCAGCACGGTGAGCGCGTAGGCGCCGAGGTTCGGGACGAGTTCGTGCAGGGCGTCTTCGTAGTGCGCGTCGTCGAGTCCCCGGGGCACGTAGAAGTCCAGGACCAGCAGCGTGATGGCGATGGCGAACACACCGTCGGCGAGCGCCACCAGCCGTTCGGGCCCGCCGTCCGGGTTCGATTTCCACATGCGCACGACGGTAGGGAGCCACGGCCCGTCGAGCGGGCGTACACGCCAGGGGCACCCTGGAGGGTCAGCCGATGGGCGTGGGCATGTTGTACGGCGTCACGACCTGGATCGCGGAGGGCAGTGTGGGCCCGGCCGGCGGCAGGGCGCCGTGGGCGCGCATGACGATGTGGCAGGCCTCGCGCATGTCCTGGCGCAGGTCGTGGTGGAGCACGGCGGACAGGCGCTGCTCGCGCAGCAGGCCTGTGTTGTCGTGGTCGAGGTCGTGTGCGACGAACACCGCGCACTCGCGCCCCAGGTCCTCGAAAGCCTGCAGCGTCGCGATGTTGCCGCCGCCGATCGAGTAGACCGCGCGGATCTCCGGGTCGCGCTCCAGGGCGGCCCGCACGAGGTCGTACTGGGTGGCGTCCAGGCCCTGCCCCTCGGCCAGTTCGACCAGCGTGCGCCCGGGATGCCGGGCGCGCATGGCGCTGCGGAAGCCCATCTCGCGCTCCTCCTCGTTGCGGAAGAAGCCGCTGCTGAGGCTGGTGAGGACATGACCGGGCCGGTCGCCGAGCCACTGGCCCATGAGGTACGCGGCTGTCGCCCCGGCGGCCCGGTTGTCGATGCCGACGTAGGCGAGGCGCGGCGTGGACGGCAGGTCGGTCACGAGGGTCACCACGGGTATGCCCGCCTCCGCGAGCCGTGCGACGGCGGCGGTGACCTCGGGGACGTCCGGGGCCTTGAGAATCACGCCCTGCGAACCGCGCCGGGCGATCCGGTCCAGGGTGCGCGTCAGCTCCGCCACCGGGCCGGTCTCCCGGAAGTGGAAGCGCGAGCGCACCACGGCCGGACGCAGGCCCGGCAGCTCGGCCTCCAGGGCGGCCCGTACGGCGGTGGAGAACCGCTCCGGCGTCTGCATCACGATGTCGATCATGAAGGTACGGCCCACCAGCCGGACCTGGGTGCGCTGCCGGTCCAGGTCGGCGATGGCCTGGTGCACCTCCCGCGCGGTGCTCTCGCGCACCCCTCCCCTGCCGTTCAGGACCCGGTCGACGGTGGCCTCGCTGAGGCCTGCCTGACGTGCGATCTCCCGGATCGGGAAGGGGTGGCCCATGCGGATGCTCCCGGAGCTGGTCTGGAGGGGTGCCTGCGGAGGCGTCCTGAGGGGTTTTTGATGGCCGCCTGCTGGTTGTTCGACGGGTTTGTACTGACAAGAATGACAGCACCGAGTCGCCCCTGTCACCGAGAGGACGCCGATGTCCTACACCTCCGTGCCACGCCGTGCGTGGCTGTCCGAGCGGGACTGCGACCTCGCCGCCTTCCGTGAACTCGTCGAGCGGGGCACCGACCTCGGCGACTATCCGTACGCCTCCGCCATGGAGCGGGGTGTCCTCGTCTACGACAGCGACCGCCTGCGCGGGGCGGAGAACCCGCGCGAGGTGCGCGCCGAACTGGTCCGCGCCCTCACCGACGGTCCGGGCATCGCGGTCTTCAAGCGGGCCTTTCCCGACCCGGTGATCGTCGACCGGCTCGGCACCGTCTTCGACGCCCTGATCGCCGAGCAGCGCGCCTGCGGTGCGAACGCCGGGGACCACTTCGCCAAGCCGGGCGCCAACGACAGGGTGTGGAACGCGCTGGAGAAGGCGGCGCTCTACGACCCCGAGGCGTTCGCCGACTACTACGCCAACGACATCCTGGCGCTCGTCTCCACCGCCTGGCTCGGCCCTGGCTACCAGGTGACCTCACAGGTGAACGTGGTCAACCCGGGCGGCGCAGCGCAGACCGTGCACCGCGACTACCACCTGGGCTTCCTCTCCAACGAGGCCGCGGCCGCCTACCCGGCCCACGTCCACGTCCTTTCCCCCGTGCTCACCCTCCAGGGCGCCGTCGCGCACGGCGACATGCCGGTGGAGTCCGGGCCGACGATGTACCTGCCGTACTCGCAGACGTACGAGCCCGGCTATCTGGCGTGGCGACTGCCCGAGTTCCAGGCCTACTTCGAGGAGCACCACGTCCAGCTCCCCCTCGCCAAGGGCGACGCGGCGTTCTTCAACCCGGCGCTGTTCCACGCGGCCGGCACCAACCGGTCGGCGGACATCCGGCGCATGGCGAACCTGCTCCAGGTGTCCTCGGCGTTCGGGCGGGCGATGGAGACGGTGGACCGCGAGGCGGTGGCCAACGCCGTGTACCCCGTGCTGCTGAAGCGCCGGTCGGAGGGCGCGGACGAGGCATGGCTGGAGCACGTCATCGCCGCGAGCGCCGAGGGATACCCCTTCCCCACGAACCTCGACAGCGATCCGCCGGTGGACGGGCTCGCCCCGCCCTCGCAGGCCGACCTCGTGCGGCGGGCGCTGCGCGAGACCTGGACTCCCGAGGCCCTGCGGGACGAGCTGCGGGCCGGCGCCGAGCGGCGCCAGAGCTGAAAGGACCCGGAAAACCCATGGGACTTCTCGACGACAAGGTCGTCCTCGTCAACGGCGGCAGCCAGGGCGTCGGCGCGGCCATCGCACGTGCCGCCGTGCGTGCGGGGGCGGTCGTGGCCGTCACCGGGCGGCGCGCCGAGCCCGGCGAGGCGCTGGTGGCCGAGCTGGCCGCCGACGGCGGCAAGGTCATGTTCGTGCAGGCCGATCTGTCGGACGCCGAGCAGGCCAAGGCATCCGTCGCCGAGGTCGTCGACGCGTACGGGCGGATCGACTGCCTGGTCAACTCCGCGGGGCTGACGTCCCGGGGCACGCTGCTCGACACCACGCCCGAGCTGTTCGATCAGCACATCGCGATCAACCTGAAGGCGCCGTTCTTCGCCATGCAGGCCGCCGTGACGGACATGGTCGCCCGCAAGGCTCCGGGCACGATCGTCAACATCATCACGTCCTCGGCGCACGGCGGGCAGCCATTCCTCGCGCCGTACGTCTCCGCGAAGGCCGGGCTCATCGGACTGACCCGCAACGCCGCGCACGCCCACCGCTGGGACCGGATCCGGATCAACGGCCTCAACATCGGCTGGACCGCGACCGAGGGTGAGGACGCCACGCAGAGGGCCTTCCACGGGGCCGGCGACGACTGGCGTGAGGAGGCCGCCGCGAAGCTGCCGATGGGCAAGCTGGGCCAGCCGGACGAGATCGCCGACTTCGTGGTGTTCCTGTTGTCGGAGCGGTCCGGGGTGGTCACCGGGTCGGTGATCGACTGGGACCAGAACGTACTCGGAGGACTCGACTGACCCTCCTCTCTCCCCCTGCCACCGTTTCCCCCCGTACCACCGCTTTCAAGGAGCACCAACCCCCATGCGTATCGGAATCCTCGGCCTCGGCCGCATCGGCGCCTTCCACGCCGAGACCCTGTCCGGACTCGACGCGGTCGACTCCCTCGTCGTCACCGACCCGTTCGCGGACGCCGCCAAGGCGGCCGCGGAGCGGTTCGGCGCCGAGGTCGTGGACTCGCCCGAGGCCCTGCTGGCGGCCGGCGTGGACGGCATCGTCGTCGCCGCCGCGACGGACGCCCACCCCGCGCTGATCCTGGCCGGCGTCGAGGCCGGCATCCCTGTCTTCTGCGAGAAGCCCGTCGCCAAGACCATGAGCGAGGGCGTCCAGGTGCTGAAGGCCGTCCAGGGCAAGGACGTGCCGATCCAGATCGGCTACAACCGCCGCTTCGACACGGGGTTCGTCAACGCCCGCGCCGCCGTGCAGAGCGGCGAACTCGGCAAGCTGCACACGGTCCGCTCGACGACGCTGGACCCGGCGCCCCCGCCCGCCGCCTACGTCGCCGCCTCCGGTGGCATCTTCCGGGACTGCTCGGTGCACGACTTCGACATCATCCGCTGGGTCACCGGGCGTGAGGTGACCGAGGTGTACGCCGTCGGCGGCAACAAGGGCGCCGACTACATCAAGGAGGCGGGCGACGCCGACACGACGGGCGCGATCCTCACCCTGGACGACGGCACGATCGCGGTGATCTCCAACTCCCGCCACAACGCCCGGGGTTACGACGTCCGCATGGAGATCCACGGCTTCGAGGACTCCATCGCCGTCGGCCTGGAGGACAAGCTGCCGCTGCGCTCGGTCGAGCCCGGGGTGACCTTCCCGTCCGGCACCCCGCACGACTTCTTCATGGACCGCTTCACCGAGGCCTACCGCGCCGAACTCACCGCGTTCACCGAGGTCGTGTCGGGTACCCGGCCCTCGCCGTGCACGATCGAGGACGCGCTGGAGGCGGGCTGGATCGCCGAGGCGTGCACGCTGTCGCTGCACGAGCACCGCCCGGTGACGATCGAGGAGGTACGGCAGGGATGAACGACTCGAGCCCGCAGCCGCTGCGCATCGGAATACTGGGCGCCGCACGCATCACCGAGCTCTCCCTCGTCGGCCCGGCCCGTACGACCGGCCACCGCCTCGTCGCGGTGGCCGCCCGCGACCGGTCCCGCGCCGCGGCGTTCGCCGACGAGCACGACGTGGAGCGGGTGGTGGACTCCTACGCCGACCTGCTCGCCGACCCCGAGGTCGAGGTGGTCTACAACCCGCTCGCCAACGGCCTGCACGGGCCGTGGAACCTCGCCGCGCTGGCGGCCGGCAAGCACGTCCTGTCGGAGAAGCCCTCGGCGAGCAACGCCGAGGAGGCGGCCGAGGTCCGGGAGGCGGCCGGCAAGTCGGGGACCGTCTTCATGGAGGCGTTCCACTACCTCTTCCACCCGGTGACGCGGCGCCTGCACGAGATCCTGGCGAGCGGTGAACTGGGCGAGTTGCAGCGGGTGGAGACGCTGGTGGCGATCCCGGCTCCCGGTGACTCCGACCCACGCTGGTCGCTGCCGCTCGCGGGCGGCGCCGTGATGGACCTCGGTTGCTACAGCCTGCACGCGGTGCGGATGCTCGCGCCCTGGGCGGGCGGTGCGCCGCGTCTGGTGTCCGCGCGCGGCGAGGAGCGGGCGGGCGCGCCGGGCGTCGACGAGTGGCTGGACGCCGAGCTGGAGTTCCCCGGCGGGGCGACCGCGTCCGCGCGCTGCCACATGGCGTACGGGGAGCTGGAGATGAGCTGCCGGATCGTCGGCTCGCGGGGCGAGGCGCTCGCGCCGAACTTCGTGCTGCCGCACCGCGACGACCGGGTCGTGGTGCGCACGGCGGAGGGTGAGCGGACGGAGCGGCTGGGCACGCGCTCGTCGTACACCTACCAGTTGGAGGCGCTGGCCGCGCACATACGCCGGGACGCTCCGCTGCCGCTGGATGCCGAGGACGCGCTGGCGACGATGGAGCTGATCGACGAGGCCTACCGGGCGGCGGGGTTCGAGCCGCGGCCGCGCACGACGGTGGGTTGACGCCCGAGCCCGGGGATCCGGCCGTGCCCGGACGGGTCGGCTTCCGAAGCATCCGCTCGGCAGCCGTCCCGTCCGTCGTCGTTTCCGGAAGGGGCACGTTCTCGGCCGTCCCGGAAGGTTGAGCGGGCAACGGCGCTCGCAAAGCGGCGCAGGCAGGGACCACGGTCACGGCACCGTGGCCCGTGCCCGCCACCGCGACGAGGCGGTGGCCGCTGCGCACGGACGAGCACGACAGCTCAGCTCTCCCGCTCATGCGGGATCGATCGCACGCTATGGGCGAGGGGTTAAGGGGCCGCAAAGGCCGGTTAAAGCAGGCGCCGTGCGGAGCACATGACGGGGAGCACGTCAGGGCCGGTCGGCGGTTCGGCCCGGCTCAGCGGGACGGCGCCGACCGGCCGGACGGCCCGGACGGTCAGGGAACGGACGGGATCGTCCCGGAGGCCTCGAGCCGCTTCGGGTCCGCCCGCAGGATGGCCTCCTGGGCAAGCCGCAGTGCCGGCCCCGGTTCGACCCCGAGTTCCTCCTTGAGCACCCGGCGCGCGCGGCGGTAGACCTGCAGCGCGTCTCCCTGGCGGCCCACCCGGTACAGGGCGACCATCAGCTGACGGTAGAAGGGCTCCCGCAGGGGATGCTGCACGAGAAGGCCCTTCAGCCGCTCGCACACTTCATGATGCCGGCCGAGTGCCAGCGAGGAGTCGATGCTCAGCTCGACGCAGTTCAGCCGCTTCTCCTCCTGCACAGCCGCGAACGAGTCGATGTCCAGCGACCCCGGAATACCCTCCAGAACAGGCCCTCGCCACAGGGACAGTGCACTGTGCAGGAGATCGGATGCGTGCGGGAAATCGGCCGCGCAGTACCGTTCTCGGCCACGACCGTAGAGCGTTTCGAATTCATGAAAATCGGTCACCGCGCCGCTTACATCGAGAATGTACCCGGGCGGGGTCGTGACGATCGGGGATGCTTGCTGATCGCCATTCAACGATTTCCGCAGCTGCGAGACGTACACACGCAGGCTCGTCGACGCGCAGCGCGGCGGCTCACGCTCCCACAGTTCCGCCATGAGCTTTTCCCCCGGCACCGTCTCACCCGCCCTGACCAGCAGCAGGGCGAGGAGCTTGGCGAGTTTGGGCGGCTCGGGTGTGAGATCGGCGCCGCCGCGGGACACCCGCAGCCGCCCCAGTAGCGCGTAGTGCAGAGCTTGGTCGGCCACTAAGGTTTGATCGGCCACTAAAGGGGACAGGGACACGGCAACCCCCCGAATGCGTGGAACGCATTCAACTAAATCTCGGATCCCCCGTCCGCCCCTGGTCTGGGGCGCAAAATGCTCAGCGATTTCGTCGCTATGGCGTGCAGCATATGCGAGCTTGTTCTTCGATACCAGTCTCGCTCGTTACACGGCTATTAAGGAGAATGAAATTCGACGGTCCGGCGACAGAGTCGAGCAGCCCGGCCCGCGGGGAGCGGGCCGGGCTGCTTCGGGCTGGATGGGCCGCGTACCGGCCGCCGCCGGTCAGGCCGCCGCCGACCGGTCCGCCCCGAGGGTCTCGAGCAGCCATGCGAAGAGCCGGTCGTGGAACAGGCGCATGGCACCGGAGTGGCAGTGCGCCCCGCCGCCCTCGTCGGCCGGGAAGACGTGGAGCGTCTTGGGCGAGTTCAGGCCCGTGTACACCTTCTTCGCGTGCTCCAGCCCGGTGAAGAACAGGTCCTCCTCCGCGTCGAGGACGAGCACGGGACAGCGCACCTGACCGATCACGTCGGACAGGGCGAACGCCGGGAGCCGGCGCAGCAGTTGGGCGGGTGTGTCGGCGTCGAAGGTCCACAGGGCGTGCCGCAGCAGCCAGCGGGTGAAGGTCTGCTGCGCGGCGATTCCCCACATCACCGGATTGGCGAAGTCGTCGTGGCCCTGCTCGACCCACTCCAGCACGAACGGTGGCAGCGCCACGACATCGCCCAGCTGCCAGACCGCGTCATGGGCGACGCATCCGGCGAGCCGGTGCTCGAACGCGGCGGCGCGCACGGCGAGCAGGCCGCCGAGGCTGGTCCCGACCAGCACCACGCGGTCGGGGTCCACACCCGGCAGGGACAGCGCGTGGTCCACGACCGGCGTGACCACGCTCTCCCAGTCGGGCCTGAAGGCCAGGCCCTGGTCGCGAAGGACCGAGCCCTGACCCGGCCCTTCGAAGCAGAGACAGTCGTAGCCGTGGGCGATCGCCGCGGCCGCCACGAAGAAATAGCCCTCCTCGAGGGTGGAGTCCAGGCCGCCGTGGTGGATGATCAACGGCCTCGGCCCGTCGGAGTCGTCCGCCCGGTAGAGGTAGCCGGGCAGTGAGGTGTCCTCGTAGGGGATGCGCACGAACTCCGGTGGCCGGTCCATGAGTTCGGCGGCGTCGGCGAAGGTCTCCCGGGACAGCCGCATCAGCCGGAGGGCCTCCGGGCCCTGGGGGTCGTCGCGCTGGAAGAACTCGGCGGTCCGGTAGTAGTTGTGTGCCCGCAGCAGTGCGGCGCGCGCGTCGTCGCGGCGGCCCTCGCCCCTGGCGGCGGTTCCCAGCCGGTGGGCCCGTTCGGCGAGGGAGGTCCACTCGTGCCGCCAGGCTTCGGTGTCGCCGTTCGGGATGAGCGAGGCGACCGCGATGACCTCGCCCAGCTGCGCACCGCCGTAATCGGCGTAACCGGCGGTGCGCAGCGCCTGGTAGTCGAAGGCGGGGTCGTCGAAGAGGAATTTCATGGTTGCGGCTCCTGTGGTGGTGGGGAGTGCTCCGATGCTGTGCCGGGTCGCGCTCCGGCAGGGGTCGTGCGGGTTCCGTTCAAGAACGTGTCGACGATCGACTCGGCGAACGCGCTTGACTCGACGGGGCGTTGACGCAGGATCAGACGGGCGGCCATCGGTCCGGTCAGGATCTCGACCGCGTCCTCCAGGTCGAGGTCGGCACGTAGCTCGCCCCCGTCGACGCCTTCGCGCAGCGTCGCCAGCAGGGCCTCGTGCCGGGCGGCGGTGACGGTCTCCTCGAATCGCTCCACCAGTTGCGGGCGGCGCACCGCCTCGCCGAGCAGGCTGCCGATCAGCCGGTGCAGCGGGGTGTCCTGGCCGCGGTGGCGCAGCTGGTCCACGAGGGTCACCAGCTTGTCCCGCAGGCTCAGTCCGGTCAGCGGCGGCACGGGAAGGTCAAGGGTGCTCAGCGCGGCGAGCACCAGCTCCTCCTTGTTGCGCCAGCGGCGGTAGATGGTGGCGCGGGCCACCCCGGCACGCTGGGCGACCAGGTCCATGGACAGGTCGCCGAAGCTGCACCCCTCGCTGAGCAGGGCGAGGGTGCCGTCCAGGATCGCCCGGTCGGCGGCGGGGTCGCGCTGGCGGCCGCCCCGGGCCGTGCGTCCCGGGGCGGCCGCCGACTGGTCGAGGTGTGGCGGCATACGGGTTCAGACCTCCGCGGTGTAGGGCTCTTCGGCGATCGTCTTTTCGGCGCCGGTCCTGCCTGCGGCCGTACGGGAGGGCAGGAGCAGCAGGGCGGCGAGGGCGCCGAGGAGCGTGACGCCCACGGCGACGAGGGATGTGAGGTGCATGGCCGAGACGAAGGCGTCGACCGCGCGGGCCTCAAGGGCGGCTCCGCGCGGCCCCAGTTCCCGGGCGGCGGTGAGGGTGGCGGCGACGGACTCCTCCGCCGGGTCGCGGACCGCGGCGGGCAGCGGCGCCAGGTGGTCCTCGATCCGGGAGCGGTAGGCCACGGAGAGCACCGAGCCCAGGACCGCGACGCCGAGGGCGCCGCCCACCTGCCGGAAGGTGGTGCTGACCGCCGCTCCGGTGCCGGACCGGCCCTGGCCGACGGCGGACATGGCGGCGGAGGTCGCCGGGGGCATCACGCAGGCGATGCCGACGCCCATGAGGAACAGGACGGACTCCAGTACCCAGACCTCCGTCCCCTCGTCGACCGTGGCCACCGCGAGAAAGCCGAGCGAGGTGAGCAGCATCCCGCCGACGCACACCGGCCGGACCCCGATCCGCTTGGCGGTGAGCGTCGCGGCCGGTGCGAACGCCAGCTGGGCCACCGCCAGGGGCAGGAGCAGGAGGCCGGCCTCCAGCGGGGTCCAGCCGCGCACGCTCTGGAGGTAGAAGACCAGGAAGAAGGTGGCGCCGAGCAGGCTGAAGAAGACCAGCCCGATGACGGTCACGGCGGCGCTGAAGCGTCGGTCGGTGAACAGGGCGAGGTCCAGCGCGGGGCACCGGCTGCGGTGTTCCCAGACGGCGAACAGGCTCAGGACGGCGAGGCCGCCGAGCATCGGCCCCCAGACGGCGGGGTCCGCCCAGTCGTCGGACTCGCCCCCGTTGATCACCCCGTACACCAGGGCGGTCAGGCCGACGACGGACAGGGCGACGCCGAGCGGGTCGAGGCCTTCGCGTCCGGCGTCCCGGGACTCGGGCACGACGAACAGCACGGCGACAGCGCCGATCAGCACGATGGGCAGGTTGATCAGGAACACCGAGCCCCACCAGAAGTGCTCCAGCAGCAGGCCACCGGTGACGGGGCCCAGCGCCACGGCGAGTCCGGCGGCGCCCGCCCAGACACCGATGGCCTTGGCTCGTTCGGCGGGCGGGAAGACGGCCATGATGATCGCCAGAGTGGCGGGCAGCACGAGGGCGCCTCCGACGCCCAGCCCCGCCCGGGCGACGACGAGTTCGCCGGCGGTGTGCGCGTGGGCGGACCACAGGGAACAGCCACCGAACACGACGAGCCCGGTCAGCAGCGTCCGCTTGCGTCCCCAGCGATCGGCGAGCACACCGGTGGTGAAGAGCAGGGCGGCGAAGACGAGCGTGTAGGAGTCGATCGACCATTGCAGTTCGCTCTGCGTGGCCCCCAGGCCGACGGGTGCCGGCTCGGCGAGTGTCTTCAGGGCCACGTTCAGGATCGAGGTGTCCAGGACGACGAGCAGGAGGCCGACCAGCAGGACCGCCAGCACGCGCCACCGGTGCGGGTGCGCGGCCGACGGGGTCCGCTCGGCGGGCCTGAGGTGAGGCTGAGAAGTCACGGATTCCGCTCCTCGGTAAGAGGGGGGTGCGTGAGCTGAGTGCCGTTCTCGTGCCGTGTACCGCCGACGCTAGACCCGGCGACCAATCGAGTCAACGGTGTATCGAAACAACCCTGACTCGATTGCCGGTTGCCGCACACCCACCGGAACCCGCCCTCGGGAAGCGGCGGTTACAGGCCGTCCGGACCCAGCGCCCCGGCGACGAGGAACCGCCCGGCTACCCGGTCGCAGCGCAGTCGCCAGCCGGGCTCCGTCTCAAGAGACCACCAGCCGTCGCCGTGCGGTCCCGGGCGGGGGCACAGTCGTGCGAAGTCCCGTGCCAGCCCGACGCCTTGTGCCTTCGCACAGGCCTCCTTGAGCGTCCACAGCCGCACCAGCTGCTGATTCCGCTCGGCCGGCGCCAGCCCGGACAGCTGCGCCAGCTCCCGCGGATGGCAGAACCTCTCGGCCAGTCCGGGCATCAGCAGTGGGCGGTCCGACGCCTCCACGTCCACTCCGATCGGACGGCCGTGGGCGGCCCCGACCACCAGCATTCCGGCCGTATGGCTGATGGCCACGTCCAGCCCGTCGGGCTCGTTCAGGACCGGCCGCCCGCGGCCGTCGCGGCCCAGCACGACGCGATCCGGCTCCACACCGGCCACGGCGGCCACGGTGTGGCGCAGCAGCAGTCGCGAGCCCAGCAGCCGCGCCCGCACGAGGGGTTCGCGTGCCGCGCAGTACCGCGACCAGTCCGGCCCGAGCAGTTCGCGCGTGCCTGGGCCGGGCTGTCGCCCCCAGTCCACCGGCCGGCCGTGGCAGACCGCGTAACCATGCCGCCGCGCGGCTTCCTGGACCGCGTGCCACCCCACCGCGGGCAGCGGACCGACAGGGAGGGGTTCGCCCCCCACCGGAAGAGCGTCCGGTTCTGCCATGACAACCCCTTCTGCCCGCCCTTTGACCGGCACCCCGTGCCAGGCCTGAGAGGTGCCGCCTCGTGCACCCCCCGTTGTACCTGCTCCAGCGGGCGCCGTCCGCACAACGCCAAACCCTTGACGTGCACGCCAATTTCCGCTTTACGCCGCCTTTTCACGGCACACGGAGGCTGAGAGGCACCGGATGGCACTCGGTGCCTCCGGGATGTTCCACACCGCACCGGTCACCGACCGCGGAAAGGACAGCCTGTGCCGCACCAGCACCGAACGTTGACCGACGCCGTACGCGCCGGCGTGGACCGCCATCCAGAACGTGCCGCGTTCGTGTATCTGCACGAGGACGGCCCGGCCATGCGGCCGGAAGAGATCGGCTACGCCGAACTGGACCGGCGGGCGCGCCTCGTCGCCGCCCGGCTGCGCCACGCGTCCAAGGGCGATCCCTCGCGCCCGGTCCTGTTGCTCTATCCGCCGACCCTCGACTTCGTGACGGCCTTCCTCGGCTGCTTCTACGCCGGGCGTACGGCCATTCCCGCGCCCCTGCCCGACGAGCCGGGCGAGCGGCTGGCCCGGGTCAGCGGCATCCTGCGGGACGCGAAGGTGGGGGCGGTGCTGACGCTCCCCGAGTACCGGCAGGCCATCGGAGCCTGGCTGGCCGCCGCCGGAGAGGGGGACGTGGTGTGCCTGTCGACCGGCCCGGACGACCAGGACGGTGCCGATCCCGATCTGTGGGTACCGCCCGTCGTACGCGACACCGACGTGGCCTTCCTCCAGTACAGCTCGGGCTCGACCAGCGAACCCAAGGGCGTCATGGTCACGCACGCCAATCTGGCGGCCAACCAGGAGGCCATCCGCACCGCGATGCGGACCCCTGAGGGTGTCGTGGCGGGCAGTTGGCTGCCCCTCTATCACGACATGGGGCTCATCGGGATGACCCTCCAGCCCCTGTGGGTGGGCGGCACCAGCGTGCAGATGTCACCGGTCTCCTTCATCAAGCAACCGCACCGCTGGCTCCGCATGATCCACGACTATCACGTCGAGGGCACCGCCTCGCCCAACTTCGGCTACGACCTGTGCGTCCGGCGCGTCACCGAGGAGCAGTCGGCGGGGCTGGACCTGTCCAGCCTGCGGGTGGCGCTCAACGGGGCCGAGCCGGTGCGCGCCGACACCCTGCGCGCCTTCGTGCGGCGCTTCGCCGGCAACGGGCTGCGCGCCGAGTCCCTGCTGCCCTGCTACGGCCTGGCCGAGAACACCCTGCTGGTCTCCGGCGGCGACACCGAGGCGCCGCACCTCGAACTCACCGTGGACGCCGTCGCGTTGGAGCGGGACGAGCTGCGGCCCGCGCGCAGCGACCGCCCGGCCCGGACCCTCGTGGGGTGCGGCCGGCCGACGGACACCGAGGTCCTGATCGTGGACCCGGCGACCCGTCAGGTGCTGCCCGACCGCCGGATCGGCGAGATCTGGCTGCGCGGCCCCTCGGTGACCGCCGGCTACTGGAACCGGCGCGAGCTCACCACCGAGACGTTCCAGGCGGTCACGGCCGACGGCCGGGCCGGCTGCTTCCGCACCGGCGACCTCGGCGCCCTGCTCGACGGGGAGCTCTACGTCACCGGCCGGATCAAGGAGATGCTCATCCAGCACGGCCGCAATCTCTACCCGCAGGACATCGAGCAGGCCGTCCAGGAGTCCGGGGAGGTGTTCCGGCGCGGCGGCGGCGCGGTGTTCACCGTCACCGACGAGGCGTCCGACCGCTCCCATGTGGTCGTGGTGCAGGAACTCAAGGCCCGCGCGGGCGGTGGCGAGGAGGAACTGGCCGGCCTCGCCGCCTCCGTCCAGGCGCTGCTCAGCCGGCAGTTCCAGCTGCCCGGCGTGAGCGTGGTGCTGGTGCGCCAGGGGGTGATCCGCAAGACGACCAGCGGGAAGACCCAGCGCACGCTCATGCGGCAGTTGTTCCTCGACGGCGCCCTGCCCGTGCTGCACCAGCGCCTCCAGGAACCGGTCGCCGCCCTGCTCCCCACCCCGGCACCGGCGACCGAGCCCACCGCCTCCGTTTCCTCCCGCAGCTGAGATCCGGAAGAGAGAAGCACGCCATGAGCCTCACCGACCAGTCCACCGCCGCCGTCGGCGCCGCCCCCGTGGACCAGCCGTCGCCGCACCCCGGCGCCCGGCAGCCCGGCTCCCCGGACCTCGAAGGGTGGCTGACCGAACGGGTGGCCTTCCATCTGCGCCGGACCCCCGAGGAGATCGACCCGGACACCCCGCTGGCCGACTACGGCATCGACTCGGTCGCGGCGATCAGCATCTGCGGCGAGATCGAGGCGCACTTCCAGCTCGCGGTCTCCCCCACCATCGCCTACGACTTCCCGACCGTCCACGCGATCAGTGACCACCTCGCCGAGCGACTGGCCTCCGGGGACCCGTCATGACCGAGCGCGAACCGATCGCCGTCGTCGGCCTGGACTGCCGCTTCCCCGGCGCCCGCGACGCCCGCGAGTACTGGTCGCTCCTCATGGACGGACGCGACGGCACGGACCGGGTTCCCAGCCAGCGGTGGGACGCCGACCGCTATCACGCGTCGCCCACCGCACCGCAGAGCGCCTCCGAAGCCCGGCCGCCGGGCCGCAGCAACACCGTGCGCGGCGGGTTCATCCAGGACCCGGACGCGTTCGACCCGGGCTTCTTCGGGATCGCTCCGCGGGAGGCCGCCGCCATGGACCCGCAGCAGCGGCTGCTGCTGCAGTGCTCGTGGCGGGCCATCGAGGACGCAGGCGTCGCCCCGCAGGACCTGGCCGGCACAGACACCGGCGTGTTCGTCGGGGTGATGGCCAACGAGTGGGCGTATCTCCAGCTCGCCGACTACGACCGGATCACCGCCCGGTACGGCTCGGGCAACGGCTACTTCATGGGCGCGAACCGGGTCTCCTACCACCTCGACCTCAAGGGCCCCAGCCTGGCCGTGGACACCGCCTGCTCCTCGTCGCTCTACGCCGTCCACCTCGCGCTGGGCTCGCTGCGCTCCGGTGAGTGCGACTACGCGCTGGCGGCCGGCACCAACCTGATCATGACACCGGTCATCAACATCTTCTACTCCCAGGCCGGCCTCTCGGCGCCCGACGGTCGCTGCAAGCCGTTCAGTGCCTCGGCCGACGGCATCGGACGGGCCGAGGGCGTCGCGGTGCTGGTGCTGCGCAGGCTCAGCGACGCTCTGGCGGACCGTCAGCCGGTGTACGCCGTGCTGAAGGAGACCGGCATCAACCAGGACGGACGCAGCAACGGCATCACCGCGCCCAACCGCTGGGCGCAGCAGCGGCTGATCGAGTCCGTCTGGCAGCGGGCCGGCGTCACCGCCGACGACATCCGGTTCGTCGAGGCACACGGCACCGGCACCCTGCTGGGCGACTTCATCGAGGCGCAGGCGCTCGGCGAGCTGACCAGCGGCCGCAGCGGCGGCAGCGTCGCACTGGGCTCGGTCAAGAGCAACTTCGGGCACGCCGAGGGCGCGGCCGGGATCGCCGGACTGATCAAGGCCGTACTGGCGCTCCACCACCGCACGGTGCCGCCCAGCCGGTTCGCGGCCGACGCGAACCCGAGGCTGGACCTGTCAGGGCGCCGGCTCTCCCTGCTCAAGGCACCGCTCAGGCTGCCGTCCGGCACCGTGCACGCCGCGGTCAGCAGCTTCGGCATGGGCGGCAGCAACGCCCACGCGGTGCTCGCCTCCGCTCCCCGCACGGTGCACCGCGGCCGCGACCGGGCGGCCGGGGTGTTCACGGTCTCCGCCCGCTCCCCCGAGCGGCTGCGCGCCAATCTGCTGGCGCAGGCCGACGTCCTGTCCCGGCGCCCGGAGAACCAGCTGGCGCAGCTGTGCTGGACCAGCAATCGCGTCAAGTCCCGCCTGCCGTACCGGGCGGCCGTCGCCGCCGCCGATCTGCCCACGCTGGCCGCCGGTTTGCGCAAGGCCGCGGAGCACGCCGAGGAGGCCACCCGGGTGGACGGCGGGCGACGCGCGGCGGCGTCGGTGGCGTTCGCCTTCACCGGGCAGGGCGCCCAGCACCCGCGCATGGCCGCGTCCTGGTACCGATGGTGGCCCGCCTACGCACGGCACTTCGACGAGATCGACAAAGTGCTCGCCCCGCACACCGGACGGTCGGTGCGCGACCTGGTCCTCGACGGCGATCCGGAGGTCCACCGGACGCGCTGGGCCCAGCCGGCGCTGTTCGCCGTGGGGTACGCGATGGCCGCCGCCCTCGTCGAGTCCGGGATCGGCCCGTCGTACGTCCTCGGGCACAGCATCGGCGAGTTCGCCGCCGCCTGCCTGGCCGGTGCGCTGGACGTGCCGGACGCCGCCCGGCTGGTCGCCCGGCGCGGGGCGCTGATGGAGGCGCTGCCCGGGGACGGCGGGATGCTCGCGGTGAGCATGGGCGCCGCGGAGGTCGAGCCGCTGCTGGTGAGGCGGCAGCGGCTCGGCCTGGCCGCCGTCAATGGGCCGCGCAGCACGGTGGTCGCCGGGGACCTCGGTGAACTGGCGTCACTCGAAGATGAGTTGGCCGAGCGCGGGGTGGCCGCCCGGCGGCTCTCCGTCTCCCATGCCTTCCACTCGCCGCTGATGGCACCCGTGGTCGAGGAGTTCCGCCGGGAGTGCGCGGACGTGCCCGCCCGGGGGCCACGGATTCCGGTCTTCTCCACGGTGCACGGCCATGAACTCACCGGCGGGGAAACCATGGACGCCGACTACTGGGCACGGCAGATCACCGCGCCGGTGCGGTTCGCCGATGCCGCGAGCGCGCTGCTGGCCGCGGGCGTGACCCACGTGGTGGAGATCGGCCCGCGTGCAGTACTGACCCCGCTGCTGGCCCGGCTCAAGCCGGACGCCGGTCACCCGGTGAGCCTGCACGCCGCCCACCCGGGCGAGCACGCCCCGGACCACCGGCCCCAGCAGCTGTTCGGCGAACTGTGGTGCGCCGGGCTCGCACCGGAGTGGGACGTGTTGTACGCCGAGGCCGACCGGGTGCCCCGCCGGCTGCCGCCGTACGTGTTCGACGACTCGTTCCGCGCCTGGCGCACCGGCACCGCCCCGGGCCTCCCGGAACTGTCCGCGCCCGGCCCCCCTGGCGCGGACACCGCGGTCCGTAGGGGTGCGGACCGCGGGGAATCGTGCCCGCCGGCCCCGGCGGGTGACCTGCCGGACACTCTCGCCGTCCTGACACGCCAACTGGTGTGCCGGGTCGGCGGGCACGACCCCGAGCATGTGCACGACCACGACCGGCTGCACGAGGACCTGGGCTTCGACTCGATCCGGGTGATGGAGCTCAAGGCCCGGATCGAGGACGCGCTCCCGCGACTCGGCACGCTCCCGATCGAGGACCTGCTCGCAGGCCTGCGCACCGTGGGTGACCTCGTCGGATTCCTGCGCGACCGCCACGGCGCCGCGGCTCCCGTTCCCACAACCCCGGAAGGAACCCGGTGATGACCGCACCCACCGTCCATCTGGCCTCGGTCGGCACCTGTCTGCCCGGTGACCCCGTGGACAATGCGACCCTGGCCAAGCTCGTCGGTGTCGACGAGACCTGGGCCGAGATGTTCATCGGCAACACCACCCGGCACTTCACCGTCGACCTTCCGACCGGTGAGGTACGGCACACGCTGGCCGACATCGCCGCGACCGCCGCCGACCGGGCACTGGCGGAGGCCGGTCTGGAGCCGTACGACATCGACTGCCTGGTCCTGGGCACGGCCACACCGGACCAGCTGATGCCCGCCACGGTCAACCTGGTGGCGGACCGGCTCGGCATCGACAACGTCCCCACGTATCAGCTCCAGTCCGGCTGCGCCGGCGCCGTACAGGCCCTCGACGTGGCCCGCACACTGCTGCTCGCCGAGCGCTGCGGCACGGTGCTGGTGATCGGCGGCGACGTGTGCGCCAAGCACCTGGAGAGGGATTTCGACCCGGGGTCGCGCACCTCGGCCGAGCTGGTCAACTACGTGCTCTTCGGCGACGGTGCCGGCGCGGCCGTGCTGAGCGTCGAGCCGCTCGGGCAGCGCGTCGTGATCCGCCAGGTGCTCAACCGGCTGGTGGGGCTGGGCCGGGAGCCGGGCCAGGTCGTCGACTGGTTCGGGCTCGGCGACCGGCACACCGACCGCACCGCCGTCTTCGAGGACTACAAGGCGATCGAGGAGGCGGTGCCCGTGCTGGCCCAGCAGATGTTCTGGGAGCTCATGGAGGACGTGGGCTGGGGCACGCACGAGCTGGACTTCCTGCTGCCCCCGCAGCTGTCCGGCCGGATGAGCGACCGCATCTCGGACGGCATGCCCGCCCCGGACGCCCGCCGCGTCAATGTGGTGCGCCACGTCGGCAACAACGGCAACGCGCTGCCCTTCCTCCAGCTGGAGGAGCTGCTGCGGCAGTGGGACGGCCCCGGGCGCGCCCTCGCCGTCGCCATCGAGTCCAGCAAGTGGATCAAGTCCGGTGTCGCGCTGGAGCGTTCATGACGGCGACCACGAACCACAGCACCCGGGACCCGGCGGCCGGCTGGCACGACCCCGAGGCGTTGAGCGCGCTGCGCGCCCTGCACCGCTCGGGCAGGCTCCCCGCGGAGTACGGCTCGGTACGGTCCCTGCTGGCGCGCATGCCGGCTGCTGATCTCCCGGCCGCGGGCCAGCTGCTGGCCCGGCTCGATCCCAAGGAGGTGTGCCGCCACGCGGAGGTGCCGGTGGTCACCGTCACGGTCACCGGCCACTCGACGGTGGCTCCGCTGGTGGCCCCCCTCACGGCCGAACTGGCCCGGCACGGGCTGCTGCTGGAGGCGAAGGTCTCGCCGTACGGCGCCTACCTCCAGGATCTGATGCGCCCGGCCGCGGCCGGTGAGGAACAGCCGCAGCTCACGCTCTGCCTGCTCGACGCGCACACCGTCTTCGACGACGTCACGGTGCCGTGGCGGGCCGAGGACGTGGAGGCCGCCGCCCGCGCCCGGCTCGCGCTCCTGACGGGCGCCGTGCGCACCCACCAGGAGGCCGGCCGCGGCCTGCTCGTCCTCAACACCGTGCCGCTGCACCGCCGGCACACCCACCAGCTGGTCGATCTGCGCTCGCGGGCCCGGCTCGGCGCGGTGTGGCGGGAGTTCAACAGCGGGCTGCTGGCGCTGGCCGAGCAGTACCCGGGTGTGGTCACCGTGGACCTCGATCCGCTGGTCGCCGAGGGCGTTGTCGCGTGCGAGCCGCGCGCCGCGCAGTACGCCCGGGCCCGGCTCTCCGACGCGCTGCTGGCCGCCTACGCCCGGGAGGCCGCCCACGTCGTGCGCGCCCGCCTGGGCCGCACCCGCAAGTGCCTGGTGCTGGACCTGGACGGCACGCTGTGGGGTGGGGTGCTCGGCGAGGCCGGGCCCGGTGGCATCGAGCTGGGCGCGGGGCTGCGCGGTGAGGCCTTCCAGGAGTTCCAGCGAACGGTGCGGCAGCTCGGCGCGCAGGGTGTGCTGCTCGCGGTCAGCAGCAAGAACGACGCCGAGCCGGTCGGCACGACGCTGCGCAGCCACCCGGGCATGGTGCTGCGCGAGGACGACTTCGTCCGTGTCAACGCCAACTGGAAGGCCAAGCACGACAACCTCCGCGACATCGCCGACCGGCTCGGGCTCGGCCTGGACAGCTTCGTCTTCGTCGACGACAGCACCTTCGAGTGCGGGCTGGTCGGCGAGCAGCTCCCCGAGGTCGCCGTGGTCCGGGTCGACGAGGAGCCCGCACTGCACGCCACGGCGCTGCTGGCCGACGGCTGGTTCGACCTGTTCGAGCTGACCGAGGCCGACCTGGAGCGGGCCGGCCGCTACCGCACCGAGGCGCGGCGGCAGGAGTTCCGCGAGGACGTCGGCTCCTACGAGGACTATCTCAATGGGCTCGGCCTGGAGGTCGACCTGCGGCCGCCGGACGAGTCCGAGATCGCCCGGGTCTCCCAGCTCACCCTGCGCACCAACCAGTTCCACCTGGCCACCGAACGTCTTCAGGCGGCCCAGGTGTCGGCGCAGCTGGAACGCCCGGGGCACCACGTGCTCGCCGTACGCGCACGCGACCGGTTCGGCGACCACGGCCTGGTCGGCGCGCTGTTCCTGCGGCGTGACGCAGAGGTGCTGCGCATCGACAACTTCGTCCTGAGCTGCCGGGTGTTCGCCCGGGGCATCGAGAGCGCCTGTGTGGCGGCGGTGCTGGGATTCGCCCGGGACACCGGAGCGAGCGCCGTGACGGGCCGCCATCTTCCCTCGCCCCGCAACGCGGCCTTCGCCTCCTTCTACGCCGACCACGGCTTCGCCCCGGTCGGCACCGACCCGGACGATCCCGAGGCCGTCTTCTTCCGGCACGACCTGACCGACCTCGCCCCCGCCCCCGCCCATCTGCGGCTGCACGCCGCGTTCGGGCCGTTCGACGGAGACCCGACATGACCACCGCCCTCGCCGATATCGCCGAGTTCCGCCTGCTCCTGGAGGAAGAACTCGGCCTGCGCGTCCGGGCCGACGACCTCGACCGCCCGCTGGACGACTTCCCCGACTGGGACTCGGTGCTGCTGCTCAGGCTCGTGACCGTCGTGGAGGACGTCGTCGGCCGGCGCGTCCCGGTGGCCGACGTGCTCCAGGCACGCACCTTCCGCCAGATGTACGAGGTGGTGGCGGGCCCGTGACCACCTCCCGTGCGGACTTCGCGCCCGACGACCCCGGCACCTGCGTGCACTTCCACGCCCTGTTCCTCGACACCCAGCTCGACGTGTTCCTCTCCCCCGGCCTGGTGAGGCGGGTGCGCGCCGGTCTCGCCCGCCTCGTCAACGGCCGCGGGGACGGCCGAACGGCCGAGGGCACGCCCGATGCCGCGGAACGGATCCCGGAAGAGAAAGGAGCGGCCCGATGATCCCCTTCGCGCAGCTGCAGAGGTTCGGCCTTCCGCACGCACACGCCCAGGGCATCCCCGAGGATGTCATCCACCGGGTGATGCGGACCCTCAGCACGGACGTCCATGACGAGGGCCCCGGTGCCTGGGTGCACGAGTGGTCGTCCCTCGGTATGGCGGCCGAGGCACGCGGCCGCGACCTGGACGCCGTCCGCTGCTACGCGATGGCCCGCTTCCCGTACGTCGACGGGCCGTTGCGCAAGGCGGCGCAGAGCGCCGGCGTCGAGGCCTTCGACCGCTGGCGCAAACGCGTCCGCGGCATCTCCCGGCTCGACCTGCCCTTTGAGGAGAACGGCTTCGCCTGCTGGGCCGCCGGCCTGTCCACCCGCAGCAGGCTCCCGCTCATCATCGTCCTGGGCGGCATCACCAGCACCAAGGAGCAGTGGGCCCCCGTGCTCGCCGGAGCCGACCGGCTCGGCGCGGCCGTCGTGGTCACGGAACTGCCCGGCGTCGGCGAGAACACCCTCACCTACGGAACGGACAGCACACGCATGCTCACCTACCTCCTCGACCTGCTCGGCCGCGCCGCCGACGCCTCCCGCACCTGTGTCGTGGGCCTCAGCTTCGGCGGCCATCTCGCGCTGCGCCAGGCCCTCGAGGACGACCGCATCCGGGGGCTGGCCACCGTCGGGGCCCCGGTACGCGACTTCTTCGTCCGCGCCGCGGACCGCACGCCGCTGCCGCGCCTGGTGAACCTGACCCTCTCCCATGTCATGCGCACACCGGTGGACCGGCTTCCGGCCGCCCTCGCCGACTGGGGACTCGACGAGGAGCGGCTCACCCGGCTGCGCACACCGGTCGCCTACGCGGCGAGCCGCGACGACGAGATCGCGCCCCACTCGGACGCCGAGTTGCTGGAGCGGACCGTGCCGCATCTGCGCCTGGTCGAGAACGACGTCCTCGGTGGCCGGCCCGACCGGGCGGCCGAGACCCGGCTGTGGCTGCTGGCGCAGGCGCTGCGCATGACCGGAACGGCGGGTGCCGTACGCCGGGCCGCCTCGGCCCGCGCCCGCGTCCTGCGCGCCCGCCACCGCCTCGCCCGTACGTCGGCCGGAGACCCCGCATGACGAGGAGTGCCTCGGCCTCCTGCCTGAGCCGGGCGCCCCGTCCGGACGCCCGGCTGCGGCTGTTCTGCTTCCACCACGCCGGCGGCGGGGCCTCGTTCTTCAGTTCCTGGGCCCGGCGCGTGCCGTCGGACGTCGACGTCCTGCCGGTGCAGCTGCCGGGCCGCGAGGCGCGCTACGGCGAGCCCCGGTACCAGGACGCCGGGGAGGTCGTCGAGGCCCTCGGGCGCGACCTCGCCCCCTGGCTCGACGAGGGACCGTGGGCCGCGTACGGCCACAGCATGGGCGCCCTGCTGTCCTTCGCGCTGGCGGCGGCCCGGCTGCGCGCGGGCGGTCGCGGTCCGCAGGCGCTGTTCCTCGGGGCTTACGCGGCCCCGCACAGTACGCCCACGCTGCCGCCGCCCGACCGGTACCCGGACGGCGAACTGGCCCGCCTGCTCGTGGACTTGGGCGGGCTGGACCCGCGGTTCCTGGGGCGGGCGGACTGGCTGCGGGTGCTGCTGCCGATCCTCCGCGACGACCTGCGGATCTGCGCGAGTCACCCGCGGGCGGGCCTGCCGGACCCGTACGACGAGCGGGCCCGGCTGCCGCTGACCGTCGAGGCGTTCGCCGGCACCGACGACCCGCTCGTCGACCCGGCCGCGGTGCGGGCCTGGGGGCGGTATGTGCACCGCTTCCGCCTGACCCCGGTCCCCGGCGGCCACTTCTTCCCGCGCGAGGCACCCGACGCGTTCTTCGAGCGGCTCAACCGTTCACTGGCCCGGCTTCTCGCGGAGTCCGGGGCACCACCCGCGGCACCCGGCTGATCCGCCGCCGGCTGTCGTCGGCGTTCTTCTCGTACAGCGTGCGCTGCTCCTGGATGCCGGGCATCACCCACAGCGGCCGCGCCGAGGCGTCGGCGAACGTGAGGCCGTCGTCGTCGGGCCGCAGCCCGGTCACGGTGAGTTCGAACGGTGCCAGGTAGTCGATGTCGCCGGCCGCGGTGAGCCGGAACGGCCGGTCGTGGCCCGGGTAGACCAGATCGGACACGGTCAGGACCCGCTCGATGCTGCGGGCGGCCTGGTCGGCGTCCCAGAACACCAGGGGGTTGCGTTTGGTGCGGGCGACGTACGCGAAGTGCAGGGCGTCCCCGGTGATGGCGGCGTGGCCGTGCTCGGTCCGCACGAGCACGCCGATGCTGCCCGGCGAGTGGCCAGGCAGGCCGATGACGCCGACCCCCGGGATGATCTCCTCCCCGTCCGTGACCTCGCGGACGGGGAGCTGTTCCAGCAGCAGCCCCGTCCAGGCGGGCGTGGCCCAGTCGTTGGCGTGCGGGAGGTGCGCGTACCGGCGTTCGTCGGGGTGCAGGACGAGGGTGGCCCGTGGGAACAGGTCGATGTTCTGGACGTGGTCCCAGTGGGCGTGGGTGAGGACGACGGTGTCGATGTCCTCGGCGGTGAGGCCGTGGCGGGCGAGCGCGTTGCGGAGGAAGGGGCGGCGGCCGACGTGGGCGGCGTCGACGATGATGTTCCGCTCCCTTCCGCCCGCGTCCGGACCGCGGACCAGGAACACCCCGCAGAAGGCGGGATAGCCCTGGTCGGTGTCGATGGCGAAGCCGGGCAGGAGGATGTCGATCGTCGGCATGGAACTCCCTCGGTCGGTGGGCTGGTTGATCACCTGCGGATCGCGCTTCACTGGTCCTGCAGGGCGGTGCGGATCGCGTCGAGGCAGGCGGGGTTGACGAGGGTGGACAGGTCGCCCGGCGCCTCGCCGGTGACGAGGGCGCGGACGAGCCGCCGCATCACCTTGCCGTTGCGGGTCCTGGGCAGTTCCGGCACGGCGATCACCCGGTCGGGGCGGAACGCGGCGCCGAGAGCGCCGGCCACCCGCGTACGGATCCGCTCGGCCTCCGTCCCGTCCAGCGACCGGCCGTCGGGCGGGACCGCGAAGCACCACAGCGCCTCCCCCTTGACGGGGTGCGGGATGCCGACCGCTGCCGCCTCGGCGACAGCCGGGTCGCCGACCAGGGCGTCCTCGACCTCGGTGGGCCCGAGCCGTTTGCCGGCCACTTTGATGACATCGTCGAGCCGCCCGTGGACGAACCACTCGTCGCCGGTGCGTGAGACGAGGTCGCCGTGGGACCAACGGCCCGGCCTGCGGCCGAAGTAGGTCTGGGCGAAGCGTTCGCGCGCCCGCCACAGCCCCTGGGTCATGCCCGGCCAGGAGCGCCGGACGACCAGCTCGCCGACCTGCCCCTCGGGCGGCTGCGCGCCGGAGTCGTCCTCGATGGCCGCGGCGATGCCCAGGCAGGGGCCCGCGAAGCCGCACGGCGACTGGGGCAGGGTGGGCGCGGAGGCGAGCAGGGATCCGCCGACCTCGGTGCCGCCGCAGATGTTGATCACCGGGCAGCGTTTGCCGCCGAACTCGGCGAAGTACCAGTGCCAGGCGTCCTCGGTCCACGGCTCCCCGGTCGAGCCGAGGACCCGTAGCCGGGAGGGTGCGACCGGGTTGCGCGGCTCACGGCCCATCAGCATGCGGGACAGGCTGGGCGAACTGCCGAAGACGGTGACCTCGTGGTCGTCGAGCAGCCGCCACAGGCGTGCGGTGTCCGGGTGGTCGATCGCGCCCTCGTACGCCAGGACGCAGGCGCCCGCGAGGGTGCCGCCGACGGCGATGAGCGGGAACATGATCCAGCCGGGGTCGGTCACCCAGAAGACCACGTCGTCCGGCCGCAGGTCGAGGTTGTACCGGGTCTCGCTGCCGACCTGTGCCGGAAAGCCTCCGTGGGTGTGGACGGCGCCTTTCGGGCGGCCGGTGGTGCCGGAGGTGTGCAGCAGGAGGAAGGGGGCGGTCACGGGCACCGAGACGACCGGGACGGGGTCGGCGGCGGCCAGCCGGTGCCAGTCGGTCGTGGCGAGCACGGCGCGGTCGCGGCCGCCGGCCCCTGAGGGCGCTGTTCGCCCCTGCGGCTCGGCGGTCCCGGACGGCACGCCCGGCCCGGCCGGGGCGCGCGGACCAGGTGCGTCGCAGGAGTGCCGTGGCCCGCCCGGCTCCCGCACGACGACGAGATGGCGCACGCACGTGGCGCTCTTCAGTGACTCGCGGGCCACCGCCTCCATGTCCTGCCGCCGCCCCCGCCGGACGGCGCCCGCGGCGGTCACCAGGACCCGGGCGCCGGCGTCGACGAGCCGGACCGCGATGGCCTCGGCACCGAACCCCGAGAACAGCGGCACCAGTACGGCACCGATGCGCGCGCAGGCGAAGAGCAGGACGAACGCCTCGGGGCCGGGGGGCAGACAGCCGGCCACGCGGTCCCCGGACACGACACCGAGCTCACGCAGCCCGCCCGCCACCCGGGCGCTGTACGCGGCCGCTTCACCGTAGGTGAGCACCCCGCGCGTGCCGTCCTCCCGCTCCCAGCGCAGTGCCGGAGCCTGCCCGCTCCCCTGCCGCACCCGGCGCTCCAGGCAGGAGTCCACGAGGTTGGTGTACGCGCCCGGGAACCAGCGCGTGAACGCGATCCCCCCGGCCTCGTCGCACACGCGCTGCGGCGGCCGGTGCCAGACGATGCCGATGTCCTGCACGGCCCGCGCCCAGAACCACTCGGGGTCGGCCGCGGACCTGGCCTGGAGGGCGCGGTAGCCGCCGTCGACACCGTGCCTGCGGCAGAACGCCGTGATGTTGCTCCGCTCGGTGAACTCCCGCGTCGGATACCAGGCGTACGCGCTCATCGGGCCGTGCTCGGATTCTCGATCAGTGCGGCGATGCCCTGGCCGCCGCCGATGCACAGGGCGACCACGGCCAGCCGGCCGCCGGTGCGGCGCAGTTCGTGCGCCGCCTTGAGCAGCAGGACGCATCCGGTGGCGCCGATGGGATGGCCCAGGGCGATCGCCCCGCCGTTCGGGTTGACCCGGTCCGGTTCGAGCTTGAGTTGGTCCATGACGGCCAGGACCTGGGCCGCGAACGCCTCGTTGAGTTCGATCACGTCGATCTCGTCCACGGTGAGGTCGTTGCGGCGCAGCAGGGTGCGGATCGCCTCCGCGGGGGCGACGCCCATGATCTCCGGCTCCAGCGCCGTGACGGCGACATCCCGCAGCCGGCACAGCGGGGTACTGCCGGAGTCGAGGTCGGCCGGGCGCATCAGGAGCACCGCGGCGGCACCGTCGTTGATGCCGGCGGAGTTCCCGGCGGTGATCGTGCCGTTCTCCGCGAAGACGGGGCGCAGGCCTGCGAGCTTCTCCTCCGTCGTACCGGGCCGGGGGTGTTCGTCCCGCTCGACGATGCCGTGCGCGGTGGCCACGGGCACGATCTGCTCCTCGAACCGTCCCTCCTGAACGGCGATGGCGGTGCGCCGCTGGCTCTCGGCGGCCCACCGGTCCTGGCGCCGCCGCGAGATGCCGTACCGGTCGGCCACCACCTCGCCCGTCATGCCCATGGGGTAGTCCCCGAAGGGATCGGTGACCAGGGAGAGGGTGCCGTCGATGGTCGTGCCCTCGGCCAGTTCGTCGGAGGCCCGTTCGCCGTAGTCGAGCAGCGGCTGACGGGTCATCGACTCGTTGCCGCCCGCCACGACGACGTCGGTCGCACCGAGGGTGAGGCTCTGCGCGGCCGACCAGACCGCCTGCAGGCCGGATCCGCACAGCCGGTTGACGTTGTACGCGGTGGTGCGCACGGGCAGTCCGGCGCGCAGCGCCGCGCGCCGGGCGTTGAAGGCGTCGGGGCCGACCTGGCCCACGCAGCCCAGGACGACTTCGTCCACGGCGTCGGGTTCCAGTCCGCCGCGCCGGACCGTCTCCCGGATCACGACGGCGCCGAGCCGGTGGGCGGGCACCGCGCTCAGTGCGCCTTTGTACCGGCCGATCGGGGTGCGGGCCCCGTGGACGACGGCGATGTCTACGGGCATCGGGGTCACTCCTTCGCTGAGGGCTCCGCGTCCGTGCCGAACGCGGGGGACGCCACGGGGGGTTCGGGCAGCAGGGCGAGGGCGTCGCGGTCGGGACGGATCAGGAGCGCCGAGAGGACGGCACCGGTGATCAGCAGACCGGCGGTCAGGTCGAAGGCCCGGTCGTAGCCGACGGCCTCGGTGGGCGCGGCGTCGATGATCCGCCCGGTGACGTAGGGGGCGAGCAGGCTGGAGAGGGCGGCGAGGGCGTACGACAGTCCCAGAGCCGCACTGCGTCGTCCCGGCGGGCAGATGTCCGCGATCGCCGCGTTGGTCAGCGGGGTCTGTCCGTTGCCGGCGGAGAAGGCCAGCACGAGCAGCGGCAGCAGGAGGGCGGTGGGACCGACCCGGGTCGCGAGGAACAGGCAGACGCCGGCGAGGAGCGGAAGTGACGCGCCCACCAGCCCCTGCGCGACCCGGGCGGTCACCCCTCGCCGCAGCAACCGGTGCGCGACGGTTCCCGCGGTGAGTACGAGGACGGCCATCGCCAGGGCGGGCAGGCCGACGATCCCGCTGACCTCCGTGTCGCTGAACCCGGCCTGTTCCGCCAGGAACAGCGGGAGCCAGGCGAAGCCCAGGGCGAGCGTCCACATGACCGCGAACGCGGAGAACGTGGCCCCCAGCCAGGTGCCGGTGGTGACGACACGCCAGAACGGCACGGTGGGCTGCTCCCTCGTCGCCCTGGACGGTTCGTCCTGTGCGGGGCCGAGGCGCGCGGTGTACGGCCCGCCGCCGCCGAACCTGAGCCAGGCGAGGGCCCACACCACCCCGACGGCCCCGAGCAGGGCGAACGCGGCCCGCCAGCCGAGGGTGTTGCTGACCAGGACGACCAGCGGGGCGGCCAGGACTGTGCCGCCGGCGGCTCCCGCGACCACGACGGCCGAGGGCAGGGCACGCCGTTTCTCCGGGAACCAGGTGAAGGCCGTGTAGTTGGCCAGGGGGTACCCCGGCCCCTCACCGGCACCGAGCACCACCCGGGTGGCGACGAGCGCTGCGAATCCGGTTGCGGGGAGGAGGATCGGCAGCTGGGCCGCGGCCCAGACCAGGGCGAGCACGGCGAGCAGGGGCCGGGGGCGGATGCGGTCGCCGAGGAAACCGACGGAGACCGCCGAGAGGCTGAACAACAGGTAGAAGCTGCTGGCGATGGTGCCGAACTCGGTGGCCGTGAGGTCGAGATCGTCCTTGATGGGGCGCGCGGTCAGACCGAGCACGGCCTTGTCGGCGGCGTTGATCACGATGAACAGCGCGAGCAGGACCAGTACGACGCGACTGCGGCGCCGGGTGTCGTCCGCGGCGTCCGGCCGGGTGTCCGCTTCGACGGTCATGCCGGGGACAGCCGTTCGTCGAGCCAGTCGAACGCCCGCTGGTGGAAGCGGAGCGCCGCGCCTTCCTGGCAGTGTTCACCGGCCCCTTCGGCGTCGGTGAACACCATCAGCTCCTTCGGGCAGCGCAGCGCGTCGTGCACCCGCCGGGCCTCGCCGTGGCAGATCACGTCGTTCTCCGCGTCGAGGACCAGCGTCGGGCAGGTGATGTGCGCAGCCGCGCCGTCGAGGTTGTACGGCGCGCAGGCGCGCAGCGCCTCCGGGGGTGTCTTGGCCCCGAAGACCCACATGCCGTGCCGCAGGAACCAGCGCACCCGCGTGCTCTGCACCATGGTGACGTCCAGCACGGGCCCGGCCACGTCGTCGCGGCCCTCCGCCACCCACTCGCCCAGGTAGGGCGGGATGCCACGGAGCGGGAGTTCGTAGAAGTCGTAGATCCCGTTGTGCAGGACGCACGCGGCGAGGCGGTCCTCGAACGCGGCCGCGCGGGCGGCCAGCAGCCCGCCGAAGCTGGTGCCCCACAACACGAGCCTTTCAGGGTCCACCTCCGGACGGGTCAGGGCGTGGTCGACCACAGGGCCGACCACGTGTTCCCAGTCCGGCCGGAAGACGAGTCCCTGCTCCCGCCGGACGGACTGCTGGCCGGGTCCTTCGAAGGCGAGCACGTGGTAGCCGCGGCGCAACGCACCGCCCGCCACCATGAAGTACAGCTCCTCCAGGGTCGAGTCGTAGCCGCCGTGATGGATCACGGTGGGCCGGGGGCGGGCCGCACGGCCTGCTCCGTCGGCGCGGAACAGGTATGCCGGCAGGGTGGTGCTCTCGTAAGGGATCTCCAGGCGCAGCGCGGGCACGTCGAAGAGTTCGGCGGCCCGTGCGAAGGTCTGGCGCGAGCACCGGGCGAGCCGGTCCGACTCGGTGTCGGCGTCGCGGTTCTCGACGCGGAAGAAGTCCGCGGTCCGGTAGTAGTTCGAGGCCCGCAGCAGTGCCTCGCGGGCGCTGACCCGGTGGCCCGCGGCGAGCGTCTCGTCGCCGATGCGGTGGAGGCGTTCGGCGAGGGCGGTCCACTCGCGGTACCAGGCCCGCTCGTCGCCGTCCGGGATGTTCCGGCAGGTGACGAGTACCTCGCCGAGGTCCGCGCCGGCGTAGGCGGCGTGCCCGGCGGTGCGCAGAGCCTGGAAGGAGAACGCCACGTCGTCGAAGAGGAACTTCATCGTGACCTCCTTTCCCGGACTTCTCCGGGGCGGAACGGAACAGGTCCGTTCCGTCTCGCCGCGGAACGTACACCCGGCCCGGACGGAACGCAACCGTTCCGTCCGGTGTTAATCTCGCGCGGTGGACTCCACCAGCCGGAACACCTTCGACCGCAGACCCACCGGCTCCGCGGTGCTACGGGAATCCGTGACCGAGACGATCAGACGGGCGGTCTTCGAGGAACTGGCCGAGACCGGGTACGCCCGGATGTCCATGGAGGCCGTGACCCGCCGCGCCCGGGTCGGCAAGGCGGCTCTGTACCGCCGCTGGCCCGCCAAGGAGGCCATGGTGGTGGAGCTGGTCTCCGAGGCCGCCGCAGCGCATCTTCCCGCGACGGCCGACTCCGGATCGCTGCACGACGACGTCGAGCGCTTCATCCGGCACACCATGGCCGACCTGCGGCATCCCCTCGCCGGCCGGATCATCCCCGACCTGGTGGCCGAGTCGGCCCGCAACCCTTCCCTGCGCGACGCGCTGCACCAGGCGGTCCTCGGTCCCCGGCGCGCGGCTGTGGCGACGCTCCTGCGCCAGGCGGTGGACCGCGGGGAGTTGCCCGGCGACATCGACATGGGCCTGGCCGTCGACATCTTCGGCGCCCCGCTGTACTTCAGGATGCTCGCGGTCGGCGGCCCCACCGACGACGCCTACGTCACCCGCCTCACCCACGCCGTCCTCGCCGCGCTCGCCGCCAGCCGCTGAACGCTCGTGCGCCGCGCCGCACCGGGCGGTCCTCGGCCCCGGCGCGCGGCGGTGGCGACGCTCCTGCGCCAGGCGATGGACCGCGGCGAGTTGCCCGGCGACATCGACATGGGCCTGGCCGTCGACACCTTCGGCGCCCCGCTGTACTTCAGGATGCTCGCGGTCGGCGGCCCCACCGACGACGCCTACGTCACCCGCCTCACCCACGCCGTCCTCGCGGCACTCGCCGCCAGCCGCTGAACGCTCGTGCGCCGCGCCGCGCCCGTCCGGCACGGCCCGGTTGCAAGGCCTCAGGCCCGCCGAAGGAGCGCCACCCAGGTTCGGCAGGCAGATCCGGAAGCCGCACGCCTCACCGGTACAGCGCGGGCCTGTCGACGAGGTCCACCGCGACCCGGCCGCCGTCCTCCAGCGACCGTACGCCCGCCTCGCAGATCGCGGCGACCGCGTAGCCGTCCCAGACGCTCGGTCCGGTGACCTCGCCGCGCCGGGTGGCGTCGACCCAGGCCTGCACCTCACGGTCGTAGGCGTCGGCGAACCGCTCGAGGTAGTCCTGGGCGATGATGCCGCCCCAGCGGCCGGCCGCGTGGGTGACCATGGCGTGGCCTTCGCCGACGCGGGCGGTACCCCGCTCGCAGACGACCTCGGCCTGGACCTGGTAGCCGAAGCCGCAGTTGACGAAGATCTCGACGTCGACGATCGCGCCGCCGTCGGTCTCGAAGAGCACGAACTGCGGGTCCCGGATGCCGTCCGGGGCGTTGCCGGAGGGCTTCGGGGCCAGCACGGTGACGGCCGTGATCTCGTGGCCGAGCAGCCAGCGGGTCACGTCCATCTCGTGCGTCACCGAGTCGTTGATGAGCATCTCGGACGTCCAGCCGGGCGGGCTGGCGACGTTGCGGTGCCGGTTGTGCAGCATGAGCGGACGGCCCAACTGGCCCGTCTCCAGCAGGGCCTTGAGCTTCATGTACTCGGCATCGTAGCGCCGCATGAAGCCGACCTGGACGCGGCGCCGGCCCAGCTTCTGCTCGGCCTCCATGACGCGCAGCGCGGACGCGGCGTCGGGGGTGAGGGGTTTCTCGCACAGCACCGGCAGATCGTGCTCGAAGGCTGTGAGCAGCGCCGCCTCGTGGGCGGGGCCGGGCGAAGCGATGATCACCGCGTCGACGTCGGCCGACGCCATCGCGGCGGCCGGGTCGGTGTGGGCGGTGCAGCCGTCGACGCGGGCGGCGACCGATTTGGCGCGCTCCGCGTCGACGTCCACGACGGCGGTCACCCGTGCCCCGCTGGTGACCTGCTGGATGCGGCGCACATGGTCCGCACCCATCTTTCCGGTACCGATGACTGCGACTCCGAGTGTGGCGCGCTCAGTCATGGCCGTCCTTTCGGGTCGTCAGGCGCCGCAGGACTTCAGGAACTTCCGGGTACGCACCGCGATGGGCAGCGGCTTGTCCGGCTCGCACGGGTACATGTCCTGCTCGACGATCGCGAACAGGTCCACGTTGAGCTTCTGCGCGGCCTCCAGGACCGGGCCCAGCTCCGGTACGCCGGACGGGGGTTCGCACATCACGCCGCGCTGGACGGCCGGGCCGAACGGGATCTCGTTCTTGACGACGTCCGCGAGGATCTCCGGGTCCACCTGCTTGAGGTGCAGATAGCCGATGCGCTCGCCGTAGGTCTCGATCAGCTTGACGCTGTCGCCGCCGCAGTAGGCGTAGTGACCGGTGTCGAGGCAGAGGTTGACCAGCTCGGAGTCGGTCGAGTCGAGGAAGCGCTCGACGTGGGCCTCGGTGTCGATGTGGGTGTCGGCGTGCGGGTGCACGACGATGTCGAGGCCGTACGTCTCCTTCACCTCGTGCCCGAGCCGCTCCATGCCCTTGGTCAGGTGAGCCCACTGCTCGCCGGTGAGCTCCGGCGGCTCCAGGATCTCGGCGGTCTTGTCGTCCCGCCAGAAGGAGGGGATCACCACCAGGTGCTTCGCGCCCATCGCCTGGGTGAGCGCGGCGACCTGGCTGACGTGCTCCCAGGTAGACTCCCAGACGGAGGGCCCGCGGTGCATGCCGGTGAAGACGGTCCCCGCGGACACCTTCAGGTTCCGCTTGTTCACCTCGTCGGTGAGACGGGCCGGGTCGGTCGGCAGATAGCCGTACGGGCCCAGCTCGATCCACGAGTAGCCGGCTTCGGCAACCTCGTCGAGGAAGCGTTCCCAGGGCACCTGCACGGGGTCGTCGGGGAACCAGACGCCCCAGGAGTCCGGGGCGGAGCCGACCCGGATGCGGTCCAGCACAGGGGGCATGTCAGGACTTCCCTTCGGGCGCGCCCGCCACAGGTGCGGTGAGGTCTTCCTCTTCCGGGAGCTCCTCGACGTCCACACCGCGCACCTGTGCCAGCTCGTGCTTGAGCGCTGCGAGTTCGGTGCCGCCGGCCATGTGGTTGGTGAGCTCTTCCAGGCTGACCTCGTCACGGGAGGCGTTCAGCTCCATGGTGCCGAGGCGCAGGACGCTGAAGTGGTCGCCGACCATGTAGGCGTGGTGGGGGTTGTGGGTGATGAAGATGACGCCGAGGCCGCGGTCGCGGGCGGCGGCGATGTACTTGAGCACCACACCGGACTGCTTGACGCCGAGCGCGGCGGTGGGCTCGTCCAGGATCAGGACGCGTGCGCCGAAGTAGACGGCGCGGGCGATGGCCACGCACTGGCGCTGACCGCCCGACAGGGTGCCGATGGGCTGCTCCAGGTCATCGAGGACGATGCCCATGTTGCGCAGCTCTTCATCGGCCGTCTTCTTCATCCGCTCGATGTCGAGGCGGCGCAGCGGCCAGGGGCCCTTGGTCATCTCCGAGCCGAGGAAGAAGTTCCGCCACACCGGCATCAGCGGGACCACGGCCAGGTCCTGGTAGACCGTGGCGATGCCCTTGTCGAGGGCCTCGCGCGGGGTGGTGAAGCGGACCGGTTCGTCGTCGACGAGGAACTCGCCCTCGGTGTGCTGGTGCAGCCCCGAGATGATCTTGATGAGGGTGGACTTGCCGGCGCCGTTGTCGCCGAGCACGCAGGTGACCTGGCTGGGGAACACCTTCAGGTCGACGCCGTGCAGGGCGCGGATGTTGCCGTACGACTTGCCGGCGCTGCGCAGTTCGACGATCGGGCCGTCCTTCTCGGGGGCCTTGTCGGCGAGGACGGCGCCGTGGGTGCCGGTTCCGTTGGTGGATGTCATGTCGGTCACCTCCGGGTCGCCGTGCGCTGCACGTACAGATTGATCAGGACGGCGCCGAGGAGCATCACGCCGAGGAAGGCCTTGAACCAGTCGGGGTTCCAGCCGGCGTAGACGATGCCCTGCTGCACCATGCCGAACATGAAGGCACCGAAGACCGGGCCGATCGCCGAACCGGCACCACCGGTGAGCAGACAGCCGCCGATGACCGCCGCGGCGATGTAGATCAGCTCCTGGCCGACGCCCTCGCCCGACTGCACGGTGTTGAACGAGAACAGCTGGTGCATACCGACGAACCAGGCACCGAAGCCCACCAGCATGAACAGGGAGATCTTCGTGAACGTGACGGGGACGCCGACCGCGCGGGCGGACTGCTGGTTGCCGCCGACCGCGAAGACCCAGTTGCCGTACTTGGTGCGCAGCAGCACCCAGGTCGCGATGGCCGCGAAGACCAGCCACCACACGACGGTGATCTTGACGTTGACCCCGCCGATGTCGAAGGACGAGGCGAACAGGGCCTTGGCCTGGTCGAAGCCGTCCATGTCGCTGATGTCGTCCGTGGCGACGTTGCCGGTGATCAGCTTGGTCACCGCGAGGTTGACGCCCTGGAGGATCAGGAAGGTGCCCAGCGTGACGAGGAAGCTCGGCAGGCCGGTCCTGACCAGCATCCAGCCGTTGAACAGGCCCACCGCCAGCGACACGACGAGCGCGACGATCACGCCGACCCAGACGTTCATCGTGAGCTGGTAGCTGATCATGCTGGCGGTCAGCGCGGAGGTGATCACCGCGACACCGGCCGACAGGTCGAACTCGCCGCCGATCATCAGCAGCGCGACCGGAAGGGCCATGATCCCGATCGTCGACGACTGGTACAGGATGTTGGCCATCGAGCTGCCGTCGCGTACCGGCGGCGCCGTGATCAGGAAGAAGACCAGCACCGCCACCGCGCCGAGGAAGACGCCGACCTCGGGGCGGGCCAACAGCCGTAGCGCCAGTGGGCGTTCGGCGGTCCGCCCGTCCTTCTCCTTGCCCGGGCCGGGGGCCGGCGGTGTGGTCACCGCCGGCTCAGCCTGTTGGGTCATGCTCATCACCGAGTGCCCTTCGCGGCGTACTTGTCGATCGTCTCGACGTTCGTCTTGTCGACGAAGGCCGGTCCGGTCAGCACCGGCTGCTCGCCGCCGCCCATGTAGTTGCCGTTGTTCTTGTAGAGCCACAGGGAGTCGATCGCCAGGTAGCCCTGCAGGTAGGGCTGCTGGTCGACGGCGAACTCGATGTCGCCCTTGCTGATCGCGCCGGTCAGTTCCTTGTTGAGGTCGAAGGTGGCGACCTTCGCCTTGGCGCCGGCGTCACCGATCGACTGCACCGCGGTCAGCGCGAAGGGGGCGCCGAGGGTGACGACGTAGTCGAGGTCGCTGTCCTGCTTGAGCTTGGCGGTGATCGTCGACTTCACGGACGGCATGTCGGTGCCGTTGACGTTCAGGTTCTCGACGTCGCCCTCGAAGGTCTTCTTCACACCCGCGCAGCGCTGCTCCAGGCCGATGTTGCCCTGCTCCTGGATCACACAGACGGCCTTCTTGGCGCCGGCCTCGTTGAGCCGCTTGCCGAGCGCCTCGCCCGCGACGGTCTCGTCCTGGCCGAAGAACTCCATCAGGCCGAGCTTCTGCCACTCGCTCACACCGGAGTTGAGGCCGACCACGGGTATGCCGGCCTTCTTCGCCTTGCTCACGACGTCCTTCATGGCGTCGGGCTTGGCGAGGGTGATCGCGATGCCGTCGACCTTCTGGTCGATCGCGTTCTGGACCAGGTTGGCCTGGTTGCCGGCGTTCGGGTCGTTGGAGTAGATCAGCTTGACGTTGTCCTTGGCGGCGGCGGCCTCGGCACCCTTGCGGACGATGTCCCAGAAGGTGTCACCGGCCGACTGGTGCGTCACCAGGGCGACCGTCATACGGGGCGTGTTCGCCTTGCCGGCGGCGGCGCCCTCCGCGCTCTCCTCAGCCTCCTTGCCTCCGGAACTGCTGGAGCAGCCTGCGAGCGTCAGCGCTGCCGCTGCGGCGACTGCCACTACGGGGGCCAGTCTGCGGGAACGGGAGTAAGAGCGGTCCATCTTTCCAGCACCTCACTGTGCGACGGGGGGGGTGTTGCGACGGGGGGAAAGGTTGGCTGATCACTTGGATCCATGGCCCGGACCAGTGGGAAGCCCGGGTCGTCTGCCGTGGGACACGGCGGTTTCGCTGGGACGGGATCCAATCGCTGGATGCGCCCGCTGTCAATACTTTGTTAAGACATCATTTCACAATCAGGTCCGAATGTAAGTACAAAGTATTGACAGCGTCGGCCTCCACGTCCTACACCTGGGAGGCGGCAGGCCCCCTGGGGGCCCCACCCCCAGCCCAGCTCTAGGAGCGTCGCGCATGGCCGAGTCAGCCAAGCCCTTCGACTTGATCACGATGGGAAGGATAGGAGTCGATCTCTACCCCCTGCAGTCGGGCCTACCTCTTACGCAGGTGGAGACGTTCGGCAAGTTCCTCGGAGGCTCGGCCGCGAACGTCGCCGTGGCCGCCGCCCGGCTCGGCCGGAGCACCGCCGTCATCACGCGCACCGGCGACGATCCCTTCGGCGCCTACCTGCACGAAGCGCTGAGGGACTTCGGTGTCGACGACCGCTGGGTGACGCCCGTCGCGGCGTACCCGACGCCGGTCACGTTCTGCGAGATCTTCCCGCCGGACGACTTCCCGCTCTACTTCTACCGGCAGCCTAAGGCCCCTGACCTGGAGATACACTCCGACGAACTCGACTACTGGGCCATCCGCTCGGCCCGGGTCTTCTGGATCACCGGCACCGGTCTGAGCGAGGAGCCGAGCCGCTCCGCCACCCTCGCCGCCCTCAAGGCGCGCGACAAGGCGGGCACCACGGTCTTCGACCTCGACTGGCGCCCCATGTTCTGGACGGACCCGGAGGAAGCCCGCCCGTACTACGCGGAGGCACTGCGCCACGCCACGGTCGCGGTCGGCAACCTCGACGAGTGCGAGGTCGCCACCGGAGTCCGCGAGCCGCGCGCCTGCGCCGAGGCGCTGCTCGCGGCCGGGGTGGAGCTGGCGGTCGTCAAGCAGGGCCCCAAGGGCGTGCTGGCGGTGCACCGCGACGGCAGGGAGGCCGAGGTGCCGCCGGTGCCGGTCGAGGTGGCCAACGGCCTCGGCGCCGGCGACGCCTTCGGCGGCTCGCTGGTCCACGGGCTGCTGTCCGGCTGGGACCTGGCCGAAACCATGCGGTACGCCAACGCCGCCGGCGCCCTCGTCGCCTCCCGCCTCGCCTGCTCGTCCGCGATGCCCACCGAGTCCGAGGTCGACGACCTCCTCGCGCGGGCGTCGTAGCCGAGCACCCCGGCCGACCGAGCCACCCTGAACGGAGCTTTCCTTGAGTATCAGCATCCCCGAGCTCACCGCGGTCAGAGCCCGGCACCCCGAGGCGATCGCCGAGGCCGCGGCCCGCCGGGTGCGCCGCCCGCTGATGGGCGACAGCGGCCGCCTGATGATCGTGGCCGCCGACCATCCGGCCCGCGGCGCCCTCGGCGTCGGCGACCGGCGCCTGGCCATGGCCGACCGGGCCGATCTGCTGGAACGCCTCTGCGTCGCGCTGTCGCGGCCCGGCGTGGACGGAGTCCTGGCCACGGCCGACATCCTGGAGGACCTGCTGCTCCTCGGCGTCCTCGACGACAAGGTTGTCATGGGCTCCATGAACCGCGGTGGCCTGGCCGGGGCGTCCTTCGAGATGGACGACCGCTTCACCGGCCACCGCGCCGAGGACATCGCCCGGCTGCGCTTCGACGCGGGCAAGCTGCTGGTCCGCATCGACTACGCCGACCCGGGCTCGCTGACCACCCTGGAGTCCACGGCCCGCGCCATCGACGCCATGGCCGCGCTCCGGCTCCCCCTGTTCGTCGAACCGTTCATCTCCCGTCGGGTCGACGGCAAGGTCCGCAACGACCTGTCGGCCGAGGCTGTCACCAAGTCGATCGCCATCGCCTCGGGTCTGGGCGGCACGTCGGCGTACACCTGGCTGAAACTGCCCGTCACCCATGACCCCGAGGACATGGCGGAGGTTCTCGAGACGTCCACGCTGCCCGTGGTCCTGCTCGGCGGCGAGGTCGGGGATGACCAGGAAGGGGCGTACGAGCGCTGGCGCAAGGCACTCCAGCTCCCCACCGTCCAGGGCATGGTCGTCGGCCGCTCGCTGCTCTACCCGGCCGAGGGCAGCGTGGAGACGGCGGTGGACACGGCCGTCGGCCTGTTGTGACACGGATTGTGAGGCGGAGGAACACGATGACGTATCACCTTCCCGCGGGAAAGGCGCTCGGCGGCCCCTACGTCGTGGACGTCACGCCAGAGAAGGCCGGCTGGGGCTACTCCAGCCTGAGGGTCCTGGAGCTGCCGCCCGGCGGCTCGCACACCTTCGACACCGGCGACAGCGAGTGGATCGTGCTGTCGCTGACCGGCGGCTGCACGGTCGAGACCACCGACGATTTCGGCCACGACACGTTCCGGCTCACCGGCCGTGACAGCGTGTTCAGCGGCGTCAGCGACTTCGCCTACGTGCCGCGCGACGCCCGTGCGACCGTCTCGTCAACCGACGGCGGACGCTTCGCGCTGACCGGCGCGCGCTGCACGCGACGGCTGCCCGCCCGCTACGGACCGGCGTCGTCGGTGCCGGTGGAGCTGCGCGGCACCGGGAACTCCTCCCGCCAGGTGAACAACTTCGGCGCGGCGGGCGTCTTCGAGTGCGACAAGCTCATCGCGGTCGAGGTCATCACCCCGGGCGGCAACTGGTCGTCCTTCCCACCGCACAAGCACGACGAGCACCGCCCCGGCGAGGAATCGGTCCTCGAGGAGATCTACTACTTCGAGTTCGCCGACCACGAGGGCACCCCCGGCCTCGGCTACCAGCGTGTCTCCCCGTCCGGACACGGCCGGAACACCGACGTCCTGGCCGAGGTGCGCGGCGGCGACGTCGTGCTGATCCCCGACGGCTGGCACGGGCCCTCCATGGCCGTGCCCGGCCACCACATGTACTACCTCAACGTCATGGCGGGCCCGGAGGCCGAGCGTGCCTGGCTGATCTGCGACCACCCGGACCACGCCTGGATCCGCGGCACCTGGCCGGACCAGCCCGTCGACCCCCGTCTGCCCCTCTACACCGCTCCGTCCCAGTGAGGTCCCCGATGAGCCAGTCCACCGTCCGCCTGACCGTCGCCCAGGCGCTGGTGCGGTTCCTGTCCGCCCAGTACACCGAGCGCGACGGCGTACGGCACCGGCTGATCGCCGGTACCTGGGGCATCTTCGGCCACGGCAACGTGGCCGGCCTCGGCCAGGCCCTGCTCGAAGCGGGCGAGGAGACGATGCCGTACCACCAGGGCCGCAACGAGCAGTCCATGGTGCACGCGGCCGTCGGCTACGCCCGGCAGCTCAACCGGCTCTCCGCGCAGGCGGTGACGACGTCGATCGGCCCGGGCGCGACGAACCTCGTCACCGGTGCCGCCCTGGCCACCATCAACCGCCTGCCGGTCCTCCTGCTCCCCGGCGACTACTTCGCCTCGCACGCGCCGGACCCGCTGCTCCAGCAGTTGGAGCACCCGACCGAGGCGGACGTGTCGGTCAACGACACCCTGCGCCCGGTGTCGAGGTACTTCGACCGGATCACCCGCCCCGAGGCCCTGATCCCGTCCGCGCTGAACGCCATGCGCGTGCTGGCCGACCCGGCCGAGACCGGCGCGGTGACGCTGGCCCTCCCCCAGGACGTGCAGGCGGAGGCGTACGACTGGCCGGAGGAGTTCTTCGCCGAGCGCGTCTGGTACGTACGGCGCCCCGCGCCCGACCCGGTCGAGCTGACGGCGGCCGTCGCGGCGATCCGGGCCGCCGAGCGCCCCCTGATCGTCGCGGGCGGCGGCGTCCACCACAGCGAGGCCGAGGCCGCGCTGAAGGCCTTCGTCGAGGCCACCGGCATCCCGGTCGCCTCCACCCAGGCGGGCAAGGGCTCACTGCGCTACGACCACCCCGCGGACCTCGGCGGCATCGGCCACACCGGCACCTCGGTCAGCGACGCCATCGCCCGCACCGCCGACCTGGTGATCGGCGTCGGCACCCGGTACACGGACTTCACCACCGCCTCCGGCACCCTCTTCCAGAACCCGGACGTGCGCTTCCTGAACCTCAACATCACCGGCTTCGACGCGCACAAGCTGGCGGCGCGGACGCTGGTCTGCGATGCGCGGGCCGGTCTGGAGAAGCTGGCGGAGGAGCTGGCCGGGCACCGTGTGGGCGAGGCGTACGAGGCCGAGTACCGCGCGGGCAAGGAGCGTTGGGACGCGGTCGTCGAGGCCGCCTACCGCGCCGACGACGAGGCGGCCGTGCCGACGCAGACCCAGGTGCTCGGCGCGCTGGACGCGGTGGTCGGCGACGACGACGTGGTGATCAACGCGGCCGGTTCGCTCCCGGGCGACCTGCACAAGCTGTGGCGGTCCCGCAGCCCGCGCCAGTACCACCTGGAGTACGGCTACTCCTGCATGGGCTACGAGATCCCGGCCGGGATCGGCATCCAGCAGGCCGCCCCGGACACGGTCGTGTGGTCGCTGGTTGGCGACGGCACCTACCTGATGATGCCGACGGAGATCGTCACCGCGGTCCAGGAGGGGCTGCCGGTCAACATCGTCCTGATCCAGAACCACGGCTACGCCTCCATCGGCGGCCTGTCGAACGAGGTCGGCGGCGAGCGCTTCGGCACCGACTACCGCTACCGGGCCGCCGACGGCACCTTCACCGGCGCCCCGCTCCCCGTCGACCTCGCCGCCAACGCGGCCAGCCTCGGCATGGACGTGCTGCGCGCCAAGACGGTGCGCGAGCTGCGCGAGGCGCTGGCCACGGCGCGCGCCTCCGACCGGCCGACGTGCGTGTACGTCGAGACGGACATCATGAACCCGACCTCGCCGGGTCCCGAGGCCTGGTGGGACGTGCCGGTGGCCGAGGTCGCCGACCGCCGGTCCGCCGTCGAGGCCCGCGAGCGCTACGACCAGCACGTCGCCGGACGCCGTCACCACCTCTGAACTCCCCCTTACGAAAGGCCCTTTCGCACCATGAAGACCATCACCCACTGGATCGACGGCAAGCCCGTGGAGGGCACGTCCGGCCGCTTCGCCCCCGTCTACAACCCGGCCACCGGCGCGCAGGAGAAGCAGGTCGCGTTCGCGACCGTGGAGGAGGTGGACGCCGCCGTCGCCTCCGCGAAGGCCGCGTTCGAGAGCTGGGGGCAGTCCTCCCTGGCCAAGCGGACCGCGATTCTGTTCAAGTACCGCGAGCTGCTCGACGCTCACCGCGACGAGATCGCCGAGCTGATCACCGCCGAGCACGGCAAGGTGCATTCCGACGCGCTCGGCGAGGTGGCGCGCGGCATGGAGATCGTGGAGCTGGCCTGCGGGATCAGCGTGCAGCTGAAGGGCGAGCTGTCCACGCAGGTGTCGAGCCGGGTGGACGTGGCCTCGATCCGCCAGCCGCTCGGCGTCGTCGCCGGCATCACGCCGTTCAACTTCCCCGCGATGGTGCCGATGTGGATGTTCCCGCTGGCCATCGCGTGCGGCAACACCTTCGTGCTCAAGCCGAGCGAGAAGGACCCGTCGGCCTCCTTCCGCCTCGCCGAGCTGGCCGCCGAGGCCGGGCTGCCGGACGGTGTGCTGAACATCGTGCAGGGTGACAAGGTGGCCGTCGACCGCCTCCTCGAGCACCCGGACATCGAGGCGGTGTCCTTCGTCGGCTCGACGCCGATCGCGAAGTACATCCAGCTCAAGGCGGTCGAGCACGGCAAGCGCGTGCAGGCTCTGGGCGGCGCCAAGAACCACATGCTGGTCCTGCCCGACGCCGACCTGGACTTCGCCGCCGACCAGGCGATCAACGCGGCGTACGGCTCGGCGGGCGAGCGCTGCATGGCCGTATCGGTCGTGGTGGCGGTCGGCGACACGGGCGACGAGCTGGTCGGCAAGATCGCCGAGCGGGCGAAGAACCTGAGGATCGGCCCCGGCAACGACCCGGCCTCCGAGATGGGCCCGCTGATCACCCGTGAGCACCGCGACAAGGTCGCCTCGTACGTGGCGAGCGCCGCCGAGCAGGGCGCCGAGGTCGTCGTCGACGGCACCGGCTACTCCGTCGAGGGCCACGAGGACGGCTTCTTCCTCGGGGTCTCGCTGCTCGACCGGGTGCCGCTGACGGCGGACGCGTACCGGGACGAGATCTTCGGTCCGGTGCTGGCGGTCGTGCGTGCTCAGACGTACGAAGAGGCCATCAAGCTGATCAACGACTCCCGCTGGGGCAACGGCACCGCCATCTTCACCCGGGACGGCGGCGCCGCCCGCCGCTTCCAGCTGGAGGTCAAGGCGGGCATGGTCGGCGTGAACGTGCCGATCCCGGTGCCGGTCGGCTACCACTCCTTCGGCGGCTGGAAGGACTCGCTCTTCGGTGACCTGCACATCTACGGCAACGACGGCATCGCCTTCTACACGCAGGGGAAGGTGATCACCACGCGCTGGCCGGACCCGTCCGACGGCGGTATCAACCTCGGATTCCCGAGCAACTCCTGACGCACAGGGACGAACAAGGGGAGGGACCCATGGCGAAGACCCGCGGCTCCGCACGCACCGCGTCCACGTCGTCCGCGCTGGACTCGCTGGACTTCGCCCTGGACCGGGGCAGTCCCGTGCCGCTGTACTACCAGCTCGCCCAGCAGCTGGAGGCGGCGATCGAGCACGGGGCCCTCGCCCCGGGCAACCTCCTCGGCAACGAGGTCGACCTGTCGGTGCGGCTGGGCCTGTCCCGGCCCACCGTGCGGCAGGCGATCCAGTCCCTCGTCGACAAGGGACTGCTGGTCCGGCGGCGCGGGGTGGGCACCCAGGTGGTGCACAGCCAGGTGAAGCGCGGGCTGGAACTCAGCAGTCTCTACGACGACCTGGAGGCGGCCGGACAGGGCCCGACCACGCACGTCGTGCGCAACGAGCGCGTCCCGGCGACCGCCGACGTCGCCGCCGCGCTGGACATCGCGGAGGGCGCGGAGGTCACGCTACTGGAGCGGCTGCGCTGCACCCACGGCCAGCCCGTGGCCATCCTGTGCAACTACCTGCCGGGCAGCCTGCTCGACCTGGGCACGGCCCGGCTGGAGTCGACCGGCCTGTACCGGATGATGCGCGCCGCCGGCATCACCCTGCACAGCGCCCGCCAGACGGTCGGCGCCCGCTGCGCCACCGCCGAGGAGGCCGAGCGCCTCGACGAGAAGGAGGGCGCCGCGCTGCTGACCATGCAGCGCACGGCGTACGACGACACCGGCCGGCCGGTCGAGTACGGCACGCACATCTACCGTGCGTCCCGGTACGCGTTCGACTTCCAGCTGCTGGTCAGGCCCTGAGGCTCGCGGTGAACGCGGTGACGGGACGTTTCAGTCGCTCGCCGTCGACGGTGAGGTCCACCGCTTCGTTGTAGAAGGCCAGCAGGCCCTTGACGGCGGCGACGGCGGGCAGCGGCTCCGCATAGCTCCAGAGGATGTTCCGCGGAACGTCGCCCTCGCCGCGCCAGGTCCAGTACTGGGCCCTGCCCTTGTACGGGCACCCGGTGCGGTGGTCGGTGGTCTCGAACAGGTCGAGGCGGACGTCCTCGCGGGGGAGGTAGTACCGCGTCGGCAGCCCGGTCTCGAACAGCAGCACCGGACGGCGGGTGTCCGCCACGACGGTGCCGCCGACCTCGACCTGGACATGGCGGCTGCTGGGCATGGCGTCCACCCGTTTGTGCGGGTCGCGCGGGTGGACGAAGATCTCTTCCTCCTCCTCGTACCAGTGGTCGAGGCCGCTCCCCCAGCGCCGGAACCACTCGAAGGCGATGTGCCCGGCGAGGTCGTCGGCGGCGAAGGTCCACGCCGCGTTCTCCACCAGCTCTCCGCCGGCCTCGAGGTCGTAGAAGACGCGCGATCCGGTGTGCTTGCCCGGCGTCGGGTTGCCGGCCGGGCGGAGGAGGTCCGTGCGGACCTCCTCGCGCGGGAACGCGTAGCACGGGACCGGGAGGTCGGGTTCCCAGACCAGGACGGGGTGCCGGCTGTCGACGACGGTGACGTCGCCCTTGCGGCCGCGCACCCAGCGCTCGCTGGGCTCCCAGAGGAGGCCTTCGGGGGTCGTACGGACGTTCCGCTCGTTGGGGAACAGAGGCATGGCCCACCCTCCTTCGGCTCCTCCTCGGAGCGTACTCCCGGTGTGGTCAGTGGGCCGCGTCGAGCCGGGCCCGCTGCTCCGGCGTCAGCTCCAGGTCCACGGCGGCCAGGCTCTCCTCCAGCTGGGCCACGGACGACGCCCCGACCAGGGGAACGATCGGCAGCTCGGCGCCGATCTGCCAGGCCAGGACGACCTGGTTGAGGGTGGCCCCGGTCTCCTTCGCCACCTCGCGCAGGGCGTTCAGCCGGGCCGGGGTGCCCGGGTGGTCGAAATCGGCGGGCAGCCGGTCGGGGTGCGTGTAGGCGCCCCTGAGCAGCGGCGTGTAGGCGACCAGGGTCAGGCCGGGCTCGGCGCGCAGATAGCTCAGCAGCTCGGGGCCGGCGTGGCCGAGGCTGCCGTCGGGGAACAGGCCGCCATCGGGCACGTCGAAGCGGGGCCGCAGGTGGCTGTGGGCGTACTGGAGCACCTCGTAGCCGGGGAGGCCCGCGGCGGCGGCGAGTGCGCGGGCCCGCTCCACCCGCCAGATCGCGTGGTTGCTGACTCCGAGGAGACCGACGGTGCCCTCCGCGACCAGCTCGGCGAACCCCTCGACGGTCTCCCGCAGCGGAACGCCGTGGTCCTCGATGTGGGCGTAGAGCAGGTCCAGCTTGGCCACACCGAGGCGGTCACGGCTGCGCTCGGCGGACTCGCGGATCACCTTCGCCGACAGGCCCTCGGCGTTGTCGACGTAACTGGTGCCAGGGGCCAGGGGACGGGCACCGAGCTTGGTGGCGATGACGATCTCGTCACCGACGCCACGGCTGCGCCGCCACCGGCCCAGCAGTTCCTCGCTCTCGCCGCCCTGCCCGCCGTCGATCCAGAAGGCGTAGTTGTCGGACGTGTCGATGAAGTTCCCGCCGGCCTCGACATAGCGGTCGAGTACGGCGAAGGAGGTCTCCTCGTCGGTCCGCGAGCCGAAGAGCATCGCGCCGAGCGAGAGCACGCTGACCTCGCGGCGGTTGTTCGGGTCGGTGCCGATGGTGCGGTACTTCATGGATGAGTCCCCTCCCGTCCGTGCGCCCGCTCCGGGCCACGAACGGGAGTCTCCATCTTGGAGCGCACTTCAGGTCAAGGGGCCGCGGGGCTGGGCGGTCATTTGGCGAACGGGCCCTCCAGCGCGGCCCATTGCAGCAGCATGATGGTCTTCGCGTCGGCGATCTCACCGGTCCGGATCATCTCCAGGGCCCGGCGGAAGGGCAGTTCGAGGATCTCGATGTCCTCACCCTCCTCGTCCAGCCCACCGCCCTCGTGCGTCCGGGTCGAGGGCCCGTACGCGGCGGCGTAGAAACTGACGCGCTCGGTGACCGAGCCCGGGCTCATGTAGACGTCGAAGACATGCCGCACGTCCCCGATGGTGTGCCCGGTCTCCTCCACCACCTCTCGCCGCACGGCGATCTCCGGGTGCTCGTCATCGTCGTCGAGCAGCCCGCCCGGCGTCTCGACGAGCATGCCGTCGGGGTGCCCGTTGACATACACCGGGAAGCGGAACTGGCGCGTGAGCAGGACGGTTTCGCGTTCGGCGTCGTACAGCAGCATGGTGGCCCCGTTGCCGCGGTCGTGCGTCTCGCGCTGCTGGGTGCTCCACGTGCCGTCGGCGTGCTGGAAGTCGAAGGTGGTGGCGCGCTCGACGTACCAGTGACTGGACAGCAGCTTCACGTCCCGCACCTTGACGCGGGGGTTGCCGGTCAGGTCTCGGCCGGTCCGGTCGAGTCCGGTGCGGCCGCGGCGGTCGGGGGTGTCGATGCCGGCGGTCATCGGGCGCCGGCCGGCTGGATGAGCGTGTTGGTCATGGCCCGCTTCTACCATCCGGACCCGGCCGGCGTCGCGCGGGCCGGGTGAACCGTACCCTCTCCCGACCCGCCTCTTGGCCGCTTGCCGCGTTAGGTGTTCTTCGAACGCCACGTCTCCCACGGCCTGTTCGCCGGCTGTGACCAGTCCGAAGGCGTGGGAACTCCCTCCTGAACAACCCTCCCCTCCCCCCGGGGGGACGCCGACGCAGTGGAGCCAGGATCATCCTGGCTCCACTGCGCGCGTGGTGCGGCCGTGTCACTGGAACTGTGCGAAGAACCTCCAGATCTCTGCTTTGGTCCAGGTGGTGACGCCGCTTTCACCGGAGGAGCCGTCGACCGGACCGGGTATGTGGCCTCCGTCGAACGCGGCCCATTGGACCGGGTATCCGGCACGGCAGCCCGAGTAGGTGGTGGTGATGTGCGTTCGGCTGCCCGGCGCGGGCTCGCGCGGGCTCTGGGGAGTGCAGCCGTTGTTGCCGACGAATTTGTCGCGCAGGGACCGTCCTTGCCCGATGTTGAGGACGGAGTCGCTGATGCCGTGGATTCCGAAGTAGGCGATGGGCTGGGTGCCACCGCTGCACCCGCTGATCTGGGCGCCGGAGATGACCGCGACGGCCCTGAAGACGTTCGCCCGGCTGCATGCGAGCGCGTAGCTCATGCCGCCGCCCCAGCTGAATCCCGTGGCGAAACGCTGTGCCGGGTTGACACAGAGGCCGCCCTCGATGCGCCGGATCATGTCGTCGACGAAGGTGACGTCCTCACCGCCCGAATTGGCCCAGCCGTTGCCGAGGCCCTGGGGGGCGACGAGGATCGCGCTGTTGTTCGACTGTTCCTGTTGGCCGTAGTAGGATCAGGCGTTCCCGCTCGTGCCGCCCGAGGCCACGTCGCCGGCGGTTCCGCCCCGCCAGTGGAACGCGAAGATCAGCCGGTAGCGGTGGCTGTTGTCGTAGTTGGCGGGAACCCTGAGGATGAAGCTGCGGCTCTTGCCGCCGCTCTGGATCGTGTGCGTACCGCTCGCCAGAGTGGGTGCGCTGCCGCATCCGCCGCCTCCACCGCCACCGGACGACAGCTTGATCATCTGCCACTGCTGGTTTGCGCCGCCCCAGTCGGTGTACTGGACGACGTTGCCTCCGTCGGCGGTGGAGGCGCCCTGCACCTCCACCGCCTTGCCGCTGCTACGGTTGATCAGCCGGACGTGGCCCGCGTCGGAGTCGGCCAGCCGGAACTGCTGGTTGGCCCCGTTGTGGTCGGCCCACTGCTGGATCGCGGCACCGTCGGCGGTCGAGGCGCCCGCCACGTCGAGGACCTTGTCCGAATGCCGGGCCTTGAGACGGTAGAAGCCGCCGCCGGAGTCCACGAACTGCCACTGCTGGTTGGCTCCGTCGCTGCGCGTCCACTGGCTGACCCGCGCGCCGTCGGCGGCGGACGCGCCAGAGACGTCCAGCGCCTTGCCGCTGTTGCGATTGACCAGGACGTACCAGGCGTTGGTGTCCACGGTCGCCGCCTCGGCGGGCGCCGGATTCACCGCGCAGAGCATGCCGATCGCGAGGGTCGCCGCCACCACGGCGGCGACCCGGGACCACCAGCGATGTCTCTTCAATGGAGGGGCGGGGGAAACCGCGCCGTAGGCCGTCATCGATTCACCCTTTCGTTGGTGGCAGGTCCCATCAGGTGCGGGTCCAGCGTTGGTTGCTGCCGTTCGAGCAGGAGTAGAGCTGGATCAGGGTGCCGTTGGCGGTGCCACCCCCGGCGGCGTCGAGGCAGAGGCCGGACTGGACGCCGACGATGGATCCGTCGGAGTTGAGGCGCCATTTCTGGTTGTCGCCGCCCCAGCAGCTGTAGATCTGGACTCGGGCACCGTTGCCGGTGCCGCCGGCGTCCAGGCACTTGTTGCCGTAGACCCTGAGCTCGCCGGCGTCGGTGTACGTCCACTGCTGGTTGGTGCCGCTGTGGCAGTCCCACAGGTGGAGCTGGGTGCCGTCGGTGGTGCTGGTGCCGGGCACGTCCAGGCAGCGGCCCGAACCGACGCCCTTGATCTGTCCGGAACCCGAAGGGGGCGTGGAGGAGCCGCCGTTGAGCGCGTTGAGGACGGCGGTGTAGGCGGGCTTCTTGCTGCCGTCGCCGTTGAACAGCAGCGGCGTGTGCTGCGGTCGCCAGGAGTCGGAGTCGCGCACACCCCACACGGTGACGCCGAGGCAGCGCGGGACGGCCAGGCAGTCGTTGGTCACGGCGGCGTAGGTCGAGGCCGGGGCGCCCTGGATGTCGAGTTCGGTGACGGCCACGTCGACGCCGAGGGCGGCGAAGTTCTGCAGGGTGGTACGGAAGTTGCTGTTGTAGGGGCTGTCGTTGTTGAAGTGCGCCTGGAAGCCGACGCAGTCGATCGGCACGCCGCGCTGCTTGAAGTCGCGGACCATGGCGTACATGGCCTGGGTCTTGGCCCAGGTCCAGTTCTCGACGTTGTAGTCGTTGTAGCAGAGCTTGGCGGCCGGGTCGGCGGCGCGCGCGGTGCGGAAGGCGACCTCGATCCAGTCGTTGCCGGTGCGCTGCAGGTTGGAGTCGCGCCGGGCTCCCGAACTGCCGTCGGCGAACGCCTCGTTCACGACGTCCCACTGGACGATCTTGCCCTTGTAGTGGGCCATCACGCCCTTGATGTGGTCGATCATCGCCTGGCGCAGAGTGCTGCCGCTGAGGGCCTGCATCCAGCCGGGCTGCTGGGAGTGCCAGGCAAGGGTGTGGCCGCGTACCTGCTTGCCGTTCTGCACGGCCCAGTTGTAGACGCGGTCACCGGCGGTGAAGTTGAACTGGCCCCGCTGGGGTTCGGTGGCGTCGATCTTCATCTCGTTCTCGGCCGTCACCGAGTTGAACTCACGACCCGCGATCGTGGTGTACGCCGAGTCGCCCAGCCTGCCCGAGGCGATGGCGGTGCCGAAGTAGCGGCCGCTCTGCGCCGCCGCGGCGCCGAGCGTGCTCTCGGCGGCGTGTGCGGGAGGCGGCGGCGCGACCAGTGCGGCGACCGCGCCGAGGGCACCGACGAGCAGCGCCAGCAGCAGGCCGCGGATCTTCCGGCGGACAACGGGTCTGACAAGGGCATACAAGCCCATGACTGTGCCTCCAAGGTAGACATCACGAAATGACGGAAGCGCACGGGAAAGCGTCGTCCGCCCCCACTCGGCAGACGGACGGGGTGGGGCCGGAACCCGGCAGCGCGGAATCACCGAGCAGGTGCTGCGGTGCGCGGATCCGCCATGCGGCACCGCTTGCCCAGGCCGACGTAGTTCGAAATTTCGAACCATGGTCGGCCACCCAGAGAGGGAGGTTGAGGGATTGACGGTGAATCGTCAATACTCACCGCAGGGAAACTTTCTGCTCTTCCATCGAAACTTTCGAAAACCGCGAGCGGGCAGACGCCGCTTGTCCACCTCCCCAACCGCCCCGCGCTGCCGATCCTGGGATTGACGGTTTGTGGACAGATCAGCGACAGACCTTGACCAAAGGGCTCCGCATTTCTAGCTTGTGGCGTCAAGGTTCGGAGAACGCTTCGAATGTTTCGAATCCGTCCCCGCCACCAGTAAGGCCGCTCCGCAGTTCATCGGCGTCACCTCACCCCGCCACCAAGGAGGCCCCTCTGATGCGGTTTCGCCATCCGTCCCCGGTTCGTCCAAGACGCTTACTCGCCGTCCTTGCGCCCTTGTTGCTCCTGGCCACCTTCCTCGGTGCCCAGCCCGCCAGCGCGGCGACCGTAGACACCAACGCCTCGTATGTGCTGGTCAACCGCAACAGTGGCAAAGCGCTGGATGTCTACAACCTGGCGACCGGCGACGGCGCCCGCATCACCCAGTGGACCAGGAACGATCAGAACCAGCAGCAGTGGCAGTTCGTCGATTCCGGGGGCGGCTACTACCGCATCAAGTCCCGCCACTCGGGCAAGGTGCTGGACGTCCACAACTTTTCCACCGCGAACGGCGGCTCGATCGTTCAGTGGGCCGACCTGAACGGCACCAACCAGCAATGGCGGCTGGCCGACAGCTCGGACGGCTACGTACGGTTCATCTCGCGCCACAGCAACAAGGCCCTCGAAGTGCAAGGCGCCTCCACCGCCGACAACGCGAACATCGTCCAGTACGACGACTGGGGCGGCAGCAACCAGCAGTGGCAGCTCGTCAAGGTCGGCGCCGGCAACCCCGGCCCGTGCGACCTTCCGTCGACATACCGCTGGACGTCAACGGGCGCGCTGGCGCAGCCCAAGCCGGGGTGGGTCTCGCTCAAGGACTTCACGGTCGTGCCCTACAACGGCAGGCAACTCGTCTATGCGACGACGCACGACACGGGGACGAGGTGGGGTTCGATGAACTTCGGCCTGTTCGCCAACTGGTCGGAGATGGCCTCGGCCAGCCAGAACACGATGTCAGCCTCCACCGTCGCGCCCACGCTCTTCTACTTCGCACCGAAGAACATCTGGGTGCTCGCCTACCAGTGGGGTAGGACCGCCTTCTCCTACCGGACGTCGAGCGACCCCACCAACCCGAATGGCTGGTCGTCCGAGCAGGTTCTCTTCTCCGGGAGCATCTCCGACTCCGGAACCGGACCCATCGACCAGACGCTCATCGCTGACGGGACGAACATGTACCTGTTCTTCGCCGGCGACAACGGCAAGATCTACCGGGCCAGTATGCCGATCGGGAACTTCCCTGGCAGCTTCGGCACGAACTCGACAGTGATCATGAGCGACACGACGAACAACCTGTTCGAAGCCCCGCAGGTCTACAAGCTGCAGGGCCAGAACCGCTACCTCATGATCGTCGAGGCGATCGGCTCGCAGGGCCGCTACTTCCGCTCGTTCACGGCCACCAGTCTGAACGGCTCATGGACTCCCCAGGCCGCGACCGAGAGCAATCCCTTCGCCGGCAAGGCCAACAGCGGCGCCACCTGGACCAACGACATCAGTCATGGCGAACTGATCCGCACCAGCCCCGATCAGACCATGACCGTCGATCCCTGCAATCTGCAGTTGCTCTACCAGGGCCGCAGCCCCAACTCCGGCGGCGACTACGGCCTCCTCCCCTACCGTCCGGGCCTGCTCACACTGCAGCGCTGACGGCTTGACACGGCTCCGGCTCCGGTCGGGAGCCGACCTGGGCGGGCTCGGCGGAAGTCCGGGCCCGCCCAGGTCCACCGCGTTGCTTTGTGGAAGGCGACCCAGACCGACCGGCGACCGACACCGCCAGCCCCGGCCCTGCGCCGACAGTGTTGCGCTTGGCGTACCGCTCCTTGTCGAAGCCGGGTGGCCGGCCACCGGTGCTCCCGCGCCGCAGACGGCCGGCCGCTTGCGTCACAAGTGCGCGTCTTACGCGTTCGGGTCCCAGTCTGCGAGCTGCTCCATCGGCTCGGTGTCGCCGGTGGTCTCCAGGCCGTCGAGCGGGATGCGCTCGTAGAAGTAGAGGACCAGTTCGCTCGCTGCGCCTCGCATCGCCATGTCGCCCGGCTCCGCGTCGGCGGCGAGGTCGTCGCAGCGGACGCCGTCGGCGTTGAGGGTCAGGCGCCACGAGCGGCCCTCGGTCGTGTGCAGGTCGATGGTCGCCGGCTTGAACGGCCAGGGGACGGTCGTCGCCGCGACGGTCGTCAGGAACTCGTCGACGCCCTCGACCGCGACGTCCGTCGGCAGCGGCTGTGCGGCCCCCTGGGTGAGCTGGACGTCGTAGGTGTGGACGGCGATCTCCTGGATCTGGTGCCGGGCCACGGCTCCGCTGGTCTCCGGGGCCTGCGAGCGGCCCCACCAGGTCCAGCAGCCGCGGTCCGGGCCGGCCTCGCGCATCGCGTCGAGCATGAGCTCGGTCGACTCGGCGAGCCAGGAGTCCAGGGCTTCGCGGTCGCGGGGCGCGGTCGGGGCGCCCTTCGGGTCCGTCCTCGCCGGGGGCTCGGCGCCCGGGCCCGCCGCGACGATGGCGGCCTGGCGGCGGCGGCCGTCACCGAGGTGCTGCGCCAGTTCGCGCAGCGTCCAGTCCGGGCAGGTCGGGACCTGGACGTCAAGGTCGGGGGCGGACGCGATCGCGGCGCGGAACGCGGCCGAGCGGTCCTCGATCAGCCGCAGGACCTCGGGGAACTCCAAGATTTTTTGCACCTGGGTGGTGTATCACGGCGCTCCGACCCCCGGGTAGCGAATTTGTCGGACGAACGCGTCGACGGCCGGCGGAGGGCCGGCGCCGAAGCCGTCCTGAAACTCCGCGCGCCGCTCGCCAACGGCGACTTCGACCGCTACCGGACCGACCTGCCAACTGGGCCACGAGCACCAGCCCGACCACCAGGCCCGCTGCCAACTCGCTGCTCGGCCTACGAAGTCACGCCGGGCAATCCGCACCACTGGCCGATGTCAGCGGCCTGAGTAGTGTGTGCGGCCCGGCGGCGCCAGCGCCAGACGGATGCTCAGGGGGGTGCCGGGTCCTCTCGCTCGTCCTGACGCCCGGTCAGCAGGCCTACGGCACCCAGTTCGAGGCTGTCATGGAAAGGATCCGGGTGCCCCGCCCGGCCACCGGCCGGCCTCGCACGACACCCGACAGCGTCAGCGCCGACAGGGGCTACAGCAACCGTCGCACCCGCGCCTCCCTGCGTGGACGCGGGACCGGCACGTCATCCCCGGAGAGAGCCGACCAAGCGGCCGGCCGTCTGCGGCGCGGGAGCACCGGTGGCCGGCACCCGGCTTCGACAGTTCCGCGCGGTCGCGACCGGATACGACCAGCGCGCCCATGTCTACCTCGGCACGGTCGCCGCCGCAGCGTTGGTGATGTGGCTCCGCTCATGATCGCCAGGTCAGCACCTAGCCGTGCTTCCGTGACTGCGTCTGCTTGGGAACAATCAAGGGCCTCGTCTCACATCATGTGATCCAAGGCCCTGATCTGCGATGACAGTCTCATCGAACTGTCGGGACGACAGGATTTGAACCTGCGACCCCTTGACCCCCAGTCAAGTGCGCTACCAAGCTGCGCCACGTCCCGGTGCGCCTCGCGCGGTGAACCGCGTGATCGCGCGAACAGCACTTTACCCCACGTAGCGGGCCGCTTCGAAGACGGCCCGGCCGGGCGGGACAATCGACGTATGGGCACCACATCCTCATCCTCAGGACGGCCGGCCGGCGCACGGGACCGGGACGACGAGGGGCGGGCGCGCAACGCCCGGCCGCGGGACGGGCTCGGGCGGCCGCTGCCGTACGGCTCGGCGGGGGTCGAGCGACAGCCCGAGGGCGTCGTACGCACCCCCGAGCAGAGCGTCCACGAGGCTCAGGAACTCCTCGACGCGGGGAAGCCCTTCCACGCGCACGAGGTCTTCGAGGACGCCTGGAAGTCGGGGCCCGAGGAGGAGCGAGCCCTGTGGCGGGGGCTCGCCCAGCTCGCCGTGGGCCTCACCCACGCGGCCCGGGGAAATGTGACAGGCGGGGCGCGGCTGCTGCGGCGCGGGGCCGGGGCCGTCGAGGACTGGGCGTCGGCGTCGGGGCGCGCGGAGCCGTACGGGATGGACCTGGACGGGCTCGCCCGGTGGGCCCGGGCGCTGGCGGAGCATGTGGAGCGGGGCGGCGGGGTGGTGGACGCGGGGGCCCGGGCGCCGCGGCTGCGGGCCTGAGGTCGGCTGGGGGCGTGAGGTCGACTGCGGTCCGATGTCGGACGACGTTCCGCTCCCGACAGAACGAACGGCGGCGCGCGTTCGGCCGGGCCGCGACCTCGGACGCGGTGGCGCGTCGTGTCGTGTCGTGTCGTGTCGTACGACAGACGCGGTGATCCCCTTGTCAGTGCCGTACGGCAGACTCAAGGCGTGCGAAAGATTCATGTCATCGGTATCGGCGCGGGCGACCCCGAGCAGCTGACCCTCCAGGCGGTCAGGGCGCTGCGGAGCACGGACGTGTTCTTCATCCTCGACAAGGGCGAGGTGAAGTCGGACCTCACACGGCTGCGCCGGGACATGCTGGACGCGCACATACCGGAGGGGACGTACCGGGTCGTGGAGGCCCGCGATCCCGAGCGGGACCGGTCGGCCGGGGGTACCGCCTACTCCCCCGCCGTCGGCGACTGGCGCAGTGCCCGCGCCGGGATCTACGAGCGGCTGATCGCCGAGGAGCTGGGCGAGGACGAGACGGGCGCGTTCCTGGTGTGGGGTGATCCCGCGCTGTACGACAGCACGCTCGGGATCCTGGAGGAGGTCCTGGACAAGGGCGCAGTGGACTTCGAGTACGACGTCGTGCCCGGCATCAGCAGTGTCTCCGCGCTCGTCGCCCGGCACCGGACGGGGCTCAACCGGGTCGCCCGGCCCGTGCAGATCACGACCGGGCGGCGGCTGGCCGAGGGCTTTCCGGAGGGCGTGGACGACGTGGTCGTGATGCTCGACGCCCACCAGGCCTTCCGGCAGTACGCCGACCAGGACATCGACATCTACTGGGGCGCGTACATAGGCACCCCGGACGAGATCCTCGCCTCGGGCCCGATCGCCGAGGCCGCGCCCCGCATCGAGCGGCTGCGTGCCGAGGCGCGGGAGCGCAAGGGCTGGATCATGGACACGTATCTGCTGCGCAGGAACCCGAAGGAGCAGTAGTCGGAACGCGGGGAGCAGTGGAACGCGGGGGCGGGGAGACACAGTCACGGCAGCCGGCCCGCCCGGTACTCCAGGGGACCGTGCCCGCATGCGCCGTCGGTCCGCCGCCGTCGCGACGGCCCTGGTCGGCGAGTTCGGCGACCAGTTCGGCCGCAAGGTGGTCTTCCAGGTCTCCGCGATCGTGTTCATCACGGGTTCGTTCCTGTGCGGTCTGGCCTCCGACATGACGTTGCTGATCGTCCGGCGGGCGATGCAGGGTGTCGGGGCGGGCGGTCTGATGGTGACGGGATGGCGTTGATCACGGACGCCATCCCGCTGCGGGAACGGGGCGGCCGCCCGGACCATCCCGGAGGTCAAGTCGGCGGCGCGGCCCCTCATCGACTACGTGGGGATCGGGTTCGTCGCGGTCGGCGCAGCGTGCTGATCCTGGCGACGAGTTGGGGCGGCAACGAGTACGCGTGGAGTTCCGGCGCCGAACCTCGAAATCGGCAGGGCATGGGGCACCCGGCTCGAGGAACGCGTGCACCAGGACATCAGCAGCCCTCCCGGCACGGACCTGCGCGCCGCGGTCCACACGATCGCCAAGCGCGGGTGCGGAGCGCGGCGTTCCGGGGTGATACTCGCGGCATGTCCGCCGCGCCGCTTCGCTTCCGCGATACCCTCAGCAAGCTGTACCAGTTCACCGACTCGATGCTGGTGCGCTGCCCGCGCTGCGACGGCATGGCCCACTGCGACAGGCGCCCCGCCTTCACTCCGGACGCCGACGGCACGACGTACGCGCAGCGGCGTCTGGTCTGCCTGTCCTGCGGCCTCGCCCGGAACTCGTCGTGTGCGGACGGGCGGTGTTTCCACCCGGTGCTGTGGCTGCGGGCCGAGACCCGGCACGGCGAGGTGTGGGCGTACAACCTCGAACACCTGGACCTGCTCCGGCGGTTCGTGGCCGCGTCACTGCGGGAGCGGCCGCCGTGGTACGAGCACGGCCGGAAGATGACCTACGTCGCACGGCTGCCCACCTGGATCAAGCAGGCGAAGAACCGCGACGAGGTCCTGCGCGCCGTCGACCGCATGCGCGCCTCGGTCGTCACCGGGTGACGCCGAGCCGCTCCAGCGCCCCCGCCACGTCCGCCACCGCCGCCACACCCGCCGGGAGCGGGGGGCGTCGTACGACGACGACCGGAAGGTTGAGGTGGCGGGCGGCCGTGAGTTTGGCCGAGGTCGCCTCTCCGCCGCTGTCCTTGGTGACCAGGACGTCGATACGGTGCTCGTGGAGGAGGGCTGTCTCGCCGGTCACCGTGAACGGGCCACGGGCCAGGAGTACTTCGGTGTGCGGGGGCATCGGGGGCTCGGGCGGATCGACGGAGCGTACGAGGAAGTGCAGGTCCGTCAGGTGGGCGAAGGCCGCCAGGCCCAGGCGGCCGGTGGTCAGGAAGACCCGCTGACCGAGGCCCGGCAGCACCCCGGCGGCTTCGCCCAGCGACGCGACCTCGTGCCAGCGGTCCGCGGGGCCCGGTCGCCATCCCGGGCGGCGCAGGACCACCGTCGGGACTCCTGTCGCCGTCGCGGCGCGGGCCGCGTTCGCCGTGATCGACTCGGCGAAGGGGTGGGTGGCGTCGACGACGGCGTCGACCTGTTCGGCGCGCAGCCAGCCGGCCAGTCCCTCGACTCCGCCGAACCCGCCGATCCGCACCTCCCCCTCGACCGCGCCCGGCCGTGACACCCGCCCCGCGAGCGAGGTCGTGACCCGCACGCCTGGGTGCGCCGTGAGCGTGGCGGCGAGCTCGCGGGCCTCGGTGGTGCCGCCGAGGATCAGGATGTGGCGGGGGGACATGGGGGGAGCGTACGAGGTGCGGCGCGGGGGCGGGGCGCCGGGTCCGCACGCCCGCGAGCCAGGTGCCCGGCGGCGGCTGGGCCGATGGCGTGAACACTATGAACACAACGATCAGAGCGTGGTTCCTCACCCCGTCGCTCCCTAGCATCGCGGCGCACGGCTCGACGACGCGCCGACGAGGACGAGGAGCAGCGTCTTGGACTGGACGAGAACGCACGCAGTGATCCGCAGGACCGTTCCGCCGGCCCCGCGGCGGCGTACGGCGCTGACCGCCGTGCTGGCCGGAGCCCTCACCGTGGGCATCCTCGTCGGTGCCTCGAACGCCCGCGGGGAGACGGCTGGACCGGCGCGTGCCGAGTGCCCCGCCGATCTGGTCGGCAGGGCCGACTGTTACAGCGGCCGCGACTCGGCCGGCGCGTATTACGCGATCGCCGTGCCCCACGACTGGAACGGCTCCCTCGTCGTGCACGCCCACGGCGGCCCCGATCTCGGCGCGGCCTCCGATCCCGCCCGCAGCCTCGACGACCTGAACCGCTGGACGGTGATGGTGAAGGAGGGCTACGCCTGGGCGGGTTCGTCGTACCGCCGGGGCGGCTACGGGACGCGGATGGCCGCCGCCGACACCGAGAGCGTGCGCCGGCTGTTCGTCGAGGAGTTCGGCGTGCCGGGTCGGACGTATGTGCATGGTCAGTCGTGGGGCGGGAACGTCGCCGCGAAGGTCGTCGAGACGTACGGCGGGCGTGGCGGGGCGTACGACGGGGCGCTGCTCACCAACGGCGTCCTCGCCGGGGGCTCGCGCGGCTACGACTACCGCGTCGACCTGCGCGTGGTCTACCAGTACTACTGCGGCAACCACCCCCGCCCGACCGAGCCGCAGTACCCGCTCTGGCAGGGGCTGCGGGCCGGCTCGACCATGACGACCGCCGCTCTGCGCGCCCGGCTGCAGGAGTGCACCGGTTACGCGTCGGCGCCCGCGGAGCGGACCGCGCTGCAGCAGCGCAATCTCGACGACATCCTGGCCGTCACGAGGGTCCCGGAGCGCACTCTGGAGTCGCATCTGCGGTTCGCGACCTTCACGTTCCGGGACATCGTGCACCACCGTCTGGGGGGCCGGAACCCGTTCGGCAACCAGGGTGTCCGCTACTCCGGGTCGCACGACGACGAGGCGCTCAACGCCGGGGTCGAGCGGTTCGCCCCGGACCCGACGGCCGTACGGGATCTGTCCTACGACAGCGATCTCACCGGCCAGGTCTCGATCCCGGTGCTGACCCTGCGCTCGATCGGCGACCCGACAGCGTTCGTGGAGCACGAGGCGGCGTACCGGGACACGCTGCGCGGGGCCGGACGGGACGGCCATCTGGTGCAGACGTTCACGCGGGAGAGCGAGCACAGTGCGGTGAGCGACGCCGAGTACGCCGCCTCCATGGCGGCGCTGGACAGGTGGGCGCGGGCGGGCGAGAAGCCCACGGCCCGTTCGGTGGCGACCTCGTGCGCGGCGTTCGACCGGACGTACGGCACCGGTTGCTTCTACGACCCGGAGTTCCGTCCGTCGTCGTATGCCTCGCGTGTCGAGCCGCGCCCGGGCGGGCTGCGGTGGCCCGCCATGACGGCGGCTCAGGAGCGGGCCTGGAGCAGGATCGAAGGCGTCGGGATCGCTCCTTGAGCGGTGACCGCGCCGGTCGGTGACTATCGTCGCTCGTATGGGATCCGTACGTGCCGTCCTCATCGACATCGACGGGGTCCTCACCGTCTCGTGGCAGCCGCTGCCCGGGGCGGTCGAGGCGCTGCGGGAGATCCGCGATGCCGGTCTCGGTGTCGCGCTGGTCACCAACACGACGTCGCGGACGCGGGCGTCGATCGCGCGGGTGCTGGCCGATGCGGGGTTCCCGGTGTCCGCCGAGGACATCCTGACCGCGCCGGCCGTCACCGCCGCGTATCTCGCCGAGCACTGGCCGGGGGCGCGGTGTGCGCTGCTGAACAGCGGGGACATCGCGGAGGATCTGGGCGGGGTGACGCTCGTCGGCGGGGAGGGGGAGCACGGGGTTCCGGATGTGGTGGTCGTCGGGGGCGCCGGGCCCGAGTTCGACTACGGGGCTCTCAACCGGGCCTTCGGGTATGTGCAGGGCGGGGCGCTGCTGGTGGCCATGCACCGGAACCTGTACTGGCGTACGGACGACGGGTTGCAGCTCGACACCGGGGCGTTCCTGGTCGGTCTGGAGAAGGCCGCGCGGGTCGAGGCGGAGATCACGGGGAAGCCGTCGGCCGCGTTCTTCGAGGCGGCGCTGGCGCATGTGGGGGTGGATGCGCGGGAGGCGGTGATGGTCGGTGACGACATCGAGTCGGATGTGCTGGCGGCGCAGCGGGCCGGGGTCACGGGGGTGCTGGTCAGGACCGGCAAGTACCTGCCGGAGACGCATCGGGCCGCGAGCGGCGAGCCCGATCATGTGATCGGCTCCTTCGCCGATCTGCCGACGCTGCTGGCCGACCTGCGGGAGCGGTCAGCGCAGCAGTAGCTGTAGGCCGCCGACGACCGTCGCCGCGATCACGAGTTGCTCGAACAGTCGCTGGTTGATTCGGTCGACAGCCCATTTGCCGAACAGCGCACCGGGCACGACGAACAGCACGAGCGCGGCGTCGAGCAGCAGTGAGGGGCCGTCGATCAGGCCGAGGCCGACGCTGAAGGGCACCTTGGAGACATTGACGATCAGGAAGAAGAAGGCCGAGGTTCCCAGGAAGCCGAGCTTGCGGAAGCCGGCCGACAGCAGGTACATCGACATCACGGGGCCGCCCGCGTTGGCGACCATCGTGGTGAAGCCGCCGAGGACGCCGTAGGAGCGGGCCTTGACGCGGCCGGCCCGGGTGCCGACCGAGTCCGGTTCGTCCCCCTTGTCGGCCGCGCGGCGGCGCCAGACCGTCACTGCCGCCATCAGCAGCAGGATCGCGCCGATCGACGTACGGACGATCCCGTCGTCCGCCCACATCAGGAACAGGGTGCCGAAGACGACACCGGCCGCGACCGCGGGGAACAGCCGCCACAGCGTGGGCCAGTGGGCGTGCCGTCGGTAGGTGAGGACGGCGAGCACGTCCCCGGCGATCAGGACCGGCAGCAGGACGCCGGTGGAGGCGCGGGCGGGCAGCACGGCCGCGAAGATCGCGAGGCTGACCGTGTTGGCCCCGCTCACGGCCGTCTTCGAGAAGCCGACGAGCAGGGCCGCGAAGGCGAGCGCGGCGAACTCCCAGCCCGTTATGTGCCACAGCGTCATCGTGTCCATGCGGGGACCGATGGTATGTGCAGACAACAGCACTGGTAAGGACCGTCTCGCCAGTCGGGAGGTTGCTAGGTCGTGTCCGCAAAGTCCCGTCGTCCGCCCGGCGGGGCAGGCGGGACTTTGCGGACACGGCCTAGTGCCTCTCCACCAGCACCGCGCTCCCCTGCCCGACGCCCACGCACATCGTCGCCAGCCCGCGCTCCGCCCCGGTCCGCCGCATCCGGTGCAGCAGCGTCGTCAGGATCCGCGCGCCCGAGCAGCCCAGCGGGTGCCCCAGCGCGATCGCGCCGCCGCTCGGATTGACCAGTTCGGGGTCGATGCCGAGCTGGTCGACGCAGGCGAGCGCCTGGGCCGCGAACGCCTCGTTGAACTCGGCCTCCTGGATGTCGGCGACCGCCCAGTCGGCGCGGGCAAGGGCCTTGCGGGTGGCGGGGACCGGGCCGATGCCCATGACGTCGGGGTGGACGCCGGCCGAGGCGCCGGCGACATAGCGGCCGAGGGATTCCAGGCCCAGTTCGTTCAGAGCCTCCTCGCTGACCAGGAGCAGTCCGGCCGCGCCGTCGTTCATCGGCGAGGCGTTGCCCGCGGTGACGGAGCCGCCGGCGCGGAAGACCGGCTTCAGCCGCGACAGCTTCTCGTACGACGTGTCCTCGCGGATGCACTCGTCACTGTCGACCACCACCCCGTCCGGACGCGGCACCGGCAGGATCTCGTCGTCGAAGTGGCCGTTCTTGCGGGCGTCGGCGGCCCGTTGGTGGCTGCGCAGCGCGAACTCGTCCTGCCGCTCGCGCGGGACGCCGTACCGCTCGGCGACCTCCTCGGCCGTCTCCCCCATGGCCAGCAGGCCGTGCAGGTCCTTCATCGCCGGGTTGACCAGGCGCCAGCCGAGCCGGGTGTCGAAGGTCTCCATGCGGTGGGGCAGCGCCTCGTCGGGGCGGGGCAGGACGAAGGGGGCGCGGCTCATGGACTCGGAGCCGCCGGCGAGCACGATGTCGGCCTCGCCCGCCGCGATGGTGCGGGCCGCCGTCGTCACGGCCTCCAGGCCGGACGCGCACAGGCGGTTGACGGTGGCGCCGGGGACCGACTCGGGCAGGCCGGCCAGCAGCGCGGCCATCCGGGCGACGTTGCGGTTGTCCTCGCCGGCCTGGTTGGCGGCGCCCCAGTAGACGTCGTCGACGCGGGCCGGGTCCAGTGCGGGCACATCCGCGACGAGGCCCCGGATCACGGTCGCGGCGAGGTCGTCGGGCCGTACCGACGACAGCGCTCCGCGGAGTTTGCCGATGGGGGTGCGGCGGGCGGCCGCGAAGTGAACGGGACGCACGACAGGTCTCCTGACCGGGCAGTTTGGATCGGCACCCTCGTAATTAGCACCGCTAGTTTTCGACTATAGACCGACCCGCCGCACCCTGGGAAGATCCCCCGGTACCCTCACCGACGCCGCCGGAGGAGCCATGGCCGAAGCCCGCGAGCACGCCCTCGACGCAAGCCGGGGAACGATCGTCGTACGGGAGTGGCCGAACCCGCGACCCCGCTTCCTGGCGCTGCTGGTCCATGGCTACGGGGAGCACGTCGGTCGGTACGCCGAGGTGGCGGAGCTCCTGGTCGCGCAGGGTGCGGCCGTGTTCGGGCCCGATCACCGCGGGCACGGGAGGTCGGCGGGCGAGCGTGTGCTGATCGAGGACTTCGCCGACGTGGTCGCCGATGTGCACGCGGTCGCAGACCTGGCCCGGGCCGCGCATCCGGACGTGCCGGTCGTCATGATCGGGCACTCCATGGGCGGCCTGATCGCGGCCCGCTACGCACAGCTCCACGGCGACGAGCTCGCCGCCCTCGTCCTGTCCGGGCCCGTGATCGGCGACTGGGAACTGCCCCGGCGCCTGCTCGCCCTGGACGCGATCCCCGACACCCCCGTCAACCCGGCCGCGCTCTCCCGCGACCCCGAAGTGGGCCTGGCGTACGCGGCGGATCCGCTGGTCTGGCACGGCCCGATGAAGCGGCCGACGGTGGAGGCGTTCGCCCGGATGCTGGACACCGTGTCCAAGGGCGGGGGCATCGGGCCCGTACCCCTGCTGTGGCTGCACGGCGGCGACGATCGGCTGGTCCCGCTCCCCGGCAGCCGCACCGGCATCGAGGCGGTGCGCGGGGAGGCGCTCACCGAGCGCGTCTACGCGGGTGCCCGGCACGAGGTGTTCCACGAGACGAACCGGGCGGACGTGTTCGCGGACCTCATCCACTTCCTGGACACCGTGCTCACACCCTGAGATGCGTCGCGTTTGCACCGGTTCGCCCTGGGCACCCGCGCCCGCATGGAGCAAGCAGCCAGAAGAAGCAAGGAGGAGCTCCGTATGACTGTGGTCAAGAGCACGCTCCCCGAACCGGCCCGCCGCGTGGCCGCGGACGCGCTGCAGAGCACTCTCGTCGATCTTCTCGGGCTCTCGCTGATCGGGAAGCAGGCGCACTGGAACATCGTGGGCCCGCGCTTCCGCTCGATCCATCTCCAGCTCGACGACGTGGTGTCCGTGGCCCGCTCCTACGCCGACACGGTCGCGGAGCGCTCCGCCGCGCTCGGCGTCCCGCCCGACGGACGGCCGGAGACGATCGCCGCGGCCTACACCCTGCCCGGCCCGAAGGAGGGCTGGGTACGCGACAGCGAGGTCGTCCAGCTGATCGTGGACACCTTGGAGGCGGCCATCGGGCGGCTGCGGGAACGCATCGACGCGACCGCCGAGCCGGACCCGGTGACGCAGGACCTGCTGATCGGCATCACCAGTGAGCTGGAGAAGCAGCGCTGGATGTTCGACGCGGAGAACTGGCCGCGCGGCGAGTGACACGGGCGTACGCGACCAGCCCTACGCGCCGCGCGGAGCCGTGGACCCTGGTCACAGAGCCATACGGCCTGAGCACAGTGCCGTACGCCGATGAGAAGCCGAACCGAGAGAAGGGGCACACCATGGCCGACGCCCTCGAACTCGACACGCTGTGGGAGGAGTTCCACCGTGTGGTGAACATGACCTCGCAGGAACTGGCCGCCTGGCTGCGGGTCAGTGACGCGGACGAGGAGACCGAGCCGCTGCCGGACCAGGCCGGCACGCCGACCGGGCAGCACGTCCTCGCGATCCTGCAGAAGCGGCGCACGGACCTCACGGAGGACGACATCCAGGTGATGTACGACGTCGTGGACACCGTCACCGCGGAGGCGGACCTGGAGAACGAGCCCGAACCCGAACAGACCCGCCGCCGGCATCAGCTGATGACGATCGGCCACGACCCGCTGAAGCCATGAGCGACAACAGGCGCGTCGTACAGGAGCTCGTGCGCGCGCACGGGCAGACGTTCGCCGAAGAGGCGGGCATCGCGCTGAAGGACACCCCGCAACCGCTGTACCGGCTGCTGGTGCTGGCGCATCTGCTCAGCGCCCGGATCCGCGGCTCGATCGCCGTCGACAGCGCCCGCGCCCTGTACGACGCGGGCCTGCGCGATCCGCGCCGGATGGCCGACGCCGACTGGCAGGAGCGGGTGGACGCGCTGGGCCGCGGGGGCTACCGGCGCTACGACGAGCGGACGGCGACCCAACTCGGGGACGCCGCCGAGCTGTTGACGGACCGGTGGAACGGCGATCTGCGGCGGCTGCGCAAGGAGGCGGACGGCGACGTCGCCGAACTGCGCCGCCTGCTCCAGGAGTTCCCCGGCATCGGCCCGGCCGGCGCCGACATCTTCCTGCGCGAGGCCCAGCGGGTCTGGCCGGAAGTGGCACCCTACCTGGACGCCAAGGCGCTCTCGGGCGCGCAGCGGCTGGGTCTGCCCAAGGACCCGGACCGGCTGGCCGACCTGGCCGGAAACACCGAACCGGCCGTACTCGCCGCCGCGTTGGTGCGGGCCTCGCTCGACAAGGAGGTGGCCGAAGACAGCCTCCGCCGAGCCGCGTGATCGTGGAAGACTTGCTCGCGGCACACCGCTGTCGAGTGGAGGAGACCTGCGTGACCGGGACCGAGCCGGCCGTACCCCGGATCGACACGAGCAGGCCTCACCCGGCCCGCGTCTACGACTGGTTCCTCGGCGGCAAGGACAACTACCCGGTCGACGAGGAACTCGGGCGGCAGATCACCGCCCTGCAGGGTGACGCTCCGCGGCATGCGCGTGCCAACCGGCGGTTCATGGAACGGGCCACGCGTGCCGTCGTCCGGGAGACGGGGATCCGCCAGTTCCTCGACATCGGTTCCGGTATCCCGACCGAGCCCAACCTGCACCAGATCGCCCAGTCGGTGGTCCCGGACGCGCGCGTGCTGTACGTCGACAACGACCCGATCGTCCTCGCGCACGCTAAAGCCCTGCTGCACGGCACTGCGGAAGGCGCGACCGAGTACGTCCGGGCCGACGCGCGCGAACCGGAGCGGATTCTCGAACGGGCCGCGTCCGTCCTGGACCTCGACCGGCCCGTCGCCCTGTCCCTGATCGCGCTCCTGCACTTCATCGCGGACAGCGACGGCGCCCATGACCTCGTGGACACCCTGGTCGGCGCGCTGGCGCCGGGCAGCTGCCTGGTGCTGTCGGCGATGACGGCGGACTTCGACCCGGAGAACGTGCACCGGGGAATCGCGGCCTACACGGCGAGCGGAGTGACGCTCGTGGCCCGCTCGCACGCCGAGACGGGCCGGTTCTTCAAGGGACTCGAGCTGCTGGAGCCGGGGATCGTGTCCCTGTCCGACTGGCGGCCCGGCGAGGGCGGGAACCGGGAGGAAGCGGGGCCCGTGTCGCTGTACGGCGGGGTCGGGCTCAAACGCTGACTCCACCCGACGCACAAGGCGCTGTCCCTCGCCGGCTCAGCCGAGCAACCACCCCCCGTCCACGGCGAGTTCGACCGCGTTGACCGATCGGTTGCGCAGCAGGAAGTCCACGGCGTCCACCACGTCACCCATCGTGGCGAGCCGCCCGGTGGGTGTTCCGGCCCGCAACCCCGCCCGCACCTCCTCGGGCTTGCCCAGCCAGTACGGGCTGTCGCCCACGACTCCGGGATGCACCGCGTTGACCCGGACGGGCGCCAGCTCGACCGCGAGGGTGTTCACCAGCCCGCCCACTCCCGCGTTGACGGTCGCCACCGTCGTCGCCCCCACGTACGGGCGCTCCTTGGCCTGGCCGCCGAACAGCACGATCGCGCTGTCGTCGTGCAGTCGGGGCCGCAGGGCGTGCACCACCTCGGTGTAGCCGACGAGCTTGAGCGTGACGAGACGCAGGGCGGCGTCGATGTCGTACTCGGCCACCCGGTTGTCGTCCCGTGAGACCCCGGCGATCACCAGGTGGTCCACCCGCTCGACGCCGGCGAGCGCGGCGGCGATCTCGTGCGGCCGGGCCAGATCGAGGGCGATGCCCCGGGTGGCGCCGACCTCCTTCGCGACCGTGCCGGCACGATGGGCGTCCCTGCCCGTGAGCACCACCTCGTCGCCCCGGCCCGCACGGAAGCGGGCGAACTCGCGGCCGATCCCGGACGTCCCGCCCACCACCACCACGCTGCTCATGACCCCAGGGCCTCCTTCAGGTACTCCCAGTCCCGCGTGAACCGGTAGGAGTGGCGCGGCGGCGGCTGCGGCGCCTGTGTCTCCAGCCAACGCAGCGGTCCCGTCCCGGCGTTGGCGAACCCGTGCACACATCCGGCCCCGGCCCAGGCGACGTCGCCCGGCCCGAGCCGGTACCGCTCACCGTCGAAGGTGGCGTCCACGACGCCCTCGAGGAACAGGTAGGTCTCCTCGAAGGGGTGGTCGTGCGTGCCCGCGACGCCGTCGGGGGCGTACTGCACCATGAACATGGTCGAGGCGACCGCGCCGAGGTCGCTGTCGACCATCATCTTCACGGTGATGCCGCTGTACACGAGCAGCGCGGTGCGCATGCTCGCCGACACCGCGAGCAGGTCCTGGGACTGCTTGCCGGGGTCCAGCTGCGCGGGTTCGAAGTGGCCGAAGGACCGGGTGCGCGGGTCGCGGACGTCGATGCGGACGGGGTCGCGGGCCGGCAGGGGCGGGACCGGCTGCGTGTCGTGGCCGTAGCGGGCCCGCGGCACGGGCGCGAGCATGTCGGCCCAGCGGCCGCCCGTCTCCGCTGCGCCGCGCCAGGCGTGCGGGACGCCGGTCGGCAGGAGGCCGTAGTCGCCTTCTTCCAGGAGATACGACCCCTCCGGCAGGTCGAGGATCACGGCCCCGTCGAGCACATGGAAGCTCTCCTCGTAGGAGTGCACATGGGCGGCCACGCGGCCGCCGGGCCGAATCTCGCACACACCGAAGCCGGTGTGCGCGCTGCCGTCGTCCTCGCCCACCAACTCGCGCCTGCGGTGACCGAGTTCGTCGTACGGCGGTTCCGGGACGTCGGCGGCCCGGCGCACCAGGTGTCGGGTCATGCGGCGCTCTTCGCCTCCTTCGCGGCCAGGAGCCGGTCGCGGGACTCCTGGACCAGTCGCCGGGCCCGCTCGACGTCGGCCACCAGCCTGCCGTCGCGCTTGTGGACCACGCCGTCGACGATGACCGTGTCGACGTTGGAGACGTCCGCCGACAGCGTCACCGCGGCGGCCGCGTCGTGGACGGGAGCGACGTTCAGCGCGGTGGCGTCGATCGCGACGACGTCGGCGCGCTTGCCGGGGGTCAGGGAGCCGGTGCGGTGCTCCAGGCCCGCGACGTGTGCGCCGTTGCGCGTGGCGATCTCCAGCATCTGACGTGCTGTCAACATGGTTTCGGGCACGGGAAGATTGGCGTTCCAGCAGTCGGCGTTGACGCGGGCGCGCTCGGCGCCGAAGGCCGCGCGGATCTGGGTGAACATGTCGCCGGGCACGGTGGTGACGACGTCGATGCTGAGGGAGGGCCGCAGCCCGTACTCGACGGCCTTCATCACGGGCGGCCAGCCGTGCCCCATCTGCACCTCGACCTGCGGCGCGATCGACACCGTACCGCCGCTCTCGGCGACCATCCGCCACTCGTCCTCGTGGAAGTGGCAGCAGTGGATGTAGGTGGTGTCGGCGCCGAGGAGCCCCAGGTCGTGCAGCTGCTTGACCATCCCGAAGCGGCCCGCCAGCCGGCCCATCGCCACGTGCACGGTGATCGGGATGTCCAGGTCGCGGGCGAGGGCCCACTCGGCGGTGACGACGTCGTCGACGCAGAAGCCGGGGCCGCGGGTGGCGAGGGCCATGGTGAGCAGGCCGTCGTCGGAGGCGAAGTACTTGCCGCGGATCCGCCGTACGTCGTCGCCGGGGATCGCGATCTTGCTCTCGAACCAGTAGTCGGCGAGGGAGGTGTTGGCGCTGCCGTACGCGTACTGGGCGCGGATCCCGCTCTCCGCGAGGCCCTGGATCGCGGCGTCCGGGTGCTCGGGTGTGTTGTTGATGTGGGACCAGTCGACGAGCGTGGTGATGCCGGCGTTGAGGCACTCCAGTGAGCCCGCGAGGTTGGCCGCGTACACGTCCTGCGGGGTGTACAGCGGTGCGAAGGTGTCGAGGATGTCGACGAAGTAGTCGTCGAGGGTGGCGTCGGGGGCGACGTTCCGGATGGACGCCTCCCAGGTGTGGCGGTGGGTGTCGACGAAGCCGGGGATCACGATGCGGCCGGTCATGTCCAGCACCTCGGCGTCGGCGCTGATCTCCCGCTCCACCGCGGTGATCTTGCCGTCCTCGATGAGGACGTCCCCCTGGGGCAGGTCCCCGATCGCGGGGTCCATCGACAGCACGTGCCCCGCGCGCAGGAGCATCCGATCGGTCATCGCCCTTCCTCCCTGTGGGGTGTTCAGTAGGCGGCGAGTCCGCGTACGGCCGCCACGACCTTCTCGACGGTGGGGATCACCCGCTCCTCCAGCGCGTCGGCGAACGGCAGCGGGACGCACTCCCCCGCCACCCGCCTGATCGGCGCGTCCAGCAGGCCGAACCCCTCGTCGGCGACGACCGAGACGAGCGTCGCGCCCCAGCCGCCCTGGTACGGGTTCTCCTCGACGGTGACGAGCCGCGAGGTCCGTCCGAGCGAGGTGAGCACGGTGGTGACGTCCAGCGGCACCAGACAGCGCAGGTCGACGACCTCGGCCTCGACGCCCTCGTCGGACAGCAGCTCGGCGGCCTTCAGCGCGACCGGCACCATCGAGGCGAGCGCGACGACGGTGACGTCCGCGCCCTCGCGGACGACGGCGGCGCGGCCCAGCTCGACGACGTGGTCCGGCGGCGGAGGGGCTCCCTTACGGGCGAGCAGCCCCTTGTGCTCGAAGAAGACGACCGGGTCGTCACTGCGGATCGCCGCCGCCATCATGCCGATCACGTCGGCGGGGGTCGCCGGTGCGGCGATCTTCAGCCCGGGCACCGTGAACGCCCAGTTCTCGGTGGCCTGGGAGTGCTGGGCGCCGAAGCCGAGCCCTCCGCCGTTGGCGGTGCGCACGACGAGCGGGACGGTGACCTGCCCGCCCGTCATGTACCGCACCTTCGGTATCTCGTTGGCGAGGTAGTCCCAGCAGCAGGCCAGGAAGTCGGAGAACATGATCTCGGCGACCGGCCGCATCCCGGTCATCGCGGCGCCCATGGCGGCCCCCACGATGGCCTGTTCGGAGATGGGCGTGTCCCACACCCGCTCGGGCCCGAACTCCTTCAGCAGCCCCACGGTCGTCTTGAAGACCCCGCCCGCCTCTCCGATGTCCTCGCCCAGGCACACCACCGACGGATCGCGCCGCATCTCCCGCGCGATGCCCTCGGCGACCGCCTCCCGGTAGCTGATCACGTCCGCCACGCCGCACCTCCGTCGGCCCATACGTCGGTCAGCGCCTCGTCGGGATCGGGCGGCGGGGCGGCTTTCGCGGCCTCGACCGCCTTCCGTACGGCGGTAGTCGCACGCTCGTCGGCCTCGTTGACCACGGCCTCGGGCACCCCCGACTCGATCAGCCGGCCACGCGCCACGTCCAACGGGTCGTGCTTCAGCCAGCGTTCGACCTCCTCGGCCGGACGGTAGGTGGCCGGATCGGCTCGGCTGTGCCCGAAGTGGCGGTAGGTCAGCGCCTCCAGCAGCGCGGGCCCGTCCCCTGCCCGGGCCCGCGCCGCGAGCCGGGCCACGGTCTCCTGTACGGCGACGACGTCGTTGCCGTCCACGACCTCGCCCGGGATGCCGTACGCGGGCGCCCGGTCGGCGGCGGGCCGGGCCACCGCCGTGACGTCGGCGATCGGCGTGTACTCCATGTACAGGTTGTTCTCGCAGACGAACAGCACCGGCAGCTTCCATACGGCGGCCAGGTTCAGCGCCTCGTGGAAGGCGCCGATGTTGGTGGCCCCGTCGCCGAAGAAGGCGACGGCGATCCGGTCGGTGCCGCGCAGCCGGGCCGACCAGGCGGCGCCGACGGCCATCGGGAGGTGGGCGCCGACGATGGCGTAGGAGCCGAGCATGCCGGTGGACGCCTTGGTCAGGTGCATGGAGCCGCCCTTGGCCCTGCACAGTCCCGTAGCCCGGCTCATGAGTTCGGCCAGGCACTCCTGCGGTGTGGCGCCGCGGGCCAGGGCGTGGTGGTGGCCGCGGTAGGTGGCGAACACGTAGTCGTCGGGGCGCAGGGCGGCGCTCGCGCCGACCGCGATGGCCTCGTGTCCGGCGGCGAGATGGGTGGTGCCCTTGACCAGGCCCTGCAGGAACAGGTCGTGGGCGGCCTTCTCCGTGCGGCGGATGACGGTCATCCGCTCGTAGGCGGCGAGGAGTTCGGCCGGGTTCATCAGCGCGTCCCGTCGCCGCGTGAGGTGTTCAGGTGTGACTGCGACTCGCGCCGGGTGTTCAGCTCGCCGCCCACGGTCCAGTACTTGCGGCCCGCCACGAGCAGTTCCTCCGCGGGGAACTTGGTGATGACCTCGCAGCCGTCGGCGGTGACGACCACTTCCTCCTCGATGCGGGCGGCGGACCAGCCGTCGGCGGCGGGCCAGTAGGTCTCCAGGGCGAACACCATGCCCTCTTCGAGGACCTCGGGATGGTCGAGGGAGACCAGCCGGCTGAAGATCGGCTTCTCCCAGATGGACAGGCCGACGCCATGGCCGTACTGCAGGGCGAACGCGGCCGTCTCGTCGGCGAAGCCGAACTCCTCGGCGCGGGGCCAGACCTGGACGATGTCGGCGGTGGTGGCGCCCGGTCGGACGAGCGCGATGGCCCGGTCCATGAACTCGCGGCAGCGGACGTACGCGTCGCGCTGGGCGCGGGAGGCGCTGCCGACGGCGAAGGTGCGGTAGTAGCAGGTGCGGTAGCCGAGGTGGCTGTGCAGGATGTCGAAGAAGGCGGGGTCGCCGGGGCGGATCAGGCGGTCGCTGTAGACGTGCGGGTGGGGTGAACAGCGTTCGCCGGAGATCGCGTTGACGCCCTCGACGTACTCGCTGCCGAGGTCGTACAGCACCTTGCTGACCACGCCGACGCACTCGTTCTCGCGCACACCGGGGCGCAGGTAGCCGTACAGCTCCTCGTACGCCGCGTCGACCATCGCGCAGGCCTGGGTGAGCAGGGAGATCTCGTCCGGGGTCTTGAGGCGGCGCGCTTCCAGGAAGACCTGCTGGCCGTCGACGACGTCGATGCCCTCGGCGCGCAGGGCGGCGAGGATCGGCATCTCGGCGACGTCGATGCCGAGCGGCTCGCCGGCCAGGCCGTGGGCGCGCAGCTCGGTGGCGATCTTCGCGGCGACGTCCTCGGCTATGCCTGCGTCCGGGTGGAAGGCGCCGCGGAGCGTGGAGATGCCGGCGCGGGCGCCGGTGGGCGGGCTGCCTTCCTTGCCGTCGCTGTAGTCGAGCCACGGGTTGTAGAGCTGGTGGTGACGGGCCGCGGAGCCGAAGTCCCAGACCACCGGTTCGGCGCCGCGCACCAGCAGGGCGAAGCGGATCAGCTTGTCCATCGCCCAGGTGCCGATGTGCGTGGCCGTCATGTAGCGGATGTTGGCGAAGTCGAAGGTGAGCAGCGCGCCCAGCTCGGAGCGGTTCAGGGTCTCGTCGAGGCGGGCCAGCCGCTGTCTGCGCAGCCGGTCCAGGTCGACGCGCTCTTCCCAGTCGACGGCGTTGGGTCCGAATGTGCGGATCGCCATGGCGACCACCCCCACTTCGGAGTGAACGACCCGGCCCGGCGGGTGTCAAGTGTCACTGAACACGAACCAGACTCCCACGGCCGGTATCCCACCATCGTTGCGGTAGCGGTGCGGAGTCGTCGACTCGAAGCAGACGGAGTCACCGGGGCGCAGGGTGTACTCGTCGAAGCCGAGGGTGAGGATCAGCTCCCCGGAGGTCAGGTAGCCGTACTCGGTACCGGCGTGACGCATCAGGCCGCCGGAGCTCGAGGATGCGCCGCCGGGCCGGTAGGTCACCAGCAGGAAGTCGACGTCGGCGCCGGGAACGTGGCCGAGACGCTCCCACACGACCCCCGAGTCCAGCTCCAGCACCTCCCGCTCGTCCGGCGTGACCAGCGGGCCGATGCGGCGGGCCGGGTCGGCGGCGAAGGCGGCGAGTGCGTGCGGCAAGGCTGCCGCCGGCCGAGCCGTGGCTCGGTCCTCGCCTGCGTCGAAGAGGCTCTCCACGGAAATGCCGAGGGCTGTGGTGATGGCGTACAGGGTGCTGACCGAGGGCTGGCTCTTGCCGGTCTCGATCTGTGAGATCAGGCTTGCCGATACGCCGACCTCCCGGGCCAGCGCCCGCAGGCTGGTGCCGCGCGCTTGGCGGGCCTGCCGGATGCGGGTGCCTACCGGCGGGACGGTGGCGGGGGGCATGTGGGGTCCTCTCTGCCGGGCAGGGGTGTTCGCTCTCATTGAACAGGGAGGGGTGGTATCGATGCAGCCCCGCGCCCCTCAGGGGATTGCCGTCCCCCGCACGGGAAAGATCGCCCGCACCTCCCAGCCCACCCCGCCCCGCGGCCCCGCCTGCAGTTCCCCGCCCAGGGCCGTCACCCGCTCCTTCAGCCCGACCAGCCCGAATCCGCCCCCGTGCGCCGCCGCCGGAAGCTGCGTGCCGCCCCGTCCGTCGTCCGCGACCGACACCTCCAGGCGCCCGGCGTCGTCCCGCAGCCGGACCTCGACGTGTGTGGCGTCCGCAGCGTGGCGGCGGATGTCGGTCAGGGCCTCCTGCACGACCCGGAAGGCGGCGGCCTGCACCTCGTGCGGGAGGTCGTCGGAGACGGCGGGGTCGCGGCGCAGGGTGACCTGCTGGACCGGGCTCGCGAAGCCGTCCGTCAGCCCGGCGATGCCCGCGAGGTCGGCGACCGGGCGGCGGTCGGCCTCCTCCCCGGTGTCGCGCAGCACGCCCACCGTGCGGCGCATCGTCCGGCGGGAGCGGCCGGACGTGTGTCTGCTGGACATCCGGATGCCGAAGCTGGACCGCCTCGAGGCGACCCGGTTGCTGGCGGGACCGGATGTGGCGGACCCGATGCGGGTGGTCGTGGTGACCACGTTCGACCTCGACGAGTACGTGTACGGGGCGCTGCGCGGCGGAGCGTGCGGGTTCCTGCTGAAGGACTCGGGGCCCGCCCTCCTCGCGGAGGCGGTCCGCGCCGCCGCGGCCGACGACTCGCTGGTCTCCCCGTCGGTCACGGTCCGCCTGCTCAAGCACGTCACCGCCTTGCAGGCCGAGCCCGCCCCCGCCGCTCCGGCGAGGTCCGCGCCGCCCGTGGAGCCGCTCACCGACCGCGAACTCGATGTGGTCCGCCTGGTGGCCCTCGGCCGTACGAACGCCGAGATCGCCGCCGAGCTGTACGTCTCCCTGTCCACGGTCAAGACACACCTGTCCAGCGTGCAGCTCAAGCTGGCCGCCCGGAACCGCGTCGAGATCGCGGCCTGGGCCTGGCAGCACGGGCACGCGCAGGCCGGCGGATGAGGCGCCGGGCCCCTGGTGGGGCTCACTCGAACGGTCCGGCGCCGCTGGTGGGCCGTCGGCCGTGATGGTGCGCTGAGGACACGCGTCACGTTCTCAGGAGGCACTCGCGATGACCCGTCGTACGTCCCGGCTCGCCCGCGTTCTCTCCTCGGCCCTGGCGGCGGGCGCGCTGCTGGCCACGGCCGCCTGCTCGGGCGACGGCGACCAGGACGGATCCCGGGGGTCGGGCGTCACCGCGTCCCCCGCCGCCAGGAAGCAGCCGACGCCCTCGCCGACGGCCACCCTCACCGAGTCCGGCGCGCGGACGGCGCTGATCACCGAGGCGGACATCGAGGACGACTGGACGCAGGTCAAGGACACGGAGGCCGAGAGCTGGCACGACTCCCTGCTGATCGGCACGGTCGACGTCTCGGACTTCCTCACCGCCCAGGCCGAAGCCGCCGACTGCCAGCGGCTCATGGACTCCCTCTACGACGACGACCTGCTGGGCAGGCCGTCGGGCGCGAGCGCGCTGCGCGGCTTCACGCAGGACGACTCGCGTCTGCTGTACCAGGTCGCCTCCTACGACCGGAGCGACCCGCAGGAGTCGTTGGACTGGATGGCGCAACTGCCGGAGGAATGCGACCAGTTCACGATGACCGCGGACGGCGAGAAGCGCACCGTGCAGGTCATCGAGACGTCGCTGCCCGACGTGGGCGACGCCCGTTCGGGTCTGCGCGTGACGGTGCGGGGCACGACCGGCGGCGAGCAGGCCACGCTCACGCTGGACGTCGCCGCCGTACGCGTCGGCAACGACGCGATCACCGTCACGGCGGGCGGTCTCGACGGCGACGAGAACGACTCCGTCGAGCAGGCGGTGAGGCTGGGCACCCAGCGCCTTCAGGACGTCCTGGCCGGGAAGTCGCCGGCCGCGAGCCCGAGCGAGATCGAGTAACCCGGCCCCGCGGCTCTCCCCGCTGCCGCACGCCGACGACCGTACCGGCCGTGCCGATTCCTCTGCCGATTCCCGGGACAACGTGATCAACGGAGCGGCACAATGGCGGCGATGGCCGGTTTCGGTCGTGCGTGCGAGGAGAGGACGAGTCGTGAGTGATGGCCACACCCCGGCGGGCGGGTCGGCGAAGCTGAACACCGGTGTGGCGCACAACGCGCGTGTGTGGAACTACTGGATCGGCGGCAAGGACAACTACGAGGTCGACCAGCAGGTCGGCGAGCAGGTCGCCGGGATGTTCCCGATCATCCGGGACATCGCCCGCGCGGACCGCGAGTTCCTCGGCCGGGCGGTGCGGTTCGTCGCCGAGGAGCGCGGGGTGCGGCAGTTCCTGGACATCGGCACCGGGCTGCCGACGGCGGAGAACACCCACGAGATCGCCCAGCGTGTCGCGCCCGACTCCCGGATCGTCTACGTCGACAACGACCCGATCGTGCTCGTGCACGCCCGCACGCTGCTGACCGGCACCCGCGAGGGCACCACCGCCTACATCGACGCCGACGTCCACGACCCGGACGCCATCGTCGAACGCGCCGGGCAGACCCTGGACTTCACCGAGCCCGTCGCGGTGATGATGCTGGGCATCCTCAACTTCGTCCTGGACCACGACAAGGCCCGCGAGATCGTCCGGCGTGTCCTGGCCGCGGTCCCCTCCGGCAGCCTGCTGGTGCTGACGCACCCGACCTTCGACTCCGAGCTCGGCGGCGAGGGCCAGATCCCGGCGATGAAGTTCTGGAACGAGAACGCCACGCCGCCGATCACGGCACGCAGCGGCGCCGACATCGCCGCCTTCTTCGACGGCCTGGAGCTGCTGGAGCCGGGCATGGTGTCCTGCTCGCAGTGGCGCGCCCCCGGCTCTCCCGCTCCGGTGCCGCAGTACGGCGCGGTGGCCGTGAAACCCTGACGCCCGGCAGGACCGCACGACCCGCACGATCCCAACGACCCGGCACGGACCGGCCGAGCTCGTCGAGGAGACCGTATGACCACCCTTGCCGACCCCGTACCGGGAGGGCGGCCCGGAGACGTCGAGCGGGCCACCGCCCTGAGCGGGGAGCTGTCCGGGCGGGGCGTGCACGGGGTCGTCCTGGCCTACGTCGACACGGCGGGCGTCGCCCGGGTGAAGACGATCCCGACGGCGAAGCTCGCCTCGGCGGCGGCCTGGGGCGTCGGGATGTCGCCGGTGTTCGACACGTTCCTCGCGAACGACTCCATCGTCACCACCGACGTCCTCGGGTCCCCCGACGGCGATCTGCGCCTCTACGCCGATCTGGATCACCTGGTGGAGCTGGCCGGGCAGCCCGGCTGGGCGTGGGCACCGGTCGACCGGATCACCCAGGAGGGCGAGCGGCATCCCGGGTGCGGCCGGACCTTTCTGCGTCGGACGGTCCAGGAGGCCGCCGAGCGGTACGGAATCACGTTCAGGGCGAGCATCGAGATCGAGTGGGCCGTCGCCCAACCACCCGGTGCCGACGGCAAGTTCGTGCCGGCGGTCACGGGACCGGCGTACGGCGCCACCCGGCAGGTCGAGCTGAGCGACTGCACGGCCGATCTGCTGGCGGCGCTCGCGGGACAGGGCGTGGAGGTCGAGCAGCTCCATCCCGAGTACGCGGCCGGGCAGTTCGAGCTGTCGGTGGCCGCGCTGGACCCGGTGGCGGCGGCCGACCGCAGCGTGCTGGTGCGGCAGACGATCCGCGCGGTGACGCGACGCCACGGGCTCGCGGTGTCCTTCGCCCCGGCGGTCCTCGGGCAGGGCGTCGGCAACGGCGGCCATGTCCACCTCTCCGCCTGGCGTGACGGCGTCAACCTGCACGCGGGCGGTGCCCGCCGCCACGGCATGCGGCCCGAGGCCGAGTCCTTCGCGGCCGGCGTCCTCACCCACCTCCCCGCCCTCACGGCGGTGACCGCGCCGAGCCCGGCCAGCTATCTGCGGCTCAAACCCTCGCAGTGGGCCGGGGTGTTCACCGCGTGGGGCCGGGAGACCCGGGAGGCGGGGCTGCGCGTCGTCACCGGCACGGCGGGCCACCGCGACCAGGCGGCCAATCTGGAGATCAAGCCGGTGGACCTGGCCGCCAACCCGTACCTCGCCCTCGGCTGTCTGATCACCGCCGGGCTGGACGGACTGACGTCGGGCGCGCGGTTGCCCGAGGAGATCACCGGCGATCCGGCGCGGCTGGGCGCGCAGGAGGCGGCGGCCCGAGGTGTCCGCCGGCTGCCGGTCTCGCTGCGTGAGGCCGTCAGGCACTTCCGCGCGGACGAGCCGTTGCGGGCCGCGCTGGGCCCGGTCCTCGCCGACGCCGTGATCGCCGTACGCGAAGGCGAGCTCGATGCCGTCGCCGGACTGGACGACGACCAGGTGGCGGCGGCCTACCGCTGGAAGTACTGACATGAGCGCCACCGGCCCGGTCCACGAGGCGCTCGATGCTCTGCCGCTGGTGGACCACCACTGCCACGGAGTGGTCGCCGCCGACCTGGACCGCGACGGCTTCGAGTCCCTGCTCACCGAGGGCGAGCCCTGGCCCGGCATCTCGCTCTTCGACACCCCGGCGGGGGTGGCCGTACGCCGCCACTGCGCACCCCTGCTCGATCTGCCGCGCCACGCCCCGGCCGACGCGTACCTGGCCCGGCGCGCTGAGCTGGGCGCTCGCGAGGCGAACCGCCGGCTCCTGGCCGCCGCCGCGACGGAGGTGTTCTGCGTCGACACCGGGTACACCCCGCACCGCATCACCACACCCGGGGAACTGGCGGAGGCCGCCGGCGGGACGGCGTACGAGGTCCTACGGCTGGAAGCGGTCGCCGAAGCGGTGGCCGCCGACGGGGTCGAGCCGGAGGCGTACGCCACCGCCTTCCGCACGGCCGTCGAGGAGGCCGTACGCCGTCCGGGCGTGGTGGCCGTGAAGTCCGTGGCCGCCTACCGCACGGGCTTCGACCTGGACCCGGCGCGCCCCAGCGACGCGCTCGTCACCGCGGCGGCCCGGCTCTGGCTGGCGGAGGGCGGCCGGCTGGCCGACCCGGTCCTGGTACGGCACCTGCTGTGGACGGCGGTGGACCTGGGGCTGCCCCTGCAGTTGCACACCGGATTCGGCGACCACGACATCCGCCTGCACCGGGTGGACCCCACCCTGCTGACGGACTGGCTGCACCTCACCAGGGGCACGATCCCCGTCCTGCTCCTGCACTGCTGGCCCTACCAGCGCCAGGCCGCCTATCTCGCGGCGGTGTTCGAGCAGGTGTACGTGGACGTGGGCCTCACCCTGCACCACGTCGGCCCCGCCCGGTCCCGGGCGATCCTGGCCGAGGCCCTGGAGATCACCCCGTTCCGCAAGCTGCTGTACAGCTCGGACGCGTATGGTCTGGCCGAGTTCTACCGGCTCGGCGCACTGGCGTTCCGCCGCGGCCTGGGCGACCTGCTCCAGGACCGGGTGGACGCCGACGAACTGAGCCTGCCGGACGCGCTGCGGATCGCGGCGTGGACGGCCGGCGACAACGCCCGCCGCCTCTACGGACTCCCCGCCACGCGACCCTCCCCGCCCCCAGCTCCGTCCCCATCCCCCTGTCCCGCTCCCGACTCCCGTCAGCCCCGCGACTGAGCGTTCGCAATTCCCGGAAAGTATGATCAAGCAATGTCTGACATGACCGAAACCACGCCCGGCTGGCTGACCCCCGACGAGCTGGAGATGGCACGCGCGCGCATGCCGATCCTGTACGTCGAGGCCGTGCCCGTGCGCGTCGACGACAGCGGCGAGGTCACGAGCATCGGCCTCCTGCTGCGCATCGGACCGGACGGAACGGTCAGCCGGACCCTGGTCTCCGGCCGCGTGATGCACCACGAGCGCGTGCGCGACGCCCTCCTGCGCCACCTGGAGAAGGACCTCGGCCCGGTCGCACTCCCCCGCGTCCCGGCGTCCCTGCAGCCGTTCACCGTCGCCGAGTACTTCCCGACCCAGGGCATCACGGCGTACCACGACCCGCGCCAGCACGCGGTCTCCCTCGCGTACGTCGTCCCGGTGACCGGCGACTGCCGCCCCCGCCAGGACGCCCTCGACCTGGTGTGGTTCAGCCCGCAGGAGGCACTGTCCCCGGCGGTGCAGAGCGAGATGCCGGGCGGGCACGGGGTGCTGCTGAAGCAGGCACTGGCTCATGTGGGCTGCGTGATCTGACCCGGGCCGGGCTCGGGCATGTCCGTCGTCGTCGGCGCCGGGGTCGTCGGTGCGTCCGTGGCGTACCACCAGGCGCGCCGTGGAGCGCCGGTGACGCTGATCGACCGGGCCCCGGCACCGGCGACCGGAGTGACGGGGGCCTCCTTCGCGCGGATCGGCGGCCGCGGCGGCCACTGGCCCGGCGGCGCCGAGGATCTGCGCGGTTCGGTCCTTGCGGACTACCGGCGTCTGGAGGCCGAACTGCCGGATCTCGCGGTGCGCCGGAGCGGTTCGCTGAGGTGGGACGGCGCTCCGGTGGGGGCCGAGCTCGGCGTGGGCCGGTTCCGGGTGGGCGCCGACGGGATCAGGGCGCTGGAACCCGGACTGCGCGAGCCTCCCGAGTGGGCTGTGCACACGCCGTCGGACGGCGGGGTGGACGCGGTGGCGGTCACGGGCGCGCTGGTGCGGGCTGCTCGGGGGCTGGGGGCGCGGACGGTCCTCGGTGTGGCGGGAGCGGCTCTCGAGACCGTCGGCGGAAGCGTGGCCGGGGTGACCTCGTCCGCCGGGTTCCATCCGGCGTCGACGGTGGTGCTCGCCGCGGGCACCGAGGTGTGCGAGCTGCTCGCGCCGCTGGGCCTGGAGGTGCCGATCGAGGCGTCCCCCGCTCGCCTGGTGCGGCTCACGGCGCCGTCCGGGCTGGTGCGCGCCATTGTCGCCGGGCCGGAGTTCGAGGTGCGCGAAGTGCGGGCGGGCCGGCTGCTGATGACCGTCCCGCCGACGTCCTCATCGGCCGGCGCACTGCGTCACCTGCAGGCCGCCTTCCACGGGGCCGACGGCTGCCGCGTCCTGGACACCCGCGTCAGCGCGCGACCGGTGCCGGCCGGCGGGCCGCTGGTCGGTCACCTCACCCCGGACGGGTCGGTGTACGTGGCCGTTATGCACTCGGCCGTCACTCTGGCGCCCACGGTCGGCCGGCTGGTGGCACGGGAACTCGTCACCGGCGAGGGCGCGGACGAGCTGTGCCGCTGCCGGCCGGAAGGCCGGGTCCCGAGGGACGGCGGCTGAGGAGCGGTTCGGGTCCGGCGGTCGGCCCGGCTGCCGTCACGCGCACGGCCCGGTGACGGGCTCAGCGGTCGGCCCGGCTGCCGTCACGCGCACGGCCCGGTGACGGGCTCAGCGGTCGACGTCCGGGTCAGCCGAGTCAGCCGGGTCAGCCAGTTCGGCGGCGGCCCTCGACGCCCGTACCTCCGCCCGAACGTCCCGAAGACTCTCCCCGTCGGTCCGGACGGCCCACCGCCCCCACGATCAGCGATTCGAGCTGCCGCGCGACCTGATCGAGCGGCCGCATACTGCGCTCGGCCCGGCTCATCGCGATCGCGCCCTCCACCGACGCCACGACCAGGGCCGCCAGCCCCGGCGCCTGCTCGGCGTCGGCCCCGTGCGCGCACAGCGTCTCGACGAGCAGCCGCTCCCACTCCTGGAAGGCCTCGGCGGCGGCGACCAGGGCCGGCGGCGTCTCGTCGGCCGGGGGCTCCTCGACGGAGACCGCCAGCACGGGGCAGCCGGCGCGGAAGTCGCTCTCGACGACGATGCCGCGCCACAGGGCCAGGAACGCGCGCAGGCCGGCGACCGGGCCCGCGTCCAGCTCCTTGCGCAGGATCCCGGCGACCGCCTGGCCCGCGTACCGCACCGCCTCGGTGGCGAGTTGCTGCTTGCCCTCGGGGAAGTAGTGGTACGTCGAACCGAGCGGCGCCTTGGCGTGCTTGGCGACCTCCCGGATGCTCGCCGCGTTCAGGCCGCGCCTGCTGATCAGGTCGGCCGCCCCGGCCACGATGCGGTCACGTGACGGCGCGCTGGAGTTGGCCAAGACCGTACTCCCCTCTGGCTATAACGACCGTCATAGTCTAGCCTCGCGACCGCTTATAACGACTGTTATAGACGCCGGGCGCCGAGCAGGCGTCGGCGTGCGGAGCACGAAGGGAGACTCGCCATGCCGATGATCCGGCTCACCGTCCCGCCCGGTTCGCTGACCGAGGAGGGCCGGAGCACCGTCCAGCGGGACCTGGCCGCCGTACTGCTGCGCTGGGAGGGGGCACCCGGCACGGCGTTCTTCCGCGCCCAGGCGTGGAGCTGTCTCGTCGAGCTGCCCGAGGGAGCGCTGACCACCGCCGAGGACGAGGCGCCCCGCTTCCTGGTCGAGGTGACGGTCCCGCAGGGCGCGCTGTCCGAGCGGCGCAAGGCCGGCCTGGTCGAGGAGGCCACCAAGACCGTGCTCGGCGCCGCCGGGCTCCCCTCGGAGGAGGCCCTGCGGGTGTGGGTGCTGGTGCACGAGCAGGCCGACGGCACTTGGGGGGCGGGGGGATCGGTCATCCGGTACGCCGACCTCGTGGCCCTGGCGAAGGGGCAGCGGGCCGATGCGTGAACTGACGTACGCCGCCCGGCACACGGTCGAATGACGCGAGGCGCCCGGCCCCGGGCTCCGGTCGGACCAGGAGGCGATCGTCGCCCCGGTCGCCGCGACCTCCTGTGACGTCGATTCCGCGATCCTGGCGGGCCATGCCACGTGGCGGCAGCCGCATATCAAACACAGCATCGATCCACCGTTCGCCCTCGGCCACGAGTGCGTGGGCCGGGTCGTGGAGACCGGCGACGCCGTCACGACCGTGGCTCCAGGCGATCTGGTGGTGGTCCCGTGGTCGATCAACCGCGGCACCTGCGACCGCTGTCGCGCCGGGCTGTGATCTGGACCCCGTCGCCATGGCGTCGGCCAGTGACAACTGGTCGCTGTCCTGGCGTCTGGTCGCACCCCACCGGAGGAGCCGGCCCGGCGCCCGCGTCCTGGTCGTCGCCCGCGGCAGCATCGGTCTGTACGTGTGCGACATCGCCCGCGCGCTCGGCGCCTCCGAGGTGCTGTACGTGGACCCGGATCCCGCGCACCGCGAGATCGCCCGCGGCTTCGGTGCCGCCACCGCCGAGACGCTGGAACCCGTCCGGCACGGCTTCGACATCGCCGTGGAGGCCACGGGCCGCGTCGAGCAGCTCGCCCGGCCTGTCAAGTCCCTTGCCCCCGAAGGTGTCTGCGAGTCCGCCGGCAACCACTTCCGCCCCGGCGAGCTGCCACTGCTCGACATGTACCTCACCGGCGTCACCCTGCGCATCGCCCGCGACAAGGTCGGGGGCCACATCCCCGACGCCCTGCCCGAGAAGCACCTCAAGCCCGTCTTCGTCCGCGCGGACGGCTGACCCCGGGAATCGGGGAAACGGGCATCGGGCCTCCCTGACGTCCGGGCGGTTGGTATGAAACAGTCGGTAGATACTGGACTTTCGGTGAATCGCTGCCGGACGGACCGGTCGCCATCGCCGCCATCACCAGCTGCGCCGACACCGCCGACCCGGCCGCACCCGGAGATGGAGCACCTCGAGAAAGTGCCCGTCCACCTGAAGGACCTGTGGCCCTCGGACGAGGAAGTCGCCGCGTGCGTCACGGAGTTCGACCGGCCGGAGATGTTCCGGGCCAACGCCGCGCGCATCCGGCAGGGCACCCGGATCTGGCGGGAGATCGAGGCGCCGGGAGGCACCCGTTTCCCGTCAGACGCGAGTCGACGTACGTCGAACGCGGCACGGCGGCGTCCTGCCGTACGTCGTGCGCCGGGCCCTGTCCGGGTCATGAGTCCCCGGCAACCGCCTGAGATGCGCGGCCGGTCGACGCACCGTGCTGGTCCGTCTCCGCCTCCGTGACGGACCGCTCCGGCTCACGCACCGTCAGCCTGCCGTCGTCGAGGTACCAGAGCGCGTCCGCACGCGCGGCGAGCGCGGGTTCGTCGGTGACGTAGATGACCGTGCCCGGATACCTCTCGAGGAGACGTTCCATCAGGTCGGAACCGGGCGCTCCTTCCGACCTGGCCTCGTCCAGCAGCAGCACCCGGGGGCCGCTGCGCAGCGCCCGTACCATCGCCACCTGGTAGCGCACGGCCATGGAGAGGCCGTGCCCGCCCTCGCCCACCCGCGTGCGCAGACCGTTGGGCAGCAGTTCGGCCAGGGCATCGACGTGCTCCTCGTCCGCCTTCTGGTCCACGTCCGGTGGTTCACCGTCCCGCAGGTTCTTGCCCACGGTGCCGCGGAGCAACGGCAGTTCGGGGCTGGTCAGCCTGACCACCTGGCGTACCGATTCGGGGTCGTGCCGGGCGAGGTCCTGGCCGTCGAGCAGCACCGCGCCGGCGTCGGGGTCCTGCAGCCGCGCGATCAGGCGAAGCAGCAGCGACTTTCCCGAGCCCGGAGGTCCCTGCAGCACGATCCGCTGCCCGGGCAGGGCGACGGCCGACACCTCCAGGACACCGTCCACGCGGATGTCCTTGAGTTCGAGATGTCCGGGCCCGTTCGCCAGCGGTTCGGCTCCGCGTGTGCTGCGCAACGGCGCCGGAGCCCTGAGGACCTCGGCGATGCGCCTCCGCGCGACGCGCGACCGCTGCCAGTGCTCCTGCACGCGGACCAGCGAGGAAAGGGGCCGGCCGAGGAAGTTCGCCACCGTCAGCAGCGAGGCGAGGGCCTCCCAGGTGATGCCCGCCATCAGTCCCATGGTGACCACGATCAGCAGGACCCCGATGCCGCACGCCTCGGCCGTCGCCGACATCGCTCCGGTGAGCCGGGCCTGGCGCACCATGGCGCGACCGTAGTCACGGCTGTGCCGCCGCATGACCCGGCGCTCCTGTGCGACCCGTCCGAGGGACTGTATGACGGCGGTGTGGGTGACCCGTTCGTTGACGAAGGCGGCGAGTCTGCCGTTATACCGTCTGGTCTCGCGTACGCGTTCGCGCAGCCGCCGCCCGAACAGCGCTACGGCGGCCGCGGCGAGGAGGACCAGCGCCGCCGACAGGGCGCCGATCCCCGGCGCGATGACGGCCAGTACGCCGAGCGCGCACGCCACGAACACGCCGTCCACCAGAATCGGTGCCACGCCCTTGCTGATCCACAGCCGGAGGGCGGACGCGTCACCGGTGAAGCGGAGCACGGTCACGCCGACCGTGCGCCGGTACGGGCCGCCCGCCTCGCTTCCGGCGACATGGTCGAACAGACGCATTCTGATGCTGTGCACGTAACTCTGGGCCAGCCGTTCCGCGAGCGGTTCACCCACCGCCTTGAGCAGCACGGTCGCACAGGCGGTCGTGAGGAGTCCGACGGCCAGTGCGGTGGGCTCGTAGCCGGCCACGTGCGTGTAGAGGGCGCTGCGGTCGTGGCCGGACTCGATCTCCCCGCCGTGTGTGACGCGGTAGGCCGCGCCATGCACGAGGAGGGCGAACCCGACCACACAGACCGCCTGCCCGAAACCCGCGAGAACCAACAGCAGCATCAGTCGGCGCCGCACACCGCCGAGGGTGTGCGGCATCCTGACACGCCGTCGTCCCGCCATGGTCACGCCACGGTTTCGGCCGTAAGAGGACCGCTGTAGTCCGTGAGGGGACCGCTGTAGTCGTTCAGCCGACTGCGTTCCTGCGGCAGCCCGCCGTGGTCGCTGAGTTGGCCGGCGTCCTCCGACAGCCCGCCGCCTTCCGCCACGACGACCCCGCCTGTGACGGTGCCCGCGAGCAGTTGGGCGGCGACGGACGGGTCGGACATGGCGGCCGCCTTGTACACCGGGATACCCACTTCGGCGACCGCCTCGGCCATGGCCAGCGGAGAGGACGTCAGCACCCCGCTCAGCGCCACTACGGGAAGTCCCTCCTCGCGCAGCAGCCGTACGCCCGCCACCGCGCTGACCGATTCACCGGCCGCGAAGACGATGCTGTCCACGCTGGCGCGGAATTCCGGCGTCCGGATCAGTGCCGCCGTCTCCCGTTGCAGGAGCCCGTCCGCGACCTCCAGCACGATGGCATCCGTCTGGTGACTCGTCAGATCCGTGATCGCGCCGCGCAGAATGCGGATCACCTGCGGCATCGGCTGTCGGTAGGTGGTGGGGAAGCCCAGGTCGGTGAAGTCGATGACCCGCGCGGCGCCGGCGTCGGACATCAGTGTCGGATCGCCGGGCGCACCCGTGCCGGTCACCTTCGCCGCGCCGACCCGGCGGCCGGCCAGGCTGAGACCGCGGATGAGGGCGGCGGCGACGGTGGTCTTGCCCGCGTTCATCGAGGTGCCGAGTACGGCGATGGTGCGCGGACGGGGAGCGAGGGCCGGCACCACGGGCCTGGCCAGGCGAGCGAGGTTGATGACCTCGCCCCGTTCGTCGGTCACCAGGCCCAAGGGCTCCAACTGGGTGGGGGACTTCATTCTGGCGTGGGACGAAACGACCCGTCCTGCTATGCCGCCTCCGGCGACCAGGTCACAGGGTCCGAGGTCGCCGGGCACCTCCGATTCGAACTGATCCGGGGCGTAGCGGGCGCCATAGGCCACCACGATCGTGTCGCCGACGAACAGCCGATTCCGCTTTCCGTCCACCTGCCCGAGGAATCTGTGCTGACCGATTTCGGTGACCCGGCACAGCACCAGGTCGCCCGCCCGTGGAGGCTCATCCTCCATTCTCAGCCCTAGTGTTCCGGGGCTTCCGTAGCCCAGCTCCACAAGGCGGCGAGCCGTGTACGACACCTTCGCCGCCTCGTTGCCGGAAGAATTGAACCGCACGCACTGCATGGATTTCTCCTTAGCCCGTCGTCCCGTCGTCCCGCGGAGCACCAGCATTCACCGCGCTCGCAGACCGCGCATTCCGATGACGTCATCCGCAGCAATCCGGAACTCCGGACGGACTACGACCCACTGTGTGCAGAGCGGTCGTCCGGATGTACAACGACGGTGAGGCTCCCTCAGATTTGCTGGGGCGGCATCACCGGCCGGTGAGATTCACCCGTCGGTGGTGACACGCCCGCCCACAGCTGCTTCTCATCGCGGCACATGTCTCACTTGACGCAACACATCATCCTTAAGGGCGCACCGAGGGCCAACCAGCCGACGCGCCTCGTACTGTGGCCGCATTCCGGCGACGGCCGAGGACCCGTCCAGGCGACTCCCCGGGTCTGTATAACTGTGAAAAAATCACACATAAGGTTTCAAAGGAGATTCCTCGTGAGCACTCCTGGCGACAAGCTCGGCTACGAGAGCATGCCGCTCGACCGCGACGGCCAGGCGGAGGCCTTCGACGCCATCGGCGACCGCTATGACCAGGCCTTCCCGCACAAGGAGGGGCAGATCAGGTCCGCCGAGTGGCTGATCCGGTCCCTGCCGGCCGGGGCCCGGGTGCTGGACCTGGGGTGCGGCACCGGGGTGCCGACCGCGCTCCAGTTGGCGGAGGCGGGATTGCGGGTGGTCGGTGTCGACCTGTCGAACGGAATGGTCTCGCTCGCCCGCGAGAACGTGCCCACCGGGGAGTTCCACCGGGCGGACATCGCGGATCTGCGGCCCGCAGGTCCCCGGGACCTCGGCCGCTTCGACGCGGTGGCGGCCTTCTTCTCACTGCTCATGCTGCCGCGCGCGGAGATACCCCTCGCCCTGCGAACCATCCACCACCTGCTGCAGCCGGGCGGCCTGTTCGCGCTGTCGATGGTGGAGGCCGACGTGGACGACTTCTCGATCCCGTTCATCGGAAGCACCATCCGGGTGTCCGGCTATCTGAGGGACGAACTGCGCGAGGTCGTCGAGGCGGCGGACTTCGAGATCGTCGAGGAGTCGTCGTACACGTACGCCCCGGCCAGCGTGGATGTCCCGCCCGAGGTGCAGATCTTCCTGCGCTGCAGGCGGCGCGCCTGACGAGACGGGAAGGAGACGGGTGACGAAGGACCTCGGCGCCGATGGAGGCGCCGGCGGGCAGGCGGCCGGCGTGCGGGGACCGGCCGCTCCCTCGCACGCCGCGAAGCGTCTGCCCGCTTCCGGGCCCTCCGCCGGCAACCAGGAAAGCGACCGGCCGGACGTCACCGAGTCACGGACCGACCGACTCCGCTACCTCGACGCGGCGACCCGCCAGATCGCCCGCGGGATGAACCTCGACGAGACACTGCGCGAGCTGTGCCGGGCGGCCGTCCCGGCATTCGCCGACGCGGCGTTCGTCCATCTGTACGCTCCCCTTCCGGTCGACGACGAGACGGACGCCGCCCCCGGCGTCCTGCGGCTGCACATCACGGACCGCGCACCGCTGCGCCGACCCGCCGCGCACGGCTCCGGACCCGCCGCACCGCCCTCCGCACCCGTCCGGGCGGCTGAGGTCGTACGCCCGTCCGCCACCAGTCCGCTGACCGAGCTGCTGCGCGCCGGGCGCCCGGTGTTCGCGAACACCCCGGACACCGCGTCCGCGGCGGCGGAGCTCCTGGCGACCGACACCCCGCCCCCGGCGGTACCCCCCGGACGACGCCTGATCGTCGCCCCGCTGCACGGCCGCCACCACGGAATGGGCAGCGTCGTCCTGCTGCGCGAACCCGGCCGGGCGGACTTCACCGCGGACGATCTGCTCGTCGCCTCCCAGCTCGCCACGCACACCGCGCTGGGCATCGACAAGGCGGTGCTGTACGCACGCGAGGCATCCGTCGCCGACGCGCTGCAGCGCACGATGCTCCCGCCGTCGCTGCCCACGCCGGCCGGGATCCAGCTGGCCAGCCGCTATCTGCCGGCCTCGCGGACCGCGCAGGTCGGCGGCGACTGGTACGACGCGATCCCGCTCCCCGGCAACCGAGTCGCGCTGGTCATCGGCGATGTGATGGGCCACTCCATGACCTCGGCCGCGATCATGGGCCAGCTGCGCACCATCGTGCAGACCCTGGCCGGGCTCGACCTGCCCCCGGACGAGATCCTGCACCACCTCGACGAACAGGCGGAGCGCCTGGGCAGCGAGCACACGGCGACCTGCCTGTACGCCATGTACGACCCCGTGCGGCACCGGTTGCTGGTGTCCAACGCCGGTCATCTGCCGCCGGTGCTCCTGCACCCGGACGGTGGCACGGAGGTCGTGCAGGTCCCGTCCGGAGCGCCGATCGGGGTCGGCGGCGGTGGGTTCGAGTCCACCGAGATGCACGCACCGGCCGGTGCGACGCTGCTGCTGTACACCGACGGCCTGGTCGAGTCCCGCGACTCGGATCTGCTGACCGGTGTGGAGCGACTGCGCGCACGACTGCGGGAAGCCGCCTCGCTGTCCACGCCCCCGGCGCTGGAGGCGCTCTGCGACCAGGCGCTCGGCACGCTGAGGGCGGGCGACCGGGACGACGACGTCGCGCTGCTCGCCGCCCGCTTCAAGGGCCTCCTGCCGGAGACCGTCGCGTACTGGTACCTGGCCCCGCGCCCGCAGACCGCCCGCCAGGCCCGCCGGCTGACCCGCAGAACCCTGCACGACTGGGACCTCGACGCCCTGGTGGAGTCCACCGAACTGCTGGTCAGCGAGGTGGTCGCCAACGCCGTACGCTTCGCCTCCCGGCCGCTCGTCCTCCGCCTCCTGCGCACGGACGTCCTGCGCTGCGAGGTCGAGGACGACTCCCCGATCGTCCCCAGGATGCGCCACGCCCGCCTCAGCGACGAGGGCGGCCGCGGCCTGTTCCTGGTCGACCAGCTCGCGCGACGCTGGGGCGCCACGAGGGTGAGCACCGGCAAGGTGGTGTGGTTCGAACAGCCGTTGCCTCCCGATCAGAACGCCGGCTGAGGGAGCCGAACGGCGGTGCCGCCTCACTAGACTCGGCTGCCACAGGGGAAGGGGCGGAATGTTCGGGTTGATTTCGACACTGGCGGAGATCCTCTCCTCGCACTGGGGGAGGCTGCTCGACGGCAGACAGATCAGCCGGGACGCGAAGGTCGCCCGGCACCTGGTGCGCATGGTGGTGGCGCTGCAGGATCTGTGCGTCCGCGGGGAGCAACTCCTCGTACTGGCCGAGAAGCTGCTCGACGGCGAGGGAACGCCGGAGACGTCGGCGGAGTTCACCGGGCTTCTGGTCCGGCAAGCGCGCGAGGTGGCCGATCTGCGGTCGCTCCTCGATGACTCCAAGGATCTGATGGCCACCATCGACGCACAGCTCTACCTGGATCTGGCGCCGCTGGCCGACCAGAAGTCCGGTCTGCTCACCCGGTGGGGACGTCAGGTGTCCCTGAGCGAGTTCTCCACAACCACCCTGTTCTTCCTGCCCGCCGACGACCTGACGCGCCTCATCGAGACCGGCCGGGCACATGCTGGTCCCGACGGCCTGGACGTGGACCGCACCGCGTACGTGGCGGCCGTCGCCGACAGCATCCGGCACACCCGCGCCCGCGAAGTGCGCGACATTCGACTCGCCACCCGGAGCGCCCGGGATCAGGTGCGCGCGGAAATCGCGTCCGCCCGGGCTGACCTGACGCGTGCGAAGGACTGCTGCTCCACGCTGCGCGACGCGACCGAGACAGCGGTCGGGCCCGAGGCCATGGCCAGGCTCCGCCACAGACTCCTGCCGTGAGGAAAGCCGGGGGAAGCTAGGAACGGCGACGCCGCATCGCCTGGGACAGCTCGGGATCCCTGGGGTAGCCCATCACCGCGAAGGCATACGAACCGACCCCGGTGGCCAGGATCGTCACCTGTGAGAACCCCAGCATGGCCGCGAGACGCTCGGTGTTGAACATCATCCGCTGGAACAGGCCGGTGTGTGCCAGGGCGTCCGCGATCCGGATCTCGTCGACGTGCAGCGCGAGCTTGTCGGACCAGCTCAGCTGCAGCAGCGCCTGTGCGTCGCCCTCGCCGAGCACGACGTCCACACTGCCACCGCCACCCGGGTACAGGGCCACATGGGCCCGCGCCAGGTCCAGGCCGCTCAGCAGTGTCTCGACGAACCGTGCCGGCGTGATCCCCATCGTCGTACGCCAGCACGACACGAACTCGTCGTCGAGCGCCACAGCGGTGAGCGTCGGCTCCAGTCGGCGGAAGTCCGTGACGGCCACTCCGGCGGCGGCCTCGGGCCCGTCGGTTTCCCTCCGGACCGAGGCCGTCAGCGTGAGCTGGGACGCCTCGTGCGTCAGCTCGTCCCAGACCGGGTCGGCTCGGAACGGCGGCAGTGGAAGGTCTCCGCCGAGGGCGGTCCAGCCCCGCTGCCACCACGCCACGCTGCGCACCGGCCGCAGCCCGGTCAGAGTCGCCGCGACGATGAAGCACCGCACCAGCAGCAGAGTGACGCCTGCGCCGTTCAACTCGATCGGCCCCGGCTCCTCGCAGTGCACGGCCACGTCTTCGGCGGCCCGTTCCATCTCGGTGTACGCCACGATGTGCGGCGCGTTGGCGATCCGGTACTCGATCGGGGAGTCCAGCACGGCTCCGGTGTCCACCGGCTGGAAGACGACGTCGTCGGGAGTGATGACCAGCGGCCACACTCCCCCGTCGTCCTCCAGCACGAACTCCACGGCGGGGTCTCCGTTCGGGGCCCAGATCCGCCTGCACCGCCTCACCTGGGCGGCGTCGATGCGCACGGTGTCATCGATGGCGGGCACGTGCACACAGACCCGCCCTCCCACCACAACCGCCCGGGGGCCCTTCAGCCCGTCCAGCGCCTGTATGACGTCCGCAGCCTCCATCGGTCTCCCCCGCATCTCTGGGCTCGCCGCCTTGGCCATCGTCCCCCATCCGCGGCCGGTCGGGGGCGACTTGAGCCCGGTACGCCTCAGTTGCCTCCTGCGTCAGGAGTGGTTGACCTTGATGCGCGAGATGCGGACCTCGCCGTAGTTGTCGTCGGCGCACGGCTCGGAGTTGCCGCAGTTGGCCTGCGTGTAGGCGCCTGCCTTGAAGTAGTTGGTGTCGCCGTCGTGGGAGATCGTGGTCTGCAGGCGGCCGTTGTAATACACGTCGATCTCTCCGTCCTCGGCCACGAACTTGGCCTCGAACTCGGTGCCCAGCTCGTAGTCGGCGGTGACGAGGTGGTGGTGGCGGTCGTCGCCCTCGGTGATGTAGAGCTTGCGGCCTTCGAGGCGGAAGACGGTGACGTCGTCGTCCCCGCCGTGGACCTGTGCGCCGACCACATAGGGCCGTTCCTCGGGCAGTGCCATGAACGCCTCCCTGACCACGAGGGTGTGGGTGCCGTCCGTGGTGGACCACTCGGCCTCGTCCTCGCCGCCGTCGGTCATCTCCCGCAGCTCGGCGCGCGGGTAGCTGGAGCCTCCGGTCGTCACGCCGTTGACCGCGGCCCGGAACCTTACGGCGGCGCAGTGGGTCTCCACGCGGAACCAGGGGTCGGCGGAGAAGGTCGCCAGCTCGGGCTGGGTGATCTCGGTGGGGTCCTCGTCGTCGCCGGTGGGCAGCGTGAGCTTCCAGTTCGTCAGGTCGAGGGCCTCGGCGGGGTGCGTGCACCGGTCGGCCGCCCGCGTAGGCGAGGTCGTGGCGTCGGCGTGGGCGGACAGCGTGAAGGTGGCGGTCGAGACGACCGCGGTGATGCCGGCCAGCACGAGAGTCCGCGTTCTGGGCATGGGGGTCTCCTGTCGGGGGGTGTTCGGTCGTTACCGAGGCGTACCGTAGGCGTCCTCGCCGGGAGGGGTCCCGTGGGTCCGCGATCTCGCCACGTCTACGCATGAGTGCGACTGATGGAGGGTCTGGGTAGACACTGCGTGCGGTCCGCCGTACGCAGTAGGTTCGACCCATGCGCGCGGCCGGGGGGCCGTGTGCGTTCCGGGCTCGACCGAGGGGGAAGATCCGTGCGTTCCGGAGACCAGTTCGCCGACCGCTATGTCCTCAAGGAGGTCATCGGCACGGGGCGAGGCGGCGATGTGTGGCAGGCCCACGACACGGTGGTCGGCCAGGACGTCGCGCTGAAACCGGAGCGGACCGACGGCGAGAGCGATACCGCGGTGCGGCGGCTGCTCGGCGAACCGCGTGCCATGGCCAAGTTCCGCGATCATCCGCACGTGGTGACCCTCTACGACGTCGTGACGGTGCCGCAGGACGGGCCGGGGTACAAGGACGGAGCAGGCTCGGAGCACGGAGCAGGCCCGGAACGCGGAGCGCGCCCGGAAGGCGGAGCCGGCCCGAACGGCGGGGCCGGTTCGCGGACGTACTGGTTCGTCATGGAGTACGTCCCCGGCGGTGGCCTCGACCGGCAGCCGACGGTCTCTCCCGAACGGGCGGCCCGCATCGGTGCCCAGCTCGCCGACGCACTGGCCGCGCTGCACGAGGCCGGCATCGTCCACTGCGACGTCAAGCCCGCGAACATCGGCCTCACCCGGCACGGGGCCGCGAAGTTACTGGACTTCGGTGCCGCCTATCGGGCCGGCGGTTCCGAGACCATCACCGTCAACGGCCCGTACAGCTTCACCCCGGACTACGCCGCCCCCGAGCTGGCCCGGGGCAACGTCCCCCGCCCGGCCTCGGACGTCTTCTGCCTGGCCGCCACCCTGCACGCCCTGGTCACCGGCGCCCCGCCACGCGGTGACGCCCCCGACGACGACACCGGCCCCGCCGGCACGGGAACCGACGGGGAGGAAGCCGAGCGGCTCAGGTACTGGAAGGCCGAGCAGGGCGTCGTCGAGCTGGACGCCGCCGTGGGACCGCTGTACCCCGTGCTCACCGCCATGCTGCAACGCGACCCACGGCAACGCCCCGAAGCCGCCGAGGTCAAGCGGCTCCTGGAGGAGGTCGCCGGATCCGACCCGAAGTCCTCCGGGACCGCCTCGGCCACCACCGTCACCGGGCGCCGGCGCCGCCGGCCACTGATCGCGGCCGGGCTCGGCGTCACCGCCGTACTCGCCCTGGGGCTCGCCCTCATCCCCGGCAACGGCGACGACGGGAAGGCCACCCCCGCACCCGGCCTGAGCGCGCTGGACAAGGACGCCTCGGACGGCGAACCGCAGGCCCTGATCGGCGACCCGCACACGGCCGACGTGTGCGCCCTGGCCGACCCCGACGCTCTCGACCAGTTCGGCGACGGGGACATCCGCGTGGACGTGGACTACGGGAACTTCGACCGCTGCGACGTGCTCGTGGGCATCGACGACAAGACCCGGATCGATGTGTCGGTCAGTCTCCTCCCGGGCTCGCCGCCCGAGGGTTCGAAGCCCTCGCGCACGCTCGGGCGGATCGGAATCCGCGAGGAGCAGGGCGAGAGCGACGAGTGCAAGCGACTGTTGACGTCCGACGGCGACACCGAGGACACCCTGGTCGGGGTCCGCGTCAACATGGGCAAGGGCTCGGTGGTCGGCGGCAACGCGACCCTGTGCACGGTCGCCGAGCAGGCGGCCACCAGCGCGGCCGAGGTCCTCAACCGCGGTCAGCTGCAGCGCCGTTCACCGGCGTACCCGCGCGCGTCGCTGGCCTGGGCGAACGCCTGCGAGCTGCTCGACGCCAAGGCGCTGTCCGCCGTCCCCGGCCTCAAGGTCGACGTGCCGGAGGTCGGTGTCGCGGACTGGAGCTGCGAGTGGCAGAGCGACGTCGACGAGCTGGACGCGGAGGTGAGCTTCTTCCGCGATCAGCCCAAGTCCGCGGAGGACGGCGCCACCACCGTCACACTCAGCGGATACCGCACGATCATCGAGCAGAACGACGACGGCGACACCTGTACGGCCTTCGTCGAGTACCGCAGGTACAGCGGCCAGAACGCCGAGACCGCCGCCGAGATGGTGCGTCTGGAGGTCGGCGGGCAACAACCCACCGACAGGCTCTGCACCATGGCCAGGAACCTTGCCTCCTCCGCCGCCGCCGAACTCCGCGCGCGATGACGGGAAAGCCGTGACAGACGGGGTCGGCCGCGGCCGCCGAGCCCGTCCTCACAGCGCGGAGTCCGGCCAGTCGTCCTCGTCCTCCATCAGTTCCAGGTCCGGCGGCACCAGAGTCGTGGACTCCACCAGCCCCCTGATCAGGTTGTGCAGCAGACTGTTGTCGGCGGGGCGGCGGCCTTCCGACTTGTCGTGCAGCAGCGGGTACTTGAAGCCGGTGCCGTGCAGCCGACGGCGTACGGCCTCGACGCGGAACTCGATCCTGCGCTCGTTCCACTTGGCGTCCGGGCGGAGGTAGGCGAGCCGCTCGGCGGCCTGACGGTACGTCAGCGGACGCGGGTCCTCCTCGTACAGCAGGTACCGCTGGCCGAGGACCACCAGCAGCAGCCGCTCGTCGTCGTCCAGCGACCATGTCTCCGGTCGTACGGTCTCGGCGCGCCGTCGCGACACCATCCCCTGGTCGTCGTGGCCCGCCACGTACAGCTCGACCAAGTGCTCACGGTAGCCGGAGCCCTTGACGAACAGCGGGGTGTAGCCGGTGGCGAGGGGGATCGGCTCGGTGGTGAGGTGCATCATCCGGCCGCGGGGCAGGCGGACGAGTTGCTGCCCGGTGTTGCGCAGCCACCACAGCCCTTGACGGTACGTCAACTCACCGTGCCGTCGGCTCACCCGCAGATCGTCCACGCCGACCCCCAGGTCCACGTCCGGCTTCTCACCACGTCCGAACCGGACCGTCAGTCCCTGGCGGGGCGGTGCGCTGAGCTCTCCGGTGACCGTGCGGGCGTGCAGGGTTCCGGGCGTGGTGGGCGCGACACCACGCGCGAGGCTGGCGGAGAGGGGCATCGCTGGTCTCCTCGGTTCGTGAACTGCTCGGTGGTTCATGGGGTTTGCGGCGGCCAGCAGGCCTCGCGGTGGTCGGTGGCTTCGCGCCGGCCGGCGGACCTGGCGGTGGGCGTACGACGTTCCGACGATTCTCCGCCTGCTCTGCGGGACCCCTCCCGCACGGGCGAGGCGCGCGGGGGATCAGTACGCGGACTTCAGCACTCCTCCCGGAAGCTTCCCGCCGTCCTCCCGGCCCACGCTGCACAGCACGTAGCGGAATCCGGCGTCCCACTCCTCGTCCGAGGACTGCCAGCCCCGCATCTCGTGTCCCTTGCCACGGGCCCAGTTGACGCCGTACTTCTCCTCGCAGAGACCGTCCGTGTCGACGCTGTCCGCCGAGCCGTCGCCGGAGGCCCGGATCCAGCCGACCACCTGCTCGTGGTGCGGCTCCTCGCAGCTCACCAGGGTGTCGGTGATCGTGCCGTCCTCGTCCTCCTCGGAGGTGACGCAGTCGCCCGGGCCCTGCTGCGTGACGTACACCTCGTCGCCGAGCTTGCGGAAGCCGCCGAGCGGGCCGCCGAGGGTGGCGTGCTTCAGGAAGAGCAGGCAGGCCGACTCCGGCGGTTCGCTCTGCCGCGGCTCGGGGGTGAGCACGTACAGCACCGGGTCGGCCATGGTCTCGCGCAACTCGGCGGTGCGGCGCGCGCATTCGTCCCGTACCGACTCCGCGCCGGACGCCCGCGCGGCGCCGTCGGCCGCGACGGTCGCGATGACCTGGCCCTCGGGATCGTCGTCGTAGCAGCTGACGACCTTCACCCCGGGTCGCCCCCGGTAGTCCCCGTCCTTCCAGTCGGCGTCGACGCACTGCCCCGGCATGAGCCCGTCACGCAACCCCACCTGCTTGCCGTACGGGTACGCGGCACGGGTCACCGTCGGGGACGGGGACGGGGACGGGGACGCTGTCGCGGCAATCTTCGTGCTGCCGGTCCGCGGCCCTTTCGCCTCGGCCCGCCCGTCGTGGTAGGTGGCGGCGCCCAGCGCGAATCCGCCGCCCCCGGCCAGCACGGCGGCGAGCGCCAGCAGCACGGAGGTGCGCGGTGCGGGCGAACGACGAGCGGCGCCCGAGGTGCCCCGGCCGGCTGCGAGGCGCTCCTTCCAGGAACGCGGGGGACGGGCGGGCTCCGTCGCGGCGCCGGCCTCGCTCCCCACCACACCACGGCCCGTGGCACCGCTGTCCGCGCCCCTGCTCACCATGGCCTCGGCAAGCAGTTCGCGCGCCCGCGCCGCCTGCATGCGCTCGGCCGGATCCTTGGCGAGCAGCCCCATGATCACGCGGCTGAGCGGTTCGCTCGCCTGCTCCGGCGCCTCGGGTTGCGTGGTCAGCGCCGCCATGAGGGACGCGTCGAGGGTGTCCCGTTCGAACGGGGAGGTGCCCTCGACGGCGAAGTAGAGGGTGACGCCGAGCGAGAACAGGTCGGTCGCGGGCGTCGCCTCGCCGCCGGACAGCCGCTCCGGGGCCAGGAAGCCCGGGGTGCCCACCACCATGCCGCTCTGGGTGACGCGGGTCTCCCTGGGCCACAGCGATATGCCGTAGTCCGTGAGCAGGACCCGGCGGTCGGCGGCGCCCGAATGATCCGGTGCCAGCAGGATGTTGGAGGGCTTCACGTCCCGGTGGATGATGCCGAGCCGGTGCCCGGCGCAGAGGGCGTCGAGGGCGGCCGCGCCGATCCCGGCGACCTCGTCGCTCGGCAGCGAACCGCGCTCCTTCACCACGGCGCGCAGATCCCGCGTGCCCTGCAGGTACTCCATCACGATCCACGGGCGGCCGTCGTCCTCCACCACGTCGTACACCGTGATCACGTTCGGGTGCTCGCGCAACTGCGCGGCTTTCAGTGCTTCCTTGCGCCCCCGGCCGGCGGGGTCGTCGCCGGATCCGCTCGGCTCGCGCGGTACGTCGATCTCCTTGACCGCGACCGGGACCCGGAGCTCCGCGTCCTCGGCCAGCCAGACGTCTCCTCCGCCGCCCGAGCCCAGCCGCTGCCCCAGCCGGTAGCGCCCGGCGATGACCCGTTCCTGCCGTGTCACCAACGTCCCCTTCCTCGGCGGCGCTTGCGCAGCGCCCGCCGTCAACTCCGGGCGGTCGCCGACCCCATGCTCACCCGCCTCGCTCGGGAGCCCTCCCGGATCGCCGCTTCCGCCGTTCACCGCACGACCAGGGGCCGGAAGGCGGCGTTGACACCGGACCTGGACGCCTTGACGTACATCGGGCCCGGGGAAGTGTCCTGCGGGGCGTGGACGACCGAGGGGCAACTCGTGCCGCCGATCCGGACGGTGCGGTCGGCGACCACCTTGCCGGTGCGCAGCTCGTAGACCTTCACCGGAATCTCGATCTTGTGGAAGCTCACGTACGAGACGGTGCCGGAGGACCTGCTCCGGTACGGGCACGCCTCGACGGACGGGCCGAAGGTCTCCTCGCCCATGCAGACCACCAGTACGGCGTCCGCCGCGTCGCCCGCCTTCCAGGAGCGGGGGAACCCCTTCGGGTAGTCGGACGCGATGCTGTATCCGTCGGCCGGGTGGAACAGCGCACGGTTGGCGCCCTTGCCGACGGGCTTGGCGCCGCTGTACTTCGCCGGGTGGGTGCAGTACTCGGGCTGTGTGCCGGCTTGCGCGGAGAGCAGGTTGCGGACGTTGGCGAGCTCGATGCTCAGCGTGGCCTTCCTGGCTCCCTGCCGGGCCCGGTCCGCGAGTTCGTGGTCGGGGTAGCGGTCGAGGAGCTGCTGGTAGTGCGTCCGGGCCGGCTCCCAGCTGTCGTTCGCCATGAGGTCGTCACCGCACCCGACCAGCGCGCCCGGCGCGGTGCGCTCGGCCGTGTCGGCGGACCGGTCCAGTACGTCGTCGCTGCGCACACGGCCGTGGAGCCAGTCGGTGACGGTGACCGTCTCGCAGGGATCCTTGGTGGGCAGGCCACGCAGGAACCCGTCGAGGGCCGTCTCGACCGTCTTCTCGTTGCCGGGCTCCGCGAGGACCGACGCGAGTGTGCCGAAGCCCCGCTTCAGCGCGTCGGTGTCCCCGGCCAGCGCGGTGGCCAACTCGGCTCGGGCCGTTCGCAGTCGGCCGCATGCCCGTACGACGTCGTCGCCGCGGGCGCTCAGTGGCGCGTCGGCGACACGGTGCCCGAACCAGACCTCGTCCTGTGCGCTCAACGCCCCGGCGCAGTCGCCGCGTTCGCGGGCGTCGGTCACGCTCTGCCCGATCCTCGCAGCGTCGAACCGCAGCAACCCCACGGTCAGCAGCAAGGGCAGCGTGACACCGAGCGCGACCAGGCGCCGGCCGCGCGCCGGGCCCCTGCCGCCGCCTCGGCGCGCCTGGAACCACCCGTGGCCGACGACAGCCACCCACCACACGAGTACGGCGATCTCGTACGCCGCGTCGGCCGTCGCCACGAGCCGGGACACCAGCACGACGGTCACGACCACGGCCGCCAGGGCGAGCCTGAGCCGCCGCAGCATCAGGTAACCGACGCCGAGCAGCGAGGCGTTGCCGAGGGCGACGGCCAGCGGATCGTGTGCCCTGACGGCGTCGGGCACGGAGCTCGGCATGGCGGGTGGGGCTTGCGTGTGGTCGTTCATCGTGGTCTCCCCCGGGCACGGAGCGGTTCCGGTCCACGCATGGTGTGCCCCCACGCCCGGGAGGGGTCCCGGCGGTTCAGCAGCAGCGTGCCGCGCATGAGAGATGGCCTCAAACCATGGGTCAAGGCCTCCGCGATGGTGTTTTCCGGGGTCTTTGTCGTCACCCTCATCGACGCGGTGACCACGGACCCGCCGGTCACCCTCACCACGGTGTCGATTCACGGAGACTGTCACATCAGCCGCTACGTGGGTGACGAATACGGTCGACTGAGCTGCCCGCATGCTTCGTGGAAGGCGGATGGCGTCACGCATCGGGGAAGGCTGACGGACGACCAGTATCCGGCCAGGGCCCTGGTCGCCCCCAGATCCGTACGTGCGCGAGTCAGTGGTGACTCCGCCAAGGCGACGGATGCCAAGGACGACGGGAGGGAGCACGGGGACTCCCTGGCCGGACCCATCGTGTTCGGCGTCCTCGGCTCGGTGATGACGGCCGTGTACTTCCGAACACGCGGCCGGGATCGCGCCGACGCGACGCGGTGAGAGTCTCCGAGACTCGCTTCGGGTGGAGAGGATACGGAGCATCCGAGGGGTGCACGGCATCCGACCGCGTCCCCCTCACCCCACGGTGCGGGAGCCGAGGGACGCGGTCGGCGTCCGGGGTCGAGACCCCGGCCGGGCCTCAGCGGCGTTCGGGCAGGTCCGACTCGGCCGGCACCATGGACGACCTGGGCTGAGCGGGCGCCGACGCCGTAGAGGTCGGCTTCTTGCCGCAGAACGCGGCCTCGAGCGTGCCGCCGAGCGCCGTGTTGGCGGACCCCTTGTTCGAGGTGTTGGCCATCGCGGAGAGGCTGCGTCGGCCGTCGCCGGTCGCGAAGGCGTAGGTGTAGTACCCCTGCACGGTGCCGGTGTGGCCGTAGACCCGCGTACCGCAGGACAGGTCGTAGCGGCGCAGACCGAGGCCGTAGAAGCGGGTGTTGGTGGCGTCGGTCGGCGTGACGGTGGTCATCGCCTCCAGCATCCGCGGCGCCAGCAGCCTGCCCCGCATCAGCGCGGTCACGAAGGTGTTCAGGTCCGCCGGGCTGGAGATGATCGCCCCGGCCGACTGCGCCCAGGAGACCGTCTGCTCGGTGGAGTCCACGAGCGGCGCGCCGGCCTCGTCGGGGTGCAGGTAGCCGCGTGCATGCAGCCCCGCGATGCGGACGTCCGGGTGCACGTACGAGGTGTTGCGCAGCCCCAGCGGCTTGATGATCCGGCGCTGGTACTCCTTGGCGACCGGATTACCGGTGATCTTCTCGATCAGCATGCCGACCACCACGAAGTTGGTGTTGGAGTACTTGTACGCGACGCCGGGCTCGGTGGTGCGGGGTTCACTCAGTGAGAGGTCCACCAGCTCCTGGTAGCTGAAGACCCTGTTGCGAACGGCCTCGAAGCCGGGCACGGTGTGCTCGAACATGGCGTTGGTGTAGTCCGCGAGCCCACTGCGGTGGGTCAGGAGGTGCCGCACCGTGATCCGGTCGTCGGGCAGCAGTCCGGGAAGGTAACGGTTCACCGGCGCGTCGAGCTCCAGTCTTTCCTCCTGCACCAGTTGGAGCAGCACCACGCTGGAGAAGGTCTTGCTCACACTTCCGACACGGAAGCGTGCGCGGACGTCCATGGCGGCACCGGAGTCCCGGTCGCGCACTCCCACGGTCCGGGCCTGGACGCCCTCGGGGCCGGTGAACCGGGCCATCGCTCCCGGTGCGCCCTCGGCCTTGGCGGCGTTCAGAGCTGCGACCACGCCTTCCATGTCGGGGGCGGGGGTGGTCGTGCCGGTGGCGGCGGGAACGGCGGGCGCGGCGTAGGCGGTGGTGGCGGGGACGACACCGGCGGCGAGCGCGGCGATCAGGGTGGCGCCGACGGCCAGTCGTCGGCGGTTGTTCAGCGTCATGTCGATTCCTCGAGTCAAAGGGCAGGGTATGGGGCGGGAGCGGACCGCCGGATCAGGCAGGGCACTGTCTGATCTGCTGCTTCCATACGTCCGGGCTGCCGGTGTTCAGGTACCAGTCGTTCACGTAGCCGCCGTAGCTGTTGCCGACCTCGACCCACATCCAGTAGCGGTAGTTGGGGTTGTCGTAGGCGCCGTCGCCCAGCTTCCAACAGGTGAGGCCGACCTGGTTGCCGTTGTAGAGGCGGCTGTACGGCTCATGGATCGGGCCGTAGTCGTAGCCCGGGCCGGTGCGCACCTGGAGCCAGGAACCCGGGTCGATACCCGTGACCGTGGTGCACGGGATCGTGGAACCGGACACCTGGCACGGGTAGGTCGCGGCGTTCGCCGGGCCGGCCGTGCCCATCAGCGTCACGGCGGTTACGAAGACTGTGGCGAGGCCGAGGATCTTTCGGCGGGCGGAGTTCATGGGGTTCCCCCTCATCCAGTAGCGTCAGTCGGGGCTGTCCACGGCCCGTCAGCCGTGGATCAGTTCTTCAGGCCCCCTTCGGGACCCGTTGTTCAGGACGCCGTACGGCACGTCGGCTTGGCCGTATCCGGGGTCGGTGCGCATGCGCAGCCAGGAGCGTCGATTCCCGTGACGTACGCGCAGACCGCCCGCTCCCGCGACACACGGCAGTCGTGGACGGCTGCCTCAGCGGGGGTGACCAGCGTCAACGTGGCGGCGAAGGCCGTCAGCACGGCGAACGGCCCCGCGCCGGCACGGCGTCCGAAAGACATGCAGTGCCCCGTTTCTCTTGCATGTTCTGCGCGGGGCACAGCGATGTGCGCGGTTGGTCAGCCGCCACCGTCCCCCGTGGTGGACACAGTCTCCTTCAAAGCCGGCAGCACGAACCCAGCATTTCGAGAAGTTTCAAAACGCGTCCCGGTCGTTTTTGCCCGGACTGTTCGAAACCCTTGCTCAAACCTGTGCGTCCCAAGGGGTGGTAGTACGTCAACGGGGGGTGTTCATGGCCGGGTTCTCCGAGCTGTGTCTGGGGCCGCTGGAAACAGTGCCGGTGTCGGTCGTGGCGCAGCCCGGCGTCACTCTGATGTCGCTTGTCGCGGATGCACTGGGCGGCCGTTCCCAGGGCGTGCACCCCACGTGGCGGCGCGCGCTGCGCTCGGCGGTGCCCGAGGGAGCGGAGGCGGTGCTGCGTCCGCTGTTCACCCGTGAGTACTCGATGGTCCCCGACTGCCTCACCCCCACGGCGCCGCTGTGGGAGACCGATCTCTCGGTCCAGCTCGACCGTCTGGCGGAGCTCTCGCCCCATCTGCTGCTGCAGGAGCTGGAGAGGGACTTCGGGGGGACGGTCCCCCGGCAGTGGGAGGCGGTCGTCGATCGGCCGAAGGCCTTCATCCACGCGTACGCGGCCATTCTCGGCGCCGTGTGGGAGGCCTTCGGGCCGATATGGGCGCGGGCCGGCTCCCTGCTGGCCCGGGAGACCGAGCGGGTGGGGGTGGCGGTCGTCAGCAACGCCCTGCCGCTCGTCATGACCGGACTAGGACACAAGATCCGCTTTGCCGGCCAGACGCTGTACGTGCCCGATCCGCACCCCGAGACGTTCGAGCGGGGTGCCCGCCGTGTGGTGCTGGTGCCCATCGTATCGGGCAACGGTGCCTCGGTCTTCAGCTTCGACCGTTCCGACGCCGTGTGGTTCGGCTATCCCGTGCCCGGTCTGGACACGCTGTGGACCGCTCAGGAGACCACTGCCGAGAGGGACCCGCTCAAGCTCCTGGTGGGCTCCCTGCGGGCGGGGATCCTGCGCGAGCTGGTTCGCCCGTGCACCATGGGCTCCCTGGCCTCCGCGCTCAACTGCACGCCGGCGACCGTGACGTACCACTGCGGTCAGCTGGAGGCGGCCGGTCTCCTCGCCCGGGAGCGCCGCGGGCAACACGTAGTGGCCCGGCGTACGGCCTCGGGTGTGGCACTGGTCAACTTGCTGTCGGGCTGAGCCGGCAGGCCGGATCCCGACCTTTGGCGCGGGCGCCGTCCTGACATTCGTCAGGACCGTAGGCCCGCCCCCTTTTTCTAAGGTTCGAGTCGTCTTCCAGGCCTCGGCTGTACCGCGGGGCACCCTCCACACACAGGAAGAGACGACTTTCATGCGCCTGTTCCACTCCACCCTCGCCACGGGTGCGGCCTTGTGCGCGGTCACCACCGGCATCGTCCTTCTCCCTTCCCCGCAGCCGGCCCACGCCTCGGCCTCCGACTGCGAGGGCGGTGCACGCGGCTTCCGTGACCACCCCGACAACGCCGAGGGTGACACCGACAAGCCCGCCGACTTCAGCCTCGGCAGCGTCCGCATCACGCTGGAGAAGGGCGTCTACATCGACCAGCAGATCGCCTTCGGCAAGATCAGCGGACGGACCCAGCCCGGCGACAACGTCTGGATGGACTGGCGTGCCAACGGCTGGGACCACGATCAGGCCGTGTCCCCCTGGCTCCAGTGCGGACCCTTCACCGTCCGCTCCGCGGGGCAGAGCCTGACCACTCCGTTCCGCCGCACCAGCACCGACCCTCAGTACCAGTTCCGGGTCTGCGGCTCGCTGAAGTCGGACGGCGTGGTCCGCTGTTCCGACTGGTGGTAGAGCCCGCCGACCGGCCCCCTTCCCGGCCTTCACGACGAAAGGCATCACCATGTGCAGAATCCTGCAAGGCGCCGCCGCGCTCGCCCTCACCGCCGCCGTTCTGACCGGCGCCGCCCAGGCACAGGCCGAAGGCGGGTCGGTCAATCTCTGGGAGCGCTACCTGTGAGGCGCCGCCTTCTCGCTGCCGCCGCCGCGCTCCTGCTGATCGGCGGCGCGGCGGGCTCCGCCGCCGCCGACGCACCGGCCGGGCAGCCGGTGCAGCGCGCCGCCGCGTCCGTCGCGGTGCCCGCCGGCGTCAGCGCCGGGATCGCCGTCTTCGACCGGCAGACCGGCACCTTCACCGAGCAGCTCAACTCGAGCACCCGTTTCCGGTCCGCCTCGGTCGTCAAGCTGCTGCTGGCGCTGGACTACCTGTGGAACCGGGGCCCCGACTACTCCGTGCCCGCCGCCGACCGGGCCTGGCTGGAGCCGATGCTGCGCAGCAGCAGCGACACCGCGGCCAACAACTACTGGTCGGACAACGGCGGTACGGCGATCATCACCCGCATGGTGAGCCGCCTCGGCCTCAAGGACACGGCACCACCGCCCACCGGGTACGAGGGCTACTGGGGCTACACCGCGCTCTCCGCCCGCGACACGGTCACGATCTACCGCTACCTCCTGGACTCGGCGCCCGGTCCCGTGCGCGACTTCGTGATGGGGAACCTGCGTCAGTCCACCCGCTGCGCCTCGGACAAATTCGACCAGCACTTCGGCATCGCCGGGGCGTTCGAGAAACCGTGGGCGGTGAAGCAGGGCTGGGCGGGGACCTCGTACGAGAAGGGCACCTGCGGCACAGTGAGCACCGCGACCGCGACGGGTACGGCGAGCCCGGCTCCGGCCGCCGCCACGGCCGTGGACCTGACCCGGCCGGCGCTGCACAGCACGGGCACCGTCGGCGCCGGTGACCGCTCCATCGTCGCCGTGTTCACGCTGCATCCCGTCGGCACGTCGTACGGGAAGGCGTACACGGACATCGGCCGGTTGACCCGCTCCCTGAACGTCCCCGGAGCCGCGCGGCCCGCGGGATGGTGGTACGGCACGTGGAGCGACCACGTGAACGTCCGCCCCAACCCCAGCACGGGCAACTCACCGATCACCCGACTCCCGGCGGGGGTCGAGGTGTTGGTGGGCTGCCAGGCGAGGGGCGAGGAGGTCACCGTGCCGCCCTACACCAACGAATGGTGGGCGTATCTCCCCCAGTACAACGGCTGGATATCCAACATCTACATCAACTCGCCCGACAACAAGATGCCGGACGTCAAGGACTGCTGAGCGGCCTTGAGCGGCAGCTCCGCCACCTCACCGCTCGTAGTCGGCGAGGTAGCGGAGCACTTTGTCGACGTGGGGCCGCACCCGTTCGGGGACGCCGCCCTCCGTGATGACCGTGCGGTCACTCGTGCGGTAGCCGGCCGCCATCAACGCGGGGAGATCCTTGGCGGGCATGTTCTCCTTCTTGAACTGCTGGTCGAGCCAGCACACGTACAGCGACATCGTGGAGATCGCGTCCGGTGGCGACATGTAGTCCTTGTCGCCGTCGCCGTCACCGTCGACCGCCCAGGCCCGGAACACCGACGGCGTCCACATGGCGATGCCGTACTCCTCGTTCGCCGGGCGGGCCGCGTTCACGTCGAAACCGCTCTCCGCCTTGAGCATGGCGGCGATAAACGCGGGCGTGACCTCCGCGTCGGTACAGCGGTGGGCGGCCTTCACGATGACCGGCCGCAGGGCTTCGGGCACATCGGAGTCCTCCGGGATCTCCCCGGCGGCCGGGCTGTGCGCGCCGGTGACGACGGCCGGCGCACCCCGCCCCTGGTCGTCATCGTCGTCTCCCGCACCTCCGCCGCCCCCGAGCAGCGCGGCCCCGGCGATGGCGGCAGCCGACACCGCGGCCAGCGCCACGGCGGCGACCGGCAGCAGGCGACGCCGGCCACGCGGGCTTGCCAGTTGCTCGATCCGGGCGGACAGGCTCGCGGCGGTGTGGCGCAGTCGGCCCGCGTGATCGGGTGCCAGACAGTCCGCGATCAGACGGCGCCAACTCTCGTCGAGCCCGGCGTCCAGACGCAGTTGCGCGGTGCCGCGGGCGTAGGCCTGCGCGGCGAGCGAGCGGGCGCGGGCGGTGGCGCCGGGGAACGGGTGGAGGCCACCGGTGAGCACCTGGTGGGCCAGGACGCCGAAGGCCCAGATGTCGGCGGTCGGCCGCACCATCGTCCCGTCCGCCCCGGTGCGCTGGGACCACCACTCGGGCGGCACATGGTCGAGCGTGCCGAGCGGCGGCACATAGGCGTGGGTGCCCTCCAGTTCGGTGGCGAGGCCGAAGTCGGCGAGCCAGACCGCTCCGTCCGCACCCAGCAGCACGTTGGCGGGTTTGAGGTCGCCGTGCACCCAACCGGCGCCGTGCATATGGGAGAGCCCGGCGGCGACGCCACGCAGGACCCGCACGGCGTCCGGGATCGGGCGACCTGTCCCTGCAGCGTCCAGCACCTGACGCAGACTGGCCTCGGCCCGGTCCATGACGAGTGCGATGGCACCGTCCAGCGCAGGCAGATCCGGCGCGTCCACGGTGCACACGGCATGTGTCCGTACCAGGTGGGGATGGTCCGCCTCGGCGCTGAAGCGCACCTCACGCGCGACCAGTTCGCCGAGCGCGGCACGCTGACCGGGTGCCAAGGCACCGGTCGGCAGCACCTTCACCGCCACGATCGTGCCGTCGGCGACCGAGCGGGCCTCGTACACGGTCCCCCAGCCGCCCGATCCGATGACGGTGTCCAACTCCCAGCCCTCGATACGGAAACCCGCCGGCAGACGCGGCGTTTCGAGAGCGCTCTGCTCGGCGCCTGACGAGCTCATACGCCGCTCCCCTGCGGGACGGGCCGTCTGCGGGACGGCAACAGGGCGAGGTGTTCCTCGCGCACCAGGCCGAAGCGCAGGGCGAGGGAGGCCAATCGGGCGCGCTTGGCGCCGGTGCGGCCGTTGCCCTCGGCTCCGGGCTCGTCACCGAGGTCCAGGCGCAGCTTGGCGAAGGCCAGGTAGTCGATGTGGTAGTTCACCGCGGAGCGGGTCAGACCACGACAGCTCTCCAGCGGGCGAAGTCGCTCCGCGATGTCCCCGGCGCCCGGCAGTACGCCGTCCGAGGGGTCGCGCAGCCGCGGCTCGCACAGGGCCACCAGCACCAGGAAGTACTTCGCCGTCGCATCGAGCGCGTAGGGATGCACGGTCAACTCCCCGGCGCCGGGCGAGGACCGCTCGTCCAGATACGCGTGCTGCGGGGCGAACACCTTGAAGTCGACGGTCCCGCCCAGCGCGGGCAGGACGACTCTGGAGAACTCGAAGGGCACCGGCGCTCCGAGCCGGCCCGGCGCGACGGTGAGGTATTCGCCGGCCCCCTCCAGGTTCTCGACCACATACGCGGTGTCACGGCTGAAGTTCGACAGCCGCCAGTAGTCCTCGGCCGCCTCCAGCCGTCCCGCCCGCCGGGAGATTCCGGGGTCGGGCAGAACGATGGAGACTTCCCGGCCGCCGGGCAGCCCCCGCCCGAAGTCGGCCACGTCGCCCGGTCCCATATGCAGCAACTCGGGCCTGTCGACGTCGACTTCGCCCGGCCGTGACGGACCGGGCGGCTGCACAATGATCGTTTCCATACTGACTTTCCCCCGATGTGGTCGCCAGGATTGTAGAGGTGCTCAGGTTGCGTCGCCCCGGTGCCTCCGCACAGGGCGGGAAGCAGCTCCCGGTCACGGTCGCCGCTTCGCCGCCTCGCCCGTCTCACCCGACGTGTCAATGGAGCGTTCGCCACGGCGCACCGGCTTCTGGTCAAAAGCCGCACGCGTGACATCGTTATCCATGCCCGGCGCCGCATACGGGCCGATTCCATGGATGAGATCAAGAGGCACGCCCACTACGACGATCGGCCGATCTTCTCGGTTCCCTGCGCGGGGCTGACCACTTCGGAGGTCGAGGCCAGGGGTCGGCGGGTCGCAGAAGCCGAGGGCGGCCACGGCCCGTTGCACCGCGAACAGGACCCGCGTGCCCCGTCAGTCAGGCGCAGGATGCGGGCGGTATCTATCGGGTGGGTGCTCCTGGGGGTGCGGGGTCGGGGTTGATGATGAACTCCTCCGGCCAGACCGTGAGTTGAACATCGTGGCCCGCGGCACTGATCACGTCGTGCATGTTGCCGTGTTCACCCCGGTCCAGCAGGAAGAGCGGGTCGTCGCGGTGCACCGCATCGGCGCGCAACCAGGTGTCGAATCCGGTGAAGTCGGCGGCTCCAGTCGCAAGGTAGGGCACGAGTCGCCGGAACAGCTTCGGCCACATCACCAACTGCTGCAGTCCGAGAAGGTTCGGGACGGTAGCCTTGCCGTTCGGGTCGGCCGTTGAGTTTTCCCAGAGTCCCGCCTGCGCCGCCCGCGCCGCCCGCGACTTTCCTGCAAGGTGGGTGCGCAGCGAGGCAGGCAGGGTCGCGTAGAACGCCGGATAGGCCAGCCCCTCCTCCATCAGCGTCGCGTTGGCCGAGCCGTCCACCCGATCTTCCTCCAGGAAGATGTTCGCCCCATCCGGCTCCGCGGGGTCGCCCCGGTAGACGAAGCCGATCAGCCGCCCGTTGGCGTCGATCCCATTGGAGAGCACGTAACCGCGAAGGCTGTCCTGATCAGCTGCTTTCACGTTGTTCGGCTGGTCCTCGAAGAAGACGATGTTGGTGAACCCCAGCAACTCCAGCAACCTGTCGCGGGCGGCGTTTGCACAGACCAGCTCTTGGTGGGTTTCACCGAAGTGCGTCTCCAGCGCGTCCATTGCTTCCAGTCGCACCGAGATGCCTCTGGCGTTGATGTCCGGCGGCGTCCCCGACGGCCGACGCAACCCCTCGACCAGAGCCGGCAAGTCCGGCCGGAACTTGACCGTGTCACCGTCTGGCTCCGGCCCCTGCCGGGGCAGATCGGGGTAACGGATGACGAATTGGCCGCGCAACAGCGTGTAACTCATGTCGATTCTCCCATCGACGCCCAAGCGGACCGTAACCCAGCGAGAGAACCTGCGCACGCGCTGTCACCATGCCGATGTGGGCCTCTGGATGCTGATGCGGGCCTCTGGACCCTCACGCGAGGGTCAATTGGGCGTTCCAGAGTTCTTGCGGTCCGGCCTGCCGAACTCGTCGACCAGGAAAGATCATCTCTATGGGTGAGACGTTGTGAGAGGAGCGCTCCGGAAACGATCAAGGGCCTCGTCTCACGTAAGTGATCCAAGGCCCTGACCTGCGACTGCGTAGTCCTACAGCAGTCGGGACGACAGGATTTGAACCTGCGACCCCTTGACCCCCAGTCAAGTGCGCTACCAAGCTGCGCCACGTCCCGATGCGGTCTGACCTGGGGTTTCCCCCGGCCGAACGCGCATGGAAACAATACCGCACCCGGGGTGGTGGTCGCGCACTCCTTTATGTGCGGCGGGTGATCCCCTCATGTACGACGGACGATCCAGCCGCGCTCGGCAGACGATCACTCCACGGCCGGCCGGCCCAGCTCGGGGTAGGCGTCCTGCAGGCGCGTCGGGGCCGCCTGGCGCCAGGAGTCGGCCAGGATGTCGCGGAGTTCGGCCTCGTCCTCCAGGACCGCGAGCCGGACGCGCACCCAGGCGAACTGGGCCTCGTGGTCGGCGATCCAGAACTTCCGCGGCTCGGCCAGGACCAGTTCGTCGCGCTCCTCCTTGGGACAGCGCACCGCGATGGAGGTCTCGTCCTCGGGCAACGTGGCGAACATCTTGCCCGCGACCCGGAACGTGGGCATGTTCCAGGCGATCTTCTCCGTCGTGTCCGGCAGAGACAGGGCGATACGGCGTACGTCTTCGGCATCCGGCATGCAAGGCACCGTAGCGGCCGCCACTGACAATCACCTGGTGAGAGCGGTTACCGCGACGCCCTCACGGCAGATCGTCCGACGTCCTTGTAGTAGATCGTCGTCGGCCGCAGCACCCCGTCCGGGCTCGCCGCGAAGTCGGGGATCACCCCGGCCCGGGTCCACCCTGCTGAGCCGTAGAGCCGCTCGGCGAGACTGTCGGTCTCGGTGTCCAGGTGCAGGAGGGTGACACCCGCGTCGATCGCCGCCGTTTCCGCTGTGGTGAGCAGTCTGCGGCCGAGGCCGCGCCCCCGCGCCTCCCGGTGCACCATCAGTTTGACGAGCTCGGCCCGGTGGCGGCTGTTGGGCTTGTCGGGGAACACCAGGCTGACCGTGCCGACCGCCCGCTTCCCCTCATGGGCCGCCCACACCGCCGACTGCCCGGCGGCGACGGCGGCCGCGCGCTCCTCCCACCAGGCGATGGCCGCCGTACGGTCGAGGGGCGCGAGGAACCCGACGGAGGCACCGTCCTCGACCGTGTCCACCAAAAGGTCGGCCAACTCGCCCACCTGCTCCCGCAGTTGGATTTCATCCAGCCGTGTCACGATCACGGCAGCACCACCGCCAGCACATACCGCACCGCCTCGGGCCCCGCGCACCGGAACCGCGTCGCCCCCCACACCCGCATCCGCAGACAGTCCCCGGCACCGAGATGGTGCTCGACCTCCTGCACCGTCACGTCGAGCTCCCCTTCCAGTACCCAGATGTGCTGCTCCAGCCCCGGCACGGGCGGCCGGTCGTAGGCGATGTCGGCGCCCGCCGTGAGCCGTCCCTCGACGATCTCGCCGCGCAGCCCGGGGTGCGGGGGCGACACGGATCGCCGTACGAACCCCGAGGCGTGGTCCTCCCATACCGGCTGGTCCGTCGCCCGTACCAGTAGCGTGGGCTCCGACTCGACCTCGCTGAGCAGTTGGGACATGGTCCGGCCGTAGACATGGCAGAGGCGGTTGAGCAGTGCGGCGGTGGGGCTGATCTCCGCCCGCTCGGCCCGGGAGAGGGTCGAGCGGCTCACACCGCTGCGGTCCGCCAACTCCCCGAGGGACCAGCCCCGTTCCGCACGAAGCTCGGCAAGACGGGCGCCGAGGCGGGCGTCGACCGGGTCCGGGACATCCGGGGCCTGGGCACCGCCGGAACTCTTCTGTTTCATATCCGGGACGCTATCCCATATATGAAACACGCGTGTTACGGGCGGCTCACTCCCCCGCCGCTTCCCCGAGCGCCTCCAGCACCGGCCTGATCAGCGGATGCTCCTCCGCGCCTCTGCGTACGGCCGCGAAGACCCGACGTGTGGGCGCCTCCCCGTCCACGGGCCGCACGACGACGCCCGTGAGGTCCATGCCGCGCAGCGCCGAGCGCGGTACGAGTGCCACGCCCGCGTCGGCCGAGGCGAGGGCGACGACCGCGCGGAAGTCGTCCGAGGAGTGTTCGAGGCGGGGCTGGAAGCCCGCGTTCTCGCAGGCCAGGACGACCACGTCATGGCAGGGATTGCCGGGGTACGGGCCGATCCAGGAGTCCTTGGCCAGGTCGGCGAGGGGCACCTCGGCGGTGTCGGCCAGGCGGTGGGTGACGGGGACGACCGCGTCGAACGGCTCGGCATACAGCGGTACGTGGGTCAGACGCGGATCGTCGGCGGGCGGGGCCCCGCGGTACTCGACTGCGACCGCCACGTCCACCTGCCGGTCCAGCACCATCGGCAGGCTCGCGTCGCCCTCCGCGTCCTGGACCCGGATGCGGATGCCCGGCGCCGACTCGGCGAGGCGGGCCACCGCGGGGGCGACGACCTGGGCGATACCGGTCGCGAAGGAGGCGACGGTGACCGTGCCGGCCGCTCCGGAGCTGTACGCCGCGAGCTCGGCCTCCGCCCGCTCCAGCTGGGCCAGCACCGCGTTGGTGTGGCTGAGCAGGATCTCACCGGCCGGGGTCAGCCGTACGCCCTTGGCGCTGCGCTCGACCAGACGGTGACCGGTCTCCTGCTCCAGCGCCGCCAGCTGCTGGGAGACCGCCGACGGGGTCAGATACAGCGCGGCGGCAGCCGCTGTCACCGTGCGGTGGTCGGCCACCGCACGGAGGATGTGGAGCCGCCGCGCTTCGATCATGCGATCGATTGTCTCAAACGCCCCATGAGCTCCGGATCAGCCCTCCAGCTCCGCCCGCGCCGCCACGAAGGCGTCCACGGCGCGGTTGACGTCGTCCGTGGAGTGCGCGGCGGACAGCTGGACGCGGATCCTGGCCTGGCCCTGCGGCACCACCGGGTAGGAGAAGCCGATCACGTACACTCCCCGCTCCAGCAGCAGCTCCGCCAGCCGGCCCGCCTTCGCCGCGTCACCGATCATCACGGGCGCGATGGCATGGTCGCCGGGGAGGATCTCGAAGCCCTCCTCGGTCATCCGGCGGCGGAACAGCGCCGTGTTCTCGGCCAGCCGGACACGCAGGTCGTCGGCGGACTCCAGCAGGTCGAGGACCTTGAGGGAAGCCGCCGCGATCACCGGGGCCAGGGTGTTGGAGAAGAGATACGGCCGCGAGCGCTGGCGCAGCAGGGCGACGATCTCGGCGCGGGCGGCGACGTAGCCGCCGGAGGCGCCGCCGAGGGCCTTGCCGAGGGTGCCGGTGATGATGTCGACGCGGTCCATGACGCCGTGCAACTCGGGGGTGCCGCGGCCGCCGGGGCCGACGAAGCCGACGGCGTGCGAGTCGTCGACCATGACCATGGCGTCGTAGCGGTCGGCGAGGTCGCAGATCTCGCGCAGCGGGGCCACGTAGCCGTCCATGGAGAAGACGCCGTCGGTGACGATCAGCCGGCGCCTCGCCGACTGGGCCTCCTTCAACTGGCTTTCCAGATCCGCGAGATCACGGTTGGCGTACCGGAAGCGACGGGCCTTGGACAGGCGGATGCCGTCGATGATCGACGCGTGGTTGAGGGCGTCGGAGATCACCGCGTCCTGCGGGCCGAGCAACGTCTCGAAGACGCCGCCGTTGGCGTCGAAGCAGGAGGAGTACAGGATCGTGTCCTCCTGGCCGAGGAACGCCGAGAGCCTCGCCTCCAGTTCTTTGTGGACCTCCTGCGTGCCGCAGATGAAGCGCACCGACGCCATGCCGTAGCCCCAGCGGTCCAGGGCTTCGTGGGCGGCGGCGATCACCTCGGGGTGGTCGGCCAGGCCGAGGTAGTTGTTGGCGCAGAAGTTGAGGACCTCGCCGGGGCGGCCGCCCGCGCTGACGTTGACGGTCGCGGACTGCGGGGTGTCGATGATGCGCTCGGGCTTGTGCAGGCCGGCGGCGCGGATCTCGTCGAGGGTGGCGCGCAGGTCGTCGCGCACGGAGTCGAACATGAGGGAAAGCTCCTGAGGTGCTTGCGGCGAAAGGGAGTTACGCGGTCCAGTCGAGGATGACCTTGCCGCCGCGGCCGCTCGCCGCGTCGGCGAACGCCGCCTCGAAGTCGCGGTAGCCGTAGCGGCCGGTGATCACGGGCGCGAGGTCGAGGCCGCCTTCGAGCAGCACGGACATCGCGTACCAGGTCTCGAACATCTCACGGCCGTAGATGCCCTTGATGGTGATCATCGAGGTGACGATCCGGGCCCAGTCGACCGGGAACTCCTGCGCGGGCAGACCGAGCATGGCGATACGGCCGCCGTGCGTCATGTTGGCGATCATGTCGCGCATGGCCTCGGGGCGGCCGGACATCTCCAGGCCGATGTCGAAGCCCTCGCGCAGGCCGAGTTCGCGCTGGCCGTCGGAGATGCTCGCCCGCGACACGTTCAGCGCGAGGCTCACGCCGATCTTGCGGGCCAGCTCCAGCCGCTCTTCGCTCACATCGGTGATCACGACGTTGCGCGCCCCCGCGTGCCGGGCCACGGCCGCCGCCATCAGGCCGATCGGGCCGGCACCGGTGATCAGGACGTCCTCGCCGACGAGCGGGAACGACAGCGCGGTGTGCACGGCGTTGCCGAACGGGTCGAAGATCGCGGCGACGTCGAGGTCGACGGGTACGCGGTGCACCCACACATTGGCGGCGGGCAGGGCCACGTACTCGGCGAAGGCTCCGTCGCGTCCGACACCGAGACCGACCGTGGCACGGCACAGGTGCCGGCGCCCGGCCAGACAGTTGCGGCACTTGCCGCACACCAGATGCCCTTCGCCGCTCACCCGGTCCCCGACAGTGACGTCGGTGACGTCCCTGCCGGTCTCCACGACCTCACCGACGAACTCGTGCCCGAGGACGAGCGGGGCGCTGATCGCCTGCTGCGCCCAGCCGTCCCAGGACCGGATGTGCAGGTCGGTGCCGCAGATGCCGGTGCGCAGCACCTTGATCAGCACGTCACCGGGTCCGACCTCCGGCTCCGGGACGTCCGCGAGCCACAGCCCGGGCTCCGCCTTCTCCTTGACCAGCGCCTTCAACGCTACGGCTCCTGAGGGTGAGTCCCGGCCACGGGCATGCCGAGGAAGCCCGCGGCCGGGTAGAGGGGTGGAATCGCGTAGCAATCTGCCGTACGGCGGCGCGCTGGTCCATCGAGGATTTCTTAAGCGGCGCCACAGCTTTCCTTCACGCCCTCGGCTCGGGTGCCCGCTGCCCGCCTTCGAAGTAGGCGATCAGCTCGGGATCCAGCGTTGGCACCTCATGTACGACACCTCCCGTGCGCAAGGACTCGGTCGCTGCGCACCCGGCCGCCACCGCCATCCGCGCGGCCACCGGCGAGGTGTCCGTCCGTCCTCCCTCCCGTACGAACCGCAGGAACTCGGCGATGATCAGCGGATCCGCGCCACCGTGCCCTGCGTCGTCCGCCGTATCCGGCACCGAGTACTCCGCGTCGGCCCGCCCACGATGGGCGGAGCGCCGCGAGTTCCACACCCGCACCACTGCCCCGGGCCCGTCCCCGAAGTTCTCCAGACGGCCGGCGTCACCGATGACGGTGTAGTTGCGCCAGTAGTCGGGGGTGAAATGGCACTGCTGGTAGGCGGCCAACACACCGTTGTTCAAGCACATGTTGACCAACGACACGTCCTCGACGTCGATCACTGCATTGAGCGCCCGCTGGGTGTGCGGTGGCCAATGGCCGTCCTCCGTGTACCAGTCGGGGGCCTTGGGTTCCCCCGGTGCCCGTCGGTGCGGATTGTCGCCGTACACCATGAGATCGCCGAACGCCTGCACCCGGCGCGTGTACCCGCCGGCGAGCCAGTGCACCACGTCGATGTCGTGAGCGCCCTTCTGCAGCAACAAGCCGGTGGTGTACCGGCGTTCGGCGTGCCAGTCCTTGAAGTACCAGTCACCGCCGTATCCGACGAAGTGGCGTACCCAGACCGTCTTGACCTCGCCGATCTCGCCGCGAGCGACGATGTCGCGCATCAGCCGGACGACCGGCATGTGCCGCATGTTGTGACCGACGTAGAGGCGGGTGCCGGTCTCCCGTGCCGTGCGCAGGACGCGGTCGCAGCGCTCGACGGTGATGTCCAGCGGCTTCTCGACGAAGACGGGCTTGCCCGCGCGAAGGGCCTCGCAGGCCAGGTCGGCGTGGGTGTGGTCCGGTGTCAGGACGAGCACGGCGTCCACGTCCGGGGCCTCGACCACCTTACGGTGGTCGTCGATCGTGCGCACGCCGGGGATGAGGGCCGAGGCATCGTCCCGTCGTGCCGGGTCGGGGTCGGCGACGACGGTCACTCGGGAGCCGCGGCCCGGCCGGTGTGCGGTGCGGGCGAGTGAGCCGCGCAGGCCGCAGCCCAGGGCGCCGAGACGCAGGTCGGTCATGGTGTCCCTTCCGCCGTCACCTGTGAACCCGGCACTCACAACGGCAGCCCGTCCGCCGCCCGCCGCTCGAGCCGCACCACCAGTTCCGCCGCCGACGCCTTGATGGTCTCCAGGCCGGCCCTCCCCCACGGCCGCGGCTGCACGTCGACGACACACACCGTGCCCAGCGCCATCCCCGTGGAGTCGATGAGCGGGGCGCCGAGGTAGGAGCGGATGCCGAACTCGTCGACGATCGGGTTCCCCGCGAACCGCGGATAGTCGCGCACGTCCTCCAGCACCAGCGCCTTGTGTCGGACGACCACATGGGGGCAGAACCCATGGTCTCGCTCCATATGACGGCCCAGCCGGGGCTTGGCGTCGCCGGCCCGCTCCAGGCTCACGGCCTGCCGCACATGCAGGCCGGCGAAGAACTGCCGGTTCTCGCCGATGAAGTTGACCATGGCGTACGGCGCCCCGGTGAGCCCGGCGAGATGATCAGCGAAGAGGTCGAGGGCCGGGTCCGGTTGTTCTCCCAGCCCCAGTCGGAGCAGTCGCCCCGCACGGGCGGGGGCCTCCTTGTCCTCGGGGGTGAGCAACAGGCGGGCGACTGGGCGGGGTGGGCCATAGCTCATGCGCGGAATCCGTCGCTGTGGGCGTCGGTCATATGCGGCTCCGTCCTGGTATGTGCGGGTGTCACATGTGGGCGCCGTGGCTCGGCGCGGGTGCCGGCGTGTGGGCGATGAGGTGCCGTACGAGGGTCAGCAGGGTCTGCACGCCGGAGCTGGAGATCCGGGCGTCACAGCGGACGACGGGGATCTCCGGGTCGAGGTCGATGGCGGCGCGGACCTCCTCGGGGTCGTACCGGTAGGCGCCGTCGAACTCGTTGATCGCGACGATGAAGCCGAGGCCGCGCTGCTCGAAGAAGTCGACGGCGGCGAAGCAGTCCTCCAGCCGCCGGGTGTCGGCGAGGATGACCGCGCCCAACGCGCCCTCGGAGAGTTCGTCCCACATGAACCAGAACCGTTCCTGTCCCGGCGTGCCGAACAGGTACAGGACGTGTTCCGGGTCGAGCGTGATGCGGCCGAAGTCCATGGCCACCGTCGTCTCGACCTTGTTCTCGATGCCTTCGAGGCTGTCGGTCGCGGCGCTGACCGTGGTGAGCAGTTCCTCCGTGCTGAGCGGCGCGATCTCGCTCACCGCGCCCACGAAGGTCGTCTTGCCGACCCCGAACCCTCCCGCCACCAAGATCTTCAGTGCGGTGGGGAAGGGGTCAGAGCTGTCGTCGTAGTCCATCGAGCACTGCCTCCAGAAGAGCCCGGTCAGTCGGGTTGTGGTGGAACTCGGGGGGCTTGGTGGTGAGCGCCCCGCCGTCGACGAGGTCCGACAGCAGCACCTTGGTGACCGCCGCCGGCAGCTTCAGGTGGGCCGCGACCTCGGCGACCGAGACAGGGGCACGGCACAGGACGAGCGCCTGCTCGTGCTCGGGGCCGAGATAGCCGAAGGGGGTCGCCCCGGTGGCCATCACCTGCGACATGAGGTCGAGCGCGATGGTGGGCCTGGTACGGCCGTTGCTGACGGTGAAAGGGCGCACCAGCCGTCCGGCCGCGTCGTCGAGCCAGGGCCCGTCGCCGGCCGCCGTCACGTTCAAGGCCTCAACGCCGAGGGTTCGACGGAGTGCTGGCGGGGGGCGGTGACCAGGTACGGGCGGACGCTCTTGACGAGCATGGCCATCTCGTAGCCCAGCACCGCCGCGTCGGCCTCTCGGCCGGCCAGCACGGCGAGGCAGGTGCCCGAACCGGCCGTCGTCACGAACAGCAGTGTCGAGTCGAGCTCGACGACGACCTGGCGCACGTCCCCGCCGTCGCCGAAGCGGACTCCGGCGCTGCGGCCGAGGGAGTACAGACCGGAGGCCAGGGCGGCCATGTGGTCGGCGCTGTCCGGATCGAGGCCGTGAACCGACTTCACGAGCCCGTCGCAGGAGAGGAGCACCGCACTGGTCGTGTGCGGTACGCGCTGCACGAGGCCGCTCATCAGCCAGTCGAGATCGGAAACATGAGCGGTCGGCGCTTCGCTCGCCATGATGGATCGACTCCTTGAGGTACGAAGGTCTGCGGGAGCGCTGGGGGTGGGGGTGGCCTCCCAGGCGGACTTCGAGCTGGTCAGGGGCGTGGTCATCCGGCTGGTGCGCTCCCGTCGTGCCGGGTGGTGTGGTCGGTGCCGGGCGCGGACCCGGGGTGCGTCTCGGTCATATGGGCCGGGTCCATGGGCGTTACGCCCATGTGCGGCCGGGTGGGCATGGGGGTCACGTCCGTGTGGAGTGCCTCCAAAGAGGACGGGCGCAGAGGCGCGGACTGCGGGCGCCCTGTGTCGAGGTTCGTCGGTTCCAGCCGGATCGATGCCGGGCGTACGGACTCCAGGCGCGTGGTCTCGGGTGCGGGGTCCGGACGCGTCGGGTCCGGGTTGGGTGGCGTGGTGTCCGAGGTCGTGTGCGGTGGGGGCGTGTAGGAGGAGGGCGTCGGATGCGTGGTGGTGGCCGGCGTGGTGGCAGTGCGGGCCAAGTCCATGTAGCCGGGGTTTCCGTGGCCCCCGTCCATGTGGGTCAAGCCCATGTGGTCCGAGGTTGTGTGGCCCAGAGTCGTGTGGCCGGACACCGGGTACGTCATGTGGCCGGACGATGTGTGCGATGCGTCCACGTGGTCCCCGCCCATGTGGTCCACGCCCATGCGCCCGGCGTCCATGTGTGCATCACCCATGTGTGCGCCGCCCATGTGCCACGGCCCCACACCTCCGGGTTCCCGATGCCCCAACTCCGAGGAGCGGCCGCCCATATGGCCGCCACCCATGTGCTCGGAATCCGTAAGTCCGACATCGGTGTGCCCGACATCTGAATGCCCGAGATCCGCATGTGTCCCATCCACACGGCCGGCGTCCCCGCGCCCTGCATCCATGCGCGTCGCATCCATGAGCCCGGCGTCCAGGTGGGCGCCCTCCCCACTCCCGGCGTCCGTGCGCGTCGCATCCATGTGCCCCGCATCCATGTGCGCCGCCTCCATGGTCTGCTGCGTCTCGGCCAGCCCGATGCCCCGCTGGAACGCCGCCATCAGCCCCGGGTCATGCCCGGCGAGGTAGTCGGGTTCCTGGCGCGGTGCGGGGGCGTCCCGGAGTTGGGGCGCGATGTGCTCCTGGGCGCGGCGCCGGGGCAGTTGGGGTTTGCCCATGGTGCCGCGGACGGTTCCGGTGCGCGGAGTCGGCGGCGTGACCGTGTTCTCCTCGACGATCCGCCGCTCGCCGGGCCTGATGCCGGGCAGGGCGTCCGCCGGGTTGGCCCGCCCGTCGTCGGCACCGCGTACCGGCAACGGTGCCGTTCCGCTGCCGTTGGGCCTCGGGGTGGCTGCGCCCCTTCCACCCGTCTGCGGTTGCGGCGGGCGAGGAGTCCCGGGCGCCGCCTCGGCCGTGCCGCGCTGCCCGCTCGCCGAGGCGGTCGCCGTGGGCTGCCGATGCTGCTGCGGCGGCACCGACGCCTGCTTCGGTCGTGCCTGCGAAGAGGTACGCGGTGGTACGGCCGTACCCGCCGCCGCTTGCGGCTCCGCAGACTCCGTCGCCCGTCCCGCCCCGCCCCGGGCCCCCGTCCCCGGTTCCGCCCCCAACAGCCCCTGTGGCACCACGAGTACGGCCTGTACACCGCCGTAGATGTTGGTCTGGAGCCGCACATGGATGCCGTGCCGCTTGGCGAGCTGCGAGACCACGAACAGGCCGATGCGCCCGTCCGCCAGCAGGCTGGCGACGTTGACCTGGTCCGGATCGGTGAGCAGGGCGTTCATACGGTTCTGTTCGGCGACGGGCATGCCGAGCCCTCGGTCCTCGACCTCGACGGCGAGGCCCGAGGTCACGAGGTTGGCGCGGAGGAGCACCTGGGTGTGCGGGGCGGAGAACACCGTGGCGTTCTCGACGAGTTCCGCCAGCAGGTGGATGACGTCGGCGACGGCGTGCCCGCGCAGGGTGCCGTCGATGGGCGGCACGAGCTTGACCCGCGAGTACTGCTCGACCTCCGCGATGGCGGAGCGCAGCACCTCGGTCATGGAGACCGGGTTGCTCCACTGCCGACGGGAGACGGCACCGCCGAGCACGGCGAGGTTCTCGGCGTGGCGGCGGATCCGGGTGGCGAGGTGGTCCACGTGGAACAGCCCCTTGAGCAGGTCCGGGTCCTCGATCTCGTTCTCCAGCTCGTCGAGGATCGAGATCTCGCGGTGCACGAGTGACTGCAGGCGCCGGGCGAGGTTGACGAAGACCTCGAGCTTCTGTTCGCTGCCCGCCTGACTGGAGAGCTGGGATGCCTGGACGACGGCGGTGACGGCCCCGTCGTGGGCACGGGCGAGATCGGCCGCGAGCAGTTCGAAGTCGTCGGCGCCCTCGGGCGCACCGCTGCGGGACTTGCGTTTCGGCGGGCCGTCGCCGCGCCTCAGCGCCTCGACCAGGGCCCGCAGATCGGCCTCGCCGCGCGCGCTGCTGCGGCGCAGGGCGCCGATGCGCTCGCTCACGGACCTGGCGGTGCGGTTGGCGGCCACGGCGGCGATGAGGATGGCGGCGAGGGTCACCGAGACCGCGCCGGTGAGCACACCCCACAGGGTGAGGCTCGGCCGCGCTCCGGTGGTGCGTACGACGAACAGCACAGCCGCGCAGGCGCTCAGGGCCACCGCGATGGGTGGCAGTACGGCCAGGCGCAGCAGTTGGGGCCGTATATGGGTCTCGGGCAGCGCTGGTGCGGTGCGGGCGGCCGGGCGCCCGTGCCGCCCGCCCTCACGGCGGTCTGCGCGTGCGGCCGGGGCGCGGAGTTGAGACATCGGGGTCCTCGTGCTGGTCCGTCGGTCGGGGCCTGGGGGTGCGCGCGGTCTGCGCGGCCCGGGGCATGCGCCATCGCGATGTCGGACGACGGAGCCGACACGATTTCGGCTCCGCGTCGCCCGACGGACACTCACAGTAGTCGCCTCCGCATCATGTGCGGTGGGCAGTTGACAAAGTCCCGCAGGCAGCGTCCCGCTCTGGTATGAGCTCTCGTACGACAGACCGATAACCAGCCCCACAGTTCGCCCAGATGGAGCATGCGAACGATCGGACCTGGTCAGAAATGGTCACGCCCAAAAGTCAGGGGCGGGGCACCCGCTGGACCCCGCCCCTTGCGCACTTCCCGTTTCCCGATCCATGAACGCCCCCGCCGGGACGATTCAGCACCCGGAACGCCCGGTTCTCCATTCCCCGGCACGTCACCGGCGGTAAGGGCGCGCATGACTCCACGTGCGCCCCGGCGAGCTCCCACACGCCCGGCGTGAACGGCCTTGAGGGGACGCGTGGAGCCGACGAACGCCCGCGGCGTTCCGTGGCACTGCCGCCCGCGGCGTTCCGTGGCACTGCCGCCCGCGGCGTTCCGTGGCACTGCCGCCCGCGGCGTTCCGTGGCACTGCCGCCCGCAGCGTTCCGTGGCACTGCCGCCCGCAGCGTTCCGTGGCACTGCCGCCCGCAGCGTTCCGCGGCGCTGCGGACCCGTCGCGAGATCAAGCCCCCTCTAGGCGACCACCGGGTCATCCGCGACCGACGCGACCGGCGGCCAGGTCGGCCACCCCTCGGCCGGCACCTCGGCGACCTCACGCCACCACGGCGTCACGGACGACACCGACGCCGGCTCGAAGGGCTCGCCGCACAGTGGGGCCGCCAAGGTGACCCCGGCCTTGTGCGTGGCCCGCATCATCCACTCGCCCGGCTCCGCCCAGGGGTGCGGGGCGAGGTTGAAGGTCCCCCAGTGGATCGGCAGCAGGACGCCCGCGGCCGGATCGTCGTTCTGCAGGTCGAGGTGGGCCCGCACGCCCTCGTCCGGTGTCATGTGGATGTCGGGCCAGAAATCCGCATAGGCGCCGACCTGGATCATCGTGGCGTCGAACGGGCCGTGGTCGGCGCCGATGTCCTTGAAGCCCTCGAAATAGCCGGTGTCACCGCTGTGGTAGATCCGGTGCTCCTCGGAGGCGACGACCCAGGACGCCCAGAGGGTGTGCTGGGTGTTGCGCAGTCCGCGGCCGCAGAAGTGGCGGGCCGGGGTGGCGGTCAGGGTGAGCCCGCCGATCTTCGTGGACTCGTGCCAGTCCAGCTCGCGGAGCCGGTCGGCGGACACGCCCCAGTGTTCGAGGTGGGCGCCGACGCCGAGCGGCACCGCGAAAACGGTGTCCGTGCCGGCCAGTGCCTTGATCGTGAGCATGTCGAGATGGTCGTAGTGGTCGTGCGAGATGACCACGACGTCGACCGGGCCGAGCGCGGCGAGCGGCAGCGGCACGGGGTGCAGCCGCTTGGGCCCGGCAAAGGGGAACGGGGAGCAGCGCTCGCCCCACACCGGATCGAAGAGCACCCGGTGGCCGTCGATCTCCGCGAGAATGCTGGAGTGCCCCATCCAGGTCAGGCGCAGTCCGCCGGCGGGCGGCTTGGCCAGGTCGGCGTATGTGGTGGGGTGGAGCGGCACCGTGCCCTTCGGGGCGCGGCGGAGCCGGGAGTCCTTGTCGAAGAAGACCTTGGCGAACTCCAGCATGGACCCGGAGGGCCGCATCCGGGCGGTACCCCCGGGGTTCTGGAACACCCCGTCCTTGAAGTGCGGCGATCTGCGGATGCGCGCCATGCGCTCACCGCTCGGGTCCACGCCGAAGGCCTCGGGCCGCAGGGCACGGGGCCCGGAGCTCGGGAAACGGAAACCGGGCACGGTACCTCCAGGTGGAGTCGGTGAGGCCTTCCATTATGGTCGGCACCTTTGACAACCCCGGATGGCTCCGGTGAGTTCCCGGGAGCCCGTGACGACGCATCTCGCCGCAACCGGGCGGCGCTCCGGGCGCCTTCGGACGACGACCCGGGTGCTGCGCGAACCGCCCTGCCGCTGAAGATCGATTCAGTACGTTGACATGTTCGCGCCCTTCCTCCGATACTGACCCACCGTTCAGTAACCGCGCGCGGCACGCGGCCCCCACGCCCTCACCGGAGACCTCATGACCACCCCACTCCTGTCGCTCACCTGGACCGACGACGTCACCGGCCGCCAGGGCTTCCTGGTCGTCGACCGGCTGGTGCGCGGCGTGTCCAGCGGTGGGCTGCGGATGCGGCCGGGCTGCACGCTGGACGAGGTCGCCGGGCTCGCCCGCGGCATGAGCATGAAGGAAGCACTGCACTACGACCCCGAGGCGCGGTACGTCCCCCTGGGCGGCGCCAAGGGCGGCATCGACTGCGATCCCCGGGATCCTGAGGCCTACGGGCTGCTGGTGCGCTACCTGCGGACCATGCGGCCGTACATCGAGAGCTTCTGGACCACGGGCGAAGACCTCGGCCTCAGCCAGGACGTGGTCGACCGGGCGGCGGCCGAGGCGGGGCTCGTCTCGTCCATCCAGGCCGTGTATCCGCTGCTCGACGACGAGGCCGGCGCCCGGGGGCGGCTCGCGGACGCGTTCGCGGTCGAGGTGGACGGCAGCGGGCTCGACGAGCTGGTCGGCGGGTGCGGGGTCGCCGAGTCGGTGCTCACGGCCCTGGACCGGGCCGGTGTGCCGTACTGGAGGACGCGCGTGGCCGTGCAGGGTTTCGGGACCATGGGCGGCGCCACGGCACGCTTCCTCACGCGCGCGGGGCTCACGGTGGTGGCGGTCGCCGACATCAAGGGGACGATCGCCAACCCGGCGGGCCTCGACGTCGACGCCATGCTCGCGGCGCGGGACGCGTACGGCACGGTCGACCGCGCCGCGCTGCGCCCCGGCGACCGTGAGCTGCCGGGCGGCGCCTGGCTGGCGGCCGAGGCGGAGGTGCTGGTGCCGGCGGCCGTCTCGTACGCGATCGACGCCACGAACCAGGAACGGATCACCGCCCGCTGGATCGCCGAGGCGGCCAACATGCCCGTACGGCCCGATGCGGAGGACCTGCTGGCCGCGCGGGGCGTCACCGTACTGCCCGACGTCGTGGTCAACTCGGCCACGAACGCCTGGTGGTGGTGGACGCTGTTCGGCGACATCGGCGCCGACGCGGACGAGGCCTTCGCCCACGTACGACGCTCGATGCGGGCTCTGACCGACCTCACGCTGGCCCGCGCCGAGGCCGACGGGACGACGCCCCGCGCCGCCGCCCACGCCATCGCGGCGGACCGGCTGCCGGTGATCGCCGAGCGGTTCGGCCGGCATCGCTGACGGCGGGCGGTTCGGCTGTCACCGATGACGGCCGCCGCAGGGCACTCCGCCCTGCGGCAGCCAGGAAACCGCCCGTGCCCAGGCCTTAGGGTGACGGAGTGACAAGAGTGCGGTTGAGCGTGGCGGAGCGACGTGAGGAGTTGCTGCGTGCCGCCGTCGAGCAGATTGAGGCACGGGGAGTGGCGGCGGTCAGGATCGCCGACGTGGCCTCGGCGCTCGGGGTGAGCAACGCGCTGGTGCTCTATCACTTCGCCACGAAGGAGAAACTGGTCGCCGCCGCGTTCACCCATGCGGCCGAGGGCGACCTGGGTCATCTGCGCAGGATTCTCGGTCGGCGTACGACGGCGCTACGACGGCTGCGGGCTGCCGTGCGCTGGTACGCGCCGACCGGGCAGGCCAAGGGCTGGCGGCTGTGGATCGAGGGCTGGGCGGCGGCGCTGCGCGAGCCCGCGCTGCGCGAGGTCACACGGAACCTCGACCGGCAGTGGAAGGCCGCCATCGCCGAGGTCATAGCGGAGGGCGTGGCCGCCGACGAGTTCCGCTGCCCGGACCCCACCGGCACGGCCCTGCGTCTGACGGCCCTCCTCGACGGGCTGGCCGTCCAGCTGACGTCGTACCCCGGCGCGGTGTCTCGCGCGCGTGCCCAGGAGTGGGTGGACGAGACGCTCGCCCGGGAACTGGGCCTGGAGCGGGAGGCGTTGACCACATCGGCGCGGTGAGGTGACCGCGGGCCGAGTGGTCGGTCCCTTCTCGCCCACGACGGCCGTGTGAATCGTCCTCGGCGCCGGGCGGGCGGCCGATGACAGCCGTGCCGCCCCTGCCGTTCCTCGGCGATGGGCCGCCCCACGACAGCCACGCAGGCCCCACGACGGCCGAACAGGCCCCATGACAGCCGCGTGGGCCGCACCCTCGAACAGGGCACGGCCCGCACCGCCGACGCGCAGCCTCAAGCCACGACCGTCAAGCCACCGACCGGATCCGCGACTTGATGTCGTCCGGCGACAGCGCGCCCTTGGCCGTCACATGGTCCCCCGACGACTCGCCGCGCAGGCGCCGACCGATCCACGGCACCAGGTACTCACGGGCCCAGTGGACGTCGTCCCGGCGGATCTCGAGGGTGCCGCGGGGCGGGAGCGGCGGCCAGGGCTGGTCCGGGTCGGCCGGCACCTCCAGACCGAGGACCTGGCCCGCGCGCAGCGCCACGCGCGTGTGCCCCTCGGGAGACAGGTGGAGCCGGTCGTCGTCCCAGGCCCGGCGGTCCTGGACGGTCTTCAGGGACCACAGGTCGAGCACCGGGCAGCCGTACCGGTCGGCGATGGCCCGCACATGGCCGTTGTAGGTGGCGATCTTGCCCCGCAGATGCTTCAGCACGGGCACGCCACGGGTGTCGAAGCCGGTCGTCACCATGACGGTGCCGACCGCGGCGGTGAGCCGGGCGACCGCCCGCTCGAAGCGCTCGGCCACCTCGTCGGGGTCGGTGCCCGGCCGGATGATGTCGTTGCCGCCGGCGCAGAACGAGACCAGGTCCGGGGCCAGTTCCACGGCTTTCGGGAGCTGGTCCTCGACGATCTGGTCGAGCAGTTTGCCGCGGACGGCCAGGTTGGTGTAGTCGAAGTCGCCCTCGGGGCGCCGGTCCGCGAGCAGGACCGCGAAGCGGTCGGCCCAGCCGACGAACGCCCCGTCGGGGCCGGGGTCGCCGACGCCCTCGGTGAAGCTGTCCCCCACCGCGACGTACGACCCGATCACTGATCTGCTGTCACTCTTCGAATCGCCTGTCACACCGGCATGATTCACCTTCGAATGTGACCTACGCGACCGTAAGGAAGGGTTGACGGACGGTGAGATAAGCCACTCCCCAAGTGTTGACCAAATCTGGAATAAGCCTCTGATCAGGGCTGTTGTGGGCTCAATCGCCACACCCGGAAGTCGCTGAACCGGAAGTGGCTCCAGGTGGTCCGGAAGGCGAAGTGCCCACCGCCGTACGGCTCCGGGTCGGTGAAGTCGAAGACGAGCCGGCCGTTGTTCCACCACCGCACGGTCGGGCCGTCGGAGACGATCCGGACCCGGTGGGGCTCGTTCGCCACGAGCAGCGGCTCGGCGTAGTCGTAGACCAGCGGACGGACCCCGGCCTGACCGACGTACCTGCGCAGCCGTGTGGTGGTGTTCGTGTTGGCGCCGTAGCCGACGTAGTACGTCCTGAGGTGGTCGTACTCCGCCAGGGCCCCGCCTCGCCTGGTCGCGAACAGGTCGTCCGGGGAGCGGACGTCGGTGGCGTTCCAGAAGTTGTTGAGGTCGCAGACGCGGTCGTTGACGCCGCCGGCCGAGATGGGCACGGCCGTGTACTCGATGGCGTACGGGCCTTGCAGCCGCTTTCTGAACCAGATCGTCGCGCCCGCGGGCACGTCGACCTCCAGTACCCCGCGCGAGGCGGTGACGGTGCCGCCCTTCTCCAGTTCCACGGCCCACCGGCCGAGACCGTGACGGAAGTCGTCGTGCGCGATCAGCCCGCGATGGCGCGGGGCCGCGCCGGCGGTGCCCGCGGGGCCGAGGGCGGTCAGAGCGGCGCCAACGGCCAGGGCTGCGAAGGCTCTACGCGTGGTTGTCACTGGGGACGGCTCCTTCCGGGAGGGTGCAGACAGCCGTGCGGATGACGGGCGCCCTCCGATGCCTTGTCACCGCCCCCGCCGGACAGGGGAGTTGACGCGGGCAGCAGAAAGCGCTTGCAGTGCTGCGCCGATCACTGTGCCTTCCCGCCTCCCCTCCTGTCGACACTCCGGACATGCCCGCCACACGAACGCAATGCGGCGCTCACGACCGATCGAGCCCGGACACACCGAAGGCCGGACCCGGGGATCGGGGTCCGGCCTGCGGCAGCGTGTCAGGCGTGGGGTCCGCCCCCGCTCGAGAGGAGCCTCGAGCGGGGAGGGTCGGCGGGGGATCAGCCGATGGCGACACCCTTGGAGCGGAGGTAGGCGACCGGGTCCACGTCCGAGCCGTAGTCCGGCGTGGTGCGGATCTCGAAGTGCAGGTGCGGGCCGGTCGAGTTGCCCGTCGATCCGGAGAGGCCTATCTGCTGGCCCGCGGTCACGGTCTGGCCGGCCGAGACGGAGAGCGAGGACAGGTGGGCGTACTGGGCGTAGTAGCCGTCGGCGAGCCGGATGACGACCTGGTTGCCGTACGCGCCGGCCCAGCCCGCGGAGACGACGGTGCCCGCGCCCACGGCCTTCAGCGAGGTGCCGGTCGGAGCGGAGAAGTCGACGCCGGTGTGGTAGCCGCTGGACCACATGCTGCCCGCCACCTTGTACGCGGTGCCGACGGCGGCCGAGGACAGCGGGGCACTGAAGCCACTGGCGGTGCTGGTCGCCCCGGCGCTCTGGGCAGCCTTGGTCGTCTTGGTCGCGGAGGACTTCGCGGCGGAAGAATCCGAGGAATCCGACGACTTCGAGGGCGAAGAAGAGGAAGACGGGGAAGAGGGCGACGACTTGGGGGTGCTCGTCGCGGCCTTCTTGCCACCGATGGTGAGCTTCAGACCGGGGTGGATGAGCGACGGGTCCGAACCGACGGCCTCTCGGTTGTCGGCGTAGAGCTTCTTCCAGCCACCGCTGACGTTCTGCTCGTCGGCGATCTTCGAAAGGTAGTCGCCGACCTGCACCGAATAGGTCCGCACACCCGTCTTCCGAGCCGCGTCCTTCTTCTCTGCGGCCTTCTTCTCGGCCGCCTTCTTCTCAGCGACCGGAAGTGTCTGAACGGCCTTTCCGGAAACGGACTGCGCGGGAGCGGCATGGGCGCCGGTGGCTCCGATGAGCGGGAGGGCGAGAGCGGCTCCGCCGGTTCCGGCGACGGCTATGGAGCGGGTGAAGCGCAGGGACTTCGGGCGGCGGTGCTTACCCTTCGCGGGCATGGCGAATTCCTCTCCGGCGCCTGCGAGGTGAGCTGTCGGGTGCGGGCTGGAGATGCCCGGCCGCGTCGGGACGCGACTTGACCCCAAGCCTGTTCCGGAGACCGGAACAGGCGGTTTTACCTGTGGGTCCCCCGCTCCTGCCATGGTCGGGTGAGTTTGCGCGGGCTCCGGTCGGCGGCAGGATTCGGCGTCCGTCCGGATTGGTGGCGAACGTAAGCGAGGAAGACGCACGGGAACAAGTGAGAGGTTCCGTCCGAATGCGTTCCTGTTGATCCCTTGTGGGAATTCTCGGTCACCCTGCGTGAATTATTGATGCGCCGCCCGACTCAAAACCCCTTGAAAAGCAGGGGAATTACATGAACATGACGGGCGACGCACGGTCACGAATATGACGCTCCTCACGCGACTCCGCTCCAGCTTCCTTTGCTTCAGAGCGAGTTGGAATGAAGGCGTCAATTCGGACAGAACCCCTAGATGCGGCGCAGGCGGATAACTGTCGCATCAAGGTCGCCGCGCAGGTTGGTGCGCAGTCCGTGATGCAGCAATACGGCACCTCGGTGAACTTCGCCCGTTTCGCGGCATTCGTACGATGCTGTCGGGTCGAGCCCACGCAGCCGCAGCGCCGGTACGGATTCGCCGTAGCTCTGCGCCTGAAGCCAGGCGAGGACGACCGTCTCGTCACCGAGCGCGTACTGCACCGCACTCAGCCCGCCGCGCGGGGGCCGCAGCCGGTAGAGGTCGCCACGCTGCACGACGGGCCGGATCTCCTTGTAGAGCTCCACCCACTCCCGCGCCTCGGCGAGCTCCCCCTCGGTCCACTGCGTGAGGTCTCCGCCGACGCCGAGCACCCCGGCCATGGCACTCACGAAACGGAACCGCAGCGAGCTGGCCCGGCCGTTGAGCTGGTCGTTCGGACTGTCGGTGACCCAGGCGGCCATGACCCGCGCCGGGTGGATCTGACTGAAGCCGTGCTGGATGGCGAGCCGGTCGAGCGGGTCGGTGTTGTCGGACGTCCACACCTGGTCCGTACGGCTCAGCACGCCGAGGTCGATCCGGCCGCCCCCGCCCGAGCAGGACTCGAAGGCGACGCCCGGGTGGGCGGCGCGGAGCCGGTCCAACAGGGCGTAGAAGGCGCGGACGTGGTCGACCCAGAGCCGCTGCGGGTACGGCTCACCGGGCCAGCCCGCATCGCTGAAGCAGCGGTTGAAGTCCCACTTCACGTAGTCGACGGGAGCGCTGGAGAGGATCTCGTCGAGCCGGTTCCAGAGGTATTCCTGGACGTCTTGGCGGGCCAGGTTCAATACGAGCTGATTGCGGAATTCCGTCCGCTTTCGCCCGGTCTGGTACTGCACCCAGTCCGGGTGGGCCCGGTAGAGCTCGCTGTCCGGATTGACCATTTCCGGCTCCACCCAGATGCCGAACTGCATGCCGAGGCCGTGTACATGGTCGGCCAGGGGCTTGAGGCCGGACGGGAAGCGGTCCGGGTTGGGCGTCCAGTCGCCGAGCCCGGCGCGGTCGCTGGTGCGCGCCCCGAACCAGCCGTCGTCGACGACGAACAGCTCCACGCCGATCGCGGCGGCCCGTCGCGCGAGGGCCCTTTGCCGCTCCTCGGAGATGTCGAACTCCGTCGCCTCCCAGGAGTTGAAGAGCACCGGCCGGTCCTGATCGGCGTCGGGGATGACATGGGCGCGCTGGTAGGCGTGCCAGGCGCGGCTCGCGCCCCCGAAGCCGCCGTCGCTCCACAGCCCGGCGAAGACGGGGGTCACGAACGACTCCCCCGCCGCCAGCCGCAGCAGACCCGAGTCGTCGTACCCGACCCCGCCGGTGATCTGCACGCGCGCGTCCGGCAGCTGGGCCACCGCGATCCGCCAGGACCCCGACCAGGCGAGGGCGCAGCCGTACACCTCGCCGCGCTCCTCGGTGGCGTCGGTGTCGAGCGCGACCCAGGGCAGGAGCGGGTGCCCGGTGTGGCCGCGGCGACTGCCGATGACCTTCTCACCGTAGGTGAGGGGCGACTGCGTCAGCCGGGACTCCGCGGCCCAGCGTCCGTGCAGTTGGGACAGCCGCCAGTCCTCGCGCTCGGGCAGGGTCCAGGTGGCGGAGTCGGCGCGCAGCAGCTCCAGGTCGGGCCCCTGGTTGTCCAGGGTCACCCAGCGCTCCACGACGTCGTCGCGCATCCGGTAGTGCAGGGTGATGCCCAGCCCGCCGTCCCGGAACCGCAGCCGCAGCTCCTCGCCCTCGGTCTCGTACGCCTCGAAGGTCCACTCGGTGCCGCGCCGCTCGTCGGTGCGCACGGAAAGGGCCGGGCGCACGAAGCGGGGGCCACCCTCGACCGGGTACTCCTCACGTCCGTCGAGCTGCGACTCGAAGGGCCAGTAGTCCGGGAGCGGGCGCACGGCCAGCTCCTCGGCGTCGGCGAGCGCGATACGCGGTCCCCAGTGGAGGTGCAGCAGCTCGGCGCCCTCCGTGAGGTGAAGGGCGTAACTGCTGGTGGGCCCGGAAAGAACCCAGGTACGCCCGCGGTCGGAGATCTCCAGCATCAAGCCCTCACACATTCGAACAGGTCCGATCAAGCGTCAACATCATCAAGCCCCGCGCGGCTCCGATGCAACGCCTGTGGACAACTCATTGCCCCAGGAATCCATGTCGTATGGTCGAGAGCGCATCCCGTCGGCCGCACCGCCGAGCCGCGCCGACGGGGCAGACTGGGAGGAGCCCCCGTGACGCAGCAGATCCCGTCGACCGAGCCGGAGCTGGCCGGAGTCCGCAACTTCCGCGATGTGGGCGGCCTGCCGACCGTGGACGGACGGCGGGTGCGGTACGGAGTGCTGTTCCGCAGCGGCCACCTCGCGCACGCGACCGAGGAGGACGCCGCATTCCTCGGTTCCCTGGGTCTGCACACGATCTTCGACTTCCGCAACGCGGCGGACCAGAAGCTCGAGGGGCCGGACGTCGAGCTGCCGGGCGTGCGCAATGTGAACCTGCCGCTGAGCGACCCGGCGGACGGCGCGGAGTTCTGGAAGATGGTCCGCGACGGCGACATCGACCAGCTGCGGGAGATCCTCGCCGACGGCAAGGCGGCGAACCGGATGATCGCCTCGTATCGCATGATCATCAAGGAACGCACCGCCGAGCACTCCCAGGTGCTGCACGCGCTCGTGGAGGACAGCGTCCCCGCCCTGATGCACTGCGCGGCCGGCAAGGACCGCGCCGGCCTGTCCATCGCCGTGACGCTGCTCGCGCTCGGCGTGGAGCGCGACGCGATCCTCGCCGACTACCTGGAGTCCAACGCCAAGCACCGCCGCTACAAGGTGCACCGCAGCAGCAGCTCCGCCTCGGCCTACTCCCCCGAGGTCATGGAGCTGCTGAGCCCGCTGTTCGACGCGCGCGCCGAGTATCTGACGGCCGCCTTCGAGACGATCGAGGGGACGTGGGGCGGCGTCGACGCCTATCTGGAGCAGGGCCTGGGGATCACCCCGGAGGCCCGGGAGCGCCTGCGGGAGCGGCTGCTCGACTGACGCCCGGCCGCCGGGGGCCGCCCCGCGTGCCTACTTCGCGCCCGCCTCGAACAGGAAGTAGATGAAGGCGGCGAAGACATGCCCCACCGCGATGTAGACGATCAGCCGCACCCAAAGGGCACGCGGGAACTTCTCCTCCATGTCGCTCAAGGCGTCTCTCCAGGGGTGGGGCCCAGGCACAAGGTGGCCGTGGGACTCTGCAGCAAGGTGTGGACGAACAGGAGCTCGACCCCGCCCTCGTCCTGAGCGGCGATGCGGTGCGGGGTGAGCGAGTCGAAATGCGCGCTGTCGCCGGGCGCGAGCCGGTGCGTGGTGTCCCCGAGCCGCAGCCGCAGCCGCCCCTTGAGGACGTGGAGCCACTCCTCGCCGGGGTGTACGCGCACGATGTCGCCCTGCGATCCGTACGGCACATGGACGCGCAGGGCCTGCATGCCGCGCCCCGGAGCGCCCGCCTGCCAGTACGTCCAGCCGCCGGCCGCCGTCGGCTCCATGTCGGCGGCGCGCACGATCGCGTCCCGATCGGCGACCGTCTCGCCGAGCAGCTCGGAGACGGTCGTACCGTAGACACGCGCGAGCGCGAGCAGCATCGGCAGCGAGGGCTGGCGCCGGCCGGTCTCCAGCCGGGAGAGGTGGGCGGGCGACAGTCCGGCGGCGCGGGCCGCGCCCTCCAGGGTGAGGGCCGCTCGGCGGCGCAGGGCCCGGAGCTGAGGCGCGACGACGGGCAGGGCCTCGCCCGGCGCCGCCGACTCGCCCTCACCCTCGGGCTCGTTCTCGGGAGAGCTCATGCTCTCCATTCAGCCGGAGCTTTGCCTGTGCGGCAAATTTCTTGCCTCAGAGGCAAAAACCCTCGACCAGCTGGGCATCGGGGACGCCACGCCCTCAGCGGTTGGCAACCGCCTGCTTGATCAACGTCTTCCCGAAGTCCCACATCAGCCCGCCCCCGCTGTGCGCGTCGTCCATCACATCCGTGAAGGCGTCGACGAACCGGTCCACCTCCCGCTCACCGATGATCAGCGGCGGGATCAGCTTGATCACCTCCAGGTGGTCGCCGGAGACCTGGGTGAGGATGCGGTGCCGCCTCAGCAGCGGTACGACGACCATCTGCGCGAACAGGCCCTTGCGCGCGGCCTGCAGCATGGTCCAGCGGCTGCGCAGCTTCAGCGAGTCGGGGCGGCCGAACTCGATGCCGATCATCAGGCCGCGGCCGCGGACGTCGGCGAGCAGCTCGTACTTGTCGGTCAGCGCCGCGAGCCGGGACTTCAGCAGCTCCCCGGTCGCCCGCGCGTTCGCGACGATCTGCTCGTTCTCCAGGACGGACAGCACGGCGAGCCCGGCCGCCATGGCCTGGGCGTTGGACCCGAAACTCGCCGAGTGGACCAGCACACGGTCCATGGACGAGTACACCTTCTTGAAGATCCAGTCCTTGCCGACGGTGGCGCCCACCGGCACATAGCCGCCGGAGAGCGCCTTGGCCACGCACACCAGGTCCGGCTCGACCCCGTCCTCGTGCTGGTAGGCGTAGAAGTCGCCGGTCCGGCCGAGCCCCGTCTGCACCTCGTCGGCGATGAGCAACGCCTTGTGCTTGTGCAGCAGTTCCTGTGCGGCCCGCAGATAGCCGGGCGGGGGCTCGTGGACGCCCTTGCCCTGGATCGGTTCGACGATCAGGGCGGCGACGTCGCCCTTCTTCAGCTCCCGGGCCAGAGCATCGAGATCGCCGAGTGCCACGGCCGTGTCCGGCAGCAGCGGGGCGAAGCCGTCCCGGAAGCCGGACTCGCCGTTGACGGACAGGGAGCCGGTGGTCAGCCCGTGGAACGCGTGGTCGCAGTACAGGATCCGCGGCCTGCCGGTGACGAACCGGGCGAACTTCAGCGCGGTCTCCACCGCCTCCGTCCCGCTGTTGCCGAAGAACACCCGGTCCAGATGCGGGCTGTGCGTGAGCAGCTTCTCGGCCAGCAGCCCGGGCAGCGGCTGGCAGTCGAAGCGGGTGAGGTCGGCGAGGGAGGCGTCGAGGGCGTCGTGCAGCGCCTTGCGGACGACGGGGTGGTGGCGCCCCAGCCCCATCACCCCGAACCCGGCGAGCATGTCCAGGTAGTCGTCGCCGTCCGCGTCCCAGAAGTAGGCGCCCTCGGCCCGCTCGTAGACCTTGTCGAAGCCGATGGTGTGCAGCATGCGCGGGAGCTGGTGGTTGAGGTATCTGCTGTGCAGCTCGTAGCGCTCGGCTCCGCGCTCGGCGAGGAGGTGGCCGAGGTCGAACTCCGTGGTCATTCGGCTTTCTCCTTGACTGGCACGACGGTACGGCCGTCAGGGCCGCCCTCGGCCGGTTCCGGACCGGCCAGGCTGTTCTCGGCCTCCTTGAGGGCGAGGCTCGCGCTGATCCGACCGGCGATCTCGACCGGCGTGAGCCCGATGTCGGCGAGCACCTCGCCCCGCTTGGCGTGCGCGAGGAACTGCTCCGGGATGCCGAACCGCCGTACGGGCACGTCGACTTCGGCGTCGCTCAGTGCCAGTGCCACGGCGGCGCCGACCCCGGACGAGCGGCTGTTGTCCTCGCCGACGGCCACCAGCCGGTGCTGTGCGGCGAGGGGCGCGAGCGCGGGGTCGACCGGTTTGACCCAACGGGGGTCGACGACGGTGCAGTTGATGCCGCGTGCCCGCAGGAGATCGGCCGCCTGGAGGCACACCGGGGCCATCACGCCCACGGCGACGAGGAGGACGTCCGGCTCGCCCTCGTCCCGGTGCAGCACGTCGAGGCCGCCCACCCGGTCGACCGCCGGGATCGACGGCCCGACCGACTCCTTCGGGAACCGTACGAGCGTCGGCGCGTCGTCGACGGCCACCGCTTCCCGCAGCTGTGCCCGCAGCTGGTCGGCGTCGCGCGGCGCGGCGATCCGGAGGCCGGGCACGACCTGCAGGATCGACATGTCCCACATGCCGTTGTGGGAGGGCCCGTCGGCGCCCGTGACGCCGGCCCGGTCCAGTACGAAGGTCACCCCGCACCGGTGCAGCGCGACGTCCATCAGCAACTGGTCGAAGGCACGGTTCAGGAACGTGGCGTAGACGGCGACGACCGGGTGCAGCCCGCCCGTCGCGAGCCCCGCCGCCGACACGGCCGCGTGCTGCTCGGCGATCCCGACGTCCCACACCCGGTCCGGGAACCGCTCGGCGAACCTGCCCAGCCCGACCGGGTGCAGCATGGCCGCCGTGATCGCCACGACGTCCTCCCGCTCCTCACCGATCCGCACGATCTCCTCACCGAACACCGAGGTCCAGGACGGCCCGCCCGACGGCGCGAGCGGCTCGCAGGTCAGCGGGTCCATCACGCCGACGGTGTGGAAGTGGTCCTCCTCGTGGGCGAGGGCCGGTTCGTAGCCGCGTCCCTTCTCCGTGAGGCAGTGGATCAGCACGGGCCCGTGGAAGCGCTTGGCCCGCCTGAGCGCGGACTCGACGGCCCCGATGTCGTGTCCGTCGATCGGGCCGACGTACTTCAGCCCGAGGTCCTCGAACATGCCCTGTGGTGCGAAGGCGTCCTTGAAGCCCTTCTTCGCCCCGTGCAGGGACTCGTAGATCGTGTTGCCCACCAGCGGGGTCCTGAGCAGTACGTCCTTGCCCCAGGCCAGGACCTTCTCGTAGCTGTCGGTGGTGCGCAGGGTGGCCAGGTGGTTGGCGAGGCCTCCGATGGTCGGGGCGTACGAGCGCTCGTTGTCGTTGACGACGATGATCAGCGGCCGGTCCTTGGCCGCGGCGATGTTGTTCAGCGCCTCCCAGGCCATGCCCCCGGTCAGCGCCCCGTCGCCGATCACCGCGACGACGTGCCCCTTCTCCCCCTGCACCTGACGGGCCTTGGCCAGCCCGTCGGCCCAGCCGAGCGCGGTGGAGGCGTGGCTGTTCTCGACGATGTCGTGCTCGGACTCCTCGCGCGAGGGGTAGCCGGACAGGCCGCCCTTGCCGCGCAGCTTGGAGAAGTCCTGACGTCCTGTCAAAAGCTTGTGTACGTAGCTCTGATGGCCGGTGTCCCAGACGATGCGGTCGACCGGTGACTCGAAGACCCGGTGGAGCGCGATGGAGAGTTCCACCACCCCCAGATTGGGCCCGAGATGTCCGCCGGTCCTGGCGACCGCGTGCACCAGGAACTCCCGGATTTCATGGGACAGATCATCGAGTTCCGCCTCGGACAGCGCCTTCAGGTCGCGTGGTCCCCGGATGCTCTCCAGAATCGTCACGCTCGGGCCCCCTCTCGGTTCCGTGCCTTGCTTCAACTCACAGTCACTGCTGGTTTCCCCGTGACGGTGGGGGCGCCCGATGCGGCCCCGTCCTGCTCCATCTGCTCGGCGATCTTCATCGCCTCTTCGATCAGCGTCTCGACGATCTTCGACTCGGGGACCGTCTTGACGACCTCGCCCTTGACGAAGATCTGCCCCTTGCCGTTGCCGGAGGCGACCCCCAGATCCGCCTCCCGTGCCTCGCCGGGGCCGTTGACCACACAGCCCATGACGGCTACCCGCAGGGGCACTTCCATGCCTTCCAGGCCGGCGGTCACCTCGTCGGCCAGCTTGTACACGTCGACCTGCGCCCGTCCGCACGACGGGCAGGAGACGATCTCCAGGCGCCGCTGCCTGAGGTTCAGCGACTGCAGGATCTGGATGCCGACCTTGACCTCCTCGGCGGGCGGGGCGCTCAGGGACACCCGGATCGTGTCGCCGATCCCCTGTGACAGCAGGGCGCCGAAGGCGACGGCCGACTTGATCGTGCCCTGGAAGGCGGGACCGGCCTCGGTCACTCCGAGGTGCAGCGGGTAGTCGCACTGCGCCGCGAGCTGCTTGTACGCCTCGATCATCACGACCGGGTCGTTGTGCTTGACCGAGATCTTGATGTCCCGGAAGTCGTGCTCCTCGAACAGCGACGCCTCCCACAGCGCGCTCTCCACGAGCGCCTCCGGTGTGGCCCTGCCGTACTTCCGCAGCAGCCGCTTGTCGAGCGAGCCGGCGTTGACGCCGATGCGGATCGGGGTGCCGTGGTCCTTGGCGGCCCGCGCGATCTCCTTGACCTTGTCGTCGAACTGCTTGATGTTGCCGGGGTTCACGCGGACCGCGGCGCAGCCCGCCTCGATGGCCGCGAAGACGTACTTCGGCTGGAAGTGGATGTCCGCGATCACCGGGATCTGAGACTTGCGCGCGATGGTCGCGAGCGCGTCCGCGTCGTCCTGCGTGGGGCAGGCGACCCGCACGATCTGGCAGCCGGACGCCGTCAGCTCCGCGATCTGCTGCAAGGTGGCGCCGATGTCCGACGTACGGGTCGTCGTCATCGACTGCACCGACACCGGGGCCCCGCCCCCGACCGCCACTGGACCGACCTGGATCTGCCGCGACACTCGCCGCTCGGCGATCGGCCGGAGGGGTACCTCGGGGACGCCCAGGGAGACGGCGGTCATGCCGTCACTCCCGGTTCCCGGAGACCGTCTCGCGCATGGCGCGCAGCGACTCCTTGAGCGAGCCCATGGTGGCCAGGACGGCGGTGGGCTCGTAGCCGCAGTGCGCCATGCAGTTGGCGCAGCGCGGGTCCTTGCCGCGGCCGTACTTGTCCCAGTCGGTCTCCTCGATGAGCTCGCGGTACGTCGGGACGTAGCCGTCGCTCATCAGGTAGCAGGGGCGCTGCCAGCCGAACAGGGAGTAGTTCGGGATCGCCCAGGCGGTGCACGGGAAGTCCACCTTGCCCTCGAGGAAGTCGAGGAACAGCGGCGAGTGGTTCAGCCGCCAGCGGCGCCGGTTGCCGCCCGCGAAGGCCTTCTTGAACAGCTCGCGGGTCTGCTCCACGCCGAGGAAGTGCTCCTGGTCGGGGGCCTTCTCGTAGGCGTAGGCGGGCGAGATCATCATCTCGTCGACCTTGAGGTCGTCGTTGAGGTAGTTGAGGACCTCGACGATGGTCTGCGGGGTGTCGGTGTTGAAGAAGGTCGAGTTGGTGGTGACCCGGAAGCCGCGCCTCTTGGCCTCCTTGATGGCCTCCACCGCCTCGTCGAACACGCCCTCCTTCGCCACGGACTCGTCATGGCGTTCGCGCAGTCCGTCGATGTGCACGGCGAACGCGAAGTACGGCGAGGGCTTGAACTTGTCCATCTTCTTGCGCAGCAGCATGGCGTTGGTGCACAGGAAGACGTACTTCCGCCTGGCCACCAGCTGACGGACGATCTCGTCGATCTGAGGATGCATCAGGGGCTCGCCGCCGGCGATGGACACCATCGGCGCACCGGATTCGAGCACCGCGCCCACGGCCTGCGCGACGGGCATCCGCTGCTTCAGCACTCCGGCCGGGTGCTGGATCTTGCCGCACCCCTCGCACTTGAGGTTGCAGGCGAAGAGCGGTTCCAGCTCGACGATGAGCGGAAACTTGTCCCGCCTGCGCAGCTTCTGTTCGGCCAAGTAAGTAGCGACCTTGATGGACTGACGCAGCGGCATGGCCATCTGGCTCACCTCCTGGGGAGCAGCAAAGAACGGTGCCATTCGTAGAAAGCAGGCAGAACGGAACGAAGAACGCGGAAAGCCGATATTCCACCGCGCAATGTGCCGATCCGGACGAGTTCATGTTCTGGAGCGTCCACCACCACCCGGACGGCCGCAACCGGGCGCTCGCCCGTGCGTACGGCGCTCAGGAGTGTGGCCGCCGACTCCATGTCGACCGCGATCGCGCCGGTCGAGAGCAGATCTGAACGTTCCTGGCCCCGGATGACGTGGTCGGAGCCGGTGAGTGGTCCGGTGTGGACGGTGCGGCCGGGGACGGTCCGCACCAGCTCTTTGACGAGTAGGTCGGTCCCCGCGCACGGAACGGTTCCCGCCGGATCCCGGGTCTCCTCGGCGACCACCAGATCACCGGGGTGCATACCGGGTGCGAGCCCGGCGCAGAAGCCCGTGGCGAGCACGGCGGCCCCGCCGAGGGCCGGGTCGGCCAGCATCCGGGTGACGGAGCGTTCGGCCGCCCGGGGCCCCATGCCCGTCCGGAGCACGGTGACCGGCCCCCCGGCCCCGCCCCGCTCACCCGTGCGCAGAGCGAGCTGCTCGATGCCGAGCGCGCAGGCGATCAGCAGCGGGGCCGGGGCGGGCTGTGGGCTCATCAGCTCCCCTTGGCCTCGGCGAGCGGTTTTCCCGGCTCCCCGCGCTGTCCGGAGGCCCCGCTCCGCGCGGGCCGCTCGGCGAAGGGCTCGCCGTGGACGTACCGGCCGAGCGCGGTGAGCGGGAAGACCTGCCGGTAGAGGTGGTAGTTGATCGAGAAGTCCCAGGGAAACCCGGTGCCGGTGAAGTACGGCTCGTCCCAGGAGCCGTCCTCCCGCTGGGTCGCCGCGAGCCACTCGACGCCGCGCTCGACGGCCTTGGAGTCCTTCTCCCCCGCGGCCAGCAGCGCCATCAGCGCCCACGCGGTCTGCGAGGCGGTCGAGGCGCCCTTGCCGCTCCACTCCTTGACGTACTTGTAGGAGCGCAGGTCCTCGCCCCAGCCGCCGTCGTCGTTCTGGACGGACTCCAGCCAGGTGACGGCACGGCGGATCGCCGGATGCGAGCCCGGGACACCGGCGGCCACCAGGGCGGGTACGACCGATCCGGTGCCGTAGACGTAGTTCACGCCCCAGCGTCCGAACCACGAGCCGTCCGGCTCCTGCTCGGCGAGCAGCCACTGGATGCCGCGCCGGGTGCGCGGGTCGTGGGCCAGGCCCTCGACCGCGAGCATCTCGACGACGTGCGCGGTGACGTCGGCCGACGGCGGGTCGATGACCTCGCCGAAGTCGCAGAACGGCAGCCGGTTGGGGAAGGGGCTGGTGTTGTCGACGTCGAAGGCGCCCCAGGCCCCGTTCCTCGACTGCATCCCAAGGTTCCAGCGCACACCGCGGCCGATCGCCTTCTCGACCCGCTCGGGATCGTGGTGCCTGACCCGGCGCAGTGCGAGGACCACCTCGGCGGTGTCGTCGATGTCGGGGTAGTTGTCGTTGTGGAACTCGAACGCCCAGCCGCCCGACGGTAGTTGGGGGCGCTTGACCGCCCAGTCGCCGGGCCGGACGATCTCCTCGCCCAGCATCCAGTCCGCGGCCCTTACCAACTGCGGATGGTCGGCGGGCACCCCCGCGTCGACCAGCGCGATGGTCGCCAGGCAGGTGTCCCAGACCGGCGACTGGCAGGCCTCGATCATCCGGGCCCCGTCCTCGCGCCAGACGGCGAAGCGGTCCAGCGACGCCAGTCCCTCGCGCATCACGGGGTGTTCGAGGTCGTAGCCGAGCAGGTGCAGGGCGATGATCGAGTACACGGCCGGCGGCTGGATGCCTCCCCAGCAGCCGTCGTTCTCCTGCCGCTCGATGATCCAGCGGGCCGCGCTGTTCATGGCGGCTCTGCGCAGCCTGCGCGGAGCGACCTTGCGCAGTTGGTGCAGCGCCTTGTCGAGCCGCTGGAAGGCACCGTCCCAACTGGTCGGCGTGGCAAGAGGCTTGGGCGGGTTGGGGCGAGCCGGGTCGGTGTGCAGTTCGTCGAGCGGGAAGGGCGCCGGCCGTACCGGGCGCTTCGCGGAGACGATCGTCAGCGGGACGATGGTCTGCCGGGCCCAGCAGCCGAAGTCATAGATGTTGAGCGGGACCCACTTGGGGAAGTAGATGAGCTCCGGCGGGAGTTCGGGCAGGTCCTCCCACTTCCACCAGCCGAACAGGGCCAGCCAGATCCGCGTGAAGACCCGGGATGCGGCGATGCCGCCCTGCTCGCGGATCCAGGCGGAGGCCTTGGCCATGTGCGGGGCGTCGGGCGCGTCGCCGGCCAGGCGGAGGGCGACGTACGCCTCGACGGTGGTGGAGAGTTCGCCCGGTCCGCCGTAGAAGGTGGCCCAGGTTCCGTCCTCGCGCTGCTCGCCGCGGATGAAGAGCGCGGCGGCCCGTGTGGTCTTCTCGTCCCGGATCCCCAGGAACTGACGGAGCAGCAGGTCCTCGGCGTCCATCGTGACGTTCGTCTCGAGGTCGCCCTTCCACCAGCCCTGGGCGTCCTGCTTCGCCAGCAGGAAGTCGGTGGCGCGCTGTACCGCGCGTACGGCGGCCTCGTGAACCCCGGCCGCCACGGGGGTTTCGCTGTCGGTGTCGCTGGCCGCGGCTGCCCGGGGCTGCGGTGCCCCGGTGCTTCCGTCGGTCGTCGCTGTCATGGCTTCCCCTTCGTGCAGTTGCTCAGGTAGTGCGTCTGCTGCGGGTCCGCCGTCGGCCGGTGCGCTGCTTCCAGCGGCACCGGCCGGCGACTACGCGAGGGCTATTCGACCGATACTGATCATCTCTTTTCGCGCGGTGGTCATCTCTTTCGTACGACGACGAAGTCGGCGAGCGCCGTGAACTGCGCCCGCACCTGCTCGGGCATGTCGACGGCGTCGAGGGCCTCGACGGCGATGGTGTGCTGGCGGCGTGCCTCTTCGGCGGTCCACTCGCGGCCGCCCGCCTCCTCGATGAGGGCGGCGCGGGCAGCGAACTCCTCCTCGGAGAAGTTCTCGAAGTCGCTGCTCTTGGCGTCGGCGGCGAGGATCTCACCGAGCCGCTCGGAGGCGGGCCCGCCCGCCGCGAGCGCGGCCACGACCGGCAGGGACTTCTTGCGCTGGCGCAGGTCGCTCCAGGTCTGCTTGCCGGTGGAGACCGGGTCGCCCCAGATGCCGAGCAGGTCGTCGATGGCCTGGAAGGCGAGGCCCAGGTGGTAGCCGTACTTCTCCAGGGTGTCGGCGGTGTGGTCGTCCGCACCGGCGAGCACCGCGCCGATGGAGCTGGCGCAGGCGATCAGGGCGCCGGTCTTGTTGCCCTCCATGGTCAGGCACTCCTCGACGCTGACGCGGTCGCGGTGCTCGTAGGAGATGTCCTGCGCCTGCCCGTCGATCAGGGCGCGGGTGGCGGTGGTCAGCCGGCGGGTGGCGCGGCCGGCCTCGACGGTGCCGAGTTCCAGCAGGACCTCGTTGGCCAGGGCGAACAGGGCGTCGCCGACGAGGATGGCCTGGGCGGGGCCGTGCACCTTCCAGACCGTGTCTCGGTGGCGGCGCTGTTCGTCGCCGTCCATCAGGTCGTCGTGCAGCAGGGAGAAGTTGTGGACCAGTTCGACGGCGACGGCGCCGGGGATGCCGACCTCGGGCGCGGCGCCGGTGACCTCGGCGGAGAGCACGGCGAGGGCGGGGCGTACGGCCTTGCCGCCGTCGCCGGCCGTGGGGTTGCCCTCGGCGTCGATCCAGCCGAAGTGGTAGGCGGAAACGGTGTCCATGGGAGGGGCCAGGCGGTCGATCGCCGCCCGCAGTACCGGTGTGGCCAGGGTCCGACCGCGCTCCAGGAGCGCGGTCACGTCCACCGCGGTCTCACGAGCGGCCTTCGAGGCCGGGGGCACAGTGGGCACAGTCTCTCCTCTTGTTGCGGTACCGGGGGTGCGGGGGCCTGCCGCCGTGTGCTGATCGAGCATCACGCCGCCTCCTCCACGTCGAAGAGGTGACTCGGGCGGGGCCGGCCCAGGGCGCTCAGCGCGGCGCCGGCCGCACTCACGCCACTGCGGACCGCACTCTCCATGGTCGCGGGCCACCCTGTGGCGGTCCACGCTCCGGCCAGGTAGAGGCCGGGGGCCTTGGTACGGGCGCCGGGCCGCAGCCGCCCGACGCCGGGGGTGGGAGCGAACGTCGCGGTGCGCTCCCTGGTCACGAAGAAGTCCTTCACTTCCGCGCCGCGCGCCCTGGGCAACAGCCGCTCCAGCTCGGGCAGATACCGCTCGCGCAGCGCGGCGACGGGCTCGTCGATCTCGTCCTGCGCAGCCGACTGGGACAGGGCGAGGTACTGGCCGTTCCGCAGGCCGGAGGCCTCGGTCCGGTCGAATACCCACTGCACCGGGGTGCCGAGGGCCGCGAAGAAGGGACGGCTGAGCACCTTGCGGTCGTAGACGACATGGACGTTGAGGATCGGCGCGGTACCGATCTCCAGCAGTTGTTCGGGCGCGTCGAGCGCACCCTCGGGCAGCAGGTCGTACGCCTCGCGCTGTGCCACGGCGAGCACGACGGTGTCCGTCCGAAGTGTCTCGCCGGGAACCTGAACGCTCCAATGTCCGTTCTCGTCAGGGGAGATGGAGGTGACGCGTGTACGGACCTCGGTACGAACGCCCGCCGAGTCGAGCGCCTTGCGGGCCAGCCGGTCATGCAGTTCGCCCAGCGGGACGCGCGCCCAGCCGATGTCGGCCGCGCCCGGGTCGGACAGCAGACCGGTCTTGAACACCATCGCGGCGAGCCCCAGCGAGGCGTCGCCCGCGACCGCGTTGAGGGTGGCGACCCCGACCAGGTCCCACAGGGCCTCGACGGCACGCGCCGACTGACCGTGCGCGGTCAGCCAGCTGCCGAAGTCCTGTGTGTCCAGGGTCGGATCGGCGAGGTCGAGCCCCTGGAGCGCGAGCGCGGCACGCCCGACCCTGGCGCGATCGGCGAGTGACAGATGCGGATAGGTCGCAAGGCTCCGGCCCAGGTGCAGGGGTACGGGCAGCGCGTCACGCCGCAGCCTGCCGAGCCGTCGGCCCTCGGGCCGCGCCACGTCGAGCACGGGCACGTCGAGACGATCCTGCAACGGTGCCAGCGCCGTCCCCTCGATGCGGTCGAGGAACCAGCGGTAGGCGGTGCAGCAGCGCAGGTACACGTGCTGTCCGTTGTCGACGGTGAGTTCGCCGCGTTGGAAGGAGAAGGCCAGGCCACCGAGCCTCGGCCGGCCCTCGATCAGGGTGACCCGCACCCCGGCGTCGGCGAGCGCGAGCGCGGCGGTGATGCCGGCGAGCCCTCCGCCGATCACGACGGCGGTCCCGGGGTGTCCGGGGGTGTCCGCGAGCGGCTCTTCGGGCCGCATGCCGTCGGTCATCGTGCACCCTTCCCTGCGCGACCGCCGTGCCGGTGCTCGAACGCCGCACGGCGGGTCGTCTCAGTCAGGGACGCGGCCCGGCAGCGGAGGGTTGCCCGCCGCTTTTCGCCGGTGACATCACCTTGGACCGCAATGTCCATCAGGCGCGCCTCCTGACGGTACGACGGCCGGCATGCCGGGTGTCCAGACCGCTCAGACCGCGCACGGCGACGTAGGCCTTCTCGCGCCCGGGCAGGGAGACCCGGCCGCGCAGCACGGCCTCCGGATCGCGCTCGATGCGGTCGAGGAGGCGGCGGTAGATGCCGGCCATGGCGGCGACACAGGCACCGCTGCGCCGGTCGAGCATCGGGAGCAGCCGGTAGCCCTCGGCGAAAAGGGCGCGGGCCCGACGCACTTCGAAGTGCACGAGGCCCGCGAAGTCGGAGCCCTCCGGTGGTGTCGGCCCGCTGAAGCCTGACGAGCAGCCGAATTTGGCAAGGTCGTCGGAGGGCAGATAGGTGCGCCCGCCCTCGGCGTCCTCGCGGACGTCCCGCAGGATGTTGGTGAGTTGGAGCGCGAGCCCGAGCGTGTCGGCATACTCCGGCGCGCGCTCAGCGCCGCGCGCCCCCGGTTCTGTGCCGAACACACCGAGCGAGAGGCGCCCGATGGCACCCGCGACACAGCGGCAGTAGACCTTCAGGTCGTCCCAGGTCTCGTAGGTCTCCCCGCGCACGTCCATCAGGACGCCGTCGATGAGCTCGTCCAGGCCCCCGAGCGGGAGAGGGAAGGTGTCGGCGGCGTGGGCGAGCGCCACGGCCACGGGGTCGATGTCGTCCTCGTCGACCGTCCGGTCGCGGACCCGGGTCAGCAGCTCCCGGGTCTCCTCGAGTCTGGCGGCCTTGACCTCGCCGGACAGCGCGCCGTCGCCGATGTCGTCGACGCGGCGCGAGAACGCGTACAGCGCGGACATCGCGCGGCGCTTGGGCGTGGGCAGCAGGCGGATGCCGTAGGCGAAGTTACGGGCCTGCTGTCCGGTGACGGCCTCGCAGTAGCGGTAGGCGGCGAGTACCGGTGCGGACACGTGTGGTGCAGACTCCACGGTCCGGATCACCCCTCTCCTCGCAGAGTCACGCCCACCTCGCGCAGCAGCTGGAGCTTGCCTGCCTTGGGCGGGCCGGGAAGTACGTCGTATTCGGCGGCGGCGATCGCGCGGATCGCCGCCCTTCCCCCCGCCACGAAACCCGCGAGCAGCAGCTTGAGCCTGCCGTGGACGCTACCCACCAGGGGGGTGCCTTCATTCAGGAGGTTTTGGGCACGTTCGGCTTCATATGCAACCAGCGCGCGCACCGATGCGCCCGCTGTTTTCACCGACAGATCGGTTTCCTGGACGTGAAAGCGCTTCATGTCCTGCACGGGCACATAGATCCGGTCACGGCCGAGGTCCTCGGCGATGTCCTGAAGGTGCTCGACGATCTGCAGCGCCGTGCACACCGCGTCGGAGCGGCGGATCCGCTCGGGGGTCTCGGTGCCGGTGACGGCGAGGACGAGGCGGCCCACGGGGTTGGCGGACAGTTCGCAGTAGGCAAGGAGATCGTCGTAGGTCTCGTACCGCCCGACGAGCTGGTCCTGGCGATTGGCGGCGATCAGGCCGAGGAACGGCTCCGGGGTCAGCGAGCGGCGGTGGACGGTCGACTGCAGGCGGCGGAGCAGCGGGTGGCGCGGGGTGCCGTCGAAGACCCGGCGCAGATCGGCCTCGAAGGCGTCGAGCAGGACCAGGCGGTCCTCGGCGTCCGCGGCCGACACACCGAGCAGACGGGCGTCGGCGCCGCCGGGGGCGAGGTCGCCGTCGCCGATGTCGTCGACGAGGCGGGCGAAGCCGTAGACGGCCATGAGGTCGGCACGCCAGGCCCTGGGCAGGAAGAACGGCGCCACGGGGAAGTTCTCCCCGGCGGCCTTGCCGAGTGTGCCGTGCTCCGGGTCAGCCGTGCCCCCGGCTGGTCCCGTCACCGTGGACTGCCCGGGGCGGGGACGGCACAGGCTGCTGCGTTGACCTGGGGAGTTTCCGTAGCCATTGCCGTCACATCTCCCGTTCTACACCGCCGACCCAATGCACACTATTTCGGACACGCCGCCCAGCCGTCCGCACCGCGGCCCATGGGAAGGTGTCGTTCCTTATCGCCCTACTTGCCGCGTTTCGGTACCGGTACAGCTTACGTTGTACAACGGGGCCGGGCCTGTGGGGGTGTCCTGCGCATCACAACAACGCACCGATTGGCGCCAAGATTCCACGAGCCAGCCGGAGTTGACGTTTCCTTTGCAGACGCGGGGCCCCGCCGGGGCAGTTCCGGCGAGGCCCGGGGAAGCGCACTGGGCCGGACGGCCCATGTCCCGGTGGACTACTTGCCCGTGAACTTCTCGTACTCCTTGAGGACCTCGTCCGTCGGTCCGTCCATGCGCAGCTCGCCACGTTCCAGCCACAGGACGCGATTGCAGGTGTCCCGGATCGACTTGTTGTTGTGGCTGACGAGGAACACGGTGCCGGCTTCCTTGCGCAGCTCGCGAATGCGTTCCTCGGAGCGCTTCTGGAACTTGCGGTCGCCGGTGGCCAGCGCCTCGTCGATCATGAGGACGTCGTGGTCCTTGGCGGCGGCGATGGAGAAGCGCAGCCGGGCCGCCATGCCGGAGGAGTACGTGCGCATCGGCAGGGTGATGAAGTCGCCCTTCTCGTTGATGCCGGAGAAGTCGACGATCCCCTGGTAGCGCTCCTTGATCTGCTCGCGGGACATCCCCATGGCGAGCCCGCCCAATATGACGTTGCGCTCGCCGGTCAGGTCGTTCATCAGCGCCGCGTTCACGCCCAGCAGCGAAGGCTGGCCGTCGGTGTAGACCTTGCCCTTCTCCGGCGGGAGCAGACCGGCGATGGCCCGCAGCAGGGTGGACTTGCCGGAGCCGTTGGAGCCGATCAGGCCGATGGCCTCGCCGCGGTAGGCGACGAAGGAGACCCCGCGAACGGCGTGGACCTTGCGCACCCCGCGCTCCTCGCCCCGCTTGAGGATGCGGCTGAGCGCGGCGGTGGCGCTGCCCTTGCCGGTCTTGGCGCCGTTGACGCGGTAGACGATGTGCAGGTCGTCGGCGATGACGGTGGGGACGCGCGGGCCGTCCTTCTTCAGCTCAGCCACGGCCGTACCTCTCTTCCGCCTTCCAGAAGTAGACGAAGCCGACTCCGCCGGCCAGCAACGCCCAGCCCAGCGCGAAGGCCCACACGTGCTCGGGCAGGAACGAGGAATCGTACCCGTCGATCATCGCGAAGCGGACCAGGTCCATGTAGATCGCGGCGGGGTTCCACTGCAGGACGTCGGTGATCCAGCCCGGCCAGTTCTTGTCCGCGAGCATCGCCGGGATGCTGAACATCACGCCGGACGCGTACATCCAGGTACGCAGGATGAACGGCATCAGCTGGGCCAGGTCGGGCGTCTTGCTTCCCATGCGGGCGAAGATCAGCGCGAGGCCCGAGTTGAAAAGGAACTGCAGGGTCAGCGCGGGCACGATCAGGAGCCAGGACAGGTCGGGGAAACTGCCGAAGGCCATCATGATCACGACGAGCACGACCATGGAGTAGAGCAGTTGCTGGAGCTGTTGCAGCGCGAACGACAGCGGCAGCGAGGCCCGGGGGAAGTGCAGGGCGCGCACCAGACCCAGGTTGCCGGAGATGGCGCGCACGCCGGCGAGCACCGAGCTCTGGGTGAAGGTGAAGACGAACACGCCGGTCACCAGGAACGGCACGTAGATGTCGCTGGGGATGCCCTCCCGGGCGCCGAGCAGCATGCCGAAGATGAAGAAGTACACGGCCGCGTTCAGCAGCGGGGTGGCCACCTGCCACAGCTGGCCGAGCTTCGCCTGGCTGTACTGGGCTGTCAGCTTCGCCCGCGAGAACGCGAGGATGAAGTGCCGCCGGTCCCAGAGCTGGCGGACGTACTCGAACAGCGAGGGGCGGGCGCCGCTCACGGCCAGCCCGTACTTGGCGGCGAGCTGGGCCGCCGTGAGTCCCTCGTCGGGCGACGGGGGCGCGCTCACGGCGACTCCTCCGTCGTGCGTTGTCTCACTCACCAGTTGAAACTTTCGTCTTCGAGATGCGCAGCCTGTGCGGGCATGGCATGAACCTGGGGCCGGGTTGCGGCCCGGGGGCTCTCAGGACCGAGCTTGTCAGATGACGGGAGGTCGGCCCAGTCGAGTCAGCCGCCACACCGTACGCCACTTCATGGGCCTGCGGGGACCGCACGGGGAGGTCCAGCCTTCCCGGAAACCGCCGAACCATGCCCGCAGGGCGGGGCGGGAGGGCCGGCGGGCGAGGGTCAGCAGCATCCAGACGCCCAGATAGACCGGGACGAGGGGGGCGGGGAGGTTGCGGCGGGCGAGCCAGACGCGGTTGCGCGCGACCATGCGGTGGTAGACCGCGTGCCGCGAGGGAGCGGTCGTGGGGTGGTACAGCACCATGTCGGACCGGTAGTCGATCATCCAGCCCGCGTCGAGGGCCCGCCATGCCAGGTCGGTTTCCTCATGGGCGTAGAAGAACTCGTCCGGCAGTGCGCCGACTTCGGCGAAGACCTGGGTACGGACGGCGTTGGCGCCGCCGAGGAAGGTGGTGACCCGGGACGAGCGCATCGGGTCCGAGGCGCGCAGCCGGGGGACGTGGCGGCGCTGGGTGACGCCGGTGTCCGGGTCGGCGATGCGGAAGCTGATGATGCCGAGCTTCGGGTCGGCCGCGAAGGCCTCGCGGCACAGCTCGGCGGTGTCGTGGTTGGCGAGGAGGCCGTCGTCGTCGAGGAAGAGCAATATGTCGACATCGCGGCCGCCGGGGCCGAAGGCCTCGATGCCGACGTTGCGGCCGCCCGGGATGCCGAGGTTCTCGGGCAGCTCGATCGCGCGGACGCCCTCGGGGACGTCCGGGACCGGGGAGCCGTTGCCGACCACGACCACCTCGACCGGGTCGCCGTCCTGCTTGGCGACCGAGTCGAGGAGGGCACGCAGCTCGTCGGGGCGGTTACCCATGGTGATGATGACCGCGCCGACCTTCGGTGAGGATGCCGGTGAGTTGCCCATGCCGCTCACTTCAGCCTGCTCGAGGCGAGGATGGAGACGAGGTGCAGCAGGGTCTGGAGCAGCGCGATGCCGGCGAGCACCGCGACGCCGAGCCGGGAGAAGAACAGGTCGCCACGGACCTGGTCGGCGATCGCCAGCGCCAGGATCAGCAGGGACGCCTCGATGCCGAGGACCAGACGGTGGAACTTGAGGGCGGCGGCGGCCTTGCGAGCCAGCGCCATGCCGGAGGAGCGCATCTCGGAGGCGGCCTCCTTGACCGGCGGCTTCCCGGCCTGGTGGCGGGCGACGCCGACCAGGTCGGTCTCGGCCTTGATCAGGATGGCGCCGAGCGCGGCCAGCGTTCCGAGGAACGCCCACAGCCAGTCGATACGGCCGCTGCCCCACAGGTCGGCGGCGCGCAGGCCGAAACCGACGAGGACGGCGGCGTCGGTGAGGTAGGCGCCGACGCGGTCCAGGTAGACGCCGTTCAGCGAGTACTGCTTCTTCCAGCGCGCGATCTCGCCGTCGACACAGTCCAGCAGCAGGTAGAGCTGGACCATGACCACGCCGAGCACCGCCCCCGGGATCCCCGGCACCAGGAGTGCCGGGGCCGCGAGGACACCACATACGGTCATCAGGTACGTGAGCTGGTTGGGCGTGACCCTGGTGTTCACCAGGTAGCGGTCGACCCGCAGGGACACCTCGCGCATGTAGAGGCGTCCCATCCAGTGCTCACCGCTGCGCCGGTCCTTCACCCCCGCGGGGTGAACGACGGGGCGGAGTTCAGCTACCGATGGCCTTGACATAGTCGGCGTAGATGTCCTTGATCTGGTCGGTGGTCAGGTCGAGGTGTTCGAGGATCGTGTAGCGGCCGGGCCGGGTCTGCGGAGCGAACTCCACGGCACGGACGAACTCGTCGTCCGTGAAGCCGATCTCCTCCGGCAGCACCGGCAGCCCGTGCCGACGCAGCACCTCGGCCATGTACGCCGACTCCTCGTGGGCTCCGCGCAGGTACATCGCGAAGGCCGCGCCCAGCCCGCACTGCTCGCCGTGCGCGGCGGCGCGCTTGGGGAACAGCAGGTCGAAGGCGTGGTTGATCTCGTGGCAGGCGCCGGAGGACGGGCGGGAGTCGCCCGACACCGACATGGCGATACCGCTGAGCACCAACGCCTCCGCGAGCACCTGGAGGAAGTCGGTGTCCCCTATACCGCCGGGGTGCCGGAGCACCGCCTCGCCGGCCTGGCGGGCGATCGCGGCGGCGAGGCCGTCGATCTTCTCGCCGTTGACGCGGTTCGCCAGCTCCCAGTCCGCGATGGCGGAGATGTTGGAGATCGCGTCCCCGATGCCGGCGCGCACGAAGCGAGCCGGGGCCTCGTGGATGACGTCGAGGTCGATGACGACCGCGATCGGGTTCGGCACGCCGTAGGAGCCGCGCCCGGCGTCGTTGTCGAGGGTGGCGACCGGCGAGCACAGACCGTCGTGCGCGAGGTTCGTCGGTACGGCGACCAGGGGCAGGCCGACTCGCGCCGCGGCGAACTTGGCGCAGTCGATGATCTTGCCGCCGCCGAGGCCCACGACGGCGTCGTAGTGGCCGGCCTTTATGTCACTGGCCAGCCGGACCGCGTCGTCGAGGGTGCCGCCGCCGACCTCGTACCAGCTGGCGCCGGGCAGCGCGGGAGCGAGCCGCTCCTTGAGCCGGGCGCCGGAGCCGTTGCTGACCGCGACGGCCAGCTTGCCGGAGTGCGAGATGCGCTCGTCGGCGAGCACACCGCCCAGGTCGTCGAGAGCACCCGGGCGGATGTCCACGACGACCGGCGAGGGGATGAGCCGGGTCAGTACTGGCACGCGATCTCCCGTCCGCGGGCGAGATCGTCGTGGTTGTCGATCTCCACCCACTTGACGTCGCCGATCGGCGCCACGTCGATGCGGAAGCCGCGGTTCACGAGCTCCTGGTAGCCGTGCTCGTAGAACTGCTGCGGGTCGGTCTCCCACACGGCCTTCAGGGCGTCGGCCAGCTCGGGCGCTGCGTCGCCCTCGATGAGGGTGACGCCGATGTACTCGCCGGTGGCCTCGGCGGGGTCCATCAGCTTGGTGATCTTCGTCATGCCCTTCTCCGGGTCGACGACGACCTTCATCTCCTCGTCGGCCAGGCTCTTCACCGTGTCCAGGGCGAGGATGATCTTCTTGCCGTCGCCGCGGGCGGCCAGCAGCGTCTTCTCGACGGAGACCGGGTGGACGGTGTCGCCGTTGGCGAGGATCACACCGTCCTTGAGGGCGTCACGGCCGCACCACAGGGAGTAGGCGTTGTTCCACTCCTCGGCCTTGTCGTTGTCGATGAGGGTGAGCTTGAGGCCGTACTTCTGCTCGAGGGCCGCCTTGCGCTCGTACACGGCCTCCTTGCGGTAGCCGACGATGACCGCGACCTCGGTCAGACCGATCTCGGCGAAGTTGCCGAGGGTGAGGTCGAGAACCGTGGGTTCGCCCTCTATGCCCGCAGGGCCCACTGGCACCAGAGCCTTGGGAAGGCTGTCGGTGTAGGGGCGCAGACGCCGTCCGGCGCCGGCCGCCAGCACGAGGCCGATCATGCGGGTTCTCCTTCATCGTGTACGGCGGGGGCCCCTGAGGACACCCAGAAGCGGATGCTCTCGACGAGCACCACGAGGGCCACGGCCACGGCGAGGGCCGTGAGCGCGACCTTGAACTGCGATGCGGAGAGCACCGCGGCGAAGACGGTGACGAGCAGCGTCCGTCCTTCGTGCCCCCCGATGGCGCGCACCAGCCAGGCCGGGGGCGCCCCGGCGTTGCCGCGGATGCGGTACACCGTGTCGTAGTGATGGTAGGCGACGGCGGCCACCAGGCCGAAAGCCGCAGGAATGGCTCCGTTTACCTCGGCTTTGACTGCGAGCGCGAGGACGGCGCCGTATTCGGCAGCCCGGAAGAACGGCGGAACCAGCCAGTCGAGCGCACCCTTGAGGGGCCGGGCGACGGCAAGACCCGAGGTCACGGCGTACACGAGCGTGGCGAAAACCGCCCAGGGTCCGCCGAAGTCGGTGAGTGCGGCCGTGGCGACGAGCGCGATGCCGCCGAGCAGGGCCACGGCGGGGACGGCGAAACCGGGCAGGCGCCGCGCGGGGTTCTTCAGCGCCTCCGCGAAGCCCTGCGCGAGCGGCCCGGAGTCCGCGAGGTCGGCCAGCGCGGTCGCGGCCCGGTCGGTGCGGCGGGCCTTGCGGGTCAGCGAGCGCAGCACCCGGCCCGCCGTCGTGTACGTGGCGGCGAAGGCGCAGCCGACGAGCAGCGCGTAGAAGGTGATCCGCGGGGTCGTGGCCGCCGTGAGCACGGCGATCATCGCCCAGCGCTCGCCGATCGGCAGCACGATCATCCGGCGCACCCACACCGTCCAGCCGACGCTGTCGAGCCTGCCGGAGAGGGCGGCCGTGGGGCTGGTGTTGGCCGTGGCGTCGTGGTTGGCCTCGTTGAAGGAGAAGTCCACGACGTGCCGGCAGGTCTGCAGGACCATCGCGCCCAACGCCAGCGCCCAGACGTCGTCGCCGCCCCGGGCCGCGCCGAGGGCGAGGCCGGCGTAGTAGGCGTACTCCTTGGCCCGGTCGAAGGTGGCGTCCAGCCAGGCGCCGAGCGTGGAGTACTGCAGGGAGTAGCGGGCGAGCTGGCCGTCGGTGCAGTCCAGGACGAACGAGAAGATCAGCAGCAGGCCCGCCGCGATGAACCCGCCCCGGGTGCCGGTGGCCGCGCAGCCCGCCGCGACGAGGGCGGTGAGGAGGGAGGCGGTGGTGACCTGGTTGGGGGTCAGGCCCCGGCGGGCGCACCAGCGGGCGAGGTAGCGGGAGTACGGGCTGATGAAGAAGGTGGTGAAGAATCCGTCGCGGGCCTTCACGGCCGACTTCAGGCGTACGGCCTCGTCGTCGACGGCGGCCACGGCCTGCCGTGCTTCGTTGCGGGCCTGCGGATCGGCCGGGACGGCGGCGACCAGGCTGCCGAGCTCGGGGCGGTGCACATCGGTGCCGTCGTCGGTGAGGGCGGTGACGACGCGGTCGGCGAGGCTGTCGACGGCGAGCGCCGTACCACCCCCCGCGGAGTTCTCGCGGGCCATCGCGCGGGTCAGGGCCTGGCGGCCGGCGGGCTGGGCCGTCACGGCGCCCGGGATCGCCGCGAGCGGGAAGCGGGGGTCGGTGAGGCCGAGGCGCAGTGCGTGCAGGTGGCCGACGAAGCGGGCGTCGACGACGGCGACGCGCTGGTCGCCGGGCACCTGGGCGAGGAGCGTCTCGGCGTCGGCCGGGTCGTCGGCGACCCGCACGTCGTAGCCGAGGGACCGCAGATCGCCCTCGATCGACGATCCGGGGACCGGCTGACCGGTGAGGATGGCGGTCAGCAACCGAACTCACTCCCTGGGTGCCGGCGTGTCCGCGCCGGTCGTGTACGTGGGTGGCGGCGCCCGTTGGCTGTGGCGCCCGGGCGGCGTGTCGGCAGAGGCTATCGGATGATTGGAAGCCAACGTTCACCGGCCGTTTGGCGGAGCGATCAACGTGGTTTGCCCCGAGCTCTGCCGCGATCATCATCAGGGATCCCCCGTCCCGCCCACAAACCCGCACCGACAGACCCGGACATCAGGGACACCGGACGCGCCGCGGGTGCCTCGGCATAGGGTGGTCGACCATGACATGGCTGATCACAGGCGGAGCCGGCTACATCGGAGCACATGTGGCGCGGGCCATGACCGAGGCCGGGGAGCGGGTCCTCGTAGTGGACGATCTCTCGGCCGGGTTCCCCGCGCGGCTGCCGGCGGAGGCGGCGCTCGTCGAGGGCTCGGCGCTGGACGGCGACCTGCTGAAGCGGGTACTGACCGAGCACGCGGTGACCGGTGTGGTGCATCTCGCGGCGCGCAAGCAGGTCGCCGAGTCGGTGGCGCAGCCGACGCGCTACTACCGGGAGAACGTGGGCGGCCTGGCCACGCTTCTGGAGGCGGTCGCCGAGGCCGGTGTCAAGCGGTTGCTGTTCTCGTCGTCCGCCGCCGTCTACGGCAACCCGGATGTGGATCTCATCACGGAGGACACCCCGTGCGCGCCGGTGAACCCGTACGGCGAGACCAAGCTCGCCGGGGAGTGGCTGGTGCGGGCGGCGGGCCGGGCGCACGGGATCTCGACGGTGTGCCTGCGCTATTTCAACGTCGCGGGCGCCGCCGCGCCCGAGCTGGCCGACACGGGTGTCTTCAACATCGTCCCCATGGTCTTCGACCGGCTCACCCGCGACGAGGCCCCGCGGATCTTCGGCGACGACCATCCGACGCCGGACGGTACCTGCATCCGTGACTACATCCATGTCGCCGACCTCGCCGAGGCGCACCTGGCGGCGGCGCGACGGCTGACCGAGGCGGACGTCAGCGGCGATCTGACCGTCAACATCGGTCGCGGCGAGGGCGTCTCCGTACGGGAGCTGATCAGTGTGATCGGCGAAGTGACGGGCGACCGGCGACCGGCCGTCGTGGAGGCCCGGCGCCCCGGGGACGCCCCGCGCGCGGTCGCCTCGGCCGCCCTCGCCGCCGAGCAGCTCGGCTGGACGGCCCGGCGCGGGGTGCGCGAGATGATCGAGTCGGCGTGGCAGGGGTGGCAGCTGCATCACGGTGGCCGGTCTGGCGGCTGATCACGCCGGAAGCGTCGATCTTGCGCAAAGCCCTGACCTGCGGATCGTTTCCGCAGGTCAGGGCACATGACAACGGTGTTCAGTGCCGCGTTGCCCGATACCCCCCACCCGTAGTTGACTGTGATCCCGGACCGAATTTCCGATCGTTCACGGACCACAGAAGGGCGGCACTTCCATGGGGGCTGGGCACGATCACGGGCACTCTCACTCACATGTGCCGACAAGTGGCACGGCGGCCTCCGCGTACCGCGGGAGACTGCGCGTGGCGTTGTCGATCACGCTCGGTGTCATGGTCGTCGAGATCGTCGGCGGGGTGGTCGCGGACTCGCTCGCCCTGATCGCCGACGCGGCCCACATGGCGACGGACGCGCTGGGCCTGGGCATGGCCCTGCTCGCCATCCACTTCGCCAACCGCCCGCCGAGCGACCAGCGCACCTTCGGCTACGCCCGCGCGGAGATCCTCGCCGCCCTCGCCAACTGCCTGCTCCTGCTCGGCGTCGGCGGCTATGTCCTGTACGAGGCGATCCAGCGGTTCCTCACGCCCGCGGACACCGAGGGCGGCCTGATGATCGTGTTCGGTGCGATCGGCCTGGTCGCGAACATGATCTCCCTGACGCTGCTGATGCGGGGCCAGAAGGAGAGCCTGAACGTGCGCGGCGCCTTCCTGGAGGTGGCCGCGGACGCGCTGGGCTCGCTCGCGGTGCTGATCTCGGCGGCGGTGATCCTGGCCACCGGCTGGCAGGCCGCCGACCCGATCGCCTCGCTGGTCATCGGCCTGATGATCGTGCCGCGCACCTTCAAGCTGCTGCGCGAGACGCTCGACGTACTGCTGGAGTCGGCCCCCAAGGGCGTCGACATGGCGGAGGTACGGGCCCACATACTCGCCCTGGACGGTGTCGAGGACGTCCACGACCTGCACGCCTGGACGATCACGTCCGGCATGCCGGTGCTGTCGGCGCATGTGGTGGTGCGCTCCGACATCCTGAACGCGATCGGCCACGAGAAGATGCTGCACGAGCTCCAGGGCTGCCTGGGCGACCACTTCGACGTGGAGCACTGCACCTTCCAGCTGGAGCCGGTCGGTCACGCACAGCACGAGGCCCGGCTCTGTCACTGAAACAACCGTACGGTCCGACAAAACGCCAGTACGGGTGGAATGCAGCGATCCGGTGGTCGGTTGCGTCCTCATCCCCACAGCGCCCCCAGTGACGGTTCCGTGCCCGCCGCGCCGGGCACGATCAACTGCCGGGAGTGCCGGATTCGTACGGCACACTTGGGGCGCAAGACCTAAGCGAAGGATGGGTATGCCGATCACACCTGCGACCGCGACGCACAGTCCGTCGAACGGCGCCGCAGACGCGATTTTGCTGGAACTGGTCGACGAGAACGGTGTGACGATCGGCACCGCGGAGAAGCTCGCCGCCCATCAGCCGCCGGGGCAGCTGCACCGCGCCTTCTCCGTGTTCCTCTTCGACGAGCACGGCCGGCTGCTGCTCCAGCAGCGGGCGCTGGGCAAGTACCACTCCCCCGGCGTGTGGTCCAACACCTGCTGCGGTCACCCCTACCCCGGCGAGGCGCCCTTCGCGGCCGCGGCCCGGCGGACGCACGAGGAACTCGGCGTCTCCCCGTCACTGCTCGCCGAGGCCGGCACGGTCCGCTACAACCACCCGGACCCGGACTCGGGCCTGGTGGAGCAGGAGTACAACCACCTGTTCGTCGGCATGGTGCAGTCCCCGCTGCGGCCCGACCCGCAGGAGGTCGGCGAGACCGCCTTCGTGACGTCGGCGGAGCTGGCGGAGCGCCATGCGAAGGACACCTTCTCGTCCTGGTTCATGACCGTGCTCGACGCGGCCCGCCCCGCGATCAGGGAACTGACGGGCCCGTCGGCCGGCTGGTGACGGGCGGGATCCGACCGGCCGCAGCGGCCCGCGCCGCCGGGACGATCCGAACGGCGCGACCTAGGTGTATTGATCACGAGCGTTGTTAACGCTGGGCGGGCTTGATCATGGCGAAGGCCCCCGTGTGTGGTGGAGGTGTCGAATCTTCACCGCACGGAGGCCTTCATGTCCCACCGTAATGCCCGGCTGACCGTTCACGGCAGGCGGCTGCTCGTCGAACGGGTCCGCTCGGGCCGTCCCGTCGCTCATGTCGCTGCGGAGATGGGCATCTCCCGTCCCACGGCCCACAAGTGGATCCGACGCTGGCGATCCGAGGGCGAACCGGGTCTCGCCGACCGCTCCAGCCGGCCCCGGACCACACCCCATCGCACCCCGGCAACTGTGGAGGCCCGCGTCTGCCGCCTGCGGCAGGACCGCAAACTCGGCCCAGCCCGCATTGGCCCGATCCTGGGCCTGCCCGCCTCGACGACCCACCGGATCCTGTCCCGCCACGGCCTGAACCGCCTGGCCCACCTGGACCGGCCCACCGGCCAGGTCATCCGCCGCTACGAACGCGACCGGCCCGGCGAACTCATCCACGTCGACGTCAAGAAACTCGGCCGGATCCCCGACGGCGGCGGCCACAAGATGCTGGGCCGCCAAGCCGGCCGCGCCACCCGCAGCAACATGGGCTTCGACTACATCCACTCCGCCGTCGACGACCACAGCCGCCTCGCCTACAGCGAAATCCACGCCGACGAGAAGGCCGCCACCTGCGCAGCCTTCCTGCGCCGGGCCGCAGCCTTCTTCACCACGCACGGCATCGACCGCATCGAGCGAGTCCTGACCGACAACGCCTGGCCCTACCGCAAAAGCTTCGCCTGGCGCCAGGCACTGACCGACCTCGGCGCGACCGGCAAACTCACCCGCGCCTACCGGCCGCAGACCAACGGCAAGGTCGAACGCTTCAACCGCACCCTGCTCGACGAATGGGCCTACCAGCGGCCCTACACCAGCAACACCGAACGCACCGACGCCCTGACAGACTTCCTCCACACCTACAACCACCACCGCTGCCACACCGCACTCGGCGGCCACCCACCCATCACCCGCGTGAACAACCCTGCGGGTCAATACACCTAGGGCATGTGCACGACGGGTTTGAGCGGGACGGCGGCCCAGATCACCTTGCCGCCGCCGGCCGTGTGCTCGACGTCGCACACTCCGCCCGCCTCCCGCGTGACCTCGCGCACCAGGAGCAGGCCGCGGCCGCCGGTCTGGCCGTGGTCCGCCTCCAGGGCGGTCGGGCGGTAGGGGTGGTTGTCCTCCACGGACACCCGGAGCCACTCGGCGCCGACGGCGACCTCCACGGCGAGCATCGGCGACAGCAGCGCCGCATGCCGCACGGCGTTCGTGACCAGCTCCGAAACGATCAGCAGCAGTCCCTGGACCAGATCGTCCGAGACCGGCACGCCCTGGCGGTACAGCAGGTCCCGTACGGCGTGCCGCGCCTGCGGAACCGAGGCCTCGACGGCGGGGGCGGTGAACCGCCACACGCCTTCGTACGGCAGGGGATTCGGCGGGCGTTGACCGAGGGGTTCGTCCGCACCGCCTGCTGGGCGTGGGCCGGACCCGCGCCCATGGTTCTCCATCGTCCGGTCGCCACCCTCGCGCTCGATTGTCACCACACGTCGAGTGTTGGTAACGCACAGGTCCGGACCGTCGAACTGAACACAAGTCAGCAGGTATCGAACGATTCTGATCGTTGGCGTATGACACGGTCAGTTGTGGGACCGCTCCTGTCCCGCTCGTGCCGACTTGGGCAACTATTCGGGTTGTACGGGTTTGGCGGCGCCCTTCCCCGCGACCATGCCGACGATCCGGCGACCGCCGTGACCCGTGGCGATCAGGCCGAGCCCGTCGAAGAGCAGGGCCAGCGAGAAGAGGGTGCCGATGACGTACCTGCTGCTCGGCCAGGTACTGAGCACCAGGATGCCGAGGAACAGGTCGAAGGCGCCCTGCAGCAGGGTCCAGCCGAACTGCGGACCGCGCACCACCAGACTGCCGACCACCCGGAACAGTCCGCCCGTGAGGAACAGCAGGGCGGCGAACATGGCCAGCGCCTCGGCCGCCGCCTCCGGCCTGCGGATCACCACCACGCCGGCCGCGATGTTCAGCGCGGCGACGACCACGCCGAGCCAGAAGAAGGGGGTGCCGCGCCCCTGGACCGCGTGCAGCAGGGCGACGACACCGCCGATCAACAGCAGCCAGCCGAACAGAAGCATCGAGGTCAGCGTGGCGAAGGCGGTGTAGAGGAGCCCGACCACTCCGCCGAGGACCAGCAGCACACCCAGGGCGGCGAGCATGCCGAAGCCACGCCGGAGTTTCGCCGCCTCACCCTCGGGCTTGGTGGACCTGGCCATCAGCGCCTCCTCGATCGACCTCCCTGGCCCTACGTGCACCCTCTGCCGTGATCGGCCGCGGGGCCCTTCCTGATCGGCTGTTCGGAGCAAGCGGATAGCATCCGCCGCATGGAGCCCCAGCTGCTGCACAGCGTCACCGACTCGGTCGCCACCGTCGTCGTCCACCATCCGGCCAAGCGCAACGCGATGACGGCCGCGATGTGGCGGGCACTGCCGCCACTGCTCGGCACGCTGGCCGCCGATCCGGCCGTGCGGGCGCTGGTGCTGACCGGTGAGGGCGGGACGTTCTGCGCCGGGGCCGACATCTCCACGCTGCGGGGGTCGGCCAGGGAGGCCCAGGATCTGGCCGTGGCGGCGGAGGAGGCGCTGGCCGGCTTCCCGAAGCCGACGCTGGCGGCGATCCGGGGGCACTGTGTGGGCGGCGGGTCGCAGCTGGCGGCGGCGTGTGATCTGCGGTTCGCCGAAGAGGGTTCGCTGTTCGGGGTCACGCCGGCGAAGCTGGGGATCGTGTATCCGGCCTCCTCCACGCGGCGGTTGGCGTCGCTGGTGGGACCGGCGACGACCAAGTACCTGTTGTTCTCGGGTGAGTTGATCGACGCGCAGCGGGCCTTGCGGACAGGTCTGGTGGACGAGGTGCTGCCCGAGGGCGAACTCGGCAAGCGCGTCACGGAGTTCACCCGGATCCTGGTGGCACGCTCCCAGCTGACGCAGGCCGCGGCGAAGGAGTTCGCGAACGGCCACACCGACCGCGACGAGCACTGGGCGGAGCAGGCACGCGCAAGCGGCGACACCGCGGAGGGCGTCGCCGCGTTCCTGGAGCGCAGGCAGCCCCGGTTCACCTGGAGCGTGCCTACGTCAGGATGAAACGGCTGTGCGCACGGAGCAGGTCGACGATGTGGGCAGGTGCCTTCTGAGGGGATCCGGCGTCGTACGGCGGCTGAGGGTCGTACTCCGTGGCCAGCTGTACGGCCTGGGCGCGGTCCTCGCCGGCGATCTGCCCGAACAGGGTGAGTGCCATGTCGATGCCGGACGAGACGCCCGCCGCGGTGACGTACTTTCCGTCGAGGACGACCCGCTCCCCCGTCGGTTCGGCGCCGAAGGGCTTCAGCTGGTCCAGCGCCAGCCAGTGCGAGGTCGCGCGGCGGCCCCGGAGGAGTCCGGCGGCGGCCAGAAGCAGGGAGCCTGAGCACACCGAGGTCGTCCAGGTACTGGTGGCATCGACCGCGCGCAGCCAGCCCAGCAACTGCTCGTCCTCCATCAGCGCGCTCTGGCCGGGGCCGCCGGACACGACCACGATGTCCGGACTCGACACCTCGGCCAGCGCCTTGTCGGCGATGAGCGTAAAGGCTCCGTTGTCGGAGCGGACGGGTCCGGCCGCCTTGGCGACGAAGACGGTCTCGGCGTCCGGGAGACGAGAGAGGAATTCGTATGGGCCGACGACGTCGAGGGCCGTGAACCGGTCGTAGACGACCAGGGCGATCTGCATCGGTTTCCTTTCAGTGGACGGGTGCGGGTCGGAACCGGCGTCGGTACTCGACCGGGGCCGTCCCGAGGCTCTTGACGAAGGCGCGCCGCATGGCCTCGGGAGTGCCGTAGCCGCAGGCGCGGGAGATCTCCTCGACGCCGTCGCCCGTGTCCTCCAGCAGGCGGCGGGCGTGTTCGAGGCGGACCCGGTCGACGTACCGGCCGGGGGTCATACCGGTCTCGTTCTGAAAGGCGCGGGCGAAGTGGCGCGCGGAGAGGCTCGCGCGGGCGGCCAGCGCCTCGACCGTGAGGTCGGCGTCGGGGTGCTCGGTGATCCAGCGCTGGACTTCCCTCAGGGGCTCGCGCCGCGCGGTCTGGGCGGCGAGCTGGGCGCTGAACTGGGCCTGGTTTCCGGGCCGGCGCAGGAAGACGACCAGGTGGCGGGCGATGCCGAGGGCGACGTCCCGGCCCAGGTCCTCCTCGACGAGGGCAAGGGCGAGGTCGATGCCCGAGGTCACGCCGGCGGAGGTGGCGACATGTCCGTCGCGTACGTAGATCGGGTCCGGGTCGACGTCGACGGCCGGGTGGTCGCGGGCGAGCTTGTCGCAGTACGCCCAGTGGGTCGTGGCACGGCGGCCGTCGAGCAGGCCCGCCCCGGCGAGCAGGATCGCGCCGGTACAGACGGAGACCAGACGCTCGGCACGCGGGCCGTGCCGGCGCAGCCACTCGGTCAGGGCGGGTTGCGGGCCGCGGGTGCCCTGGCCGCCGGGGACGACGAGGGTGTGCGGGTCGGGAGCGTCGGCGAGGGCATGATCCGGTACGACGGTCAGGCCGCCGGACGTACGGACCGGACCGCCGTCCGGGGAGGCCGTGCGGATGCGATACGTGCCCGGCGTGTGCGTCTCGGCCCCCGCGAAGACCTCCAACGGTCCGGTGACATCGAGGCTCTGCACGTCGTCGAAGAGCAGGAAGAGAACGGTTCGGGGCGCCATGGCATCGATTCTTCGCGTGCTGTCCGGACAGCCGCAATGACGTTTCCCCCACCTTTCCTGCCATGCTTCACCCGCGCATGGAAAACGTACCAAGCGGTTGGTAACCTCCGGCCATGACTACTGCCGCCCTCGAGCCGCGTGCCGGCCGACGCTGCCAGAGCGTGCTGAACACCCTGCACGCGACGTCCTACTTCGCCCCGGAGCTGGGCACGGAACTCGCCGCACTCGGCGTCACCCACCCCAGGGCCGTCAACTTCGCGGTGCGGGCGGCCGCGCTGGGGCCGGTCGGGGCGGGCGCGGTGACGGCGACGTTCTACAACTACAAGCACGACCTGGTGGCCCGGCACATACCCGCGGTCTGGACGATCGCCTCCCCCGAGGACGTGCTGGCGGCACGCGCGCGTGCGGTCGACGCGTCGCTGCGGCGGCTGCTCGGCGAGGAGGCGGTGACGTCCCGGGAGATGGCGGAGGCCGCACGGCTCGCACTGCGCGCCACCGAGGCCTGTTCCCGCAGCGCCCGGCCCCTGTACTCGGCGCACGCGGACCTGCCGGTCCCCGAGGAACCGCACCTCGCCTGCTTCCACGCCGCCACGTTGCTGCGTGAGCACCGGGGTGACGGCCATCTCGCCGTGCTGACCGCGGCGGGCCTCGACGGCCTGGAGGCGGTGGTGACCCACACCGCGACCGGCAAGGGCATGACGCCGAAGTGGGTGCGCGCCACGCGCGGCTGGACGCAGGAGGACTGGGACGCGGCGTCGGCCCGGCTGCGCGAGCGGGGGCTTCTCGACGACGCGGGCGAGCTGACGCAGGCCGGGATCGCCCTGCGCGAGGAGATCGAGTCCGAGACGGACCGCCTCGACCGGGCACCGTACGAGCACCTCGGGGCGGAGGCGGTGGCACGCCTGACCGAGCTCGGGGCGGGATTCGCGCGGGCGGCGGCGATGGCGGGGGCGTTTCCGGCGGATCTGATCGGCAAGGGCTGAGTCGCACGGCGCACACGCGCATGGGGCCCGGGCCGCGCACGGCGCACACGCGCACAGAGCCCGGGCCGCACGGCGAACGCTCGTACAGGGCCCGCGCCGCACGGCTCACACGCGCGCAAGGCCGCGTCGCACAGCCGACGCTCGCACAGGGCCCGCGCCGCACGACGCACACGCGCACAGAGCCCGGGCCACACAGCCAACACTCGCACAGGGCCCGCGCCGCACGGCGCACACGCGCGCAAGGCCGCGTCGCACAGCCAACACTCACACAGGGCCCGCGCCGCACGGCGCACACCCGCACAGAGCCCGGGCCACACGGCGAACGCTCGCACAGGGCCCGCGCCGCACGGCTCACACGCGCGCAAGGCCGCGTCGCACAGCCAACACTCGCATAGGGCCCGCGCCGCCACGGCGGCGCACACGCGCGCAAGGCCGGGCCGCATGGCGGGCCCCAGGCGCGGTACCCGGTCCCCGGCCGGCCGTCGTGGGCCGGGGAAAGGACAGGTGAACCACCGTGCTTCGAGCAATCGCAGACGTTCTGCGCCAGATAGGCGGCGCCATCGCCACCGTCGTGACCTTGCCGTTCCGGGCCCTCGCGCGGCTGTTCGGGGGCGCTTCCGGCAGCACACGCAGCCGCAGGGTCTGATTCCGACCCGCCGCGACCGGCCGGGTTGCCGCCCTGATCCCCGGTTGTCGGTGTCACCTGCCACAATTGCCGCGCAACCTCAGTGAGAAAGCGGGACGGGATCGTGACGACACCCCTCGTAGGGTCCATCGAAGGCAGGATCGCCGAAGAGCTCGGCGTACGGGAGCGGCAGGTGAAGGCTGCCGTGGAGCTGCTCGACGGCGGTTCGACGGTGCCCTTCATCGCCCGCTACCGCAAGGAAGCGACCGAGATGCTCGACGACGCGCAGCTGCGCACGATCGAGGAGCGGCTGCGCTACCTGCGGGAGCTGGAGGAGCGGCGGACGGCGATCCTCGACTCGGTGCGTGAGCAGGGCAAGCTGACCGAGGAGCTGGAGGCGCAGATCCGCGGCGCCGAGACCAAGGCGCGGCTGGAGGACATCTACCTGCCGTACAAGCCCAAGCGCAGGACGAAGGCGCAGATCGCCCGCGAGGCCGGTCTGGAGCCGCTCGCCGAGGGGCTGCTCGGCGACCCGAGCGTCGAGCCCCTCGCCGCTGCCGCCGCCTTCGTCGACTCCGACAAGGGCGTGGCCGACCCGCAGGCCGCGCTGGACGGCGCCCGCGCGATCCTCACCGAGCGGTTCTCGGAGGACGCCGACCTGATCGGCGAGCTGCGCGAACGCATGTGGGTCCGCGGGCGGCTGGCCGCCAAGGTGCGGGACGGCAAGGAGGAGGCGGGCGCGAAGTTCGCCGACTACTTCGATTTCGCCGAGCCGTTCACGGAGCTGCCCTCGCACCGGATCCTCGCCATGCTCCGCGGCGAGAAGGAAGAGGTTCTGGACCTGGTTCTGGAGCCGGAGGAGCCCACCGACGGGCCGTCGTCGTACGAGGGGATCGTCGCCGGGAAGTTCGGGATCGCCGACCGCGGCCGTCCCGCCGACAAGTGGCTGACGGACACGGTCCGCTGGGCCTGGCGCACCCGCATCCTCGTCCACCTCGGCATCGACCTGCGGCTGCGCCTGCGCACGGCAGCCGAGGACGAGGCCGTGGGTGTCTTCGCGGCCAACCTCCGCGACCTGCTGCTGGCCGCCCCGGCCGGCACGCGCGCGACGCTGGGTCTGGACCCGGGCTTTCGTACGGGCGTGAAGGTGGCCGTGGTCGACGCGACCGGCAAGGTCGTCGCGACCGACGTCATCTACCCGCACGTCCCGGCGAACAAATGGGACGAGGCGATCGCCAAGCTGGCCCGGCTGGCGAAGGAGCACGCGGTGGAGCTGGTCGCGATCGGCAACGGCACGGCCTCCCGCGAGACCGACAAGCTCGCCGGTGAACTCATCACCAAGCACCCCGAGTTGAAGCTCACCAAGGTGATGGTGTCCGAGGCTGGCGCCTCGGTGTACTCGGCCTCGGCCTTCGCCTCCCAGGAACTGCCCGACATGGACGTGTCGCTGCGCGGGGCGGTGTCGATCGCCCGCCGGCTGCAGGACCCGCTGGCCGAGCTGGTGAAGATCGACCCGAAGTCGATCGGCGTCGGCCAGTACCAGCACGACCTGTCCGAGGTGAAGCTGTCGCGCTCACTGGACGCGGTGGTCGAGGACTGTGTGAACGGCGTCGGCGTCGACGTCAACACCGCGTCCGCGCCGCTGCTCGCACGCGTCTCCGGCATCACCTCCGGCCTCGCCGAGAACATCGTGGCGCACCGGGACGCCAACGGCCCGTTCACGTCCCGCGCACAGTTGAAGAACGTCGCCCGGCTCGGCCCGAAGGCGTACGAGCAGTGCGCGGGCTTCCTGCGCATCCGCGGCGGCGACGACCCGCTGGACGCGTCCAGCGTCCACCCGGAGGCGTATCCGGTGGTCCGGCGGATGGTGAAGACGACCGGCCAGGAGGTGGCCGCCCTCATCGGCAACACGGGCGTGCTGCGGTCCCTGAAGCCGAACGACTACGTGGACGAGACGTTCGGTCTGCCGACCGTGACGGACATCCTCAAGGAGCTGGAGAAGCCCGGGCGCGACCCGCGTCCCGCCTTCAAGACGGCCACCTTCAAGGAGGGCGTCGAGAAGATCTCCGACCTGGCGTCCGGGATGGTCCTGGAGGGCGTCGTCACGAACGTCGCCGCCTTCGGCGCCTTCGTCGACGTCGGTGTCCACCAGGACGGTCTGGTGCATGTCTCCGCGATGTCCAAGACCTTCGTCAAGGATCCGCGCGACGTCGTCAAGCCCGGCGACATCGTCAAGGTGAAGGTCCTGGACGTCGACATTCCGCGCAAGCGGATCTCCCTGACGCTGCGGCTCGACGACGAGGCGGCCGCGCAGGGGCAGCAGGGCGGAGGCGGCGAGCGCCGGCAGCGGGGCGGGCGTCCGCCGCAGCAGCGACAGGGGCGCGGTGGCGGTGGTGGCGGCGGCTCGCGCCAGGCCCCGCCTCCGGCCAACAGCGCGATGGCGGACGCCCTGCGCCGCGCGGGTCTGCTCGACCCTAAGCAGGGCAAGCGCTGAGCCGGCGCAAGGAAAGCGGGCACTGAACCGGTACACGCCGGTCAGGCAATGACGTGGCATACGCCCGTCAAGCACCCAGCGGCATACGCAGGCCAGGCGCCGACGCGACACGCGGGCCCGGACTCCCCGGTACGACACGGAGGATCCGGGCCGGTTCGCCCGTAGGGTGACGACATGGCGACGTCACGTGTCATCACCTGGGAGGTGTCGGGGAGCCAGGGCCTGGAGACCGCCTGGACCGAGCTCGGCGCCGACGCCCTGCGGGCCCGCGGCCGGGCGGTCGGCACCTCGCCACAGCCGTACTGGATCTCGTACGAACTCGACACGGCCGACGGCTTCGTGACGCGCCGGCTGCGGGTCACCGCGGAGTCCGCGGACGGCGTGCGCACGCTCGAGCTGCGGCATGACGGTGCGGGCCGGTGGACGGCGGACGGTGAGTCGCTGCCCGACGTCGAGGGTGCCCTCGACTGCGACCTGGGCCTGTGCCCGCTCACCAACACCATGCCGGTGCTGCGGCATGGTCTCCATCTGGCGCCCGGCGAGCGGGGGTTGTCGATGGCGTGGGTGTCGGTGCCGGACCTGACGGTGCTGCCGTCGCGGCAGACGTACTCGCACCTGGGGCAGGGCCGTGTTCGCTTCGTCTCCGGCGACTTCCGCAGCGACATCGTGTTCGACGGCGACGGGTTCGTCGTGGACTACCCGGGGATCGCGACGCGGTTCGGCCGATCCTGAGGGCGCGGCCTGTTGGGCCATCCGCAGTAGCGGGCGCGGCGGCCGGGATCCGGGCGGGAATGGCTGGACGGACCGCTCGTGTGTCCGACGCCGCCCAGGAGAGCCGATGCCGACCCTCACCCCGCCTCGCCGCCGTTCTCCACTCGGCCCCCGTCTCGCGGCGGCGTCCCTCATCACCGTCTGTCTGGTGCTGCTGTCAGCTGTCGGAGCGGGCGCCACCCAGCGGCCCGGAGCGCATCCTCCCGACACGCTGCAGCAGCAGTTGGACGACCTGGTGCGCACGCCGGGCGGCCCGCCCGGTGCCATCGCCGTCCTCCGTGACGGCCGGGGCAGCAGGGTCGTCCGGGCCGGCGTCTCGAACCTGGCCACCGGCCGCAGGCCCCAACCCGGGGACCACATGCGCATCGCCAGTGCGGCCAAGGCGTTCAGCGGCGCGGTGGCGTTGTCCCTCGTCGACCGCCGCCACCTGCGTCTCGACGACACCGTGCGGGAACGTCTGCCGCAACTGCCCCGGGCCTGGGGCGCCGTGACGCTGCGCCAGCTGCTGAACCACACCAGTGGCCTGCCCGACTACTCGCGCGCCCCGGCGTTCGCGCGGACCCTGCAGGCCAACCCACGGCACCGCTTCGACTCCCGCCGGCTGCTCGACTACGTCGCCGACCGGCCGCTGCTGTTCCGGCCCGGCACCCGGTACCAGTACTCCAACTCGGACAACATCGCCGTCGCCCTGATGGCGGAGGCGGCGACCGGCGTCCGGTACGAACGGCTCCTGGACGAGTTGGTGTACCGGCCGCTGGGCCTGTTCCGCACGAGCTTGCCGCAGGGCCATCTGATGCCGGTGCCGTACCTGCACGGCTACGACGTGAGCCCGCCCGCGCCGCCGGAGGACGTGAGCGAGGTCCTCGGCATGTCCGGGGTCTGGGCGTCGGGCGGCATCGTCTCCACGCCCATCGACATGACCCGCTTCGTGCGCGGCTACGTCGGCGGCCGGCTGTACGGCCGCCCTCTCGTGCGGGAGCAGCGCCGCTGGATTCCCGGTGCGGCGTCCGAGCCCGCCGGGCCGGGCCGCAACGACGCGGGCCTCGCCCTCTTCCGGTACACGACCCGGTGCGGTGTGGTGCTGGGGCACACGGGCAACACCCTCGGCTATACGCAGCTGATCGCCGCCACGCCGGACGGGCGCCGGTCGCTGACGTTCTCGGTCACCACCCAGATCACCGAGGCCATGAACCCCGTTCTGCTGCGGAAGCTGCGCGCCGTGCAGGAGAACTTCGTCTGCGCGCTGCTGTGCCACGGACGCTGAGACAGGCGCCCTGGCGTTCGGTCGCCTCAGCGTTCCGTCACCTTGCCGTCGGCGACCTCCAGGCGGCGGGTGACGTGGACGGCGTCGAGCATGCGCCGGTCGTGGGTGACCAGGAGCAGCGTGCCCTCGTAGGCGTCCAGAGCCGATTCGAGTTGCTCGATGGCCGGCAGGTCGAGGTGGTTGGTGGGCTCGTCGAGGACGAGCAGGTTGACGCCCCGGCCCTGGAGGAGGGCGAGGGCGGCGCGGGTGCGCTCGCCCGGGGAGAGGGTGGCAGCCGAGCGCAGGACGTGGTCGGTCTTGAGGCCGAACTTGGCCAGGAGGGTGCGTACTTCGACCGGTTCGGTGTCCGGGACCGCGGCACAGAAGGCGTCCAGTAGCGACTCCTCGCCGTGGAACAGCTTGCGGGCCTGGTCGACCTCGCCGATCAGGACGCCCGAGCCGAGCGTCGCCTGGCCCGCCGTGAGGGGGATACGGCCCAGCAGGGCGCCCAGCAGCGTCGACTTGCCCGCGCCGTTCGCACCGGTGACCGCCACCCGGTCCGCCCAGTCGATCTGCAGGGACACCGGGCCGAGGGTGAAGTCGCCGCGGCCCACCTCGGCGTCCCGCAGGGTCGCCACGACCGCGCCCGAGCGGGGCGCCGAGGCGATCTCCATGCGCAGTTCCCACTCCTTGCGCGGCTCCTCGACGACCTCCAGCCGCTCGATCATCCGCTGGGTCTGGCGGGCCTTCGCGGCCTGCTTCTCGCTGGCCTCGCTGCGGAACTTGCGGCCGATCTTGTCGTTGTCGTTGCCGGCCTTGCGCCGGGCGTTCTTCACGCCCTTGTCCATCCACGCGCGCTGCGTCTGCGCCCGTTCCTGGAGGGCGGCCTTCTTGTCGGCGTACTCCTCGTAGTCGTCACGGGCGTGGCGGCGGGCCACCTCGCGTTCCTCCAGGTAGGCCTCGTAGCCGCCGCCGTAGAGGTTGATCTGCCGCTGGGCGAGGTCGAGTTCGAGGACCTTGGTGACCGTGCGGGTGAGGAACTCCCGGTCGTGGCTGACGACGACGGTGCCGGCGCGCAGACCGGCGACGAAGCGTTCCAGGCGCTCCAGGCCGTCGAGGTCGAGGTCGTTGGTGGGCTCGTCGAGGAGGAAGACGTCGTAGCGCGACAGCAGCAGCGAGGCGAGTCCGGCTCGCGCCGCCTGGCCACCCGACAGGGACGTCATCGGCTGGTCCAGGTCCACCGCCAGGCCCAGCGAGTCGGCGACCTCCTCCGCCCGCTCGTCGAGGTCGGCGCCGCCCAGGTCCAGCCAGCGCTCCAGGCTCGTGGCGTACGCGTCGTCCGCGCCCGGCGCCCCGTCGACGAGGGCCTGAGTCGCCTCGTCCATCACCCGCTGGGCCTCGGCCACTCCGGTACGGCGGGCCAGGAACTGCCGTACGGTCTCGCCGGGGCGCCGCTCCGGCTCCTGCGGAAGGTGACCGACGGTCGCGGTCGGCGGCGACAGTCGCAGCTCGCCCTCCTCGGGCGCGCTCAGCCCGGCGAGCAGGCGCAGCAGCGTGGACTTGCCCGCGCCGTTGGCCCCGACCAGGCCGATCACGTCTCCGGGCGCCACGACGAGATCGAGCCCACTGAACAGGGAACGGTCGCCGTGCCCGGCGGCGAGGTTCTTGGCGACGAGAGTGGCAGTCACAGAGGGCGATCCTAGTGGCAGGGCCGCACAGGACGCGCCGGGGTTTTCCGGCGCGCAAGATCGCCGAGGGCTTGGCGCATATCGCGGCACCCACCCGTCGCGGCACCCAGCGGAGCGTTACCGCGCCATGGCCTCCACCAGCACACTCCCGGACGTCCGAGCCACCACGAACGACTCCCCCTTCACCGCCTTCGCGTCCAACGCGATCCGATGGCGCCCTGCCTCCAGAACGCCGTCGAAGACCTCATGTGTGTGCGTGCGGTACAGAAAGTCGAGGCGGTACGCCGTCAGCCGCACCCGGCAGGGCGAGGTGACCTCGACGCCCGCCTCACCGTCGGCGGCCACCAGACGGGTCAGCCGGCGTTGTTCGACCGGGCTGCGGTCCAGGGCGTGTTCGATCTGGGCGACCAGCAACGGCACGATGGGCGCGAGGCCGTCGACGTAGGCCACGTCGACTCCGGCGTCCGCGAAGGCCCGGCGTACGGCGGCCCGCTGCTCCTCGCCGACCGCGCGCCCGAAGGCGACGGCACCGTATCCGCGCAGTTCGTCGGCGGGGACGCCGCCCACGTCATGGGTGATGTCGGCGCCGATCCCGATGGTGCGCAGGGCGGCGGCGAGCTTGGCGAGGAGGGCGACGCGGGCGCCGATGAGGAGCACCCGGCGGCGTGGCGCCTCGGTGTCGTGGTCGAGCAGGGAGCCGAGGGCCGCGCGGTAGTCGGCGCCCCGGAAGCGGAAGGGGCCGATGCCGTGGTAGCCGTTGAGCTCCAGGTCGGCGTGTTCCTCCGTCTGCCAGGCGAAGTCCCGCCAGATGTAGTCGTCGCCGTCCTTGTCGATGACCGCGGTGACGGCGCCGCAGGCGAGGTCCGCGCACTCGGGGCAGCCGTAGATGACATACCGGCTGCCTGGAAGCGGGGCCTCCGCCTCCAGGAGCAGGCTGCGGACGTGTGCGGTGAAGATGGCGGGCGGGACGTCGGAGGCGAGCGGGGAGACGGCGTCGAGGTCGGAGAGCTGGAACAGCAGCGGGCGTCCGTCGACTATGAAGTCCACGAAATCCCGGTGCACCTGGAAGTCACCGTTGGCGAGGACGCCACCGGCACGCATCGCCGGTGCCAGGCCGAAGGTCGCGTACTCGGCAGACATGCTGTGAGTATCCCCAGGACGGGACCGATATGAGCGCGGCATGACATATTCCGCTACGTCCCGGCACGGGGACGAACAGGTGGCCGAGGCCGTGCCTGCGCCGGTCAGTCGTGGTCGTGGCCCAGCGGGTCGCCCTCCGCTCCCGTTCCGGGGCCCGGGCCGACCTGGATCTCGAACTCGCCGTCGTATCTCTTGTGGCCCTCGATCACCGCGAGTTCGACGGCCTCGGAGGCCATCTCCCCGCGCACGGTGACGGGATCCCGGCGCAGATCGCGCATGAGGGCGACGCACATGCCGATCATCACGAGGACGAACGGCGCGGCGGCCAGGATCGTGAGGTTCTGCAGGCCGGTGAGCGCATCGCCCTGGCCGCTGCCGACCAGCAGCATGATGGCGGCGACCGCTCCGGTCACGACACCCCAGAACACGACGACGAAGCGGCCGGGTTCGAGGGAGCCGCGCTGGGAGAGCGTGCCCATCACGATGGAGGCGGCGTCGGCTCCCGAGACGAAGAAGATGCCGACCAGGATCATCACGAGCAGGCTGGTGGCGGTCGCGATGGGGAACTCCTTCAGGAGGCCGAAGAGCTGGCCCTCGGGGGTCTCCTCGCCGCCGAGGCCGCCGCCCTCCTTCACCTTCATCGCCGTACCGCCGAAGATCGCGAACCAGACCAGGCTGACCGTGCTGGGCACGAGGATGACGCCGCCGACGAACTGCCGGATGGTGCGGCCCCGGCTGATGCGGGCGATGAACATGCCGACGAAGGGCGTCCAGGAGATCCACCAGGCCCAGTAGAAGACGGTCCAGCTGCCCAGCCAGTCCGCGACGCCCTCGCCGCCGCTGGCCTCGGTGCGGCCGGCGAGCTGGGGCAGTTCGCCGAGGTAGGAGAAGACCGAGGTGGGCAGCAGGTCGAGGACGATGATCGTCGGGCCCGCGATGAACACGAAGAGGGCGAGGACCAGGGCGAGCACCATGTTGGTGTTGGACAGCCACTGGATGCCCCGCTCGATCCCGGAGACGGCCGAGGCGACGAACGCCAGGGTCAGTACGGCGATGATGGCGACGAGCAGGCCCTCGCTCACGTCGTCCATCCAGCCCAGTTCCTCGAAGCCGGAGCCGATCTGGAGCGCGCCGAGGCCCAGGGAGGCCGCGGACCCGAAGACGGTGGCGATGATCGCGAGGATGTCGATCACCCGGCCTCCGGCGCCGTTCGCGTGCTTCTCTCCGATCAGCGGGGTGAAGACCGCGCTGATGGTCTGGCGCCGGCGCTGGCGGAAGGTGCTGTAGGCGATGCCGAGTCCGACCACGGCGTAGATCGCCCAGGGGTGCAGGGTCCAGTGGAAGAGCGTGGTGGCCATCGCCGTCTCCATGCGCTCGCCGGAGCCCGCGGGGTCCGTGCCCGGCGGTGGGGTCGTGTAGTGCGCGAGCGGCTCGCTGACGCCGTAGAACATCAGGCCGATGCCCATGCCGGCGCTGAACATCATCGCGACCCAGGAGACAGTGCGGAACTCCGGCTTCTCGCCCTCGGCGCCGAGGTGGATACGGCCGTAGCGGCTGATCGCGAGCCACAGCGCGAAGACCACGAAGCACGAGGCGGCCAGCATGAAGGCCCAGCCGGCGTTGTGGATCAGGCCGTTGAGCATCTTCGTGGACACGCTCTCCAGCGAGTCCGTGGCCGTCCAGCCCCAGATCACGAAAGCCACGGTGATGACGGCGGTGACGCCGAACACGATCCTGTCCGTGGGGCGGCCGGAAACATCCGGCGGACCTTCCCGGCCGCCGCCCCTCTTCTTCAGATCCTCGGTCATCTGCGGCACCTTCCCCTGAAAACGGTGGATACGCCGGTTCCACATCGTCTCCCTGGACCTACCACAGATCCCGTCGATCGCAGCCGTTTCAGCAGTCGGTGTCGGGCTCGGCGGCTGTCAGGTGGTACGGGGCACGCTCGTCGAGGAGCAGCGGGACGAGGGCGCGCAGGGACTGGCGGAGCGGGACGTAGGTGCCGCGTGTCGTCACTGCGTGCAGGGCGAGTTCGTCCTTCACCTCCGCGTACTGGTCGTCGGTGAGCCGGTAGCCGCAGGGCGGGTCCTGGATCACCTCGGCCGGTTCGGCCGGGTCGTTGTCGGCGCCGCCGACGTACACGGGCCCGGTGTCGGCGTAGCCCGCCACCCGGGCGAGACCCGTCGCCGCCTCGACCTGACCGCGACGGGCGTCCGTGAAGTCGAACAGGCCGTCCAAGGCGGCGAGTTGGGAGTGCACCCGGCGCCGGTTGTTGAGGGCCTCATCCGCCTTCTCGGCGTCCGTGAGGGGGTCGACGCGACTCTCGATCAGCAGGCCGACCGCGTGCTTGACGCCGGACATGTTGCGCAGGATGCGTTCCTGGCCGTCGCCGGCGACCTGCTTCATCGGTTCGCCGGTGACCGGGTCGGTCCAGATGCCGTAGGTGCCGGTCGAGTAGCCGGCGCTCGTGGCGGCGGGGCGTACGTACGACCCCGACAGGGCCTCGGCCTCGTCGTGGACGTGCGGGTTCGTGTTGAGGTTGCGCGGCCACAGGTCGAACAGGTCCTTGTCGTAGTACGGGGGTGTGGCGCCGTACTCGTGCAGGTCGTAGACGACGTCGGGGCGTTGGTCGCGGATGACCGCGGCCATGGCCCGGCCCTCGGCGGTCCGCAGCGCGAGGTGGTCGCGGTTGATGTCCACGCCGTCGCTGTTGCCGCGGGTGTCGGCGACCCGGCCGTCGGGGTTGGCGGTGGGCACGACCAGCAGGGTGGTGCGCTCCAGGAAACGCCGGGTCTGCCGGTCCGTCGCGTAGGCCAGGTCACGGATCGTGGACAGGCAGGCCTCGCGGCCGGAGGGCTCGTCGCCGTGCTGGCTGCAGATGAGCAGCACCTTGTTCGGGGTGGGGCTGGTGCCGATGCGGACCAGTTGGAGCGGGCGGCCCTGTTTCGTCGTGCCGATGCGGGCGACGGAGACGCGGTCGCTCGCCTTGTCGACGGCCGCGAGGAAGTCCTGCTCCTCGGCCTCCCCGGTCCAGCCGGCGCCGTTCGACTGCTCGAAGCCGGTGCGGGGCGGGGAGTCGGCGGCGTGGGCCGGTACGGCGACGAGGGATGCGGCGAGGGCCGCCGCGGTGAGGGTGAGGGCTCGGATGCCGGTCACTGGCCTCCCTCCGGGATGCGGTGGATGGTGCGGGGTGCGGTCACGCCGTCGAGGGGTGTGGCCTCGGGGGCGGCGGAGACGGAGCCCGCCGTGGCGCGGGCGAAGGCGAGGGCGCCGCCGACCAGCGGGAGGCGGGCCTTGGTGCGGGCGAGGTCGAGGGTCAGGGTCGGTGTGGTCGACGGAGGATCGATCAGGTCCTTGTCCGTGCCGGCGACGATCAGGGCGAGGCGGTGTCCGGCCGGGACGACGTGGTCGGTGGCCGCCAGGTCGAGGGTGATCGTGTACGCCTTACCCGGTGTGAGCGGTTCGCCCTTCCGGTCCGAGGCGTAATTGCCCAGGTCGGCCCAGCCCCGGCTGACGACCGTGTAGTCGACGTCGGCGGTCTTGGCCTTGGTCTCCTTGAAGCAGGCGCTGTCGCCGGTGGTGCTGACGCCCCAGCAGGTGCGGTCGGTGAGCGTGGTGATGCCCTCGCCGCTCGTCGCGTAGTCGCGGATGGTGTCGGGGCCGAGGTCGACCAGGACGGCGGAGAGGTGAGCCGTCGAGGTGGTCGGGGTAGCGGTGACGGTCACCTCGGAGGAGCCGGACAGGCGCAGGTCGCGGGTGAGCGGCTTGGTCACGAAGCCGGCCTTGTCGGGGGTGGGCCGGTCGATGTGGGCGGCCCAGTCGGTCTCGCCGTGCTGCGGGTCGTCGGTGAAGGTCTCGGTGCCCTTGCCCTTGCTCAGACCGAGGGTGCCGACGCCCGCCTGGGTGCCCTTGGCCGGGCGCAGGGTGGTCGTGTCGGTGCCGCGCGGGGGCCAGGCCTTCGAGGTGACCCACTGGTCGGGGTGGCGCTCGATGTCGGCCATCGGCTCGCGGTCGATGCCGTTGTCGTAGCCGAGGAGTTCGTGGTCGAACCAGCGGTGCAGGGTGTCCACCCATTCGGCGCGGCGGAAGTCGAACGGGTCCACGTGGCCGGTCTGGGAGAGCCATATCTTGCGCTCGACGCCGTTCTTCGCCAGCGCGTCCCACCACTGGCCCACGTGCTTCATACGGACGTTGAGGTCCTGCATGCCGTGGATCAGGAAGACGCTCGCCCTGACCTTGCGCGCGTCCTTCACGTAGTCCCGCTCCGTCCACAGCGGCGTCCAGTCGCCGGAGCGCGGGGCCCCGTCGACGAGCATCTGCTGGACGGCGCCGCACTTGGCGCGGGCGTCGGGGCTGTCGACGTAGTCGGACAGCCAGTGGGGGCCCGAGTCGTACAGCGGAGCGCCCTGCTGGAAGTAGTAGTCGTACCAGGAGGAGATGGCGCTGATCGGCACGATGGTCTTCAGGCCCTCGACCCCGGTGGCGGCGACGCCGTTGGCGATGGTGCCGTCCCAGCTCTTGCCGATCATGCCGGTGCGGCCGTTGGTCCACGTAGCGGTGGCCTTGGTGGTGCCGGTGCGGGTCGTGTACGCCTTCGCCCGGCCGTTCAGCCAGTCGACGACGGCCTTCGCGGAGAGGATGTCGGAGCGGCCGCCGACGTCCACGCAGCCGTCGGAGCGGTTGGTGCCGGCGAGGTCGACGCCGACGAAGGCGTAGCCGCGGGGCACGAAGTAGTTGTCGTAGAACAGCGGCATCTGGACGACGTCGCCATTCGCGTCGTACGTCTTCTTCTGGCCTTCGTTGCCACGCCCGCAGCAGGAGTAGTACGGGCTGGCATCCATGATGACGGGCACCTTGCGGCCCTGCGCGGCCGTCTCGCGGGGCCGGACGATGTCGACGGCGACGCGGTCGCCCTTCCCGTCGCGGTCGTGGTCGAGTCCGGTGTCCACCCATACGGCCTCGCGGATGGCGTTCTCGTACGAGTAGACGGGCCTGCTCTCCCGCGGGGCGGCCGCGTTGGCCGTCGCAGGTGAGAGGAACGCGGCCAGCAGGGCGCCTGCGGCCGCCGTCGCGAGCGGTCTCCAGATCGTGAAGCGCATGCGTTTCGACATGCGCGGACGTTACATCGGTCAACTCCCGTGCAGAAGAGGGCGGCTGATGGCGCATGAGATCCCACGTGGCCGATAAACGCCCCTGGGGCGGGTCGGTTCATGTCGGCCGAATGGCGATCGTGTGACAGCAGTGGTCATGGACACACCGGGGACACAGGTGGTGAATAGGCTCCGGACAGACTTCGGGCCCCTACGACTTGGAGCTTTCGTGCACCGCAGAATCATGGCGCCGGGCGCACTCGCAGCCGCCTCTCTGATGCTGGCGATCCCGGCGTCGGCCGCGAGCAGCACCCCCGGCGCTCCGGGCATCGGCGACCCCTACTACCCGGCCTACGGCAATGGCGGATACGACGTCTCCCACTACGACCTGCGGCTGAAGTACCGGCCGGCCACGGACGAGTTGGAGGGTACGGCGACCCTGCTGGCGAAGACCACGCAGGACCTGTCCCGCTTCAATCTGGACTTCCTGCTGGACGTCAGCGAGGTCCGGGTCAACGGCGCCAAGGCGTCGTTCGCGACGTCGGGCGAGCACGAGCTGGAGATCACGCCGAGGAAACCGTTGGCCAAGGGCACGGACGTCTCTGTGGTCGTGCGGTACCGGGGAGTGCCGTCCTCGAAGGAGGCGTACGGCTTCACCAGCTGGCACCGTACTCCGGACGGCGGCGTCGGGGCGAACGAGCCCGAGGCCGCCTGGTGGTGGTTCCCCAGCAACGACCACCCGCTCGACAAGGCGACCTACGACGTCTCGGTGCTGGTCCCGGACGGCACGCAGGCCATCTCCAACGGCACGCTGCAGTCGACGAGTTCACGGCTGGGCTGGACCCGCTACAACTGGCGCTCCGACAAGCCGCAGGCGACATATCTCGCCACGCTCGCGGTGGGCAGGTTCGACGTGACCACCGGGACCACCGAGAGCGGTATCCCGGTCATCAACGCCTACAGCAAGGACCTGGGCGCGCACTACGGCGCGGCGCGGGCGAGCATCGAGCGGACCGGGGAGATCGCCGACTGGCTGAGCGAGTACTTCGGGCCGTATCCGTACAACGCGCTCGGCGGGTACGTGCCGAACACCGACACCGGGTACGCGCTGGAGACACAGACCCGGCCGTTCTACAGTCCGCGGAACTTCGCGAACGGGTCGAACACCTCCCTTGTCGTCCATGAGCTGGCCCATCAGTGGTACGGCGACCTGGTGTCCGTGAAGGACTGGAAGGACATCTGGATCAACGAGGGCTTCGCGCGGTACGCGCAGTGGCTGTGGTCGGAGCACGAGGGTGAGGGGACGGCGCAGGAGATCGCCGACTACGTGTACGCCTCGCGTGCGGCCGACGATGCGTTCTGGACGGTCAAGCCCGGTGACCCCGGGCCGGAGAACCAGTTCCACGTCGCGGTCTACGAGCGGGGGGCGCTGACCCTGCAGGCGCTGCGCAACGAGATCGGGGACGAGGCGTTCTTCGCGATCCTCAAGGGGTGGACACAGAAGTACGCCTACGGCAACGCGTCGGTGGCCGACTTCCAGCGGTATGCCGAGGAGGTGTCCGGGAAGCCGCTGGCCGCGCTGTTCGACACGTGGCTGTTCCAGCCGTCGAAGCCGGGTGCTGCCGCGGCTCGGGCGGCGTCGGTCGCGCCCGCGTCGGTGGCCCCGGTGAAGCCTGAGTCGTGGAAGAAGATCGCGGCTACCAATGGTGTGCATGACCATGAGGCCGGCAAGCCGTACGAGGACGAACATGAGCACTGAGTGCGCGGCTGGAACTGCCGCATCATGTCGTCGGGCGGCTGCGGGTGCATTGTGGCTTGTCGCGCAGTTCCCCGCGCCCCTTAGGGCATTGCGGTGCGCTTAGTCAGTTCGTCCCGTCCTATCGCGCTCGTCTCCGTCGACGGCACCGTGCAGGCGTGGGCGCCGGCCGCCGCGCCGTACAGGGCGCACCGTTGCGGTGGCTCACCGGTGAGGCGGCCGAAGAGGAAGGCTGCGGCAAAGGCGTCGCCCGCTCCGTTGGTGTCCACCACCGGGGCGGGCGGCGCCGCAGTCGGTATCAGGGTCAGCTCTCCGTCGGCCAGCAGATACGCACCCTGTGCACCCGCAGTGGCGACGACGACCTCGGCGCGCCCGCGCTCGACAATGCGGCGCATGGTGCGCTCCGGGTCGGGCAGGGCGGCGGCGGAGAGGAAGACCACGTCCGCCGTGTAGGCGAACGGCTCCTGGTACGGGTTCTCGCCGTCCCAGTCGTGCAGGTCGGTCGAGATGCTCGCGCCTGACTCGCGCAGGGCCGGCAGGGTGTGGGCGCACGGCTGGGTGATCGACACGTGCACGTGCCGGCTGGCCCCGGCAAGGGCACGGACCGTGGCCTCGGGCAGCCGGTCGTCGGGGTGGGAGCGGCTCGTGTCGTACAGCGACAGCCGGCGGCCGTCGGGGCCGACGAGGTTGACGGCGCGCTTGGTGCCCGCCGGTTGCGGTACGGCCGTGAGTCCGATGCCGTGCTCGCGGTGCAGGGCACGGACGAGGTCGCCCTCGGGGTCGTCGCCGAGGAAGTCGATGTGGTGGGTGCGAAGTCCGAGGCTGCTCAGGCCGACGGCCACGAAGTCCCCGGTCTGCCCGGCGCGGGTGCGGATCCCCGAGTCGATCATGTAGCTGTCGGCGTACGGCAGCGGAAGCTCCGGCACGTACACGATGGTGTCCACGCCCGCACCGCCCAGCACGAGCACGTCGATGTCGCGGCTCAACTCCCGCCCTCCCCGTGGTCGTAGACCGTGACGGCGAGTCCGCGCTTCACCAGTCGCTCGGCTATAAGCGGCTCGATGCGGGACCACTTGCCGCCGGCCAGCCCACACCCTATCCGCGGCATGTGCACCGACGCGCCGAGCTCGGCCGCCTTCTGGCCGAGCCGCTCCAGAGCCGCGTCGATCGCCTGGTAGCGCACGGGGGCGCCCTTGCTGCCCGTCCGTATGCCGCGCTGGCCGACCATGTTGGCCACCCAGACGTACGGCTCGACCTGGACGAACTGGACCGCGCCCAGCCCGAAGTCGTTCGCGGCACGCTCCCGGTGCCAGGCGCGGTAGGACTTCTCCGGCTCGGGCCAGCGGCGCGATATGGCCAGGACGAAGCCCTTCCCCCATCCCCCGATGTCGTTGCAGACATGGGCGATCACCTTGACGCCCTTCACCGACGGAACGGTGGCGTCACCCCGGATGTAAGTGATCTCCGACATGACGCCACCGTAGAGGCCGCCACTGACAACGGCCGCTGAATCAGTGGGTGGGCTCGTCCCCGCCGGCCCTACTTCGTGAGCTCGGCCAGCTCCTGGTCCTCCGCCCGTGCCACCCGGCGCCTGATCCCGTACCAGCCGCCGACCAGCATCACCGCGATCACCGGGATCAGCAGCAGCGTCTTGCGGCCGACCTCGGGGTCGTTCCACATCATTCCCAGGCAGGCCAGCAGGAAGGCGATCGTGGCGATCTCCGTGACAGGGCTGCCGGGGAGGCGGAAGGAGGGCCGGGCCACCAGGCCCGCCTTGGCGCGGCGGACGAAGATCAGGTGGCAGACCATGATGATCACCCAGGTGGAGATGATGCCGAGGGAGGCGACGTTCAGCACGATCTCGAAGGCCTGGGCGGGCATGAGGAAGTTCAGGCCGACACCGAGCACGCACACCGCGCAGGTGAGCAGGATGCCGCCGTAGGGGACCTGGCTGCGGTTCATGCGGGCCGTGAACTTCGGGGCCGAGCCGGCCATCGCCATCGAGCGCAGGATGCGGCCCGTGGAGTACAGGCCCGAGTTCAGGGACGACATCGCGGCCGTCAGCACCACCAGGTTCATCACGTCCCCGGCACCCTCGACGCCGATCTTCGACAGGACCGTGACGAAGGGGCTCTCGTCGGCCGAGTAGACCGAGCCGGGGAGCAGCAGGGCGAGCAGGACGACGGAGCCGACGTAGAAGAGGCCCACGCGCCACATGATCGAGTTCACCGCGCGCGGGACGATCTTCTCCGGCTCGGCGGTCTCGCCCGCAGCCACGCCCACCAGCTCCAGGGCGGCGTACGCGAAGATCACACCCTGCATGACGAGGACGACGGGCATCAGGCCGTGCGGGAAGACGCCGCCGTTGTCGGTGATCACGCTCAGGCCCGGGGTCTGGCCGCCCACCTCGTGCTGGGTGGCGAGCAGGAAGATGCCGACGAACATGAAGGCGACCAGCGTGGCGACCTTGATGATCGCGAACCAGAACTCCATCTCGCCGAAGATCTTCACCGAGATCAGGTTGACCGCGAGGACCACGGCCAGCGCGATCAGGGCCAGCACCCACTGCGGGATGTCGGTGAACAGGCTCCAGTAGTGGGTGTAGAGCGCGATCGCCGTGATGTCGGCGATACCGGTCGTCGACCAGTTCAGGAAGTACATCCAGCCCGCGACGTACGCGCCCTTCTCACCGAGGAACTCGCGCGCGTACGACACGAAGGAGCCGGACGAGGGGCGGTAGAGGACCAGCTCGCCCAGCGCCCGGACCACGAAGAAGGCGAAGACGCCGCAGACGAGGTACGCGAGGGCGAGGGCCGGGCCCGCGTTGTGGAGGCGGCCGCCCGCTCCGAGGAAGAGGCCGGTGCCGATGGCCCCGCCGATGGCGATCATGTTGACGTGGCGGGCCTTGAGGTCCTTGCTGTAACCGGCGTCGCCCGCGTCCGCGGGCACCTGGGCCGCGTCGGTGCGGGGTGCGGCCACTGCCGTGTTCACGGCGTCCTTGCTCACGGGTTGTACCACTCTCTGGTGCGCCCGAGCGGATCGCGCTCGGGTGTCCGGACGTACGTATGGCCCGCGCCTTCCGTAAAGGCACAGACCAAGGGGCCACCTTCCCCCAGAGTGCGCGGCTCACGCGGTGGCGTATGTCACAGAGCGTTACTTCTCACACGGCTGTCACGCCGGTCGCGGGAGGTGTCACAGCACTGGTGAGACAGCGATACTGCTGCACATGACGACCGAGATCGAGGAGCCGACCCTCACGATCGACGAGCTGGCCGCTCGGGCGGGTGTGACGGTCCGCACGGTGCGGTTCTACGGCACCAAGGGGCTGCTGCCGCCTCCGGTGATCGGTCCGCGCAGGGTGGGTCACTACGGGCGCGAGCACCTGGCCCGGCTGGCGCTCATCGAGGAACTGCAGCAGCAGGGCATGACGCTGGCGGCCATCGAGCGGTACCTGCAGCAGCTGCCGCCCGACCTGGACGCCCATGACCTCGCCATTCACCGGGCCGTGGTGGCCTCCTGGGCGCCGGACGCCGTCGAGACGGTGACCCGGGCGGAGCTGGAGCGGCGGGCGGGGCGGGCGCTCGGCGACGACGACATCGAGCGGCTGGCCGCGATGGGGGTCGCCGAGGCGGGCGGCGATGAGTACCGCGTCGACCTCGGGCTGCTGCGGCTCGGAGTCGGGCTGCTGGACGTGCCGCTGTCGCAGGAGGCGATCCTCGCGGCGCGCAATGTCCTCATCGAGCACTCACGCGCCGCCGCGCACGAACTGTCGCAGCTCTTCCGCGGCGAGGTGTCCGAGCGCGCCGCGCAGGACGTGAAGTCACTCTCCGCGTACATGCAACCCGTGGTGGTCCAGGCCCTGCTGACGACGTTCCAGCGGTCGCTGCGCGAGGATCTGCGGGAGTGGCTGGGCGGCATCTCGGACGATGGCGGATCCGGTTCGGAGGAAGGCCGATCCGCATGACAAGCGGGGCCGTCGTGGGCGGCGCGGTGAACACGGCCGCCGAGACGGTGTTGACGACACGGCCCCACCCGGGGCCGAGCCCGATTCGGTAGTCGCCGCGGGCACAGAGGACCAGCACCCCTCGCGCAAGGACCGCCCTCGTGGCCTGACTGTCCGTCATGGGGTGGAGGCGGCCGCTTGTGGGTGCAGTGAGAAGGCGGGGCGAATCCAACTGCCGCGGTCGACGGCTGCGCACGCTCATTCCACAACAGGGAACCGACTGTGGGCCCTGTGCCCTACGCTCCTCGCCGAGGGGATTGCGCAGGGCGGGTGCCAGGACGCATGGCCACGAGGGATTCTCAGGCGGTCACGGGTGATCACGGCTCGGCAGTGGCCAGCGGTTCACCCTCGGTGACGGCGATCAGCGGCGACAGTGTCCAGGCAACCTTCGCCTCTCCTCCCCTGCCGTTCACGGTGCCGCACCAGTTGCCTCGTCACATCGGGGCGTTCACGGGGCGACGTCGTGAGCTGGACGACCTCCTGACACAGCTCGCGCCATCCGCGGGGCTGGTTCCCCGGCGGAACCGTCCATCTGTACCGCACGGCGCTGTCCGGCATGCGGGAGGCACTCCCGCTGATGGTCGACAACGCCGCCGACGCCGAGCAGGTGCGCCCACGCCGTCGGCCGTGGAGAGCACGACGCCTCGTGGACGCCGAGGACCTACTCGGAGGCATCGTCGACCTCAGACAGGGCGGCCAGGTAAGGGAGTTCGGTGGTGCTACGCCGGAGGGCCGAGCAAGTCAGCGCTCCGGCGTCCGAGGAGGGGGGGACGCCGGAGGCACAGCCCCCTGGCGGGGGCTAAACCCTCCCCCCTCGCCCGCTGTCACGCGTCCCCGAAGCGCTCCCCCTTCTCCGCCTTCTCCACCAGCAGTGCCGGCGGTGTGAACCGGTCGCCGTAGCGCTCGGCGAGTTCACGCGCGCGTGTCACGAAGCCGGGGAGGCCACCCTCGTAGCCGTTGATGTACTGCAGGACGCCGCCCGTCCACCCGGGGAACCCGATCCCGAAGATCGAGCCGATGTTGGCGTCGGCGACCGAGGTCAGGACGCCCTCCTCCAGGAGCTTGACCGTGTCGAGCGCCTCGGAGAACAGCATGCGTTCCTGCATGTCCCGGAAGGGGATCTCCGCGCCCGGGCGCGTGAAGTGCTCGCGCAGACCCGGCCACAGACCGGCCCGCTTGCCGTCCTCGCCGTACTCGTAGAAGCCCGCGCCCCCGCTGCGGCCGGGACGGTCGAACTCGTCGACCATGCGGTCGATGACGGCCTCGGCGGGGTGCGACGTCCAGGTGCCGCCCGCCTCCTCCACGGCCCGCTTGGACTCGCCCCGGATCTTGCGCGGCAGCGTGAGCGTCAGCTCGTCCATCAGGGAGAGGACCTTGGCGGGGTAGCCCGCCTGCGCCGCCGCCTGTTCGACCGACGCAGGCTCGATGCCCTCGCCGACCATCGCCACGCCCTCGTTGATGAAGTGGCCGATCACCCGGGAGGTGAAGAAGCCGCGCGAGTCGTTCACGACGATCGGCGTCTTGTTGATCTGCCGGACCAGGTCGAAGGCGCGGGCCAGTGCCTCGTCGCCCGTCCGCTCGCCCTTGATGATCTCGACTAGCGGCATCTTGTCGACGGGCGAGAAGAAGTGCAGCCCGATGAAGTCGGCCTGGCGGTCCACACCTTCGGCGAGGGCCGTGATCGGGAGCGTCGAGGTGTTGGAGCACAGCAGCGCGTCCGGCTCGACGATGTTCTGGATCTCCTGGAAGACCTTGTGCTTGAGCTCGGGGTTCTCGAAGACCGCCTCGATGACCGCGTCACAGCCGGCCACGTCCTGCGGGTCGGCGGTCGGCGTGATGCGCGCCAGCAGCGCGTCGGCCTTCTCCTGCGTCGTACGGCCCCGGGAGACCGCCTTCGCGCACAGCTTCTCGGAGTACCCCTTGCCCTTCAGCGCCGCCTCCAGCGAGACGTCCTTGAGGACGACCTCGATGCCCGCTCGGGCGCACGAGTAGGCGATGCCCGCGCCCATCATGCCGGCGCCCAGCACGGCGACCTTGCGGACCTTTCGCGGCTCGATGCCCTTGGGCCGGTTGGCGCCCGAGTTGACGGCCTGGAGGTCGAAGAAGAACGCCTGGATCATGTTCTTGGACGTCTGGCCCGCCGCCAGCTCCACGAAGTAACGCGCCTCGATGACCTGTGCCGTCTCGAAGTCGACCTGGGAGCCTTCCACCGCCGCCGCGAGGATGTTGCGCGGCGCCGGGTAGGGCGCGCCGTTGGTCTGCTTGCGCAGGTTGGCCGGGAACGCGGGCAGGTTCGCCGCGAACTTCGGGTTGGCGGGGGTGCCGCCGGGGATCCGGTAGCCCGGCTTGTCCCAGGGCTGCTGCGACTCGGGGTTGGCCTCGATGAAGGCGCGGGCCTTGGCGAGCAGTTCCTCCTGGGTGGCGGCCACGTCGTCGACCAGGCCGTTCTGCAGGGCGCGCTGTGGGTTGTACTGGGTGCCCTGGAGGAGGACCTTCAGCAGGGCGTCGGCGATGCCGAGCAGGCGGACGGTGCGGACCACGCCGCCCCCGCCGGGGAGCAGGCCGAGTGTGACCTCGGGGCAGCCGATCTTGGAGCCGGGCGCGTCGAGGGCGATGCGGTGGTGGCAGGCGAGCGCGATCTCGTAGCCGCCGCCCAGGGCCGCGCCGTTCATCGCCGCGACGACCGGCTTGCCGAGGGTCTCGATGCGGCGCAGGTCGCGTTTGATGGCCATGCCGCCGTCGAACAGCTCCTGCGCGGTCTCGGGCGTGACCCGGATCAGGTCGCGCAGGTCGCCGCCCGCGAAGAAGGTCTTCTTGGCGGAGGTGATGATGACGCCGCGGATGGTGTCCTTCTCGGCCTCCAGGCGGTCGGTGATCACGGCGAGGGAGTCGCGGAACGCCTGGTTCATGGTGTTCGCGGACTGGTTGGGGTCGTCGAGGACGAGCGTGACGATGCCCTCGCGGTCCTGTTCCCAGCGGATGGTCGTGGACTGAGTGCTCATGAGGAAGTGCTCCGTGTGATCCGTCGTATCCGTCGGGAGGGGGTCAGCTGCGCTCGACGATGGTGGCGATGCCCATGCCGCCGCCCACGCACAGCGTGGCGAGGCCGTACCGCTTGTCCTGGCGCTCCAGTTCGTCGACGAGCGAGCCGAGGATCATCGCGCCGGTCGCGCCGAGGGGGTGGCCGAGGGCGATCGCGCCGCCGTTGACGTTGACCTTGTCCAGGGACAGGCCCATGTCCTTCACGAAGCGCAGGACCACCGCCGCGAACGCCTCGTTGATCTCGACCAGGTCGATGTCGTCGATGGTCAGCCCGGCCTTGGCGAGCGCCTTGCGGGTGGCGGGCGCGGGGCCGGTGAGCATGATGGTGGGCTCCGAGCCGGAGACGGCGGCGGAGACGATGCGGGCGCGGGGCGTGAGGCCGTAGCGCTCGCCGACCTCGCGCGAGCCGATCGCCACCAGTGAGGCGCCGTCCACGATGCCCGACGAGTTGCCCGCGTGGTGGACGTGGTCGATCTTCTCGACCCAGTGGTACTTCTGCAGCGCGACCGCGTCGAAGCCGCCCAGGTCGCCGATGTCCGCGAAGGACGGCTTCAGCTTGGCGAGCGAGTCGGCGGTGGTGCCCGGGCGCATGTGCTCGTCGTGGTCGAGGACGACCAGGCCGCTGCGGTCCTTGACCGGGACGACGGAGCGGTCGAAGCGGCCCTCCTTCCAGGCCGTCGCCGCCCGCTCCTGGGAGAGCGCCGCGTACTCGTCGACGTCCCGGCGCGAGAAGCCCTCGATGGTGGCGATGAGGTCGGCGCCGATGCCCTGCGGCACGAAGTTGACCGCGAGGTTGGTCATCGGGTCGTTGAACCAGGCACCGCCGTCCGAGGCCATCGGCACCCGGGACATGGACTCCACGCCACCCGCGAGGACGAGATCCTCGAAGCCCGAACGGACCTTGGCGGCGGCCATGTTCACGGCCTCCAGACCGGAGGCACAGAAGCGGTTCTCCTGCACGCCCGCCACCGTGTCCGGCAGCCCGGCGGCGATGGCGGCGATGCGCGCGATGTCGGAGCCCTGGTCTCCGACCGGGCCGACGACGCCCAGCACGATGTCGTCGACGGCGGCCGGGTCGAGGTTCGGGAAGCGGTCGCGGATCTCGTGGATGAGGCCGACGACCAGGTCGATGGGCTTGGTGCCGTGCAGGGCGCCGTTCGCCTTGCCGCGGCCCCGCGGGGTGCGGATCGCGTCGTACACGTACGCTTCGGTGCTCACTGGGAGGCCTTTCGGGGTGAGGGTCGGCCCGGCGACAGGGCATGGGCCGGGCGGGAGGGCGTCAGCCGAGCAGGGAACGGCCGATGATCTCCTTCATGATCTCGGTCGTTCCGCCGTAGATGGTCTGGATACGGCCGTCGGTGAAGGCACGGGCGACCGGGAATTCGCTCATGTAGCCGTAGCCGCCGTGCAGTTGCAGGCAGCGGTCGGCCACCCGCTTCTGCAGCTCGGTCGCCCACCACTTGGCCATCGAGGCGTGGACGGCGTCGAGCTCCCCGTTCGAGTGGTCCTCGACGCAGCGGTCGAGGAACGTGCGGGTGACGGCGCACTCGGTGGCCATCTCGGCTATCTCGAACCGGATGTGTTGCTTGGTGGCGAGCGGCCGCCCGAAGGCCTCGCGCTCCTTGACGTACTCGGTGGTGATCTCGAGCAGGTGTTCGGCGGCGGCGATCGCGGAGACCGCGATGCTCAGGCGCTCCTGGGCGAGGTTCGTCATCAGGTGGACGAAGGCGCCGTCGAGCTCGCCGAGGAGGTTCTCCTTGGGCACGCGTACGTCGTGGAAGAACAGCTCGGCCGTGTCCTGGGCCTTCTGGCCGATCTTGTCGAGGTTGCGGCCGCGCTCGAAGCCGTCCATGCCGCGCTCGACGACGAGAAGGGACAGTCCGTGCGCGCCGCCCTCGGGGGTGGTCTTGGCGACGACGATCACCAGGTCGGCGAGGATGCCGTTGGAGATGAACGTCTTGGAGCCGTTGAGCACCCAGTGGTCGCCGCGGTCCTCGGCGTGGGTGCGGATGCCCTGGAGGTCGGAGCCGGCGCCGGGCTCGGTCATGGCGATCGCCGTGATCAGGGTGCCGTCGCAGAAGCCGGGCAGCCAGCGGCGCTTCTGCTCGTCGGTGGCGAGCGAGGTGAGGTACGGCCCGATGATGTCGTTGTGGAGGCCGAGGGCGAGTCCGGGTGCGCCCGCGCGCGTGAACTCCTCGGCGAGGACCGCGCTGTAGCGGAAGTCCGGGGTGCCGCCGCCTCCGTACTCCTCGGGCACGGCGAACCCGAGCAGGCCCTGCTTGCCGGCCGCGCGCCAGGCGTCACGGGAGACGATGCCGTCCTTCTCCCACTGCTCGTAGTACGGCAGCACCTCCCTGGCCAGGAAGCTGCGCACGGTCTCGCGGAACGCGTCGTGCTCGGGGGCGAAGATCTGCCGTTTCATGCGAGGCCCTCCGGGGCTTCCTGGTTCTTCATCAGATCGGGTACGCCCCAGTCACGGGCCACCTCCGCCGTGTCGGCGCCCGGTTGTGCGGGGCCGGTGCGCACGGCGGTGGGGGTGGCGGAGAAGCGGGGCGCGGGCGCGGGCTGGGTGATGCCGCCGTGGTCGGTGAAGGTGCCGCGGGCGGCGAGGTGCGGGTGCCGCGGGGCCTCGCGCAGGGACAGCACGGGGGCCACGCACGCGTCGGAGCCCTCGAAGACGGCCGTCCACTCGTCCCTGGTGCGGGACTTGAAGCGGGCCGCCACCGCCTCGCGCAGCCCGCTCCAGCGGGTCCAGTCCTTGCGGGCGGAGGCGAATTCCTCGATGCCGAGCAGTTCCAGGAACTCCGCGTAGAACTGCGGCTCCAGCGCGCCGACCGCCATGTACTTGCCGTCGGCCGTCTCATAGGTGCCGTAGTACGGGCAGCCGCCGTCCAGCAGGTTGGCGCCGCGCCGGTCCTGCCAGCCGCCGGCGGCGAGCATGCCGTGGATCATCGCGGCGAGGTGGGAGGTGCCGTCGACGATGGCGGCGTCGACGACCTGGCCGGTGCCCGTCGCGCGGGCGTGGTGGAGGGCGGCGAGGACGCCGACGACGAGGTAGAGGGAGCCGCCCGCGTAGTCGCCGACCAGGTTGGCGGGGACGGCCGGCGGCTCGCCGGGGCCGCCGATCATGCCGAGGGTGCCGGTGAGCGCGATGTACGCGATGTCGTGGCCGGCGCGGGGGGCGAGTGGCCCGTCCTGGCCCCAGCCGGTCATCCGGCCGTAGACCAGCCGGGGGTTGCGGGCGTGGCAGGCCTCGGGTCCGACACCGAGGCGCTCGGCGACGCCGGGGCGGTAGCCCTCGACGATGATGTCGGCGCGGGCCGCGAGGTCGAGGACGCGGGCCGCGCCGTCCGGAGACTTCAGGTCGATGATCACCGAGCGTTTGTTGCGGTTGGTGATGTCGTACTCGGTGTCGATGGCGAGTCCGGTGCCGCCGGGCCGGTCCACGCGGACGACGTCGGCCCCCAGGTCGGCGAGGAGCATGGCCGCGAAGGGGCCGGGCCCGATACCGGCCAGCTCGACCACGCGCACGCCGGAAAGCGGGCCCTGTCCTGGCGTCGTCGCCATCCTGCCCCCAGGGGTGTGACACAACTGCTGTAACACCGGTGATGCTAAGAAGATGCCTCACCGGACACAAGAGCAAGCGCTTAGGAAGTTACCCGCCGGAAGCCCGGCCGCGAACCCGCCCCGGCGCGATTCAGCGCCCGTCGAGCTCCGCTGTCAGCCGTTTCGGCGCGATGGTGCGGTAGCTCTCCTCCACCCAGTCGCAGAGCAGCTCCGCCGCCGGAGCGCCCTTCTGTTCCAGCGGGATGCTGACCCAGCCCGACTTGCCCAGGCCGTATCCCGCGGGCTCGGCGCCCGGGCAGGTCAGGGCGTGCGCGTGGGCCGCCTCGTCCTTGAGCTTCACTGTTATGCCGAGGGGATAGCTACCGTCGTCGGTGCCGAGGAAGACGAACACCTTCTTGTCGACCTTCGCGACCGTCTCGCCCCACGGGAACTCCTCGGCGGCCCCCGGCAGCCCGAGCGCGAACTCGCGCACTTTCTCCCACTTCTTCAGGGCATTCCTGGGCACCGCCACCGCATACCTCCGGGCTCGTCGTCGGGCTCCGCACACCTCACGCTAGCCTCGGCCACCGACAACGGCGCGTGGTGCGGAACCGAGGGGTGTCATGAGCAGGCCGAGCAGGACGGACCGTCCGTACGACATCGTGCTCTTCGGAGCGACGGGCTTCGTCGGGACGCTCACCGCGGAGTACCTTGCCGCGCATGCGCCCGAGGGGCTGCGCTGGGCGATCGCCGGCCGCAGCGGGCAGAAGCTGGAACGGCTGCGCGAGTCGCTGCCGGGTGGTGAGGGCATCGGAGTGCTGGAGGCCGACGTCGCCGATCCGGCCTCGATGCGCCGACTCGCCGAGCACGCGCGCGTGGTGGCCACGACGGTGGGCCCCTACGTGACGTACGGCGGGGACCTGGTCGCCGCCTGCGCGGACACCGGCGCCGACTATCTGGACCTGTCCGGTGAGCCGGAGTTCGTGGACCGGACGTACGTCCTGCACGACGCACGCGCGCGCGAGACGGGCGCGCGGATGGTCCACGCCTGCGGCTTCGACTCCGTCCCGCACGACCTGGGCGCGTACTTCACCGTCCAGCAGTTGCCGGAGGGAGTGCCGCTCACGGTGGACGGGTTCGTGACCGCCGACGCCACCTTCTCGGGCGGCACGTTCGCCTCGGCGCTCAACCAGTTCTCACGCGGGCGCCAGATGCTGGCCGCCGCGCGTGACCGGGCCCGGCACGAGCCGCGCCTGATGGGACGCCGGGCCCTGGCACCCACGGGCACGCCCCGGTTCGCCAAGGAGGTCGGTGCCTGGGCGGTGCCGCTGCCGACCATCGACCCGCAGATCGTCAAGCGCTCCGCACGCTCCCTCGAGCGCTACGGCCCCGACTTCCGCTACCGCCACTACGCCGCCGTACGGCATCTGCCCGTGGCGGTCGGCGGGGTCGCGGGGATGGGGGCGCTCTTCACGGCCGCCCAACTGCCGCCCGTCCGCCGCTGGTTGTCCGACCGGCTCAAGCCCGGCGAGGGGCCGGGCCCCGAGAAGCGTGCGAAGAGCTGGTTCTCGGTCCGCTTCGTCGGCGAGGGCGGCGGCCGACGCGTGTTCACCGAGGTCGCGGGCGGTGACCCCGGCTACGGCGAGACGGCGAAGATGTTCGCGGAGTCGGCCCTGTCCCTGACCTTCGACGAACTGCCTCCGACAGCCGGGCAGGTCACGACGGCGGTGGCGATGGGGGACGCGCTGATCGAGCGGCTGCGGCGGGCGGGGATCACCTTCCGCGTGGCCGCGACCCGCTGAACCGGTCCTACTCGGTCCACCCCGCCACGGTGAAGATCATCCCACCGATCCAGGCGAGCCCGGCCAGCACGGCGAGAACAAGCGCGGCGGTCACGGCACGCTCGACGGGGCGGTCGGGATCGGCAAGGGGCTTCGGGGCGCGGTGCGTCGTCATGGGTCACAGCCTGCCGATCGCCGCAGGGGGCGACATCCGTACAGGTACTCAGACGACGTACTCAGTCGGCGTCGTGGGTCGTCGGCCAGTCCCCCAGCGCCTGCGCGATCCGGTCCCGTACGGACGGATCGGTCGCCGACGTGGCGAGGTGGACGGCGAGGGGGCCGATCTGCCAGCCCGCGTGATGGTCGAAGAAGGGATAGGGCCCTGCCTCGTTGTGGGCGACCTTGCCCACCAGCTCCGCGAGACGGACCAGCAGCCGCTGCTGCTCCGTCGGGTGCTCCCAGGCATCGAGCCCTCGGCTGCGGACCAGCTCGAACACGTCCCTGCCCCGACTCCACTGATCTCGGTCGCCCGCCAGTTCCACCGCGGCGTCGATCTCCGGGGTCCGGCCCAGGCCGTCCGCTGCCGCAGCGAGCACCCGTCCCGCCCAGGTCACGGGCAGGGGCTGGCGCTCGAACAGGGACCGTCCCCAGGACCGAGTCAGGACCGAGTGGTGTCCGCCGCCGCTCGGGCGGCCAGTTCCGGCCTCGGACCAGTCGCCTCCTTCAACGCCTGCCGGCACAGCGCGTCCGCCCTGCGAGTCGTCTCCGGCAGCCGGTACTGGGGGCTCAGCGCGAGGGTGTGGGCGCAGGCGTTGGCCAGGGTCACCCGGTGACCGGCCGACACGAAGACCGGCTTGACGGCTTCGCGGGTGCGCAGGGCGCGGCCGACCTCCTCGTCCCCGGACATGAGCGGCGTGGACGAGCCACGGGCGGCGGCGGGGTCGTCGTAGGTGAAGGTGAAGGGGTTCTTGGCGACGCCGATCGTGGGCAGGCCGGTGAGGACGCCGAGATGGCTGGCGAGGCCGAAGCGGCGGGGGTGGGCGAGGCCGTAGCCGTCGCAGACGATCAGGCCGGGCGGGCAGGGCAGGGCGTCGAGGGCGGCCAGCACGGTGGGGATCTCGCGGAACGCGAGCAAGCCGGGGATGTACGCGAAGGAGATCCGGCCAACCGCCGTGGCCTGCGCGACAACGTCCAGGGTCGCCGCGTCGAGGACGACCGCCGCGGCCGCGACGACGTCCCGCTCGTCGTCGTAGGCCACGTCCACGCCGGTCACGTGCCCGGCTCCCGGCGGTGGCCCCGGCTCGTCGAGCACCACCCGCTCGCGCAGTTCGTCCTGGACGGCGCGGGCCTCTTCCTCGGTCGCGGGCCAGCCCGCGGGAATGCGTACGGTCGTCATGGTGGGCACGAGCGTACGGGGACGGGGCCGACCGCCGTGGGGCCAGGGGTACGCTCGCGATCGTGTTCGTACTGGAGTTGACCTACACCGCACCGATCGAGGACGTCGACGCCGTGCTGGAGGCGCATGTGGCGTGGCTCGACGAGCAGTACGCGAAGGGAATGTTCCTCGCGTCCGGGCGCAAGAACCCCCGCGACGGCGGGGTGATCCTCGCCGTCGCGGAGGACCGGGCCCGGATCGAGGAGGTCGCCGCGACCGATCCGTTCGTCGGCGCCGGTGTCTGCGCCTACCGCATCACCGAGTTCGTCGCCACGAAGACGGCGCCGGCGCTGGAGCGCTACCGCGAGCCGCTCGGCTGAACCTCACTTGCCCAACGCCTGCTTGAGCTGGCTCTTGTTCATGTCCGAACGCCCGTGGATGTTGCGCTTCTTGGCCTCCTCGTACAGCTGGTCGTAGGTGGGGCCCTGGGAACCCTTGCCGGACCGCTGGCCGCCGCGCTGACCGGACGACTTGTCCTGGGTGGACGTGCGGCTGGCGGACTTCGACTCGCCGGACCGGGCGCGCTCCTTGTTCACCGTCCGCGCCGCGATCTCCTTGGCGCGCGAGGTGCTCTCGCCCCGGTCCTGGGCGCTCTTCTTGATGTGCTCGTACTGGCGTTCCCGCTTCGAGCTCGAACCGGCTGGCATGTGAGTCACTCCTCTCGCAGTCGGCGTCCGAGTACCCACATTCCGGTTCAACCCTCCAGCCGGGCGACCCGGCCCTTCTCCCCCGCCGCCCAGCAGCCCAGGTCCGGCGCGCAGTCCACGGTGTCGTACGAGCCGGTGTCGACGGTCCGCCAGGTCCGGCCGGCGTCGGTGGTGAGGTCGGTGCCGGTGGGGCCGACCGCGAGCGCGGCGGTGCGGCTGTGCGGAAGCCAGGCGACGCCGGAGCGGTAGGCGTTCACCGGCGTCGCGGCGGGCTGCCAGGTGACGCCCCCGTCGCCGGTACGGGCGGCAGCACGCGGCGAGGCCTGGTCGGGTCGGTAGTCGCCGCCGACCGCGAGTCCGTGGGTGCGGTCGCGGAAGGCGAGGGCGAACACACCGCGGGCCGGGTCGCCCGCCGGGATCGGCGTGTCGGTGGCCGTCCAGGTCAGTCCTCGGTCGGCGGAGTGCAGCACACGCGCGCGTGCGGCCCCTCCGGTGGCCAGCCAGACGTCCTTCGGCCCGGAGCCGACCAGGCACTGCCCGCTCGCCGCGAAGCCGGCCTCGCCCTCCTGCGCGGCGGGCATCCCGTCGCCGGGCAGCACGTGCCAGGAACGGCCGCCGTCGCTGGTCGACAGGATGCGGAACCGGCCGTCGACCGGGTCGCTCATCGCCAGGCCGTGGCGGCGGTCGAGGAAGGTCATGCAGTCGTAGAAGGCCCGCGCGTCGGTGTTGCGGAAGGCCTCGGTCCAGGTCGCGCCGCCGTCGTCGGTGCGGTACACCCGGGACGCCTCGCCCTCCCCGATGGCCAGCACCACGGCACGCCGCGAGTCGAAGGCCTCGACGTCCCGGAACTGCAGCTCGGCGGCGCCGGGCGGCGAGACGTTCCGCCAGGTCGCGCCGCCGTCGGTGGTCCGCAGCACGGTACCGGCGGTACCGGCCAGCCAGGCGGTGTTCCGGCTGACCGCGGACAGTCCCCGGAACCGCACCTCGGGCGTCCCGCTGTCCTTCAGTTCCCAGTGCGGCGCCCGGCGTTGCGGCTCGTGCGCCTGCGCGGGTACGGCCGTCAGCGCGGCGAGCGCCGCCCCGCATGCCGCCCCCGCGACCACTGTCCGAAAACCGATCCCCAACCGTCGCGTGCTCCCCGAACGCCTCATGGCGGGCGAAGCTAGCCCACCGCCACGGCGGCGTCCAGATGGCCATGACAACCACACGTGATCACAGGAGATCGCAGGAGAGCACACGCGACTTTCCCGTCACGGAAGGGCGAACACCGCACTCCCGTGCATGACGACGGTGACAGAGGTCACTCGACATTCGTGTGCACGGATTGGCTGATTCCGTCGTCTCTACCAGTGCCCGGTCTCGTCCGCCCAGATCTTCGTCCAGTCGTCACAAGGGAGCAAGGCGTTGTCCACCGTCATCGAGCAGCCCGTTGAGGCCCGCCTCGTCGCAGCCGCGCCGCGGATGCCGAGCATTCCCGCGACCCTTCACTACGACCGACGCGACCCGTTCGCCGTCCGTATGACCTTCCCGGCCCCGGCCACCCTGGAGGGCGTGGAGGTGTGCTGGACCTTCAGCCGCGAGCTGCTCCTGGCCGGCCTGGAGGGGCCCGAGGGCCAGGGCGACGTCCGGGTGCGGCCGTACGGATTCGACCGCACCGTCCTGGAGTTCCACGCCCCCGAGGGCACCGCGGTCGTGCACATCCGCACGGGCGAGGTGCGCCGCTTCCTGCAGTCCACCAGCGAGCTGGTGCCCCTCGGCCTGGAGCACCTCCAGCTCGACCTGGACCGCGACCTCGCGGAGCTCATGCGGGACGCCTGCTGAGGCGGAACGCCTGCCGAGGCGTCCCGCCCACCCCACCGGGCCGGGGCCCCACTTAATTACGTTGACACCGTCCTGGCCCGCTCCTACGGTGTACAGCGTCCTGTTGCCGTCGATTGGAGAAGGACGTTGCTCGTCTGAGGTCCTGAGACACCGCGTCACACCTGAGGTGTGTGCGCAGCGTGCGACCTCGGCGTTCGAGCCGTCCTCACGGAACAGGGCTTTTCTCATGCCCAGGGCTTCTCATCGCCCGTTGGTCGCCGGTGTCTCGATACGCGTTTGCCCCTGATCATTTCGAGCAACCGCGAAGGCGCCCTTATGCCTACTTCCGTCAGCTGTACCTCCCTGTCCTTCACCTGGCCCGACGGCACCTCCGTCTTCGAGGGCCTCGACGTGGCGTTCGGCCCCGGCAGGACCGGGCTCGTCGGCGTCAACGGGTCAGGAAAATCAACCCTGTTGAAGCTCATCGCCGGTGAGCTGACCCCGGCCGACGGCAACGCGCGCGTCGCGGGCGAGGTCGGCTACCTCCCGCAGAACGTCACCCTCGACACCACTTTGAAGGTCGACGAGGCGCTCGGCATCGCCGCCAAGCGCTCCGCGCTGCACGCCATCGAGGCGGGCGACGTGGCCGAGGAGCACTTCGAGGCCATCGGCGACGACTGGGACGTGGAGGAGCGCGCGCTCGCCACCCTCGGCGAACTCGGGCTGGGCCACGTCGAGTTGGACCGCACGATCGGCGAGGTGTCGGGTGGCGAGTCGGTGCTGCTGCGGCTGGCCGCGCTGCTGCTGCGCCGCCCGGACGTCCTGCTGCTCGACGAGCCCACCAACAACCTCGACCTGTACGCCCGCAGGCGGCTGTACGCGGCCGTCGAGTCCTGGCCGGGGGTGATGATGGTGGTCAGCCACGACCGCGAACTCCTCGACCTCGTCGACCAGATCGCCGATCTGCGCTCCGGGGAGATCACCTGGTACGGCGGCAACTACTCGGCGTACGAGCAGGCGCTGGCCGTCGAGCAGGAGGCGGCCGAGCGCATGGTGCGGGTCGCCGAGTCCGATCTGAAGAAGCAGAAGCGCGAACTCGTCGAGGCCCACTCGAAGTTGGCCAAGCGAACGCGCTACGCCAACAAGATGTACGAGAACAAGCGCGAGCCCAGGGCAGTGATGAAGCTGCGCAAGCGCGCGGCCCAGGTGTCCGCCGGCAAGCACCGGATCATGCACGAGGAGAAGCTCGCCGAGGCCAGGGACCGGCTCGACGAGGCGGTGGAGGCCGTACGGGACGACGACGAGATCCGTGTCGAGCTGCCGTACACCGCCGTACCGCCGGGCCGCGGCGTGCTCACGTTGCGCGATCTGGAGCTGGTGTACGGCGCGCGCGTGACTGGTGGCCTCGATCTGCACGGTCCGCAGCGCATCGCGCTGATCGGGCGCAACGGATCGGGCAAGACGACGCTGCTGCGGACGATCGCCGGAGAGCTGGCACCGGTGGCGGGCGAGGCGACGGCACATGTGCCGCTGCGGTTCCTGCCGCAGCGTCTTGACGTCCTCGACGGCGAGCTGTCGGTCGCCGAGAACGTGGCCCGGTTCGCACCGGACGCCACCAACAACCGGATCCGGGCGCGGCTGGCCCGCTTCCTGTTCCGGGGCGCCCGCGCCGACCAGAAGGCGGCGACGCTGTCCGGCGGCGAACGCTTCCGGGCCGCGCTGGCCGCGCTGATGCTGGCGGAGCCCGCGCCGCAGCTGCTGATGCTGGACGAGCCGACGAACAATCTGGACATGGCGAGCGTACGGCAGCTCACCACGGCCCTGGAGTCGTACGAGGGGGCGCTGATCGTGGCCAGCCACGACCTGCCGTTCCTGGAGTCGATCGGCATCACGCGCTGGCTGATGGTGGAGGAGGGAGAACTCAAGGAAATCACGCCAGAAGCTGTCGGGTTTCCCGCCTAGCTTCGAGGGCATGGCCGCTTTCACACCCGAGTTCATCACCATCACCGGAGCCAGGGAGAACAACCTCAAGGACGTCACCCTCCGCATCCCGAAAGGCCGGCTGACCGTGTTCACCGGCGTTTCGGGATCGGGGAAGTCCTCGATCGTCTTCGACACGATCGCGGTGGAGTCGCAGCGCCAGCTGAACGAGACCTTCACCTGGTTCGTGCGCAACCGGCTGCCCAAGTACGAGCGCCCGCACGCGGAGGAGCTGCAGGACCTCTCCCCCGCGATCGTCGTCGACCAGCGGCCGATCGGGGGCCACTCCCGCTCCACGGTCGGCACGATGACCGACATCCACTCGGTGATCCGCGTGCTGTTCTCCCGGCACGGCACCCCGAGCGCCGGCCCGGCGACCGCGTACTCGTTCAACGACCCCTCGGGCATGTGCCCCGAGTGCGACGGCCTGGGCCGGACGGTACGGCCGGACTGGGACCGCATCCTCGACCCGGACCGCTCGCTCGCCGACGGGGCTGTCCGCTTCCCCCCGTTCGCCGCGGGCACCTGGCAGGGCCAGGCGTACACCAACAGCGCCGACCTCGACCCGCACAAGCCCGTGGGGCGTTTCACGGCCGCCGAGCGGGAGTTCCTGATGCGCGGCCGACCCGGCAGCAAGGTCACCGTGAGCGGTTCGGGCGGCACCTGGACCACCGACTACGAGGGGCTCGCCACCCGCTTCGAGCGGCTGTACCTGAAGCGGGACCTGTCGGCGATGAGCCAGAAGACCCGCGATCTGGTGCGCGAGTTCCTGGTGGACGGCACCTGCCCGGTCTGCGACGGTGCCCGCCTCAACGCGGCGGCGCTCGCGACCCGGATCAACGGCCTCGGCATCGCCGACTGCACGCGCATGCAGGTCACGGAGCTCGTCGCCGTACTGAAGGACATCGACGACCCGGTCGCCGGACCGATCGCCCGGGCCGCCGTCACCGCCCTCGAACGGATCGACGCCATCGGCCTCGGCTACCTCAGCCTCGACCGCGAGACGTCCACGCTCTCCGGCGGCGAGGGGCAGCGCCTGAAGACCGTGCGGCATCTCGGCTCCAGCCTCACCGGAATGACGTACATCTTCGACGAGCCCAGCGTCGGACTGCACCCGCGCGACGTCGGCCGCCTCGGCGAACTGCTGCTGCGGCTGCGCGACAAGGGCAACACCGTGCTGGTCGTCGAGCACGACCCGGACGTCATCGCGCTCGCCGACCATGTCGTCGACATGGGGCCGGGGGCCGGCGTGAACGGCGGGCGGGTGGTGTTCGAGGGGACCCCGGGCGAGCTGGCCGGGGCCGGGACGGTGACCGGGCGGTGTCTGGGCCGTCGTACCGCGGTCAAGGCGGACGTACGGACAGCGAGCGGTGGGCTCTGGGTGAAGGGGGCCGACCGGCACAATCTGCGGGACGTGACGGTCGAGTTCCCGACCGGGGTGCTCACCGTGGTGACCGGGGTCGGCGGGTCCGGAAAGAGCACGCTGGTCAAGGAGTTCACCGCCGCTCACGCCGACGCGGTGGTCGTGGACCAGTCGTCGATCGGCATCTCGGCGCGGTCGACCCCGGCGACGTACCTGGGAGTGATGGACACGGTACGGAAGATCTTCGCGCGCGAGACGGGCTCCGAACCGGGGCTGTTCAGCTTCAACTCCTCGGGCGCGTGCGGCACCTGCGAGGGGCGCGGGATCATCTACACCGACCTCGCCTTCATGGACCCGGTGACCACGACCTGCCACGACTGCGAGGGGCGGCGCTTCAAGGACGAGGTGCTGCGGCTGACCGTCGACGGCAGATCCGTCGCGGACGTGCTGGAGATGACGGCCGAGCAGGCCCTGGAGTTCTTCAAGGACGCGGGCGTACGACGCCGCCTGCGCGCGCTGCGGGACGTGGGGCTGACGTACCTCACGCTCGGGCAGCCCCTCGCCACCCTCTCCGGCGGTGAACGCCAGCGCATCAAGCTGGCGACCCGGCTGCACCGCACGGGAACGGTGTACGTCCTCGACGAACCGACGACCGGACTGCACATGTCGGACGTCGACGGGCTGCTCGGGCTGCTGGACCGGCTGGTCGACGCGGGCAACACCGTGGTGGTCGTCGAGCACAACCTGGACGTGGTGGCGCACGCCGACTGGATCATCGACCTCGGGCCGGAAGGGGGCCGGGACGGGGGGCGGGTGGTCTTCGAGGGAACGCCCAGGGAACTGCTGGAGGCACCGGGCTCCTTCACCTCCGCGTATCTCAGGAGGGCCACAGCCTGACCACGAGGGTTTTGTACGGGCGGGTAACACCTGCATGATGGCGGACCGGTGCCCCATGCATCAGGGGCACCCGAAACCCGCCACCGATCCGGAGATCCCGTCGTGCCCAGCAAGAAGGCCCTCGTCCGCCGCCCGAGTCCGCGCCTCGCCGAGGGGCTGGTGACGCACATCGAGCGGGAGAAGGTCGACGCCGATCTCGCGGTCGAGCAGTGGGAGGGGTACGTCGAGGCCCTGCGGACGCACGGCTGGGAGACCATCGAGGTGGACCCGGCCGACGACTGCCCCGACTCGGTGTTCGTCGAGGACACGGTCGTCATGTACCGCAACGTCGCGCTGATCACCCGGCCCGGTGCCGAGTCCCGGCGCGAGGAGACCATGGGCGTCGAGGAGGCCGTGGCCTCGCTCGGCTGCTCGGTGAACTGGATCTGGGAGCCGGGCACGCTGGACGGCGGCGACGTGCTCAAGGTCGGCGACACGATCTACGTCGGCCGCGGCGGCCGTACCAACGCGGCCGGCGTCCAGCAGTTGCGGGCCGCCTTCGAGCCGCTGGGGGCGCGGGTCGTGGCCGTGCCCGTGAGCAAGGTGCTGCACCTGAAGTCGGCGATCACGGCACTGCCCGACGGAACGATTCTGGGCCGTATCCCGCAGCTGGACGCCCCGTCGCTGTTCCCGCGCTTCCTGCCGGTGCCGGAGGAGTCGGGCGCGCATGTGGTGCTGCTCGGCGGCGAGAAGCTGCTCATGGCCGCGAGCGCGCCGAAGACGGCCGAACTGCTCGCCGACCTCGGCCACGAACCCGTCCTGGTCGACATCAGCGAGTTCGAGAAGCTCGAGGGATGTGTGACATGTCTCTCGGTGCGGATGCGGGAGCTGTACGCCTGACCGACCGACCCCTCGCGCTTTCAGCCCCGGGACCTGCGGCTCCCGGGGCTTTTCGCATGCCGGTCGACTCACGACGGAACCACAGCTGATCAGCGGTCTTTACAGCACTCTTAACCTACGGTTTCGTAACCTACGGCTTCGTAGCCTACGATCCCGTAGGTTCCGGCAACCGCTCGCCGGTCACCCTGTCTGTGTCGTGCGTCCCCCTGGAGTTCCCGTGACGATCACTTCCCCTCACCTCGGCAGCCCGTCCTCCGCCTGGACCGACGCCCGACTGCTGTACGCGCTGGAGGAAGTGGTCGAGCAGGAACTCAACCGGCATATGAAGGTCGCCAAGGACTGGATGCCGCACGAGTACGTGCCGTGGACCGACGGGCGTAACTTCCCCGGTTTCTTCGAGGACGGGGAGGCCTGGGAGAAGGAGCAGTCGAAGGTCACCGAGATCGGCCGGATCGCGCTGGTGGTGAACCTGCTGACCGAGGACAACCTGCCCAGCTACCACCACGAGATCGCCACGCTTTTCGGCCGGGACGGCGCCTGGGGCACCTGGGTGCACCGCTGGACCGCCGAGGAGGGCCGCCACGGCATCGTGATGCGCGACTACCTGCTCACCTCGCGCGCGGTGGACCCGGACAAGCTCGAGCAGTTCCGCATGGCCCACATGAGTGAGGGCTTCGAGTCGGACAACCGGCACTCCATGCTGCACTCGGTGGCCTACGTCGCCTTCCAGGAGCTCGCGACCCGCATCTCGCACCGCAACACCGGCCACCAGTCGGGCGACCCGATCTGCGACCGCATGCTGGCGCGCATCGCGGCCGACGAGAACCTGCACATGATCTTCTACCGGAACCTGCTGAAGGCCGCGTTCGAGATCGCCCCCGACCTCACCATGCAGGCGGTGCGGGACGTGGTGGTCAACTTCCGCATGCCCGGCCACGGCATCCCCGGCTTCGAGCGCGCCGCCGCGCAGATGGCCATCGGCGAGGTCTACAACCTGCGCATCCACCACGACGACGTCCTGCAGCCCGTCCTGCGCTTCCTGAAGATCATGGAGATCGACGGCCTGGGGCCGGAGGGGCAGAAGGCCCAGGAGGAGCTGGGGCTCTTCATGGGCGGGCTGGACGCGGAGGCCCTGAAGTTCGACGAGAAGCTGGCGGCTCGCAAGGCCCGGATGGCGGCCCGGGCCGCGGGCTGACCGGCGGTTCCCCCGGCCGGGTGGTCCGGGGCGCCGCGGGCCGGTGGGCGCCGGGCGTCCGCACGGGCAACAGCGGCTCAGCGTGATGTGCGCCTGAGTTCCAGGCGCTCCTTCTCCGAGAGGCCGCCCCAGACGCCGAAGCGTTCGTCGTTGTCCATCGCGTACTCGAGGCAGGCCGAGCGGATCGGGCACATGCCGCAGATCCGCTTCGCCTCCCGTACGGAGCTGCCCGGCTCGGGGAAGAAGAAGTCCGCCCCGGTCTGTGCGCACAACGCCTCCTGCTGCCAGGCCAGATCGGGCGAGGTGATCGTTGTGATCGTGTCGATGTGCATGGACAGGATCGTGCCGCCGGGCGAAAAACGTTCGATCAACGCGGGATCAACGCCGCGCCCGCAGGGCCTCCGGCCGACTCGATGGTCCCCCCGCGCACGGTGCCGCGCACGGCGGCGCGCGGGAACAGGGGAAATCGCCGCGCGGGATCAGGGGAAATCCGGGGAGACCCGCGCCGGCCGCCGAGGGTGAGCGCGGCCTTCCCTCCATCGGCGGCACGGTTCCGGCAGCGATTGTCAGTGGGCGGTGCAAGACTCGGCAGAGCAGACAACGGGACCCTTCCGAGGAGGGCGATGATGCTCACCACCCGTTATGTCACCGGCGCGCCGAACTGGATCGACCTCGGCACACCCGACATCGAGGGCGCCACCGCCTTCTACGGCGGCCTGTTCGGTTGGCGGTTCGAGCGGGGCGGGCCCGAGACCGGCGGTTACGGCCTCTTCCAGCTCGACGGCAGGACGGTGGCCGGCGGTATGCAGACCGCCGAGGAGCAGGGTCCGCCGTCCTGGACGGTGTACTTCCGGACACCGGACGCCGACGCCACGGCGAAGGCGGCCGAGCAGGCGCACGGCTCGGTGATGACGCAGCCCATGGATGTGATGGACCTGGGCCGCATGGCCATCCTCGCCGACAAGGCGGGGGTGCCCTTCGGCCTGTGGCAGCCCGGCACCAACAAGGGCCTCGACGTCGTCCAGGAACCCGGCTCGCTGTGCTGGCTGGAGCTGTACACGACGGACGTGCCGGCCGCGGCGGGCTTCTACAACGCGACGCTGGGCGTGGAGACGTTCGCCCTCGACTACTACGGCGGCACGTACACGACGTTCAGCCCCGGAGGCGCCGGGGAGGACGCCATGTTCGGCGGGGTGGTCGACAGGTCCGACGACCCCGCGGAGGCGGACGGCCCTCCGTACTGGCTGCCGTACTTCGAGGTCACCGACACGGACGCCACGGTCGCCAAGGCGCGGGAGCTGGGCGGCACGGTCCGGATGCCCGCCACGGACCTGCCGGACGTCGGCTGCATCGCCAAGCTCGCCGACCCGTACGGGGCACGCTTCGCGGTGATCAGGAGCGCACCCGCACAGGGTTGAGGGAAGAGCCGACACCGGACGACCCACCCACGCGGCCGGCGTCCGCGCCTGACGTTCCCGTCGGACGATCTACGCCGAAGCTCGCCTCACCAGTGTGGTGGGCAGCACCACGCTGGACGGTGCCGCGCCGATGCCCGGTTCGGCGGTGTGCCGGTCGAGCCCTCGCAGCAGCAGCCGGGCCATCAGCCGACCCATCTCCTCGATGTTCTGACGGACCGTCGTGAGCGGCGGGTCGGTCTGCTCCGCCACCGGCAGCATGTCGTCGAACCCGACCACGGCGACGTCCTCCGGCACCCGCCGCCCCGACTCGCGCAGCACCCGCAACGCCCCCGAGGCGGTGAGATCGTTGCCGGCGAACACGGCGTCCAGGTCGGGGCAGCGTGCGAGCAGCTCGCGCATGGCCCGTTCACCGCCGGCCGGTGTGAAGTCGCCCTCGACGATGAGCCGCGGATCGGCGTCGACCATGACGTCCCGGTACCCGTCGAGCCGGTCCACCGCCGACGTCTGGTCGAGCGCGCCGGCGATGTGCGCGATGCGGCTGCGGCCGAGGCCGACGAGATGCCGTACGGCGTCACGGGCGCCGCCCCGGTTGTCGCTGTCGACGTACACCACGCCCCGCCGGTCGCCGCTCCAGCCGGGCCGCCCGCCGAACACGGTGGGCACTGCGGCGCGCTGGATCAGTCCGGGCAGCGGGTCGTCGAGGTGCAGGGAGAACACGAGCGCGCCGTCGACGTGCCCACCGGCGAGATAGCGGCCGACGCGGGCGTGATCGTCCCGGCCCTCGGTCAGGAGCAGCACCAGCTGGTTGTCGTGGGCCGTCAGCTCCTTGCTGATGCCGCGCAGTTGCAGCGCGAAGAAGGGGTCGGCGAAGACGCGTGTCTCCGGTTCGGCCACGACGACGGCGACGGCGTCGTGCCGCCGGGTCACCAGGCTGCGGGCGGCCTGGTTGGGCACGTACCCGAGCTCCTCCACCGCCTTGCGCACCCGCGCGACGAGCGGCTCCCGCACCCCGTCCCCGCCGTTGACCACCCGCGACACGGTGGCCCGCGAGACCCCGGCACGTGCGGCCACGGCTTCCAGGGTGGGACGCGGGGCGGTCTCGGTCACTGGGCGGCTCCTCCTGGGCGGTTGCGGATCAGGATAGCCCCGGGCCGATCGAGGGTGTGAGAGCGCTCTCGCGCTCGCGAGAGTGGAGAGCGTCGCGGAGAGGGGCCGGCCCGTCCGGATGGCCGCATGGCGGGTCGCCGCCGTCCGGTCTCCCACGACCCGCGGCCCTACGTGCGGGAAGCGCGCGGCCTGAACCGCGCCGTGTGCGAGGTCTCCTGAGCGAAGGTCGCCCGGCATGTCACGTCAGCAGATCCACCCGTCGCCCCATGCCCGCCCGCTCCGCCGCCCGATAGGCCGCCCAGCTCAGCGCCAGGTCCTGCCAGGGCAGCCCGACCGGTGCGTAGACGGTACGGTCCTCGACGCTCACGCGTCCCGGGTGGGCGCCCCGCAGCACGTCCGCCAGGGTGGCGCCGGCGGCGGCCGGTGGAAGTTCCGCCGTCGCCAACGCGCCCATGGTCGCGGCGAATTCACGGTCGTCCACGACGAGCAGCGCGGCGCGCAGGAGATCGGCGGACAGCTCCTGCTTGCCCGGTTCGTCCGCCCCCAGGCTCGTGAAGTGCTGGCCCTCCCGCGTGTCCGACAGCCGCAGCAACGGCGACCGGGCCCAGGTCGCCAGCAGTACGGTGTCGGCGGCCGCCGCGACCTCCTGTGCCGAGGCGACCGTCCGGCCCGCGTGCCGCCCGCAGAACGCCTCGGCCCGCTCGGCATCCGTGTCATGGACGACGAGGTCGCGATACGACCGCAACTCCGCCAGCCCCCGCACCATCAGCTCGGCCTGGGCCCCCGCGCCGATCACCCCGAGGACCTCTCCCCGGCCGGCCAGCGCGTGTGTCCCCAACGCCGCCGCCAGCCCCGTACGCCACGCCGTGACCGTCGCAGAGTCCAGCAGCGCCAGCAACTCGCCGTCCCGGCCGCTGTGCAGGCAGATCACCCCGCGCAGGGCGGGCCGCCCGCCCGGGAACTTGGCGTTGACCTTCACCGTGTACGCCTCGACGCCCGGCAGGAGTCCGGGGAGCAGCGCTGTCGCCGTGCCCGGGAACGGCAGATCGGTCCGCACCCGCCGGCCCACGACCGGCAGGGTGTCCGCGCACAGGAATCCCTCGCTCAGCGCGTCGAGGCACGCCTCCGGCTCCAGTACGGCTTCCAGGTCACTGCGCGTCAGAAGAAGTGTCACCCGTCCATGATCCGTCAGTGCTCGTGCGCGGCGCCCGAGGTCGGCTCATGGGCGTGCTCGTGCGGGTCGTACCCGGGAATCGTGCCGTCCGCCTTCTTCACCAGGAACAGCCCCACCATCCCCATGTCCGAGTGGCTCTGCACATGGCAGTGGTACATCCACGCGCCCGCCCCGACCCCCTCCCCCGCGATCACCTGGAACCCGAACGAGTCCGCCGGGCCGGTGATCTTGTTGTCGATGACCTGGCTCGGGTCGTCGGGCCCGGTCAGCATGCCCGTGCGGTTGTCCGCCCAGCGGTGACCGTGCATATGGAAGGTGTGGTAGTACTCGCCGTGCGTGATCACCACGAACTCGACGCGATCGCCCACGGTGGCCTCGAAGTCGGGCCCCGTGTGCGCGGGCTTGTTGTTGATGAGCATGTCGTTGAAGACGATCGTGTGGGTCGCGTCGGGGAGGATGTCGCCCTTGCGCCGGACGATCACCGGCCCGTACAGCCCCTTGCGGATGCCGCCCGTACCGTGTTCCGTGCCGACGACGTGGTCGTGATAGTGCCAGTAACCGGCGCTGCCGGCCCGCCAGGTGCCGTCCTTGCGGCGGCCGGGGGCGTGGGTGCGCCAGGTGTAGGTGCGGGTGCCGCCGGGCTCGACGTCGCTCTTGTTCAGCTTCGTTCCGTCGCTGGTGATCTCGTAGTCGAGGCCGTGGACGTGCAGGCTCACCGGTACGTCCATCGTGTTCTCGAACTCGATGTGCAGGGTGTCGCCCTCGTTGAGCTCGATCAGCGGGCCGGGGATCGTCGCCTTGCCCTTCTCCAGGCCGTAGCCCAGCTGCCCGTCGGCGAGCTTCTCGGCGTACAGCTTGATGTGCCTGACCTCGCCGCCTGCCGGGGCGGTCCGCGGTGGTGTGTCGGCCCCCACGGCCTCGGGTACCGACGCCAAGGACAACGATGTCGCGACGGTCGCGCCGCCCAGCAGTACCCGTCTGTTGAAGGTACGCCTGTTGAAGCTTCGTCTGTCCATGCCGAACTCCCCACGGCGGTACGGAAATTACGGGGATGAACCGGTGAGACGGTACCGGCCACGCCTCCGTTTATCCACACTCAGGACAAAGTTGGTCCCAGCGCGGTCATAGGTCTTGGCGAGTTGCTCAAAGGGGTCTAGCTTCCTTGTCGCTGTTGCTGTGACCGTGGAGGTGCCCATGCACTTACGAGGGTTGAGCACGAGAAGACAGACCTGGGTGGCCACTGTGACCGCCGGGATCGTCGCGGCCGGACTGATGTCCGCTCCGGCGGCCGACGCACGCCCGGCGCCCGAACCATCCCTGACAACGATGTCCATCAAGTCGCCCCCGGGCGGCGCCCATGTGCGTGTGCTGATCTTCTACGGGTCCGCGGCCGTCGGCGACGAGTCGCCCCTGGTGAACGCCGGTATCGAGGCGATCGAGAAGATCGGCCTGTCGGGCCCGGCCGAGCAGCGTTTCAAGGTCGAGGCCACCGGCGACGCCTCGGTCTTCACCGACGAGACCAGGCTGAGCCGATTCAACTCCGTCGTCTTCCTCACCGGCGGCGGCGATGTCCTCGACCCCGAGCAGGAGGCGGGTCTGGAGGCCTACATGGAGGCGGGCGGCGGTTTTGTCGGCATCCATGACGCGGCCCGCGCCGAGCCCTACTCGGACTGGTTCACCGGCCTCGTCGGCGCCCGCCCCGCGGCCGGCAGTCCGACGAACGTACAGCGGGCCGTCGTCGAGGTCGGCGACCGTCGGCATCCGGCCACCAAGGAGCTGCCGTTGCAGTGGAAGCGGCCGGACAAGTGGCTGAACTGGACGAAGAACCCCTCAGGCCAGGTGCATACAGTCGCCCGTGTACGGGAGACGACATACCAGCCGGGGTCGACTGCCAACGGCTGGGATCATCCGGTGAGTTGGTGCCGCGACTACGACGGCGGCCGCTCCTTCTACACCGGCATGGGCGGCACGGTGTCGTCGTACGACGAGACCGACTTCCGTGCGCATCTGCGCGGCGCCCTGCTCTGGACGACCCGGCTCGTCCAGGCGGACTGCAAGGCCACCATCACCGGCAACTACAAGGCCGAGCGCCTCACCCAGCCCAACCAGCCCGGCCGGAACGACCAGATCGGCGAGCCGCACGGCCTGGTCACCGCCCCCGACGGCCGCGTCCTCTACATCGGCCGGGGCGGCGCCGACTCCTCCCAGCCCGTCGTCACCGACTGGAACAACCCGGAGATCGGCAAGGGCAAGGGCGAGATCCACGTCTACGACCCGAAGACCAAGAAGGTCACGCTGGCCGGGGCGTTGACGGTCTTCGGCAACAAGGGCGGCGGGGACGAGCTGATCAAGGTCGAGGAGGGGCTCCTCGGTATCGAGCTCGACCCGCGCTTCGAGGACAACGGCTGGGTGTATCTGCACTACACCCCGCACTCGCAGATCAACCGCGACACGAGGATGGCCGAGCGGCGCGTCTCCCGCTTCACCCTCGACCTCGCCACGAACAAGCTGGATCTCTCCAGTGAGAAGGTGCTGCTCAAGTGGCCGGTGCAGATCCACAGTTGCTGCCACGCGGGCGGCGGGATGGCCTGGGATTCCCAGGGCAACCTGTACATCGCGACCGGCGACAACAACTCCAGCCGCTTCAGCGACGGTTACTCCGGCAACAACCCCGAACCCGACTACAAGGGCGTGTCCTTCGCCGACGCGCGCCGCACCGCCGGCAACACCAACAACCTCAACGGCAAGATCTTGCGCATCCACCCGGAGCCGGACGGGACGTACACCCTCCCGGAGGGCAACCTCTTCACGGGCCGGGAGACCGACGAGGGCGGCGGGAAGACGCGCGGCGAGATCTATGTGATGGGTGTCAGGAACCCGGCGCGGATCTTCGTCGACAAGAAGACGGACATCCTGTACGCGGGCTGGGTCGGCCCGGACGCCTCGGCGCCGTCCACGACCTGGGGCCCGGCGAAGTACGACACGTTCGCCGTCATCACCAAGGCGGGCAACCGGGGCTGGCCGTACTGCATGGGCAACAACCAGCCCTACCGGGACCGCAATCTGCCCGACCCGTCGAAGCCGCTGGGCTGGTACGACTGCGACCACCCGAAGAACGAGTCGCCGAACAACGACGGCCTCGTCAACCTCCCGCCGGTCACCGGCAACAACATCTGGTACGCGCCCCAGGGCGGCGCCCCGGACTTCCCCCGCGACGCGAACGGCGTCCCGTCGTACAAGCAGGAAGAGGCGAAGTACCTGCTGCCGTGGCTCAAGGGCGGCGGGCAGGCCGCGATGAACGGGCCGGTCTACCGGTACGACGCCGTCTCGTCCACCAGTGACGTCAAGTGGCCGTCGTACTGGGACGGCAAGTGGTTCGTCGGCGACTTCTACGACGCCGACCAGCCGCGCAACGCGGTGATCACCGACCCGAAGACGCACGGTGACGGCGGTCTGCCGGTCCATTCCGAGTCGCTGAAGAAGATCGTGCCGATCGGCAACGACGGCATCAAGAACCTCATGGACTGGAAGTTCGGTCCGGACGGCGCGCTGTACGTGCTCGACTACGGCCGGGGCTTCTTCACCTCGGACGCCAAGTCCGCGCTGTGGCGGGTCGCTTACACGGGCGGCGGTCCCACTCCGGCCGCCGATCAGGTCGCGAGGGGGGCGCAGTGACACGGCAACGAAGAATGTGGGCGGCCCTGTTGGCCGCACTGCTCGTGGTGCTCGGGCTGCAGGCTTGGCCCGCGACCGGAGGGCCACAGGCCCGGGCGGCCGCCGCCCAACAGGTCCTCACCTGGACCGCCGGCGACGACATCACGAAGTACACCTCGGCGCCGGCGACCGCCGTGGCGGGCGTGACGACGATCGTCTTCGAGAACAGCACGGCGACCGGCAACACCACCGGAATGCCGCACACACTGACCTTCGACACCTCCGACCCCGAGTTCAACAACGACGTCCAGCTCAACATCCTCGCCAACCCGAACGACGACCAGGGCGGCCGCCACACCGCCGAGGTCACCCTCACTCCCGGCCGCTACCGCTACTACTGCACGATCCCCGGCCACGGCCAGATGCAGGGCATCCTCGTGGTGACCGAGGGCAGCGGCGAGGACACCACGGCGCCCGAGGCGTCGGCCCACGTCAGCGGCACCCAGAACACACAGGGGCAGTACGTCGGTTCGGCGAGCGTGGCCGTCCACGCCACCGACAACGAGGGCGGCTCCGGGGTCGACCGCGTCGAGTACGCGGTCGGCGACGCGGGCGCCTGGCAGCCGTACACCACGCCGGTCGTGGTCGACCAGGTCGGCGACCACAGGATCCGTTATCGCGCCCTCGACAAGGCGGGGAACGTCTCGGCGGAGAAGAGCGTCACCTTCACGGTGGTGGCGCCGCAGACCGACGACACGACCCCACCGGAGACGTCGGCGACGGTCAGCGGTGAGCAGAACCCCGACGGGACGTACATCGACATGGCGACCGTCACCGTGTCCGCCTCCGACACGGGTTCCGGCGTCAACACCATCCAGTATGCAATCGGCTCCGGCGCCTGGCAGCCGTACACCGCTCCGGTGATGGTGCACGAGGTCGGCGCCCATACGGTGCGTTACCGGGCCGCCGACAAGGCGGGCAACGTCTCCGGCGAGAAAAGCGTGCAGTTCACGGTCGTTGCGTCACCTCCGCAGGACACGACGCCCCCGGTGACGGGCGTGACCGTCGAGGGCACTAGGAACTCCGACGGGGCGTACGTCGGCAATGCGAAGGTGACTGTCACGGCGACCGATCCGGGCGGTTCGGGTGTCGACCGTGTCGAGTACTCGATCGACAGTGGACCGTACATTGCATACAGCATCCCCGTGGTCGTCGACCGCGCCGGCACCCACACCCTCGCCTACCGTGCGACGGACAAGGCGGGCAACACCTCCACCGCCCGCACGGTGACGTTCACGGTGGTGTCCAGCCAGGTTCCGGCGCCCAACTGCCCCGAGTACGACGAACGGTTGACGGTGATCGTCGGCACGGTCGACTCGGGTGTCCCGAACCGGCTCACCAACAGCCGGTGCCGGATCAACGAGCTGATCGAGGACGAGAAGGAGTGGACGTCGCACGCGCTGTTCCTCAAGCACGTGACGACGGTCCTGGACAGGCTGCTCAAGGAAGGGGTGGTCGACCAGCGCGAGTACAACGCCATCCGCAAGGCCGCCCGCGAGTCGGGAATCGGCAGGCCCGGCCAGACCGAGGGCTATCGCACGATCCTCGACGGCAGCGCGGAGTCGTTCGCCAAGTGGCAGCACGTGGGCGGCGGTTCGTTCGCGCCGAACGGCGACGGCTCGATCACGTCCGGGACGACGAAGGCCGGGCTCGGCATGCTGTGGTTCCCCGAGCGGAAGTACGGCGACTTCTCGCTCAAGCTCCAGTGGCGTGACGACGCCCCGGGCACCGGCAACGCCAACTCCGGTGTGTTCGTCCGCTTCCCGTGGATCCACGACCACCCCGAGGAGTCCCGGCCGGAGTGGGTCGCCATCAAGTACGGGCACGAGGTCCAGGTGCTCGACCGGCCCGACGGCGACATCTACAAGACCGGTTCGGTCTACGGCTTCGATCGCGTGGGGCTCGCGGGTGCCGGCGTCACCCAGAAGGGGACCTGGAACGACTACGAGATCCGCGTGGTCGACCAGCACTACTCGGTCTACCGCAACGGCGTGCTGATCAACGAGTTCGACAACGTCGGCGGCCAGGACTTCGTCCCGCCCCGCTCGGACGACCCGGGCACGGACGGGCGCCGGTTCGCCTCCGGCTATATCGGGCTCCAGGTGCACGGCACGACGGATGTGGTCTCGTACCGGGACATCCGGATCAAGGAGCTGTAGGTTCCGGCGGCGTCTCCTTCGGTTTCCCCTTGGGAGGCGCCGCCTTCTTGGCCCGGCTCGGCTGTACCCGCTTGGGCTCCCCCGGCATCTTCGGATACTCGGGCGGGTACGGCAGGTCGCCCAGCCCGTGGTCGCGTTCGTCCTTGTCGGCCAGTTCCAGGAGGGCGTCCAGAGAGAAGCGGTGGTCGTCCATGTCGGCGTGCACGTCGCCGAGTTCGGCGAAGCGGGCCGGCATGGTGGCGATGTCGAAGTCCTGGGGGCGGACCGCGCCGACCTCCTCCCAGCGCAGGGGTGCGGAGACCGGGGCGTGCGGGCGGGGGCGTACCGAGTAGGCGGAGGCGATGGTGCGGTCCCGGGCCGTCTGGTTGTAGTCGATGAAGATGCGCTCGCCCCGCTCCTCCTTCCACCACTTGATCGTGACCCGCTGCGGCATCCGCCGTTCCATCTCCCGGCCCACCGCGATGGCGGCACGCCGGACCTGGGTGAAGGTCCAGCGCGGCTCGATCGGCACGAAGACGTGCAGGCCCCGGCCGCCGGACGTCTTGGGCCAGCCGCGCAGTCCGCCGAACTCGTCGAGGACGGCGCGCAGTTCGTGGGCGGCGCGGACGGCGTCGTCGAAGTCGGTGCCGGGCTGCGGGTCGAGGTCGATGCGGAGTTCGTCGGGGCGGTCGACGTCGTCGCGGCGCACCGGCCAGGGGTGGAAGGTGAGCGTGCCGTACTGGGCGGCCCACAGGACGGCCGCCTCCTCGGTGGGGCACATCTCGTCGGCGCTGCGGCCGCTGGGGAAGGTGATGTGGGCGGTGGGGATCCAGTCGGGCATGTTCTTCGGGGCCCGTTTCTGGAAGAACCACTCGCCGGTCACACCGTCCGGGTAGCGCTCCAGGGTGGTGGGGCGGTCGCGCAGGGCGCGCAGGATGCCGGGACCGACGGCGACGTAGTACTGGGCGAGGTCCAGCTTGGTGAAGCCGCGCTCCGGGAAGAAGATCTTGCCCGGGTTGGAGAGGCGCACGGTCCTGCCGCCCGCCTCCAGTTCCACCGCTTCGCCCATGCGAGCCACGGTAGGCGCACCGGGCATGCCGCGCACACCGGGCGGTGCCTGCCGTATGCGAGCAGAATCGGACCATGGACCTTCCGGTGATGCCGCCCGTGAAGCCGATGCTCGCCAAGTCGGTGGCGAAGATCCCGCCGGGCATGCAGTACGAGGCGAAGTGGGACGGGTTCCGGGCGATCGTGTTCCGGGACGGGGACGAGATCGAGCTGGGCAGCCGGACCACCAAGTCCCTGACCAGGTATTTTCCCGAGCTGGCGGCGGGGTTGAAGGAGCGGTTGCCGGATCGGTGCGTGCTGGACGGGGAGATCGTGATCGCGCGGGAGGGGCGGCTGGACTTCGACGCGCTCACCGAGCGCATCCATCCGGCCGACTCCCGGGTGCGGACGCTGGCCGAGAAGACGCCGGCGTCGTTCGTGGCCTTCGACCTGCTGGCGCTGGCCGACCAGTCGCACCTCCAGACTCCGCTGGCGGACCGGCGGGCGCTGCTCACCATGGCGTTGTCCGGAGTGACGGCTCCGGTGCACGTGGCGCCGGCGACGACCGACATCGAGACGGCCGAAGGGTGGTTCGAGCAGTACGAGGGGGCGGGGCTGGACGGTGTCATCGCCAAGCCGCTCACCCTGCGCTATCTGCAGGACGAGCGCGCCATGTTCAAGATCAAGCACGAGCGGACGGCGGACGTCGTGGTCGCGGGGTACCGCCTGCACAAGAGCGGGCCGGTCGTCGGCTCCCTGCTGCTCGGTCTCCACGACGACCGGGGCGCCCTCCAGCACGTGGGCGTGTCGGCCGCCTTCTCGATGAAGCGGCGCGCCGAGCTGGTCGAGGAGCTGGAGCCGCTGCGCATGGAGGATGTCGCAGGGCATCCGTGGGCGGCCTGGGCCGAGGAGGCGGCCCATGAGTCGGCCCGGCTGCCGGGGGCGCCGAGCCGCTGGTCGGGCAAGAAGGACCTGTCCTGGGTGCCGCTGCGGCCGGAGCGGGTGGCCGAGGTGGCCTACGACCACATGGAGAACGGCGTGCGCTTCCGGCACACGGCCCGCTTCCGCCGCTGGCGCCCGGACCGCACCCCCGAGAGCTGCACCTACGCGCAGCTGGAGGAACCGGTCCGCTACGACCTGGCGGAGATCTTCGCGCCGCAGGCCTGAGTCGCCGCAGGGCTTCAGTCGCCGCAGGCCTGGGTCGCCGCAGGCCCGCCGTCAGGGCTTCGGCCGCAGGGCTCGCGTCCTCAGGGCTGCATCAGCACCTTCACCGCGCCCTCCTGCTTGCGCTGGAACATCTCGTACGCGTGTGGGGCCTCGCTCAACGGCACGTGGTGGGTGGCGAAGTCGTCGACGCCCAGCGGGTCGTCGTCCGTCAGGTACGGCAGGATGTCGTCGCTCCAGCGGCGCACGTTGGCCTGGCCCATCCTGATCTGGAGCTGCTTGTCGAAGAGGGTGAGCATCGGCAGCGGGTCCGCGGTGCCGCCGTACACACCGGACAGGGAGATCGTGCCGCCGCGCCGGACCAGGTGGATCGCCGTGTGCAGGGCGGCGAGCCGGTCGACGCTGAAGCGCTCGGCGAACGGACCGCTCAGCTTGCGGGGCAGCAGCGCCGAGGCCTGCTGGGCCAGCCGGGCGGCCGCGCTGCCGTGGGCCTCGGTGCCGACCGCGTCGATCACGGCGTCGGGGCCGCGGCCGTCGGTCTCGTCATGGATGGCGGCGACGAGTTCCTTCTCGTCGTGGAAGCTCCGGAGGTCGTACGTCTGCACGCCCCGCTCACGCGCCCGCTGAAGCCGCTCGGGCACCAGGTCCACGCCGAACACCCGCCCGGCGCCGCGCACCTGGGCGACCCGGCAGGCAATGTCGCCGATCGGGCCGAGGCCGAGAACGGCGATGCTGCCGCCCTCAGGGACCTCGGCGTAGCGGACGGCCTGCCAGGCCGTGGGCAGCACGTCGGAGAGATAGACGAAGCGGTCGTCGGGCGGGCCGTCCGGGATCTTGATCGGACCGTACTGCGCCTGCGGGACCCGCAGGTACTCGGCCTGGGCGCCCGGCACCGAGCCGTACAGCCGGGTGTAGCCGAACAGGGCGGCGCCCATGCCCTCGCCGGTGACCTGGGTGGTCTCGCACTGGGTCGGCAGCCCGGTGAGGCACATCCAGCAGTTGCCGCAGGCGATCTGGAACGGCACCACGACCCGGTCTCCCGCCTGCAGGTCGGGCACCGCGGCGCCGACCTCCTCGACGATGCCGATCGGCTCGTGGCCCAGGATGTCGCCCGGGGTCATGAACGGGGTGAGCACCTCGTACAGATGCAGGTCGGAACCGCACAGTCCGGTGGACGTGATGCGGACGACCGCGTCCGTCGGCTCCTCGATCCGCGGGTCCGGCACGTTCTCCACGCGCACGTCGCGCTTGCCCTGCCAGGTCACTGCCCTCATCGCCGCGCGCTCCCTCCGTCACTGGTGCGCGTCCGGACTTGTGCGCGTCCGGTCATCTGGTGGCCGCCGGGTACCCCACCGCTCCGCGGCCGAATCCGCCGACCGGCCGCCCGCGCCGACGGCCGATCTCCGAACCGAACACGGACGGCCGAAGCCGTACAGATATGGGCACTCATCAAGCGATAAGCAGACAATTAATGAGACGAACCGGGCGGGTGGTGGCGGGTGACGAGGATGGGCAGGCATCCAGCGGCGCGCACGAGACGCGCCACGACGACGGCACTGCTGGCTGCCGTACTGGCCGCTTCCCTGGCGGCCGGCTGCACGTCCGGCGGCCCACGAGACGACGGCCGCGGCCAGGAGCAGCCGTCGGCGCCGAGTGAGAGCGCCGGCCGGCAGGCCCGTGAATCGGTGCTCGCGGTGAAGATCGACAACGTCCGCGCCGCGCGGCCGCACACGGGCCTGAACGAGGCGGACATCGTGTACGTCGAGCAGGTCGAGGCCGGGCTGAGCCGCCTGATGGCGGTGTACGCGCAGAAGCTGCCGAAGGTCATCGGGCCGGTGCGCAGCGCCCGCGAGAGCGACCTCGAACTGCTGGGCCAGTTCGACCGGCCGACGCTCGCCTTCTCCGGGGCGCAGGGCAAGCTCCTGCCGCTGATCGACCAGGCGCCGCTGCGGGCGGAGTCGCCCGACAAGGCGTCCGACGCCTACTTCCGCAGCCCGGACCGGAGGTCGCCGCACAACCTCTATCTGCGGCCCGGCCGGCTGATGTCGTCGGCGCCGGGCACGGACGTCCTTACGACCGGCTTCCGCTTCGGCGCCGCGCCCGCGGGCGGCAGGGCCGAGACCTCGCGGACGGTGCGTTTCCCGGCGGCCCGGTACACGTTCACCTGGTCCGAGCGCGAGGGCCGCTGGCTGGTCGCCATGGACGGCAAGGCCGCGGTGACGACGGACGGGCAGCGGGTGACGGCCGGAACGGTCATCGTGCAGTACGTGAAGGTGCGCGAGTCCGGGTTCCATGACTTCCTCGGCAACCGCACGCCGTTCACCGAGACGGTGGGCTCCGGGACGGCGTCGGTGCTGCGCGACGGACGCGCCTACGACGACGTGCGGTGGAAGCGCCCGAAGGCCTCGGACGGGACGACGTTCACGACCCGCGACGGCAAGCCGGTGAACTTCCAGCACGGCCAGGTGTGGGTGGTGTTCGCGACGGCGCCCTGAGCGGCCGGGCGACAGGCCTGCTTACGACGGCGACAGGCTTCGGGGCGATGCGGGGCGGAGCCGGCGGTCACGGTTGCGTGACGAGAGGTTCCGCCGGATTGCGGAGCCCCTCCGCCGCGTCCGCGACCCGCCGGATCAGGTCGAAGAACAGTGTCTGCTCCTCGGCGGAGAGCGGGGCGAGGAAGACCTGGTTCATCCGGGCGGTGCGGACGGTCAGCTTCTTGTGCGTGCGCAGTCCCTCGTCCGTGAGGCGCAGCAGGAATCGGCGGCCGTCCTGAGGGTCGCGCACCTTGTCGAGCAGCCCGCGCCGGCCGAGCCGGCTGATCACCTCGGCGATGGTGGACCGGTCGAGCCCCACCCGCTCCCCGACGGTCCGCTGGTCCAGGCCCGGCTCGGCGACGAGGGTGTTGAGCACGGCGAACTGGGGCGAGGTGATCTCCTCGGAGACCATCGTGTTCCACAGCAGGTAGTGCGCCTGCTGGAGCCGCCGGGCCAGATGCCCGGGGTGGGTCGTGAGGTCCGCGGCGGCCATGCGCGCTCCCTGGTCGTATTCGTCGGTGCACTGAACGATACCTGGCCTTGGCGTGACTGTCTGCGGTGCGCACACTCCGTCTCGACTCGCATTTGCCGAGGTCTTGACGGCATCCCGCCCCAGTGGCAGCGTGAGGGAGAACCTCGCGGAAATAATCAGTGCCCTGACTAATCCGGGTGCTGGGAGCTCGGAAGAGATGGGGCTTCTCGGATGGACAAGGTGGTCGCCACGGCCCTGGAGGCGGTGGCCGATGTCGGCGACGGTGCGTCGCTGGCGGTGGGTGGTTTCGGGCTGAGCGGCGTGCCGAACGTGCTGATCCGGGCGCTGTACGAGCGTGGTGTCTCCGGCCTGTCCGTGGTCTCGAACAACTGCGGGGCGATGGAGTCCGGTCTGGCGGTGCTGCTGGCGGCGGGACGGATCGCGCGGGTGACGGGCTCCTACATCGGCGCGAACAAGGAGTTCGCCCGCCAGTATCTGGCCGGGGAGCTGGAGGTCGAGATGATCCCGCAGGGCACGCTGGCCGAGCGGCTGCGCGCCGGAGGCGCCGGGATCCCCGCCTTCTACACGCCGGCCGGGGTGGGCACGCAGGTCGCCGAGGGCGGGCTGCCATGGCGTTACGACGGCTCCGGCGGGGTCGCGCTCGCCTCGCCGCCGAAGGAGGTGCGGGAGTTCGACGGCACCGAGTACGTGCTGGAGCGCGGGATCCGCACCGATTTCGCGCTGGTGCGGGCGGCGAAGGGCGACCGGCACGGGAACCTGGTGTTCAACAAGTCCTCCCGGAACTTCAACCCGCTGGCCGCGATGGCCGGACGGGTGACGGTCGCCGAGGTGGAGGAACTGGTGGAGCCGGGTGAGATCGACCCGGACGCGGTGCACCTGCCGGGGATCTTCGTGCAGCGGGTCGTGGCCCTCACCGCGGAGCAGGCCGCCGACAAGGGCATCGAACAGCGCACGATTTCCGCGCCTGCGGCACGAGGGACGGTGAGCTAGTCATGGCATGGACGCGGGAAGAGATGGCCGCGCGGGCCGCGCGCGAGCTTCGGGACGGGCAGTACGTCAACCTCGGCATCGGGCTGCCGACGCTGATCCCGAACTACCTGCCCGAGGGCGTGGAGGTGATCCTGGAGTCGGAGAACGGCATCCTGGGCACCGGCCCCTACCCGACCGAGGACCAGGTCGACCCCGACCTGATCAACGCCGGCAAGGAGACCGTCACGGTCCTGCCCGGCGCCTCCTTCTTCGACTCGGCCCTGTCGTTCTCGATGATCCGGGGCGGGCACATCGACGTCGCCGTGCTCGGCGCCATGCAGGTCTCCGCCACCGGCGACCTGGCGAACTGGGCCATCCCCGGCAAGCTGATCACCGGGATCGGCGGGGCGATGGACCTGGTGCACGGCGCCCGCACGGTCATCGTGGTGATGACCCACACCGCCAAGGACGGCTCGCCGAAGATCCTCGCCGAGTGCGCGCTGCCGCTCACCGGCAAGGCGTGTGTGAACCGGGTCATCACCGACCTCGGCGTGCTGGACGTGACACCCGACGGCCTGGTGCTCGTCGAGACCGCGCCCGGTGTGACCGTTGACGAGATCATCGCCAAGACCGACGCAAAAGTCACCGTCGCGGAGAACCTGCTGTGAACACCGTTTACCTCGTCGACGCGGTCCGCACCCCGATCGGCCGTTACAACGGCGGCCTCGCCTCCGTCCGCCCGGACGACCTGGCCGCCCATGCCATCCGCGAACTCGTGGGCCGTACGCCCGAGTTGGACCCGTCCCGGATCGAGGACGTGTACTTCGGCAACGCCAACGGCGCCGGTGAGGAGAACCGCAACGTCGCCCGCATGGCGGCCCTGCTGTCCGGCCTGCCCACCGGCGTGCCCGGAGTGACGGTCAACCGGCTGTGCGCCTCCGGCCTGGAGGCGGTCATCCAGGCGGCCCGCGCCATCGCTGCCGGCGACGCCCATATCGCCGTGGCCGGCGGGGTGGAGTCGATGACCAGGGCGCCGTACGTGCTGCCCAAGTCCGACAAGCCGTTCCCGGCCGCTCACACCGAGCTGTACTCGACCACGCTCGGCTGGCGCATGGTCAACCCTCGGATGGAACCCCGGTGGACCATCCCGCTCGGCGAGTCCGCCGAACTCATCGCCGACAAGCACAAGATCAGCCGTGAGCAGCAGGACGAGTACGCGCTGGCCTCCCACCGGAAGGCGGCGGCCGCCCAGCAGGCCGGGCTGTTCGATGCCGAGCTCGCGCCCGTGGCCGTCCCGCAGCGCAAGGGCGAGCCGCTCGTCCTCGCCGCCGACGAATGTGTACGCCCGGACGCCTCCCTGTCGGCGATGGCGAAGCTGAAGCCGTCGTTCCGAAAGGAGAACGGCACAGTCACCGCGGGCAACGCCTCTCCCCTCAACGACGGCGCCGCCGCCCTGCTCCTGACCGACGAGGAGGGCCTGAAGGCGACCGGCCGCGAACCCCTCGCCCGCATCTCGGCGACCGGCGTCAACGCCCTCGACCCGCACTACTTCGGCCTCGCCCCCGTCGAAGCCGTCAACCGGGCCCTGGCCAAGGCGGGCAGGACCTTCGCCGACCTGGACGTGCTGGAGCTGAACGAGGCCTTCGCCGCCCAGGTGCTCGGCTGCGTCGCCGAATGGCCCGAGTTCGACCCGGCGATCCTCAACCCCCAGGGCGGCGCCATCGCCCTCGGTCACCCCCTCGGCGCCTCCGGAGCCCGCCTCGCCGGCACCGTCGCCCACCAACTCGCCCGCAAGGGCGGCGGAACCGGCGTCGCCACCCTCTGCATCGGTGTCGGCCAGGGCCTCGCCCTCGTCGTCGAACGCTGAGCCCCCCGAGGAACCCCAGGAACCCCAGGAATCCCCATGACTCTCACGCAGCACGACATCGACCAGGAGATCGCGGCCGAGCACGCCGCGTACGAGAAGCGGGTCGCCGACGGGGCCCCCGTCGAGCACCACCCGCGCCGCGACTACGCCCCGTACCGCTCCTCCGTCCTGCGCCACCCCAAGCAGCCTCCCGTCGCCATCGACGTCAGCAAGGACCCGGAGCTGGTGGAGCTGCACTCCCCCGCCTTCGGGGAGCGCGACATCACCGAGATCGACAACGACCTCACCCGGCAGCACACCGGCGAGCCGATCGGTGAGCGGATCACCGTCGAGGGCCGGCTCCTCGACCGCGACGGCCGTCCGATCCGCGGGCAGCTCGTCGAGATCTGGCAGGCGAACTCGGCCGGCCGCTACGCGCACCAGCGTGAGCAGCACGACGCCCCGCTGGACCCGAACTTCACGGGCGTCGGCCGCACCCTGACCGACGACAGCGGCTTCTACCGCTTCACCACCGTCCAGCCGGGCCCGTATCCGTGGCGCCAGCACGTCAACGCCTGGCGGCCGGCTCACATCCACTTCTCGCTGTTCGGCTCGGCGTTCACGCAGCGGCTCGTGACGCAGATGTACTTCCCGAACGACCCGCTGTTCCCCTACGACCCGATCATCCAGTCGGTGACGGACGACGCGGCCCGGCAGCGGCTGGTCGCGACGTACGACCACAGCCTGTCCGTCCCGGAGTTCTCCCTGGGCTACCACTGGGACATCGTGCTCGACGGGCCGCACGCCACCTGGATCGAAGAAGGACGCTGACCTGCCATGACGAAGATCGACACAAGCCGTCCGGAGACCGTGCTCCCCACTCCGTCGCACACGGTCGGCCCCTTCTACGGTCACGCCCTGCCGTTCCCCGGCGGCGGCGACATCGCGCCCGTCGGCCATCCGGACACGATCGCGCTGCAGGGGTACGTCCTCGACGGCGAGGGAAACCCGCTCCCGGACGCCTTCGTGGAGCTGTGGGGCGCCGACCCGGACGGCAACGTCCCGCGGGCCGACGGCTCGATGCGGCGCGATCCGGCGAGCGGCGGCTTCCTGGGCCGCAACGGGCTGGAGTTCACCGGCTGGGGGCGGATCCAGACGGACGCCAACGGCCACTGGACCGCGCGCACGCTGCGGCCGGGGGCGCGCGGGCACAGTGCGCCGTACATCAGCGTGTGCGTGTTCGCGCGCGGGCTGCTGGTGCACCTGTTCACCCGGATCTATCTGCCGGGCGACGACACGGCGCTGGCCGCCGACCCGCTGCTGGCCCGGCTCGACGAGGCACGACGCGACACGCTGATCGCCGAGGACCGGGGCGATGGCACCTACCGTTTCGACATCCGCCTTCAGGGCGAAGGCGAAACGGTCTTCCTGGAGTTCCAGTGACTTCTGCCGCTTCCGACGACACCGGCCTGCTCGCCCCCGGGTGGGCAGGCTCCCCCGCCGCGCACGCGACCGGCGACACGGCCTACCTCCAGGCCCTGCTCGACGCGGAGGCCGCCCTCACCCGGGCCCAGGCCGCCTTGCACCTCGCCCCGGCCGAGGCGGCGTCGGCGGTGACGGAGGCGGCGGACGCCGATCGCTTCGACGTACGCTCCCTGGCCGAGCGCGCCCGTGCCGGCGGCAACCCGGTCATCCCCCTGGTCGCGGATCTGACGAAGGCGGTCGGTGACGAGTACGGCCCCTATGTCCACCGGGGCGCGACCAGCCAGGACATCATGGACACGGCGACGATGCTGGTCGCCGTGCGCACGCTCGATCTGCTCCTCGGCGACCTGGGCCGTACGGAGCGGGCGCTGGCCCGGCTGGCCGCCGAGCACCGCGACACCGCGATGCCGGGGCGGACGCTCACCCAGCACGCCGTGCCGACGACGTTCGGGCTGAAGGCGGCCGGATGGCGGGCGCTGGTGCTCGACGCGCGGGACCGGGTGACGGCCGTACGGGACTCGCTGCCCGCCCAACTCGGCGGCGCGGCGGGCACGTTGGCGGCGTTCGGAGCGTACGGCGCGAACGATCCGACCGCGCTGCCGGCGGCGTACGCCCGCGACCTCGGCCTGCGGGTGCCCGTCCTGCCCTGGCACACCCTGCGCACGCCCGTCGCCGATCTCGCGGGGTGCCTCGCCCTCACGGCGGGCGCGCTCGGCAAGGTCGCCGTGGATGTCCTTACCCTGTCCCGCACCGAGATCGCCGAGGTCGCCGAGGGCAGCGGCGGGGGTTCGTCCGCCATGCCGCACAAGGCCAATCCCGTACGGTCCACCCTCATCGCGTCCGCCGCGCGGCGGGCGCCTCAGCTCGCGGCCACGCTGTACGGGTCGCTGGCGGCGGAGGACGAGCGGCCGGCCGGGGCCTGGCACGCCGAGTGGGAGCCGCTGCGGGAGCTGCTGCGGCTGGTCGGCGGGGCCGCGCGGGACGCCGTCGAGCTGGCCGAGGGGCTGCGGGTACACCCCGACGTCATGCGGGAACACCTGGACCTCACCCACGGGTTGATCGTCTCCGAGCGGCTGTCCGCCGAGCTGGCCCCGGTGCTGGGTCGTGTCCGGGCCAAGGAACTGCTCACCCGGCTGGCGTCCGAGGGACACCCCCTCGCGAAGGCACCTGAGTTGGCGGACGTCGATCTCGACCCCACCCACTACACCGGCTCCGCCGGAGTCCTCACCGACCGTGCTCTGGAGCGACGTTGACCCACAAACTCCTCAACCACCGCACCGAAGGGCCCGCTTCCGCACCCCCGCTGCTGCTCGGGCCCTCGCTCGGCACGTCGTCCGCCCTCTGGGACAAGGTCGCGCCCGAGCTGTCGATCACGCATCGGGTGGTCCGCTGGGATCTGCCAGGGCACGGCGGCTCGGCTGCCGATCTCATCGGGGCCGGAGCGACGGTCGGTGACCTGGCCGGCCTCGTGCTCGCGCTCGCCGACTCGCTCGGCATCGAGCGGTTCGCGTACGCGGGTGTCTCGCTCGGCGGTGCGGTGGGGCTGCATCTCGCCGTGCACCACCCGGGGCGGGTCGCGTCCCTGGCCGTGGTCTGTTCCTCGGCGCACTTCAACGGAGCGAAGCCGTGGCAGGAGCGGGCGGCGCTGGTGCGGCGCGAAGGGCTGGCGGAGCTCGCCGAGAACGCGAACGCCCGCTGGTTCACGGCCGGCTTCACCGTGCCGGAGCTGGTCCGGGACCACCGGGACGCCGACCCCGCCGCCTACGCCGCCTGCTGTGACGCCCTCGCCGCCTTCGACCTGCGTGACCGGCTGCCGGAGATCTCCTCGCCCACCCTGCTGATCGCCGGCCGCGACGATCCCGCGACACCGCCCGCGCATCTGCGGGAGATCGCGGACGCCGTGCCGGGTGCCGCGCTCGTCGAGATCCCGGGGGCCTCGCACCTGGCGCCGGCGCAGTGTCCTCAGGCCGTGCTGACGGCGCTTCGGGCCCATTTCGACGGGGGTGCGAAGCGGGGCATGGAGGTGCGGCGCGAGGTGCTCGGCGACGCCCATGTGGACCGCGCGCAGGCCCGGCAGACCGCGTTCACCGCACGTTTCCAGGACTTCATCTCGCGCTATGCCTGGGGCGAGATCTGGACCGATCCGACGCTCACCCGCCGCGAGCGCAGCATGATCACCCTGACGGCGCTGGTCGCGCACGGCCACTACGACGAGCTGGCCATGCACGTACGGGCGGCGCGGCGCAACGGGCTGACGGCGGAGGAGATCGGAGCCGTACTGCTGCAGACGGCCGTGTACTGCGGGGTCCCGGCGGCGAACTCGGCGTTCGCGGCGGCCCAGCGTGTCCTCGCGGAAGAGGAAGGGTGACCCTGCTGGTCGTAGCCTCGGCAGCAGCTCGCACATGCCTCCACCGCGTGCTTACGGTGGAGGCATGTCCACGATTCTCATCACCGGCGCCACCTCCGGTCTCGGCCGCCATGTGGCCTTCGAGCTGGTCCGCTCGGGGCACGTCGTGCTCGCGCACGGACGTGATGCGGGCCGAACGGAACAACTGGTGGAGGAGCTGCGCGCCGAGGGTGACGCCGAAGGGGTCGTCGCCGATCTGGCCTCGCTGACGCAGGTGCGGGAGCTGGGCGCGCATGTCGCCGACGCGCACCCCGACCTGGACGTGCTGATCAACAACGCCGGCGTGGGGGCGGGCGCGCCGGGCGCGGGGCGCGAGCTGAGCGCCGACGGACATGAACTGCGGCTGGCCGTCAACTACTTGGCGCCCGTGGCGCTGACCCTCGCCCTGCTCCCGGTGCTGCGTGCGAACGCTCCGGCCCGGGTCGTCAACGTCGGCTCGGCCGGCCAGGAGCCTGTCGACTTCGACGACGTGGAGTTCCGCCGCGGATACGACGGCTTCGCGGCGTACCGACGGGCCAAGTTCGCCCTGGCGGCCCATACCTTCGCCCTCGCCGAGGAGTTGGCGGACACCGGGGTCGCCGTGAACGTGCTCCACCCGGCGACCTTCATGGACACGGCGATGGTGCGCGAGGGCGGGGTCGCCCCCTGGAACACGGTCGCCGACGGCGCCCCGGGTGTCCTGGCCCTGGCGACCCAGGACCTGGGCACGGGAAGGTACTTCGACGGCACCAGCCCGTCCCGTGCGCACGAGCGGACGTACGACCCGGAGGTGCGGGGGCGGCTGGCGGCGGTCACCGATCAACTGCTGAGCCTCTGACCGGCCCGCCTCACACCACTCCCGCGGCCAGCGCCGCCTCGGCCTGCAGCACCAGCCCGTCCGCACCGCACGACCGCGCCAGCGTCAGCCCCCGCTGCAGCTCCGCCGAGGAGCGGGCGGCGATGCCGTACTCGACGCGGGCGGCGGCGTGTTCGTACTGACAGGGCGAGGACTCCAGATAGGTGACGGCCTGTTCGGCGAGGCGGACCGCACGCTGGCCGGTCTCCAGCGCGGCCGCACAGCGCAGGGCCTCGCCGATGGCCGTGTCGGTACCGAAGCGCTCGGCGTGCCGGCGGACGTCGGTGGCGAGGCGGGCGGCGCGCGCCGGGTCCTCGCTCGCGAGGGCGCGGGCCAGGTCCACGGCCCAGGGGACCATGATCGGGTTGTGGTGGCCGCGCACGGCGGCCGCCTTCTCGGCCTCCTCCAGTTCGTTGATGCCCTCCTGGGTGCGGCCGACCGCGAGAAGCAGGCGGCCGCGGACCGAGCGCGGGTCGGGCAGGACGATGGTGGACGGGTAGGGCGGGGTGAACCCGTACTGTTCGGCGATCTCCCAGGCCTGATCGACATGTCCGCGGGCGAGCAGGGTGTCCACGAGGTTGCAGGTCGCCGACCAGTGCAGGGGCAGGCGGCGGCCGACGCGCTCGGCGAGCGCCAGCGACTTGCGCAGGGACGCCTCGGCCTCGCGGAGCCGGCCGCGCCTGCGGTGGCCGACGCCGACGTAGGCGTGGGCCAGGGCGAGGTGGCCGCCGCTCCAGCCGGCCGACTCGTACGCGCGCAGGGCCTCGTTGTACAGGGCCTCGGCCCGGTCGAGGCGGTCGCTGAAGGCATAGGAGTTGGCGAGCATCATCAGCAGCTCGATGCCCCACTCCGGGTCGGTCCAGCCGAGTCCGGGGGCGAGACGGCCGTTGACGAGGGCGCGGTCGCACAGCCCGACGACCTCCTCGGCGTTCTCGCCGCGGGCCATGGCGTCGAAGCCGCGCAGGATGAGCAGGGCGCGCTCGGAGTTGTCGCGGCCGGTGCAGGTCCGGGCGAGGTCGGCGAGGCGGGCGGAGCGTCCCGGGGAGCCGGCCTCGCCCGCGTAGATGCCCTCCCACATGAACTGCACCGCCTGGAGCCGGAGTTTGGCGGGGCCGGACCGGTGCTTGGCGGCCTCCGCCTCGACGGTGCGCACGGCCTCCTCCAACTGGTCGTTGTGGAGGAGGGCCTGGGAAAGGCGGTAGACGGCGTCGACGCGTTCGTCGCGGTCGAGGCCGGGCATGGCGAGCGCGGTCTGGAGGTGGTCGATGGTGGTGGCGGGCGCGGTGAGGAGGGTGGCGCAGCCGAGTTCGTGGAGCACGCGCGCGTGCGACTCCGGAAGGGGCGGCTCCAGCAGGGCGCGCTCCAGGCAGCGGCGGGCCGCGTCGGGGGCGCCGACGGCGAGGTGTTCGCGGGCGGCCTCGCGCAGCTGCTCGACGAGCTCCTCGTCGTTGTCCGGGTGGACCTCGAGCAGGTGGCGGGCGGCGACCGCGGCGCCGCGTCCGCTGTCGGTGACGACGCGGGCGGCGATGCCGTGCATGGCGGTGCGCAGGGCGTCGGGGATGGCGTTGTAGACGGCGGTGGCGATCAGCGGGTGGACGAACTGGAGCTCCCCGTCGTCCGGTTGGACACCGGCCGGGTCGGGCTCGGTGAGGATGCGGGCGGTGCGCAGGAGCTCGGCGCAGCGCACGGCGTCGTCGATGCTCATGGTGGCCAGTTCGGCCACCAGGTCGACCGTGATGCCGGTGCCGAGGATGGCGGCCGCCCAGGCGAACCGGGTGGCGTCGATGCCGAGCGTCTCCAGGCGGGCGACGAGGCCGCCGCCGCGTGCCGAGCGGTTCAGGGCGCGCAGTTCGCCGGCCGCGGACTCGGTCGGCTCGAACTCGCTGTCCTGCACCTTGGCGAGGAGTTCGACGGTCTCGTACGGGTTGCCGCCGGTCACGGCCCAGACCTCGCGGCAGAACGGGGCGTCGGCGTGCGCGCCCAGGGTGGCGCGGGTGAGGCCGGCGGTGGCCTCCGGGGTGAGGGCGCTCAGGTTGGCGACGGAGGAGCCCGCGGCGGCGATGGTGTCGAGGTGGCGGGCGCTGTCGCCGCTGACCTCGCCGGGGCGGCGGGCCACCACGACCATGACGCTCTGTTCGCCGAGGCGTTCGGCGAACGCGGCGAGCCAGCGCAGGGTCTCCTGGTCGGCCCAGTGGGCGTCGTCGATCAGCAGCACCAGGGGCCAGTCGCGCCGGGCGAGCCGGCGTACGACGGCGACCAGGCCGTCGCACACGCCCTGCGGGTCGGCCTGGCGCTCGCCGGGGTCCGCTATGCCGAGGGCGGGGCCTGCGATGTCGTACCAGTCGCCGAGGTATTCGCGTGCCTCTTCCGGCATCAGCGACAGCAGCGCGGGCTGCAGCAGCTGCCGTACGACGTTGAAGGGGACGGAACTCAGGGTCTCGCTGCCGCGCGCGGACCACACCACGCAGCGTCGGGCCTCGGCGATGCGGCGTGTCTCCCCCAGCAGCGCCGTCTTGCCGAGTCCCGCCTCGCCGCGCAGCACCAGGAGGCTGCCCGAGGAGGACCTGTCGGCGCACAGGGTGTCGAGGGCCCGCTCGATCGCGGCGAGCTCCTCGTCGCGCTCCCACAGGGAAGCCGAGGCGGCCTGTGTGGGCCGTACCTCCGTCATCCCGTTACCTCCCCAAGTCGCCCGAACGACGTACGGACCTCGAGCGTAGCCGTCCGATTGACTGAGTGGAGGCCGGTCAGGGCAGCTGTTGCCGTGATGGGTGAAAGCGGGTGCGCGGGGGCGACGCGAAGGCCCCCCGACCTGCCCGGCTGAAACTTACCGAGAGTCAAAAACGACTGTCCGAACGGCAGTCGGAACCGGCAGTCCGACCGGCAGTCAGAAGGTTCGGGAATGACACTGACGAACCAGGACCGGAGCACGGTCCGGTCCCGCAGGGCCCTGGTCGCGGGATCGGTGGGCAACCTCATCGAGTGGTACGAGTTCGGTGTCTACGGCTACTTCGCGACGATCATCGCGGCGCGCTTCTTCACACCGGAGGGCGGCGGCGAGGCCGAGGCGCTGGTGAAGACGTACGCCTCGTTCGCGCTGGCGTTCTTCTTCCGGCCGGTCGGAGCGGCCCTGTTCGGCCGGCTCGGGGACCGGATCGGCCGCAGACCGGTGCTGATCCTGGTGATCATCCTGATGACCGGGGCGACGACGCTGATCGGAGCGTTGCCCACGTACGCCACGGTCGGCGCCCTCGCGCCCTGGCTGCTGACGTTCCTGAGGGTGCTGCAAGGGCTCTCGGCGGGCGGCGAGTTCGGCGGCGCCGTGTCGGTGATGACCGAGTTCGCGCCATCCGGGCGGCGCGGTCTGTACGGGGCGTGGCAGTCGTTCACCGTGGCGCTGGGGCTGCTGGCCGGTGCGGGGGCGGCGGCGCTGCTCGCCACCGTGCTGACCGAGCGGCAACTGGGCGACTGGGGCTGGCGGTTGCCGTTCCTGCTGACGTTGCCCCTGGGGCTGGGCGCGTTGTGGCTGCGGCTGCGGCTGGACGAGACGCCGGCGTTCCGGGAGGAGAGCGAGGCCGAGCGGCCACCGGCACGGGCGGTGGTGGGGGCGATCGCGCTGGGCGCCGGGCGGATCATGGGGTGGGCGGCGGCCGGGTACACCTTCCTGGTCGTGCTGCCGTCGTATCTGCAGGCCACGCTGGGCGCGACAGTCCAGCAGGCGCTGATCGCCACGGTGCTGGCCAACCTCGGGTTCGCGGTGACCATCCTGCCGGCGGGGTGGCTCAGCGACCGGGTCGGGAGGAGGCCGGTGATGCTGGCGGGGGCGGTGCTCGTGGCGGTTCTCGCGGTGCCGCTGCTCGACCTTCTCCAGGACCCGGCCGTTTCCCTCACCGTGCGGGGTGCGGCGGTGTGCGGCGCGGGTGCCGTGGTGGGGCTGATGGCGGGGCCGGGGCCGGCGATGCTCGCCGAGCTGTTCCCGACGAACGTGCGCTACACGGGGCTGGGGCTCGCCTACGCCCTGTCCAATGCGGTGTTCTCGGGCTGCGCCGGGCTCATCATCACGGAGACGGTCGAACGGACCGGCGACGTGGACGTCCCCGCGTACTACGCTGCCGCGACCTGCGCGGTGAGCGTTCTCGCGCTGGCCGGGAGAGCACACGGGAAGGCGAGTTGAACGGATGCGGGTGATCGGCCTGATGTCGGGCACGTCGTACGACGCCATCGACGCGGCCGCCGCCGACCTGAGCCTCGTCGGGGACGGCCTGGTCCTCAGGCCGCTGGGGCTGGTGAGCCAGGCGTACGACGAGGCGCTGCGCGAGGCGCTGGCCGCGGCGCTGCCGCCGGGGACGGCCTCGATGTCCGAGGTGTGCCGGCTCGACACGCGGATCGGGCAGGCATTCGCGGCGGCGGCTGTCCGGGCGGACCGTGAACTGTGCGACGGGCGGGCGGAGTTGGTGGCCTCGCACGGGCAGACCGTGTACCACTGGGCCGAGGCGGGGCAGGTGTACGGCACCCTTCAGCTCGGGCAGCCCGCGTGGATCGCCGAGGCGACCGGGCTGCCGGTCGTCGCCGACTTCCGGCCGCGTGACATCGCCGCCGGCGGTCAGGGCGCACCGCTGGTCAGCCTGGTCGACCTGCTGTGGCTGCGCGGCCGGCCGGGCACGCCCGTCGCCCTCAACCTCGGCGGCATCGCCAACCTCACCGCGCCCGACGGCACGGCCTTCGACACCGGGCCGGGGTGCGCGCTGATCGACGCGGCGGCGAGCGAAGCGAGATGGGGGTCCCCCCCGGACGGAGTCTGGGGGAGGCTTCAGTGGCGGGCGGGTGGCCTACGACGTGGACGGGGCGGTGGCCGGTCGCGGCACCGTCCATGAGCCGCTGCTCAGCAGGCTGCTGGAGGAGCCGTACTACGCGCTCCCCGCGCCCAAGACGACCGGCAAGGAACTGTTCCATCTCGGCCATCTGCGGGACGCTCTGGCCGGGTTCGGCACGCTGCCCGCCGAGGACGTCGTCGCCACCCTGACCATGCTCACGGCACGGACGGTCGCCGACGCCGTACGCACGGTGGGCGCGTCCGAGGTGATCGCCTCGGGGGGCGGGACGCGCAACCCCGTACTGATGAGGATGCTCGGACAGCGGCTGCCCGGGGTGGCGCTGCGCACCTCCGACGAGCTGGGGCTGCCGGCGGACGCGAAGGAGGCGTACGCGTTCGCCGTACTGGGGTTCCTGACCGCGCACGGCCTGCCGGGAACGGAGCCCGCGGCGACCGGCGCCCGGTACGCGCGCGTGCTCGGTTCGATCACGCCGGGCCGGGACGGACTGCGGCTGCCGCCGCCGGCTCGGGAGCGGCCGGTGCGGCTCGTCCTGGAGTGACGCGGACGGAGGTCGGTGCGCGTCGGGGCGGGATCCTCTCATCCCGCTTTCACCGAGGCCTCATACGGTGGACCCATGACGCAGGTGACTCCTCCCGGCTGGTACCCCGACCCCGGCCGGAAAAGTGACGGTCCGCCCACCGAGCGCTGGTGGGACGGCAAGGCATGGACGGACCAGGTCCGGCCCGCGGGGTCGGCCGCCGACTGGGCGCCTCCCGGGCAGCCGCCGGCCGGCGGGGCGGCTTCGGGACAGCCGACGAGCGAGGGGGCGCTGTCGGGGCAGTCGGCCGCCGACGGTTCTCCTTCCGGACAGCCGGGCGCCGAAGTGGCTCCCTCAGGACAGGCGGCCACCGACGGGACGCCTTCCGGACAGCCGCCCGCCGAAGGGGCTCTTCCGGCGTATCCGGCGCATCCACCCGCCGGCGGGGTCCCTTCAGGGCAGTCGTCGGCCGGCATGGCTCAGCTCGCGTACCCGGTGCATCCCGGATATCCCGGCGAGCCGCCCTCGAGCGGGCGGCGCGGACTGCGTACGGGCATAGCGGTGGGCGTGGCCGCGGTCGTCCTCGCGAGCATCGGGGTCGGCGTGTACGCGCTGACCGCCGACGGCGGCTCGGGCGGCGGCAGCGCCGGCTCCCAGCCGGGCCCGGGTGGCCAGGGCGGGCCCGGCGGCGGTCAGGGCGGCCCCTTCGGTGACTCCGGCGGCGGCGATGGCGGCGACGGGGGTTCCGGCGGGCAGTCCCCCTCCCCGGACCAGTCCGAGCCGCCGAAGGTGGACAGCGGTTCGGTGACCGACTCGGTGAGCGGGATCAGCATCCCGATCCCGGACGGCTGGTACGGCCAGCAGATCGACTGGGGCGCGCACGTGGCGTCGGACGAGACGTACAAGTGCCCCGCCGAGACCTCCCAGACCTGCCAGAAGGGCGGCGCCTACTCGGCTCCGGCGCTGGCGCTCGGCACGAGGGGCGACACGGCCGAGGAGGTCGCCAAGGCGGACATCTCGGCGAACGCCGAGGAGTCCTACGGCAAGGGGTACGGCGAGATCACCTCGCACGAGGTGCTGGCCTCCAAGGCGGTGACCGTGGCCGGGCAGAAGGGCTACCTGGTCCGCTGGAAGGCGATCACCAGCAAGGGCACCGACGGCTATGTCGAGTCGCTGGCCTTCCCCTCGCCCGTCGACGACCGGCAGATGGTCGTGGTCCGCCTCGGCGTGGACACCACCGAGAAGCAGTCGGTCCTCGACGAGATCGCCGAGGGCATCAAGGTGTCCACCGGCGGCGGCAACGGCCAGGACGTCTGAGCCGCCGCTCCGCCCGTTCGCCCCGGACGTGATGCGGCCGGGTGGGGCGCCCCTCCGCTCAAGAGGAACCCCACCCGGCCGGGGGGTGCGCGCCGCCCCCGTCCCCACGGGTCGGCGCGGAACAGGCCACCGTCCGGTCATCCCGCGGACGGCGTCCTGAGTCTCAGGTCAGGCCCAGCGTCGGCAGCACGGCCGCCTCCACGAACCGGACGATGTAGTCGGGGTCGGCGTCCTCGCCCTCCAGCACCGGGCGGGCCCGCAGCACGCCGAAGATCTGCGCCGGGATGTACTCCAGCGCCGGATGGTCGGCGGCGACCTCGCCCCGTTCGACCCCGCGCCGCAGGATCTCCTTCAGCGCGTCGACCTCGGGGTCGATGAGCGCCTCGCGCAGGGCCCGCTGCAGTTCCGGGTCCTGCATGACGGCGTGGCCGAGGGCCTGGAACAGCCGGGTGTCCTTGCCGGACCACGCCCCCGCGGCCCGGGCCGCCTGACGCAGGTCGCCCGCGAGCGTGCCGGTGTCGATGCCCTCGAAGCGGGTGCGGCGGCTGGCGCGCAGGGCGGCCGCCACGAACTGCGGCTTCGTCTTCCACTGCCGGTAGAGCGTGGACTTGCTGCAGCGCGTGCTGGCGGCGACGCCCTCCATGGAGACGGCGTCATATCCGCACTCGCGGACTTGTTCGAGCACGGCGTCGAAGAACTCCTGCTCACGCTCGGGCGTGATCTTGGAGCGGCGCGAGGCGGTGACCGTCTCCGGTCCGTCCGCGGCCTGCGACGTCATCTGCTCTTCTCCTCGCTCGGGTGCGGCACCCGGGGTGTTCCCCGGGGTGAAGGGGCCGCGCTTCCAGTGTGTCGTACGTCTATCGATACGCCACTGTACCGGAACGCCACCGTATCGGTACAGTGTCGTATCGGTACAGGGGCGTTTCGGTACGTCGCCGTATCGATGAGTAGGGCGTGCCCGTGCGGTCAGCACCTCCACGAGCCCACCCAGCACCACCCACCGTTCGGCGAAAGGGCCGGGGGAAATGAATGGCCGCACCGAGCCTGCAGAAGCGGAGACCGACGCGATAGCGCGGCCTCCGCTGGTCCGTGAGCTTCTGCTCGTCGCAGGGCTCTTCCTCCTCTACAAGCTCGGCCGGCAACTGGCCGCGGGCCACACCGGCGAGGCCTTCCGCAACGCCGACCGGGTGTGGAACCTCGAACGGGCCGTCCACCTGCCCGGCGAGGGCTCGGTGCAGAACCTGCTGCTGCACGGCGACGCGCTCGTCCACCTCGCCAACACCTACTACGCGACCGTCCACTTCCCGGCCACCGCGGCCTTCCTGGTCTGGCTCTACCTGCGGCGCCCCGCGCACTACGTCTGGGCCCGCCGCGTCCTGGCCGCCGTCACCGCCGCCGCCCTGGTGGTGCACCTGGCGTTCCCGCTCGCCCCGCCGCGCATGCCGGCCGCCGCCGGCCTGATCGACACCGGACAGGTGTACGGCCCCTCCGTGTACGGCTCCCCCGAGACCGACCACCTGTCGAACCAGTTCGCGGCGATGCCGTCGCTGCACTTCGGCTGGGCCCTGATGGTGGCGATCGGCCTGATCGTGGCGACCCGGTCGCGATGGCGGTGGCTGTGGCTGCTGCACCCGCTGCTGACGCTGCTGGTCATCGTCGGCACGGCCAACCACTACTGGCTGGACGCGATCGTGGCGACGGCCATGCTCGGTGTCGCCCTCGCGGTGATCCTCCCCGAGACCTCGTCCGGGGGGACCCGCATCGCGCTTCGCTCGCGGCGGCGTACCGCCACGTCCGCCGGACGCGGTGCCGGCGAAGCCGTGCCCGCCGCCCGGGACGAGAAGACCGCCCTGGTGGGAGCGGGCCGATGAACGCCACCGTCCTCGCCGTCGTCCTGTCCCTGTTCTCCGCCGTCGCCTATGCCGCCGCGGCCGTCGCCCAGGAGCGGCTGGCCTTCCGTGCGCAGGGTTCGGGTCTGCGCCGGCTGCTGGGCTCCGGCGCCTGGTGGGGGGCGGTCCTGCTCAACGCCTTTGGCGCGCTGCTGCACGTGGTGGCCCTGAAGTACGGCCCGCTGACCGTGGTGCAGCCGCTCGGTGCGCTCACCCTGGTGGCCGCGGTGCCGCTGGGCGCGCGGGTCGCGGGGCGGCGGGTCAGCGCGGTCGAGTGGCGCGGTACGGCGCTGACGCTGGCCGGCCTGGCCGCGATCCTCGTCACCGCGTCCGGTCCCGCCCCCGAGGACGTCCTGAGCACGCCCGAGGCGCTGGCGGTCGCAGGGGTGACCGTGGCCCTGATCGGCATGCTGTCGCGGCCGGGTGCCCGGCCCGGACTGCGGCACGCGACCGCGTCCGGCTTCGCCTCCGGGGTCGCCTCGGCGCTCACCCAGACCGTGACGGTGGCCGCGACCGACCATTCCTCCCCGCTGCTCGGCCTCCAGGTGGTCGGCACGGCGCTGCTGGTCGCCGCCTTCGCGGCGAGCGGACTGCTGTTGTCGCAGACCGCCTACCAGGGCGGCCTCGGCGCGCCGCTGGCCGTGGTGACGCTGGCGAACCCGCTGGCGGCCGCGGTGATCGGGCTCGTGCTCCTCGGCGAGCGACTCCAGGGCGGCGCCGCGGGCATCGTCCTCGCGCTGGCCGGAGCGGGGCTGGCGTCGTGGGGTGTGGTGCTGCTCAGCCGCGCGACACCCGAGCCGGCCGCGCAGGACGACCACCCCGGCCCTGTCCCGGACGACGAGCATCCCGTGGCCGCCGTGCTGGCCCTGGAGCCCGAGTCGGCCGCGCCCGAACCGGCGTTGGTGCCCCGGCAGGCGGAGCCGGGGCACCTCACACCGCTGTGATCCGAGCGATCCGAGCGGTCCGTCCGCTGCGGCCGGTTACTCGGTGATGATCGCCGGGTCGCTCACACCGGGCCGCCCGTTCTCGACGCGTCCGGCGAACCGCCGCAGGAACGCCGGGTCGGCGTCGGAGGTGACGGTCAGGTCGTACCAGCGCCGGCTCGCCAGCAGGTCGATGCAGCGCCGCACCGTGGCGCCGGGCGCGACCGTCACCGTCGTGGCGCGACCGCCGTACCCGTTGGCGATCTTCAGACTGACGCCCGTCCGGCCCTTGTTGGTGAACGTCAGCTCGATGTCGTCGCCCTTGGGGCGGGCGGTGACCTCGGGACCGGCCGCCTTGTTCGAGCCCTTGAACCAGCGCACGAAGCCTGCCGGGCCGTGCACGGTCAGGTCGTAGGAGCCGTTCGAGTAGGCCGAGTTCCAGGTGTCGGCGATGCTCTTTCCGGCCTCGGTGGTGTACATCCAGGGGCCGTCGGTGCGGTTGCCGGACGTGACGTGGAAGGCGGCACCGGCCTTGGCGCCCGAGGCGAAGGTCAGCGTGAACCTGCCCGCCGCCGCGTCGACGGAACCGTCCACGTACGGGGCGTACTTGAGCGGCCGGGACGGGCGCAGACCGCGCTCCTGCTTGGGCATGTCCGGGTCGGCCGGCGGCGTCGGCCTGTAGTCGGGGTGACGCTCGCGGTCCTGCGGCTCGTACTCGTCGGTCTCCGGCAGCGCGGCGGGGCGGCTGTCCTTGCGGGAGAAGTCGAAGGCCGAGGTCAGGTCGCCGCAGACGGTCCGGCGCCAGGGCGAGATATTCGTCTCCCTGACCCCGAAGCGGCGCTCCATGAACTGCAGGATCGAGGTGTGGTCGAGGGTCTCGGAGCAGACGTAACCGCCCTTGCTCCACGGTGAGACGACCAGCATCGGAACACGCGGACCGAGGCCGTACGGACCGGCGGGGCGCTTGCTGTCGCCCTGGTAGAGGTCGAGCGAGACGTCGACCGTGGACTTGCCCTGGGAGGCGTCCTTCGGCGGCAGTGGCGGCACGACGTGGTCGAAGAAGCCGTCGTTCTCGTCGAAGGTGATGAACAGGGCCGTCTTCGACCAGACCTCGGGGTTGGCGGTGAGGGCGTCCAGCACCTGGGCGATGTACCAGGCGCCGTAGTTCGTGGGCCAGTTGGAGTGCTCGGTGAAGGCCTCGGGAGCGGCGATCCAGGAGATCTGCGGCAGCCTGCCGGCCTTCACATCGGCCTTGAGCCGGTCGAAGTAGCCGTCGCCGTTCTTGACGTCGGTGCCGGTGCGGGCCTTGTCGAACCAGGGGTCGCCGGGCTTGGCCTCACGGTACTTGTTGAAGTACAGCAGCGAGTTGTCGCCGTAGTTGCCCCGGTAGGCGTCCTCGATCCAGCCCCAGGAGCCGGCCGCGTCCAGGCCGTCGCCGATGTCCTGGTAGATCTTCCAGGAGATACCGGCCTGTTCCAGGCGCTCGGGGTAGGTGGTCCAGCCGTAGCCGAGCTCGTCGTTGCCGAGGACCGGGCCGCCGCCGGTGCCGTCGTTGCCCGTGCAGCCCGTCCACATGTAGTAGCGGTTCGGGTCGGTGGAGCCGATGAACGAGCAGTGGTAGGCGTCGCAGATGGTGAACGAGTCGGCGAGGGCGTAGTAGAAGGGGATGTCCTCACGGGTGAGGTACGCCATCGTCGTGGTGCCCTTGGCGGGGATCCACTTGTCGTACTTGCCGCCGTTGTACGCCTGCTGGCCGTCGGTCCAGCCGTGCGGGAGGCCCTCGAGGAACTGCATGCCGAGGTCCTCGGCAGTCGGGTGGAACGGCAGGATGTCCTTGGTGCCGTCCGACTGGTGCCAGTTCGACTTGCCGTTGTCCAGCTTGACCGGACGCGGGTCGCCGAAGCCGCGAACGCCGCGCAGCTTGCCGAAGTAGTGGTCGAAGGAACGGTTCTCCTGCATCAGGACGACGATGTGCTCGACGTCCTCGATCGACCCGGTGCGGTGGTTCGCCGGGATGGCGGCGGCCCGCTGGATGCTGCTCGACAGAGCCGTGAACGCCGTGGTCGCGCCCGCGAGTTGAAGGAATCTGCGGCGATTGACTTCGGGCATGAGTGAGGGACCTCTTCCCCTTGAGGGTGATGTGACCGGCAGGCATGTGACGGAATGCGCGCGGAAGGAGTGTTCCAGGAGCACCAAACGTCAGGGAAGGGTCCGGTGGCGCTGGTGTGAAAGTCGTGGGTACGTGAGGTGTGCCGGGGCCGGGGTGCGGGGATGGTCGCGATCATGACAGAGACGACGCGCACGGATTCCCCGCCGGCTTCACGGCCCGTACGCCAGCTCCTCGCCGCCTCGGTCGGCAACGCCGTGGAGTGGTACGACTGGTACGCCTACACCTTCCTCGCCACCTACATCGCGGCCGAGGTCTTCCCCAAGAGCGCGGACAACTCGTTGGTGCCGCTGCTGTCGACGTTCGCGGTCTTCGCGGTGGGCTTCTTCATGCGGCCGGTGGGCGGACTGCTCATGGGCGCGATCGCGGACCGGCACGGGCGGCGAGCGGCCCTGACGATCACCATCCTCCTGATGGGCGGCAGCAGTCTGCTGGTCGGGCTGACACCGACCTACGAGGCCGCCGGTGTGCTGGCTCCGGTGATGCTCGTCCTGGCGCGGCTGCTCCAAGGCCTGTCCGTGGGCGGCGAGTTCGCGGCGTCGACGACGTTCCTGGTGGAGTCGGCGGGACCCGGTCGCCGCGGGCTGTTCTCCAGCTTCCAGTACGTGTCGACGACCGCAGGGCAGCTTGTCGCGTCCGGTATCGCGACGCTGCTGGTGGACACGTTGAACGACGGGCAGATGAACGGCTGGGGCTGGCGGCTGCCGTTCGTCCTCGGCGCCGTCCTCAGCCTGGTCGGCTTCTGGATCCGGCAGGGCGCCGAAGAGACCCGGAGCACCGAGCAGCAACAGGCCCCGCGTCCCGGGTTGCTGGAGGCACTGCGCCGCCATCCTCGCCAGTCCCTGCTGATCTGCGGCATCACCGCGGGCGGCACGATCGCGTACTACACGTGGACGTCGTATCTGCCGACGTACGCCGAACTCAACGCGGGCATCGAGAAGTCCGACGCGCTCCTCGCGGGCACCATCTCACTGGCCTTCTTCGGCCTGCTCCAGCCCCTCGGCGGCCTCCTGTCCGACCGCTTCGGCCGCCGCCCCCTGCTCCTCTTCTTCGGCCTGGGCTTCACCCTCCTCACCGTCCCGCTGCTGCACGCCCTGCGCGACTCGTTCGCGGTGCTGCTGCTCGTGCAGTGCGCGGGCATGGTGCTGCTGACCGGGTTCACCTCGATCAGCGCGGCCGTGAACGCCGAGGTGTTCCCGCCGCGGGTGCGGGCGGCGGGGATCGGGTTCCCGTACTCGCTGACGGTGGCGGTGTTCGGGGGTACGGCGCCGTACGTCGGCACGCTGTTCAAGGAGCTGGGGCACGCTGACCTCTTCCCCTGGTACGTCGCCGTGCTCTGCCTCGGCTCGTCGCTGGTGTATCTGCGGCTGCCGGAGACGGCGCACAAGGCTCTGGAACGCTGAGCCCCTCGGCGCGCCGGCCGTCATCAGCACTCGAGCTCGACCAGGAAGGCCGCTGAACTGATGTACCCCCGAACGCACCGGATCCGAGCCCTGTTCCTCGCGCTCGGCACCATCGCGGCCACGCTGTTCGTCTCGGCCCCGGCCGCCCAGGCATACGAGCCGGTCGACATCGTCCACACCGAAAAGGTGAAGGTCGACCCGTACAACCTGACGGTCGGCTTCTCCAGGTGGCCCCTGCGCGCCGAGCAGTCGCTGGACTTCGCCTTCGCCCCCGACGGCGGAATCAAGGGCAGGTCCGGCACCCTGCCCATGACCGCCCCCGGTCAGGAGGCCGGAGGAGCCGGCGGCTTCGGCGGCATGGGGAGCCAGCTGTCGCGCCACCCGCGGAAGCTGTCGGTCTGGGGCCTGGACGTGCAGTCCCTGCCCACCGAGAGCAAGTGGAGCTTCACCTTCACCATCAAGGGCTCGCAGAGCCAGGGCACCGGCACCCTCAGCGACATCACCGCCCTCGCCCAGCCCGGCCCGCCGAAGGCGGTTGCGCTGGAGTACGGGCGCCGGGTGGCTCGGCACGGCACGCCCATCGACGACAGCCGTAGGCAGGTTTTCGGCGAACGACGGGGACGGCGGCCCGTCGGCGACGGTCGTGTCCGAGTCCGAGATCGGGCACCCCGCGACGTGACCGTCATGAACCTGATCGAGCTGCACAGGATCAGGGGCGCGGGCAGGTCGATGAGCGGCGCTCTGCGCGCCGCCGAGGCCGGCACCGAGAAGCCGGGGACGCGGATCAACCGCGCCGATCTTGCCCGCTTCCTCCTCGACACGCTCGAGAAGGACACCTGGATCCGCAAGGCCTCCCCCTCGTCTGGGACGCACCATGCCACGCCCCCAGCTCCGCATCCCTGTCGTCCGCAACAGCTTTCGGTGGAACGACACCTTGTAGCGGATCTGGTCCACCTGGCCGGTTCTGGCCTTGGCTTTCCGGAACCTGAGGTGGCTGGTCACGATGGATGCCCAGGCACAGATCAGGCCGAAGACGGTGACGGAGGAAAAGACCGTGAACGCCACCGACCCGCGCCCCCTGCCAGTGATGAGCGAGACGCCGACAAGGCCCTGACCAGCTCCTTCACAGAGACACTTCCGCCTGGCAGAAGCCGCCTTGCGCGGCGACCGCACCCGTCAGGACCCTGAGTCCAACCACGGCACGCGGGGCGACGAAGCCCCGCCGACAGGGACGGGAACCCCATGCCTCACACGACCGCCTTCGCCAGGAACCAGTGGTACGTCGCCGCCTACAGCCATGAGGTCGGGCGCGAGTTGCTCGGGCGCACGATCCTCGGGGAGACCCTCGTGCTCTACCGCACCGAGGAGGAGGGGACGCCGGTCGTCCTGCACGACCGGTGTGTGCACCGCCGTTATCCGCTGTCCGAGGCCCCGACCCGCCTCGACGGTGACCGGATCGTGTGCGGGTATCACGGGTTCACGTACGACACGACCGGTACGTGTGTGTATGTGCCGGGGCAGAAGCGCGTCCCGCGGACGGCGCGCGTCGCCTCGTACCCCGTCGTGGAGCAGGACTCCCTGATCTGGGTCTGGATCGGCGACCCGCCCCTCGCCGACCCCGAGGGCATCCCCCGGGCCAAGCACCTCGACTCGCCCGGCTGGGTCACCGTGCGCGGTATGGAGCCCATCGACTGCGACTACGGGCTGCTCGTCGACAACCTCCTCGACCTGTCCCACGAGACGTACCTGCACGGCGGCTACATCGGCACCCCCGAGGTCGCCGAGACGCCGATCACCACGGAGGTCGACGAGGGCGCCGGGATCGTCCGGGTGAGCCGGCACATGGACGACGCCGAGTGCCCGCCGTTCTACGCCAAGTCGACCGGCATCGAGGGCCGCATCACCCGCTGGCAGGACATCGAGTACCACGCCCCGTGCCTGTACCTGCTGCACAGCCGTGTCGCTCCGGTCGGTGTGGTGCCCGAGCCGGACGGCAGCGACCCGAACGGGTTCCACACCGAGGTGACGTACGCGATCACGCCGTCCGGCGACGGCAAGGTGTACGACTTCTGGGCGGTCTCCCGGGACTGGGCGACGGACGACGAGGAGGTCACCGAGTTCCTGCGGGGCAACAACCACACCGTCGTCATGCAGGACGTCACCGCCCTCAACCTGCTGCAGAAGACCCTCGGCACCGAGCGCACCGGCTACCAGGAGCTGAGCATCAACATCGACACCGGTGGTCTGGCCGCCCGCCGTATCCTCGCCCGGCTGGTCGAGGAGGGCGACAAGCCCGTGGAGAAGGTCCTGTGAGCACGAGCCCCACCGGAGAGATCTACCGCATCGACTGGCTGCCGGGCACCGACATCCTGCACGGCACCTGTCACTGCGGCCGCGAGCACACCGCGAAGGACCCGGTGGAGATGTGGGAGTGGATGCTCGCCCACCCCCAGGGACACCAGCCGCAGGGAAAGACCTCATGACCGTAACCGTGTACGAAGCCGAACTCGTCGTCGACCGCCGGGAGTTCGCGGCCGACGGCGTGCTCGCACTCACCCTGCGCCATCCCCTGGGCGAGGAGCTCCCGGCGTGGGAGCCGGGCGCGCACGTCGATGTCGTCCTCGGTCCGGAGCTGGAGCGGCAGTACTCGCTGTGCGGCGATCCGGCGGACCGGTACGCCTGGCGGATCGCGGTGCTGCGGGAGCCGGACGGCCGGGGTGGATCCGCCCATGTGCACGAGCAGTTGGGCCTGGGCGACAAGGTGCGGGTGCGCGGGCCGCGCAATCACTTCCGGCTGGAGTCCGCAGCCCGGTACCGCTTCATCGCCGGCGGCATCGGCATCACACCGATCCTGCCGATGCTGGCGGCGGCCGAGGCGGCGGGCGCCGAGTGGACGCTGCTCTACGGCGGCCGTACCCGTCGGTCCATGGCGTTCACCGGCGAGTTGGGCCGCTACGGCGACCGGGTGACCGTCGCGCCGCAGGACGAGACCGGGCTGCTGGACCTGGGCGCGGTGCTCGACGACGTCCCCGCGGGCACCCTCGTCTACTGCTGCGGCCCCGGGCCGCTGCTGGACGCGGTCGAGGAGCGGTGCCCCGGCGGGATCCTGCACGTGGAGCGGTTCCAGGCCAAGGAGCAACAGGCGGGCGCGAACACCGAGTTCGAGGTCGAGCTCGCGCAGAGCGGCCGTACGCTCACCGTGCCCGCGGACGTCTCCGTGCTCGACGCCGTGCGCGCCGCAGGTGTCGAGGTGCTGTTCTCCTGCACCGAGGGCACCTGCGGCACCTGTGAGACCGATGTCCTCGACGGCACCCCCGAGCATCGGGACTCCGTGCTCACTGCCGAGGAGCAGGAGAGCGGCGAGACGATGATGATCTGTGTGTCCCGGTGCCGTGGGCAGCGGCTCGTGCTGGACCTGTGATCCTGAGGTCGGCCTCGATCCGGGCCACCGCCGCGAGGAGATGCGGCAGTAGCTCCGCACGGATCGAGTCCACCGAGGTGCGGCCGGCGTGCACCGCGATGTTCACGCCGGCCACCACCTCGCCGTGCGGCTCCCGCACCGGGGCGGCCACCGACCGGAGCCCTTCCTCCAGTTCCTGGTCGACGACGGCGTATCCCTGCCGGCGCACCCGGCGCAGTTCGGCGCGCAGGGCGTCCGGGGAGAGGATCGTGCGGGCGGTCAGCGGGCGCAGGTCCGCGCGGGCGAGCCGCGCCTCGATCTCCTCGTCCGGGAGGTGCGCGAGGATCACCCTGCCCACCGAGGTCACGTATGCCGGGAAACGCGTGCCGACCGTGATGGACGCGGTCATGATGCGACGGGTCGGTACCCGCGCCACGTACACGATGTCCTCGCCGTCCAGGACGCACAGCGACGACGACTCCCTTACCCGGTCGACGAGTTGCTCCAGGTGCGGCTCGGCGATCTCGGGCAGCGTGTAGCTGGAGAGGTAGGAGTAGCCGAGTTCCAGCACACGCGGGGTGAGACGGAAGAGGCGGCCGTCCTGGTGGACATAGCCGAGGTCCGCGAGGGTCAGCAGCAGCCGGCGGGCCGCGGCGCGGGTCAGGTCGCAGGTGTGGGCGACCTCGCTGAGCGTGCGGGCGGGATGCTCGGCGTCGAAGGAGCGGATGACGGCGAGGCCACGCTCGAAGGACTTCACGAAGTGCGGTGCGCGGGCTTCGGCGGACATCGCCACCTCCAGAAGTGTCAACAATAGTGTCGGCGAACCATTGGCCTGATCCGTTTGAGACTTCTACCTTCCCGCTGGGCAAGTACGCGCACTACTGTGCGCCTTGCGCACAACCTGTCGGAACACCCTTGCATCGCACCGTTGTCTGTACAGGAGGAGCCATGCGTCGTCTGTCCGCCGGTCTCACCGCCGGCGCCCTGCTGTTCGTCGCGACGGCCTGTGGCTCGTCCGACGGCGGTTCACCGGATGCGGGTTCGTCGTCCGGAGGGATCACCACCGTCAAGCTCGGGCTCATCCCGATCGTCGATGTCGCGCCGCTCTACCTCGGCCAGAAGAAGGGCTTCTTCGAGAAGCAGGGCCTGAAACTGGAGTTCACCACCGCACAGGGTGGTGCCGCCATCGTGCCGGGTGTGGCGAGCGGTCAGTTCCAGTTCGGGTTCAGCAATGTGACGTCCCTGATGGTGGCTCAGACCAACGGCGTTCCGGTGAAGGCCGTCGCGAACGGCATCGCCTCGACCGGCGAGCGGGGAAAGGACTTCAACGGCCTCATGGTCAAGAAGGACAGCCCCGTCAAGTCGCCCAAGCAGTTGGAGGGCAGGAAGGTCGCCATCAACACCCTGAAGAACATCAACGAGACCGCGGTCCGCCAGGCGGTGCGCAAGGACGGCGGCGACCCGGACAAGGTGCAACTCGTCGAGATGGCCTTCGACCAGATGCCCGCCGCTCTCGACCAGGGCCAGATCGACGCCGCGTGCGTGGTCGAGCCGGCGACCGCCACCATCCGCAGCCAGGGCGGCCGGGAGATCGCCTCTCCGCTGGTCGACATCGCGCCGGAGCTCACCGTCGCGATGTACTTCACCTCGACGCGGTACGCGCAGCAGAACCCGGACGTGGTCAAGAAGTTCCAGACCGCCACCGCCGAGTCCCTCGCGTACGCCGAGGCCCACCCGGACGAGGCCCGGCAGATCGTCACGACGTACACCAAGATCCCCGCGAACGTGCTGGAACAGGTCACCCTCCCCAAGTGGCCGGCCGAGGCGAACCGTTCGTCCATCGAGGCCCTGATGAAGCTCGGCGAGGAGGACGGCCTCTTCAAGAAGACGCCCGACCTGGACGCGCTGCTGCCGTGAGGGACGGGGACACATGAGGGGTTCACCCGCATGAGGGGCGCGAACGTCGCACTCGGTGCGGCCGGGCTCGCGGTCTTCCTCGCCCTGGGCGAGGCGGTGCCGCGGCTCGGCCTGGTCAAGGAGGCCTACTTCCCGCCGACCAGCCGTATCGCCGACGCGCTCGCGGACGAGGCCGCCGACTCCGCCTTCTGGACCGCGCTCGGCGACACGCTCACCGGCTGGGCGCTGGGCCTGGCGATCGCCTCCTGCGCGGGCATCGTGATCGGCGTCGTCGTCTCGGTCGTGCCGTATCTGCGCGCGGCGACGGCCTCCACGATCGAGTTCCTGCGCCCCATCCCGTCGGTCGCGCTCATCCCGCTCGCGGTGCTGCTCTACGGCACCGAACTGCGCTCGGTGCTCCTCCTCGTCGTCTACGCGTCCTTCTGGCAGGTGCTGGTCCAGGTCCTGTACGGCGTCCAGGACGTCGACCCCGTCGCCGACGAGACGGCACGGTCGTACGGCCTCGGCACCTGGGCCCGGATCCGGCATGTGCTGTGGCCGACCGCGCTGCCGTACGTCATGACCGGTGTACGCCTCGCGGCGGCCGTCGCGCTGATCCTCGCCATCACCGCCGAACTCGTCATCGGCGCACCGGGGTTGGGCAAGCGGATCGGCGTGGCTCAGGCTTCGCAGGCCGTGCCCGAGATGTACGCGCTGATCGTGGTGACCGGGCTGCTGGGGCTGCTGATCAACGTGGGCGCGCGGACCGTGGAGCGGCGCGCGCTGGCCTGGCATCAGTCGGTGCGCGGGGAGGTGGCGGTGTGATGGGGGTCCCCCCTGGTCGAGCGAAGTCGAGAGCTCGGGGGAGTGTGCTGTTGCGGCTGGTGTTCGTGTTCGCGCTGCCGGCCGTGCTGGTCACCGTCTGGTGGGTGGCTTCGGCGGGCAGCACGGATGTGTACCGGCCTCCGCTGCGGACGATCCTGGAGGCCTTCCCCGACGTGTGGACGGCGGAGCGGCTGCGGGAGGACGTGCTTCCCAGCGTCCTGCGGCTGACCGGTGGTTACGGGCTGGCGGCCGTCGTCGGCGTGACGGTCGGTACCGTCATCGGCTCCTACCGACGCGTGCGGGCCGTGTGCGAGCCGGTCCTGGAGTTCCTGCGGGCGGTGCCGCCGCCGGTGCTGGTGCCGGTCATCATGCTGTTCGCGGGCATCGGCGACACGATGAAGGTCACGGTCATCGCGAGCGGCTGTGTGTGGCCGATCCTGCTCAACACGGTCGAGGGTGTGCGGGCGGTGGACCCGGTGATGGTGGAGGCGGCACGGTCGTACGGAGTCAAGGGCACGGCACGGCTGAGGCACCTGGTGCTGCCCTCGGCGAGCCCGCAGATCTTCGCGGGTCTGCGCCAGGCCCTGTCCATCGGCATCATCCTGATGGTGATCAGCGAGATGTTCGCCGCCAGCAACGGACTCGGCTTCACCATCGTCCAGTTCCAGCGGGGCTTCGCGATCCCGGACATGTGGACCGGCATCCTCGTGCTCGGTCTGCTCGGGTTCTTGCTGTCGGTCGTCTTCCAGTTGGTCGAGCGACGGGTCCTCGGCTGGTACCACGGTCTACGCGCTTCGACCCGGCGGTCGCCGTGACACTCGAGAAGGGGCGTTGCATGCTCGACGTACGGGGCCTGAAGAAGGTCTACGAGGGTTCCGGGCGGCGTGTGGAGGCCGTGCGCGACCTCACCTTCACGGTCGACGCAGGCGAACTGGTCTGTCTCGTCGGCCCGTCGGGCTGCGGCAAGACGACCCTGCTGAAGTGCATGGGCGGGCTGCTCACGCCGACGAGTGGGGAGGTGCTCCTGGAGGGGCGGAGGGTGAGCGGCCCGCCGCCCGGGACGGCCTTCGTCTTCCAGGAGTACGGGCGCAGTCTCTTCCCCTGGATGCGGGTCGACGAGAACGTCGAACTCCCGCTGAAGCAGAAGGACTTGAGCAAGGCGCGGCGCCGGGAACTGGTGCGGGACGCGCTGGAGTCGGTGGGGCTCGCGGACGCCGTGGGGGCGTACCCGTGGCAGTTGTCCGGCGGTATGCAGCAGCGCGTCGCCATCGCGCGGGCGCTGGCGTACGAGCCCCGTGTCCTGCTGATGGACGAGCCGTTCGCGGCGGTGGACGCGCAGACGCGAGCCGATCTGGAGGACCTCGTCCGGGGGCTGTGGCGGGAGCGCGGGATCACGATCCTGTTCGTCACCCACGACATCGACGAGGCCGTGTATCTGGGCGAGCGGGTCATCGTGCTGTCCGCCTCCCCCACCGTCGTCCAGGAGCAGCTCAAGGTCGAACTGCCCGCCGAACGCGACCAGCTGCACACCCGCGCGGACCCGCACTTCGCCGAGCTGCGCACCCATGTGTACGCACAGATCCAGGCGGCGAAGCGCGGGGTCGGGCGGGATGCGGTCACGAAGTCGGATACGCCTCCACGGTGACGTTGCAGAGGGCGGGGGGCGGGTCTACTTGGCAGCCCACAGCCCACGGACGTGCCCGAGGTGGCGGGTCATGACCTCGCGTACGGCCTTCTCGTCGCGGGCGATCAGCGCGTCGAGGAGTTCGAGGTGCTCCTCGGCGGAGGCCAGCAACCGGCCGGCCTCGACGAGCGCTGTGAGGCCGTAGAGGCGGGAGCGCTTGCGGAGGTCGCCGACGACCTCGACGAGGTGGGCGTTGCCGGCGAGGGCGAGCAGGCCGAGGTGGAAGCGGGTGTCGGCCTCGACGTAGGCGATGAGGTCCCCGGAGACGGCGGCCTGGACGATCTCCCGGGCGGCGGGGCGCAGCGCCTCCAGGGAGACCTTGTCGGCAGCCCGGGCCAGCTCCACCACCGTGGGGATCTCGATGAGCGCGCGGATGTGCTTGTACTCGTCGAGTTGCTTCTCGGAGACGGCCGTGACCCGGAACCCCTTGTTGGGCACGGTGTCGACCAGGCCCTCCTTCACCAGGTCCAGCATGGCCTCGCGCACCGGTGTCGCCGAGACGCCGAAGCGGGCGGCGAGCGTCGGCGCGGAGTACACCTCGCCCGGGAGCAGTTCCCCGGCGATCAGCGCCGCTCGCAGGGCGTCGGCGACCCGTTCCCGGTAGCTGCTCTTCTTGCCGCCCAGGATGGGCAGCGACGGGGCGGCTGCGGTGGGCGGGGCGCTGGTGCGCTGGGCGGCCATGCGGGGTCTCCTAGCTGGTGCGGTGTCACGCGGTCGGTGGCGCCACGGGCGGCGGGGTGCAATGTCACGCGGTACCCGCCATTATCCCCGGTGCCTTCGGTCGCGCCGCCCTGGCCCTACAGCACGAACCCGGCCGGGAACGGGTCGGACGGATCGAGCAGGTACTGCGCCGTGCCGGTGACCCAGGCGCGGCCGGTGAAGCTCGGCAGGACAGCCGGGAGGCCCGCGACCTCGGTGGTGCCGAGGAGGCGCCCGGTGAACCGGGTGCCGATGAAGGACTCGTTCACGAACTCGGTGTGCAGCGGGAGTTCGCCGCGCGCGTGCAGTTGCGCCATCCGCGCGCTGGTGCCCGTGCCGCAGGGTGAGCGGTCGAACCAGCCGGGGTGGATCGCCATGGCGTGCCGGGAGTGCCGGGCGGTGGCGCCGGGGGCGATCAGGTGGACGTGGTGGCAGCCGTGGATCGACGGGTCCTCGGGGTGGACGGGCTCCTCCTCCGCGTTGATCGCCGCCATCAGGGAGAGGCCCGCCGCCAGGATGTCGTCCTTGCGAGAGCGGTCGAAGGGCAGCCCGAACTGCTCCAGCGGCAGGATGGCGTAGAAGTTGCCGCCGTACGCCATGTCGTATGTCACCGTGCGCCCGTCGGGCAATGTGATCTTGCGGTCGAGGCCGACGGAGAAGGACGGCACGTTCTGGAGGGTGACCGCTTTCGCGGCGCCGTCCTCCACCGCCACCTCGGCGACGACGAGGCCCGCCGGGGTGTCGAGCCGGATCGTGGTGACCGGCTCGACGACCTCGACCATGCCGGTCTCGACGAGCACCGTGGCGACGCCGATGGTTCCGTGCCCGCACATCGGCAGATAGCCGGAGACCTCGATGTAGACGACTCCCCAGTCGCAGTCGGGGCGGGTGGGCGGCTGGAGGATGGCGCCGCTCATCGCCGAGTGGCCGCGCGGCTCGTTCATCAGAAGCTGCTTGATGTCGTCGCGGTGTTCGCGGAAGTGCAGGCGCCGCTCGTTCATGGTCGCGCCGGGGATCGTGCCGATGCCGCCGGTGATGACGCGGGTGGGCATGCCCTCGGTGTGCGAGTCGACGGCGTGCAGGACGAGTTTGCTGCGCACGGTCCAGCCTCCTTTGCGATCGGCGCGGGTGTGGTTACGCGAGCCCTGCGGCGACGGCCCTCTCGGTGGCGGCGCGGACCGCCGCCTCCTGCCCGGCCAGCAGCGGTACCCGCGGTGGACGGCAGCGTCCCCCGTGGCGGCCGACGATGTCCATCGAGAGCTTGATCGCCTGCACGAACTCGACCTTGGAGTCCCAGCGCAGCAGCGGGTGCAACTGCTCGTACAGCTTCCTGGCCGTGCCGAGGTCACCGCCGACGGCCGCGCGGTACAGCTCGACGGAGGACTTCGGCAACGCGTTCGGGTAGCCGGCCACCCAGCCCTTGGCACCGGCGATCGCCAGCTCCAGCAGCACGTCGTCGGCACCGATCAGCAGGTCGAGTTCCGGGGCGAGCTCGGCGAGTTGGTACGCGCGGCGGACATCGCCGGAGAACTCCTTGACGGCGTGGATGTATCCCTCGCCGTGCAGTTCGGCGAGCAGCTCGGGCAGGAGGTCGACCTTGGTGTCGATGGGGTTGTTGTACGCCACGACGGGCACGCCCGCCCCGGCGACCTCGGCGTAGTGGGCGAGGACGGAACGCTCGTCGGCGCGGTAGGCGTTGGGCGGCAGCAGCATCACGGCGTGGCAGCCGGCGTCTCGCGCCTGCTCGGCCCAGCGGCGGGACTCGGCGGACCCGTAGGCGGCGACCCCCGGCATCACGCGCGCACCGCCGATGGCGGCGACGGCCGTCTCGACGACCCTGGCCCGCTCCTCGGGGGTGAGGACCTGGTACTCGCCGAGCGAGCCGTTCGGCACGACACCGTCGCAGCCGTTCTCGACCAGCCAGGCACAGTGCTCGGCGAACCTGCCGTGGTCGACGGAGAGATCGTCGTTGAACGGGAGCGCGGTGGCGACGAGGACGCCGCGCCAGGGGCGGTGGTCGGTGGCGGTCATGTGAGATCCCCTCTCATCGGTTGCATGGCAATACGGTGTGACATTTCACTGTTGGTCGAGCTCGCCGGCCCGGGCCAGCACCCCGAGCGGCACCGGACGGGCGAACGGCCTCCGGGAGGGGGTGAGTTCGCACCCGGCGAGCCCCGCGACCGCGGGCCCGCACATCCGCCCCTGGCACCAGCCCATCCCGGCCCGCGTCAGCAGCTTCACGGTCCGCGGATCACCGGCACCGAGCTCCGCCACGGCCTCCCGGATCGCCCCGCCGGTGACCTCCTCGCAGCGGCACACCACCGTGTCGTCGGTGATCTGGTCGGTCCAGTGGGCGGGCGGGGCGTACACGGAGTCGAGCTCGGCGAAGAACGTGCGCAGCCGGGTACGGACCCGGGCGGCCGCCGCCCAGGTGCCGGGGTCGGGTTCGGTGCCGGTCAGGCGGGCCGCGGCCGAGCGTCCGGCGATGTGGCCCTCGGCGAGCGCGAGGGCGGCGCCGCCGATGCCCGTGGTCTCTCCGGCGGCCCAGACGCCGGGCACGTCGGTGCGCTGCTCGCCGTCGACGCGCACCGCGAGGCCGTCGAGCCGGCAGCCCAGCGTCTCGGCGAGGTCCGTGTGCGGGAGCATGCCGTGGCCGACGGCCAGGGTGTCGCAGGGGATACGGCGCTCGCTGCCCGGCCGGACCCGCCCGTCTCCGTCGAGCGCGGCGGCGGTCACGGCCTCCAGCCGCTCGGTGCCGTGTGCCTCGACGATCGTGTGCCGGGCGAGGACTCGGACCCGGTGGCGCAGCAGCCGGGCCGCGTACCCGGCGCCCTCGGCGAGCTTGCCGGGCTGCGCCGCCAGCGCGCGGGATCGCCGTAGCAGGGCCTCGGGGCTCGCTGACTCGACGAACGCGGCGACCTCGACGCCGGCCGCGGCGAGTCCGGTCGCCACGGGGAGCAGCAACGGGCCGGTACCGGCGACCACGGCGGTGCGTCCCGAGACCGCGAGGGTGCCCTTGAGCATCGCCTGGGCGCCGCCCGCGGTGACGACACCGGGGAGGGTCCAGCCGGGGAAGGGCAGCACCTTCTCGTAACCGCCGGTGGCCAGGAGCACGGCGTCGGCGCGTACTTCGGCCGGGTCCTCCTGCTCGGGGCCGAGGAGTGCGTGGACGGTGAAGCCCGGGTCCGGCTCCGCGCGGCGCTCGACGAGCCAGACGTGATGCTCCGTCAAGTGCCTTACGGAGCCTGCTCTCACGTGCCGGTCCAGACCGTCCCTCAGCTGCTCCCAGGTGCGCCACTGGTGGTGCAGGGCCTGCGGTCGGCGGGCCCCCAGCCCGGCCGCGGGCCGGCGGTAGAACTGTCCGCCCGCCTCCGCCGCCGAGTCGACCAGCGTCACCCGGACGCCGTGTGCCGCGGCGGCGACGGTCGCGGCGAGCCCCGCCGGGCCCGCACCGATCACGGCGAGGTGCGGGGCCGTGCCGCCCCGGTTCGCGTCAGTCATCGTGTCGCGCCCCTTCCGGGTCGTCGTGGCCTGTCCCCTCCTGCGTGCGGATGGTGTCGCCCGGGTGCAATGGCACCAGGCAGGCCCGTTGGTTCGGGCGGTCGTTGACGGTCACGAGGCAGTCGTAGCAGACGCCGATGCCGCAGAAGACCCCGCGCGGGCGGCCCTGCCCCCGAGTGGTGCGCCACGATGTGACGCCGGCCGCCCAGAGAGCCGCGGCGACCGTCTGGCCGGGCAGTGCGTCGATCTCGCGGCCGTCCAGGGTGACCGTGAACGCCGGGCCCGGCTGGGCGTCGGCGAGCTCGAGCGGGGTTCTCACGCGGCCTCCTCGGCGAAACGGTCGGGCCGGAAGGGGGCCAGGTCCAGATCGGGGGTCTGCGCGGTCAGCGCCTGTGCGATCAAGTGGCCGGTTCCGGTGGCGAGTCCGATGCCCGCGCCCTCGTGACCGCAGGCGTGGTACAGCCCGGGGACGCGGGGATCCGGTCCCACGGCGGGGAGGTGGTCGGGCAGGTACGGGCGGAAGCCGAGGTAGGAGCGCATCGCGCGCACCCGGTCCAGGAACGGGAACAGCCGGGTCGCCCCCGCCGCCAGCGCCCTTACGGCCGGCAGCGAGAACGTCCGGTCGAAGCCGACCCGTTCGCGGCTCGCCCCGATGAGGATCGGCCCCGCGGCCGTGCCCTCCACGACCGGTGAGGTCTGCAGCGCGGCCGAGTCGCTGGCCACGTCGGCCACGTAGTCCGCGGCGTACACCTTGTGGCGCACTCGGCGCGGGAGGGGTTCGGTGACGAGGACGAAGCCGCGCCGGGGGAGGACGGGCAGCCGGACGCCCGCGAGTGCGGCGAGCTCGCCGCCCCAGGTGCCGGCCGCGTTGACGACGGCCGGCGCGTGGATGTCGCCCTTGTCCGTGCGGACTGCGCGCACGGTGCCGTCCGGTGCGCGCAGCACGTCCGTCACGGTGTGGCCGGTCAGCAGGCGGGCGCCGGAGGCGCGGAGCAGTCGGGCTGCGGCCAGGGCGGGCATGACCTGGGCGTCCTGGGGGTAGTGGACGGCGCCGGGCAGGCCCGGGGCGAGGTGGGGTTCGAGGTCGTGGAGCCTGTCACCCGCCACCGGTTGGGCGAGGACCCCGGCGGCACGCTGTCCTTCGGCGAACCGCTCCAGCGCCAGGAGCCCGCCGGGCGACGAGGCCACGACCACTCCCCCCTTGGGCTCGTACTCGACGGCCTCCCCGAACTCCCGTGCCAGTTCGCCCCACAGCCGACCGGACAGCAGCGCCAGGTCCAGTTCCGGACCCGGCTCCTTGTCGGAGACGAGGAGGTTGCCCTCTCCGGCCCCGGTGGTGCCGCCGGCCACCGGGCCACGGTCCACGAGGATCACGTCGAGGCCTGCCCGACCCGCGTACCAAGCGCAGGCCGCGCCCACCATCCCGGCTCCGACGACCACGACATCGCAGGTCAGTCGCTTGCTCACGCCAGTACTATGTCACATATCGTCGATGCTGGGAATGAGGGGACAACAACGGTGGAACTCGGATCCGGCCGCGCTGACGGGGCGCCGTCGGCGACCTGAACGCCGACGGTGCCCCGGTCAGCCCTCGGGGGTGGGCACGACTCTCAGATGGCTCGCGCTGCGGCGCACCCCACGACCCCTGGGCCGGTCGCGGCGCGCCTCGCGCAGCACCAGGGTCAGCCGGGTGTAGCCCATCTCCTGAAGGCTCCTGGGCGTCTCGTCGACGACCCGGCACTCGGTCGCGCCCCAGCGCGGGTCGGGGTGCAGCAACGGCCGTACCGCACCGTCCTGCACCACGGCCCGCTCGCCGACGGCCCGGATCCAGTGCGGCAGGCCCTGCCGGTAGGCGGCCTCCATGATCGGGTCCTGGGCGATCTCCCGGCGGATGGCCTGCAGGCCGTGGTCGTGGCCGTGCCGCTCCACGGCGGCGGCGAAGTGGGCGAGCATCGGCAGGCACCAGCTGGACTCGTGCTCACCCAGGACCGTGCTCGCGTCCGGGTGGAAGAGCACGAACCTGAGGAAGTTCTCGTCGGGCATGGCCGTCGGATGCGGGCCGACGCCACGGAAAAGTGACGCGAAAGCGGTGTTCGCCAGAAGGACGTCCCAGCGGTGGTCGAGGATGACGGAAGGGAAGGGCACGGCCTCCACGAGAGCGCCGTAGTCCCGCAGATACGCCTGGGCCTCGCAGCTCTCGGGGACGGGCCGCGGCTCGAACCGCTGCCCACCTGCCTGATATGCCATCGGGAGGTCACCCCTCTTGCCTATGCGGCCTTCACGCGGCTTCTTGATCCTGCTGCCCGCTTCTCAGCCGTGTCAACTATCGTGGCATTCCATGTCTGTTGACGGCTGAAATTGGCCACAGTTGTGGCGAGACCTGGATGTGAGTTCGAACCAGCGGGTAATCTCCACCAAGTTCACGGCAACCGCTTGTGAGAAGCCTGTGAGAGACGTAGGAGATCTGTCGGTGACGGGTGGCTTCGAGGGTCCGGGCGTCACGCCGACGGCTGTGCTGCCGGCCGTCGTCGCTCGTGTCACCGCGCTCGCCGACCGGCTCGGCGTGCCGCATGCGGAGGTCTTCGACACCGGCCGCCTGTCCGTGGCCTCCGGCGTCCCCGAGTCCGTGGTCAAGGCCCTGCTGAGCGGTCGCCCGGCGGGCGAGCCGGACGTCCAGGCCCGCTTCCTGCAGCGTCTGGACCTGCTGCGCCGCACCCGCCTCAAGCCGAACGGCCGCAAGTACACCCAGCAGGAGATCGCCGACGGCGCGGGCATGTCGCGCCAGCAGGCGGGCGCGCTCATCAACGGCGACCGGCGCCCCACGATGGAGCACTGCGACGCCATCCAGCGGTTCTTCCGGGTGCACGCCGGATTCCTCACGGCCGAGGACCCCGAAGCACTCGCCGGCGCCCTCCAGCGCACCGAGCAGGATCTGCTGCAGAAGCTCGCCGAGCGCGAGGCGACGCAGGCCACCGAGGATCCGCTGGAGAAGCTCCTGCAGGACCACGGCGTGCGCGGAATCGCCTGGCGGGCCGCTCAACTGCCCACCGACCAGCACCGCGACAAGGTCGCCGAGTGGCTGGACATGCTCCTGGAGAGCGTCAAGCGGCCCGAGTCGTGAAGCGGGAGAACGGGAGACCTGTGGGCATCGGTAGGGAAATGCGCCGCCTGTGCGGCGAGTTGGTCGCGGAAGTGAAGCTTCCCGCGCCCACGGCGCCCGAGAAGCTGTACGGCGCGCTGTGCGACGCGATGAGCAGACGCCGCGGCCGTCCCGTCCAGTTCCGTACGTCCGCCTTCCCGGCCGGGACCGCCAGCGGACTGTGGCTGGACATGGCCGACCAGGACCTCGTGGTGATCGAGGAACGCACCGCGCCCGACCATCAGTTGGTGATCCTCGGTCACGAGCTGTGGCACATGCAGGCCGGCCACGCCAGCCACAGCGTCGAGGGCGCCTCGGTGGCGGCCCGCCTCCTCGACGACAAGGCCGACCTGCGCTCGACGGTCCTGAGGGTCGCCGCGCGCAGCCATTTCGACCAGGCCGAGGAGAAGGAGGCCGAGGCCTTCGGCCTGCTGCTGGCCAGCAAGTGCCGCCCGTGGCTGGCGGTTTCGTCGGCGCGGGGGCAGCGGGACCACTTGGCGGGACGGATCGAGGCGTCACTGGGCTATCTGGGGCCGCAGAGCTGAGCCTGGCACGACGGCTTCCCGTACGGCGCGTCCGGTCCCGTAGGCACCTCGGGTCCCGTATGCACCTCGGGTCCCGTATGCACCTCGGGTCCCGTATGCACCTCGGGGTCACCGTCGCGCCGCGTCGGGTCACATCGCGCTGTGCCGGATCATGTCGCGCTGCGTTCGCTCGCCTCCCGAAGATCCCGTTCCACCGCGCGCGTACGGGCGGTGTCCGGTTGCCCCGCCGCCGTGCCGGGGCGGCCCGCGCGCAGCAGTTCGCGCCAGTGCTCGCGGCTCCAGTCGGCGGGCGCGGTAGTGCTGGTGAACCCCTCGACCAGAGCGACGAAACGGGCCGGGTCGGTGTGGAACGGGAAGTGGCCCGCCCCCTCGAAGATCTCCAGCCGGCTGCCGGGCATCGCCTCGTGCGCGCCGAAGGCGTGCCGCACCGGCACCACGCTGTCCCGGTCGCCCCACAGCAGCATGGTCGGCATGCCCTCGGTCAGATAGCAGCGGTCCAGCATGGTGACCACCTGCCCGCGCCAGTCGACGACCGCCCGCAGGGTACGGACGAAGGCGTTGCGCGAGGTGTCGTCGGGCAGTGCGTCGACGAGGGTGAGCAGTTCCGGCGCGTCCTGGCCGAGGTCGGTGTCCAGGAGCCTCATCAGCCGTACCGCGAGCCCGACTTGGAGCCGCATCCCCGGCAAGCGCAGTGTCGACAGCAGCAGATGGGCGCCCGGCAGGGAGACCAGCCGCAGCACCGGGTTGACCTCGCGGCCCACCCCGCCCGCGCTGACCAGGACGAGCCTCTCGGTGCGCTCGGGGAACTGGTACGCGAACTGCATCGCCACTCCCCCGCCCAGCGAGTGCCCGACCAGCGTCGCCGACTCGATGCCGAGCGTGGTGAGCAGATCGCGCACGCCGTTGGCGTACGCGGCCACCGAGTAGTCGGCGCGCGGCTTGTCCGAGGCGCCGTGGCCGAGCAGGTCGGGGGCGATGACGGTGTGGGTGCGAGCGAGGTCGGGGATCAGCTCGGCCCAGGTGTCGGAGGAGTCGCCTATGCCGTGGATCAGCACCAGCGCCGGCCCTTCGCCGGCCATCCGGAACGCCCGCCGGTAGCCGTGCACCACGCGGTACTGCAGCTCGAGTTCTCCGTCGCCCACCGGGCGCAGCCGTACGGCGCGCGCCGGGCGCGGCCCGTGGAGGTCGACCACGAAACTCGCCCCCGTTCCTGTCCCCGTTCCCTTGCCGCGAGTGCGGCCGAAAGCCCTTCCCTCCAGCGTAGGACGGCTTTCCCACAAGGGATTTCGGGGAGGTTTCACCTCCGCTAAGCGGGCGAACCGAGGGGTGGACGGGCCCGATTGTCAGTGGTGGGCGGCAAGCTGGTGGTGCGCCCTCGTATGCGGGGCGTGACGCGACGACGCCGACTTGGGGAGAGCCGACCGATGCCCACCGCCGTACTGACCGACCGCGAGCGCACCGCCGTCCAGGCCTATCTGCGGCTGTTGCACACCGTACGAGCCGCGTTCGACGGTCCCCCCGGCTCGCGCCGACCACCCCTCGTCCCGCCCTCCGTCCTCGCCGAGGCGGAACAGGCCCTGGCCGACGCGGGACTGAGCGGCAACGAGGAGGAGTTCTTCCGGCTGCTGCAGAGCTGGTGTCCCGCGGAGCCGTGAGTGCCCCTCGGGTGAGGTGACCGCCGGGCGCCTGCGCGGGCTTATGGGGGGTCAGCAGGCGCCGGACGGTGGCTCAGGTGTGCGGCACGCTCACCGCTGTCGCCACCAGCCCACGCCGGACCGTCCACCGGCCCTCGAAGAGGTCCACCCGGTGGTCGCCCACCCACGGGCCGGGTACGAGCAGCCGCGCCCGGAAGCCGCCGATGAACTGTTCACCGGGGTCGGCGAAGAACTCGATGTCGGCCTCGGTGAAGTCCAGCCACTTCCCGGTGAGGGGGAACCACGCCTTGTAGACGGACTCCTTCGCGCTGAACAGGAGCCGGTCCCAGTGGACGGCGGGGTGGTCGCCGGCCAGGAGGCGCAGCCGCTCCGCCTCGGCGGGCAGGGCGACGGCCGGCAGGACGCCCTGCGGGAGCGTCTGGTGGGGCTCGGCGTCGATGCCGAGGGAGGCCAGGTCGGTGGCGCGGACCAGGGCCGCGGCGTGGTAGCCCTCGCAGTGGGTCATGCTGCCGGCCAGGCCGGCCGGCCAGCCGGGGGCGCCGCGTTCACCGGGCAGGATCGGCTGCGGCGGCACACCGAGCTTCTCCATGGCGCGGCGGGCGCAGGAGCGTACGACGGCGAATTCCCGGCGGCGCTTGCCGACCGCCCGGGCCACGACCGCCTCCTCCTCGGGGTACAGGACCGTGTTCGGGGGCTCTTCGTCGCCGTACGCCTCGACGGTGACGACCACGTCAGGCAGCAGTTCCTCGATCAACGGGGCCCGTCCTCCCTGGGCAGAATCCGGCGCAGGCGTCCCGGCGGGTCCGGTCGCTTCCGCCACTCCCGGGGGTACCCCACCGACACCTCCTCGAAGCGGACGCCCTCGTGCCAGGTGGTGCGGGGGATGTGGAGGTGGCCGTACACCATGGTCTCCACACGGAACCTGCGGTGCCAGTGGGCGGTCAGCCGGGTGCCGCACCACATGGCGAACTCGGGATACCACAGGACGTCCGTGGGGTGGCGGTCCAGCGGGTAGTGGTTGACGAGGACGGTGGGCAGGTCCTCGGGCAGTGCGGCGAGCCGGCGCTCGGTCTCGGCGACCCGGGCCTCGCACCAGGCCTCACGGGACGGGTAGGGGTCCGGGTGCAGCAGGTACTCGTCGTTGCACACGATCCCGGTCCCGTGCGCGTACCTCAGTCCCTCCTCCTTGGTGGTGCAGCCGGAGGGCAGGAAGGAGTAGTCGTACAGCAGGAACAGCGGTGCCACGGCCACCGGGCCGCCGGGGCCGTCCCAGACGGGATAGGGGTCCTCGGGGGTGGTCACGCCCAGTTCCCGGCACAGGTCGACGAGGTGCTCGTAGCGGGCGACGCCGCGCAGGGTGACGGAGTCCTTCGGGTGGGTCCACAGTTCGTGGTTGCCCGGCGCCCAGACGACCTTGCGGAAACGGCCGGCGAGTGTCCCGAGGGCCCAGCGGATGTCGGCCACGGTCTCGGCGACGTCACCGGCGACGAGCAGCCAGTCGTCGTCCGAGCCGGGGCGCATCTTCTCGACGAGGGCGCGGTTCTCGTCGTAACCGATGTGCAGGTCGCTGATGGCCAGCAGCTGCCCGGCACCGCCGGCCGTCGACGTCATCCCTGGCCCCTTCCGATCACCCGAAGGACTCCACGAGATCACATGGCAGCACGCCGGTACAAGGCAGGATCACGTCGGCATGATCGGGAAATCCGTAACACGTACGTTGCACGCGGCACCCTTTGAAAGCCGTATGATCGCCCCAACACCACCGCTTTGAACGTCCCTTCGCACGGGGCGATTTGGTGTCCCTCCATTCACCCTGCCCGGGCACGGGCTTGCTTCGCCCTGCCCGCGAACCCCGAAAGGACGGCCCTGCATGGTCTCTCGCGTACGCGTCTGGCTCAACCGCACGTACGCGGAGAACGTGTTCTTCATGGATCAGCTGCGGAGAAATCCCAGCGATCGGGCCGTCGAGATCCATGCGACGCACGGGGACGCCGACTCGCCCGTGCTGGCCGCCGCCGACACCGCCGATCTGGAGCCGGAGGGCCTGTCCCCGGCCGGATACGTCGAGTACGCGCTCGACCAGTGCCGGCGCCGTGGCATCGACGTCTTCGTTCCCCGGATGCACCAGTCGGCGATCGTCGCGCACCGCGCGGATTTCGAGGCGGCCGGTACGGCGCTGCTGGCGCCGCCGCCGGAGGCCGTCGCGGTGTTCCAGGACAAGGTGATCGCGTACGAGGCCGTGCAGGCGATCGGGGTGCCGGTGCCGCCGTGGTGGCGGGTGCGTACCGCCGACGAACTCGTGGCGGCCGTCGAGGAGTTGGAGGCGGGCGGGCACAAGGCCTGCTTCAAGCCGGCGTCCGGTGCGGGCGGGGTGGGCTTCCGGGTGATCACCCGCTCCCCCTTCTCGCTCATGCACCTCACCGGGTTTCCGACTCCGTATGTGCAGCTGGATCTTGTTCTCGACGCGCTGCGGCGCGCCGATGAGCCGGTGGACTGGCTGGTCATGCCGCGGCTGGAGCAGCCGGAGGTGTCGGTGGACTGCCTCACCGGCCCGGACAACCGGGTGCGGCTGGCGATCGGCCGCAGCAAGAGCGGGCGGCGGCGTGGGTTCACGCTGCACGAGCAGTGGCTGGAGCCGGCGCGGCTGATCGCGGAGGGGTTCGGGCTGCACTATCTGTCCAACATCCAGTTCCGGATGTTCGGCGACCAGCCGGTGCTGATGGATGTCAACACGCGGCCGGCCGGGGGCTTGCACCAGCTGTCGCTGTGCGGGGTCAACGTGCCTTGGCTGGCCGTGCAGTTGGCGCTCGGGGAGGACCCGGGGGAGGTCGCGCCGCCGTTCCTCGGGCAGGACTACACGGTGGTTTCGGGGCCGCGGCCGTTGCGGCCGGTCTCGATTCCGCAGCAGCGGACGGAGGTCGAGGAGCCGCTGCTGCCGGCGATGCCCGCGCCGGCCCCGGTCGACTCGGTCGGGAGCGGGGCCGCTCAGGTTCTGCCTCTTTAGACCTTGCACCCTCCGGTATGGACCAATCCCGGCGTCAGAGCTTGACAGCGGGATTGGTCCATACCAACTTGGTCTGCGCACCTCTCTGCACCTCGTGCACTCCCGAACACCCCACATTCCTCAGGGAGATCGCGTGCGCAACCAACCCCTCAGACGTCTCAGACGGCGTCTTCTCGCCCTGCTGGGCTCCGCCGCCCTCGCGGTCACCGGAGCCGTAGCGCTTCCCGGTACGGCCCATGCGGCCAACATCCTCTCCAACGCCGGCTTCGAATCCGGCGCCCTCTCCCCATGGTCCTGCGCCGGCAACCTCGGCTCGGTCGTCTCCTCCCCCGTGCACGGGGGCTCCAAGGCCCTTGCGGGCGCGGTGAGTTCCGGTGACATCGCCAAGTGCAGCCAGACCGTCTCCGTCCGGCCGAACACGACGTACACGCTCAGCGGCTGGGTGCGCGGGTCCTACGTCTACCTCGGTGTGGACGGCGGTGCGTCCACGTGGACGTCGTCGCCGTCGGCGTACGGTCAGCTGTCCCTGTCGTTCACGACCGGCGCCGCACAGACCAGCGCCACGGTCTACGTCCACGGCTGGTACGCGCAGGGCACCTACCACGCCGACGACATCAGCCTCGACGGGCCCGGGGGCGGCGGCTCCGACAGTCAGGCGCCGAGCGTGCCGGGCAGTCTGCGGTCCACCGGCAAGACCTCGTCAAGCGTGTCGCTGGCGTGGAACGCCTCGACGGACAACGTCGGGGTGACGGCGTACGACATCTACCGCGGTTCGAGCCAGGTGCTCAGTGTCTCCGGTACCAGCGCCACGGTCAGCGGGCTGGCGCCGAGCACGAGTCACACCTTCACGGTGAAGGCGCGGGACGCGGCCGGGAACGTCTCCGCAGCCTCCAACGCCGTGACCGTCACGACGGACGCGGGCGGCGGTGGCGGTACCGGCTTCAAGCAGGCCGCCCCCTATCTGTACCTGGGCTGGGGCGACCCGCCGAGCGCGACCTCGGTGATGAGCGCGACCGGGATCAAGTGGTACACGATGGCGTTCATCCTGTCCTCCGGCGGCTGCAACCCGGCCTGGGACGGACAGCGCCCGCTGACCGGCGGGAACGACCAGAGCGTCATCAACTCCATCCGCTCCGCGGGCGGTGACATCGTCCCGTCGATCGGCGGCTGGAGCGGCAACAAGCTCGGGCCGAACTGCTCGTCGGCGGAGGCGCTGGCGGGGGCGTACCAGAAGGTCATCGACGCGTACGGGCTCAAGGCGATCGACGTCGACATCGAGAACACCGACGAATTCGAGAACGCGACCGTGCAGGACCGGATCCTCAACGCCCTGAAGATCGTCAAGGCGAACAACCCGGGTCTGCGGACCATCGTCACCTTCGGCACCTCGACGACCGGGCCGACGTACTGGGGCAACCGGCTCATCGAGCAGGCCAGGGCGCTGAACGCCGACATCGACGTGTTCACGATCATGCCGTTCGACTTCGGCGGCGGCGCCGACATGTACGGCAACACCGTGAACGCCACGGAGGGGCTGAAGAACAAGCTGAAGTCCACGTTCGGGTGGGACGACGCCACGGCCTACGCCCACATCGGCATCTCCGGCATGAACGGCCTGTCCGACCAGCAGGAGCTCACCTCGCCCGCGATCTGGACCCAGATCCGCGACTGGGCGAACTCCCGGCACATCGCCCGCCTAGCCTTCTGGTCGGTCAACCGCGACCGGCCGTGCCCGGGCGGTGGAGTGACGAGCAACTGCTCCGGGATCAGCCAGAGCAACTGGCAGTTCACGTCCATCACGGCCGGGTTCACCGGCTGAGGCCCCTTCCACCCGCGCCGGGAGAATTCTTTTTTTCCGGCGCGGGTGTATCAGGACGCCGGCCGAGCGCTCATAAGAGTGAAAGCAACGGGGGAACAACGGGGGACGCGGGGACAACGGGGGAACGCACCACCAGCGCACCACCACGGGGGAAGCACGGGGGATTCGGGCCGGCCGGCCGCTGTCACGGGGGCAGCGGCCGGCCGGCCCGAACTGTGCCGCGGGACGGAAGGGTCAGAAGCGGCCCGAGCCCCGGTACAGCTCCAGCTCACCGTCCAACTCGACGGCCAGCACCGTCGCGTGCGGATCGAGGTCGGCCGCGGCAGGCGGTTCGATCCACAGGACGCCCGGCGTCTCGTGCAGGCCGCCGGTGACCCGGTGCGCCAGTTGCGTGCCGCTGCCGAGCACCGTGACCCGGCGTACCGAACCGAGCAGTCCGCGTACGTTGATCTCGGCGCGCGGGACGTCGAAGAGGATCAGGTACAGGGTGCGGTGGTCCTTGGAGAGGGTGCTCGGGCCGTAATGGTGGCCGGCCGGGAGGCCGCGCTCGGTGCCGTACACCGCCTCCGCGTGCTTGGCGATCCAGTCGCCGAGCCCCTCCAGGCGCTCCACGTGCTCCCGCGGGATCGTGCCGTCCTCGCGCGGGCCGACGCTCAGCAGCAGGTTGCCGCCCGCGCCGATCGTCTCCGTGAAGTAGCGGATCAGCTGGTCGACCGACTTGTGGTTGTGGTCGTGGTGCTGGTGACCCCAGGAGTCGTTGACCGTCAGGCACAGTTCCCAGGGGCCGTCCGGCGGGACGACCGGGGCGCCCTGTTCGGGCGTCGCGTAGTCGCCCTCGCTGAGCATCCGGGCGTTGAAGACGACGTCCGGCACCTCGGAGCGGATGAGCGCGGCCAGTTCAGGGATGCGCCACTGCTCCTCGCTGCGGTCCCACTCGCCGTCGAACCACAGAAGGTCGGGACGGTAGCGCGACACCAACTCCCGTATCTGACCGTCGCGGTAGGCCAGGAAGCGTTCCCAGGCGTCCAGGTCCTCGTCCTCGGCCGCCACCTCCGAGTAGCGGTTGTCCTCCAGCTCCGGTGGGCGGCCCGGCTTGCGGGTGGAGGCGTAGTCGGGGTGGCTCCAGTCGGAGTGCGAGTAGTACAGGCCGACCTTCAGGCCCTGCTCGCGCAGGGCGTCCGCGTAGCCGGCGATCAGGTCGCGGCCCACGTTCAGGTCGCCGTGAGCGGTGTCCCAGAGGGCCACGCCGTCGTGGTGGCGGCTGGTCAGGACGGCGTACCGGGCGCCGGCCCGCGCGAAGAGCTCGGCCCAGTCGCGCGGGTCGTAACGGGAGGCCGTGAACCGGTCGAACTGGGACATGTACCGGTCGTACGGGACGATGTCGTCGTAGAACGACCAGGACTCCTGGACGCCGTCGACCGCGTAGATGCCCCAGTGGACGAAGATCCCCAACTTGGCGTCGGTGAACCAGGGTTGCATCGGCACCCCGCTCAGCTCCCCTCGGTGCGCTTCAGGCGGAGGGTGAGGACCTGGAAGGGGCGCAGGCTGACGGCGACCCCGCCGTCGTCGGTGATCGCCGCGTCCTCCTCCAGCGGGCGCTCCAGCAGGTCGGTCACCTGGGCGCCCGCGAGCGGGAAGCCGGTGCGGACGACGCCGGTGGCCCGGCCGCCGCGGGACTCGTAGAGGCGTACGACGACGTCGCCGGACTGGTCGTCGGCCAGCTTGACGGCCTCGACGGTGACGCCGTCGCCGTCCACGGAGACGACCGGCTCGGGCGCGCCCGCCGCGTCCGCCACCCGCAGCGGGAGGTTGAGGGCGTAGCCCTCGGCGACGGCGTCCTCGATGCTCGCGCCGGGGAGCAGGGAGTAGGTGAAGCGGTGCCTGCCCTGGTCGGCCTCGGGGTCCGGGATGCGCGGGGCGCGCACCAGGCTGAGGCTGACCCTGGTCGTCGTACCGCCGTCCTCGCGGACCGTGCGGGAGACGTCGTGGCCGTACGTCGAGTCGTTGATGACGGCGACGCCGTAGCCGGGCTCGGCGATGTGCACCCAGCGGTGGCCGGAGACCTCGAAGCGGGCCGCCTCCCAGCTGGTGTTGGTGTGGGTGGGCCGCTGGATGTGGCCGAACTGGATCTCGGCGGAGGAGTGCGGGGCGCGGATGTCCACCGGGAAGCCCGCCTTGAGGATCTTCTCGGCCTCGTGCCAGTCGATCTCGGTCTCGAAGTCGATGCGGGGGCTGCCGGCGCGGACCGTGATCGTCTGGGTGATCTTCGAGCCCTTGCCGAAGGCGCGCTCGACGCGGATCGCTCCGACGAGCGGGCTCTCCTCGACGACCGTGACGGACTCGGCGTCCAGCAGATCGGTGAAGCGGTTCTTGTAGTGCTTGTCGATGTCCCAGGCGTCCCAGTAGTTGGGGAGGTCGGTGTGCAGGCGGAGCAGGTTGCCCTGGTCGGCGAGGACTTCACGGTTCGACCGTAGATCGTATACAGACGACAGTGTTCCGTCTTCCGCCACCTGCACACGGACCAGCCCGTTGTCGAGGACACGATCGGAGACCGACACCGGCTGCGCGGGCTCGGCCCCTGCGAGAGGCGCGCTGCCACTCGCGGGCACCTCCACATACGCCGGTGCGCCCTCGGCCGTGCGGACCACCTCGGCGCGCGCGAACGGGCTCGTGTTGAAGACCCGGGCCTCTCCCCCGCCCAGTGCCGCGACCGCCTCCGCCGTCAAAGCCTCCAACTCCTCGGCAACGCGGGCGTACTCGGCCTCCGCCTCGCGGTGCACCCAGGCGATCGACGAGCCCGGCAGGATGTCGTGGAACTGGTGCAGCAGGACCGTCTTCCACAGCCGGTCCAGCTTCTCGTACGGGTAGGAGTAGCCCGGCGCGTGCAGTGCCGCGGTCGTCGCCCACAACTCGGCCTCGCGCAGCCGGTGTTCGCTGCGGCGGTTGCCCTGCTTGGTGCGGGCCTGGGAGGTGTACGTCGCCCGGTGGAGCTCCAGGTAGAGCTCGCCGACCCACACGGGGGCGTCGGGGTACTCCTCGCGGGCCGTGGCGAAGAAGGTGTCCGGGTGCTCGATGACGACCTTGGGCGAGCCCTCCAGGTCGGCCAGCCGGCGCGCCCGCTCCATGATCTCGCGGGTGGGGCCGCCCCCGCCGTCGCCCCAGCCGAAGGGCGCGAGGGAGCGCGTACCGGCGCCCTTCTCGCTGTAGTTGCGGACCGCGCGGTCCATCTCCTCGCCGCTGAAGCGGGCGTTGTAGGTGTCGACCGGCGGGAAGTGCGTGAAGATGCGGGTGCCGTCGATGCCCTCCCACCAGAAGGTGTGGTGGGGGAACTTGTTGGTCTGGTTCCAGGAGATCTTCTGGGTCAGGAACCACTCGTTGCCGGCGAGCTTGGCGAGCTGCGGGTAGGCGGCGGTGTAGCCGAAGGAGTCCGGCAGCCAGACGCCCTTGGTCTCGACGCCGAAGTGCTCGATGAAGAACCGCTTGCCGTGGATGAGCTGGCGGGCGATGGCCTCGCCGCCGGGCAGGTTGCCGTCGGCCTCGACCCACATGCCGCCGACCGGCGCCCACTGGCCCTTCTTCACCGACTCCTGGATGCGGGCCCACACGTGCGGGTAGTTGTCGCGCACCCACTCGTACTGCTGGGCCTGCGAGCAGGCGAAGATGAAGTCGTCGTACTCGTCGGCGAGCGAGGTGACGTTGGAGAAGGTGCGGGACGTCTTGCGCTTGGTCTCGCGGATGGGCCACAGCCACGCCGAGTCGATGTGGGCGTGGCCGACGCCGGACACCACGTGAGCGCTCGCGTGCGCGGGCTTGGCCAGGACGGGCGCGAGGATCTCGCGTACGGCGGGGGCGCTGCCGGAGATGTCGTCCAGGTCCAGGGCGTCCATGGCCCGGTCGAGGGCGTGCATGATCTCGTGGCGGCGGGGCTCGTGCTCGGCGAGGTGGACCATGAGCTCGCGCAGCACCTGGAGGTCGAGGTCGAGGTGCCAGACCTCCTCGTCCAGGACGGCGATGTCGGCGCGCCGGAAGGTGTAGAGGGGCTTGTCGCCGGCCGTCAGGACGTCGCCGAGCGGCGTGGTCTTCGAGAAGTTGTCGGCCAGGATGTCGGGGTTGGAGGCGGCCTCGACCAGGTAGTCGATCTCCTCGCCGCCCGCGACCGGGTTGCCGATCGGCACGTACTGGTTGAGCGGGTTGACCGCTTTCAGAGGGCGGCCGTCGGGCAGGTGGACCAGGGCCTCGGCCTGGTTGCCGGGCCAGTCGCCGACGAAGCCGAGGTCGATGACCGCCTCGACGCGCCGTCCCGCCCACTCGGCGGGCACCCGGCCGCGCATCCGGAACCAGGTCGTGCCCCAGGGCGGGCCCCACGGGGTGTCCATCGCGAAGGGCTCGTACGGGGCCGCCGCGGCCTCCTCGAAGGAGACCGGCTCACCCGGCGCCTGCCAGGCCTCGACCTCGAAGGGGACGGTGGCCGCGTAGATCGCGGGCTTGATGCGCTGGTTGTGGAGGCGCTCGACGCGCTCTTCGATCCGGCGGCGTTCGTCGTGCATGAGGGGTCTCCAGAGAGAGCGGGTGCGGGAAAGCGCTTTCCGGCGGGGTGCCTACCTAAGGTACGCGAGCCCTGGGTGGACGGAGGTGTAGCCGTCGACGAGCCGACGGGCCACGTTCACGGAGTCGACGAGCGGGTGCAGCGCGAAGGCCTTCACCGCCGTCGCATGGGAGCCGGACTCGGCGGCGGCGAGTACCTCGCGCTCGACCGCCTTGACCGCGCAGACCAGCCCGGTGGCGTGGTCGGGCAGCGGGGCGACGGCGACCGGGTGGGCGCCGTTGGCGTCGACCAGGCAGGGAACCTCGATGACGGCGTCGGTGTCGAGGACGGACAGGGTGGCCTGGTTGCGGACGTTGAGGATCAGGGTCGTGCGCTCGTCGCGGGCGATGGCCCGCATCAGGGCGAGCGCCACCTTCTCGTACCCGCCGGACAGGTCGTCGGCGTCACGCTCGCCGGCACCCGCCGTCTCCCGGTTCTCGGACATGTAGGTGGCCTCGCGCTCGGCGCGGGTGCGGTCCCAGACCTCCAGGGCGGAGACGTCGGTGCGCCGGGCCTCCTCGTAGAAGCGGGCCTGCTGGTCGGCGAGGAAGGCGCCGCGGGTCTTCTCGGCCTGCTGGTAGGCGCGCACGGCCTCGCGGTTGAAGTAGTAGTAGTGCAGGTATTCGTTGGGGATGGCGCCCAGGGACCGCAGCCACTCGGTGCCGAAGAGCTTGCCCTCCTCGAAGGAGCCGAGCAGGTCGGGGTCGGCGAGCAGACGCGGGAGTTCGTCGCGCCCGGCGACACGCAGGCCGCGGACCCAGCCGAGGTGGTTGAGGCCGACGTAGTCGATCCAGGCCTCACCGGGGTTCTTCACGCCGAGCACGCGGGCGATACGGCGGCCGAGGCCGACCGGCGAGTCGCAGATGCCGATGACGCGGTCGCCTAGGTGGCGGGACATGGCCTCGGTGACCAGGCCCGCCGGGTTGGTGAAGTTGATGACCCAGGCGTCCGGCGCGAGGCGGGCGACCCGCTGGGCGATGTCGACGGCGACCGGTACGGTCCGCAGACCGTAGGCGATGCCGCCCGCGCCGACCGTCTCCTGACCGAGGACACCCTCGGCGAGGGCGACCCGCTCGTCGTTCGCCCGGCCTTCGAGGCCGCCGACGCGGATGGCGGAGAACACGAAGTCGGCGCCGCGCAGGGCCTCGTCGAGGTCGGTGGTGGCGCTCACCTCGGGGGCGTCGGGGACCCCGGCCGCCTGCTCGGCGAGGACGCGGGTCACGGCCGAGAGCCGCCCGGAGTCCAGGTCGTGCAGCACGACGTGGGTGACCCGGCCCTCGGCGCGGTCCGCCAGGAGCGCCCCGTACACGAGCGGCACGCGGAACCCGCCGCCGCCCAGAATCGTCAGCTTCACGTCTGAACCTTTCCCGCCACGACGACCTCGACGCCCGCCTCCTGCAGGGAGGCCCGCGTCGCCGGGTCGACCGGCGCGTTCGTCACCACCACGTCCAGATCCTCGGGACCGCACACCTTCGCCATCCCGTGCCCGGGGAACTTCGCCGCGTCGGCGAGCAGGACGACCTTGTCGCCGGCCTTGATCATGGCCCGCTTCACCGGCACCTCGACGACCGTGGTGTCCATGACCTGCCCGCCCGGCCGCACCCCGCTGGTCCCGAGGAACAGCCAGTCGGCGTGCAGCTGGCGCAGGTTGTCCTCGGTGAGGAAGCCGACCAGGGACCGGTACTCGCGGCGGACCATGCCGCCGAGCAGCACCAGCTCGATGCCCTCGTCGTCGGCGAGCTCCTCGTAGACCACCAGGTTGCTGGTGATCACGGTGAGACGGCGGCCGTGCAGCTGACGGGCGAGCCGGAAGGCGGTGGTGCCGATGTCGAGCAGCACCGACTGACCGTCTTCGATCATCGAGGCCGCGTGCGCCGCGATGGCGTCCTTCTCGGGCACGCGCACCTCGGCGACCTCGGCGAAGGGCTGGTCGCCCTCCTCCACGACGGCGCCGCCGTGCACCCGGGTCAGCAGCCCGTCCTCCTCGAGTTTGAGCAGGTCACGCCGGATGGTGGCGGGGCTCACACCCAGCTGCTCGGAGAGGTCGGTCACAGCCGCGGGGCCGCCGGAGCGCAGGGCCCGCAGGATGAGTTGATGTCGTCGTTCCGCCAGCATGGCGTGAACACTACTCGTCATCTTCAATCAAATCCATGCTCACTTCTGCTCGGGTATTGACCAATCTCGCGGAGCGGCGCACGATTCCGGTCACGAAATGAAGAGTTTTGACGAGCGACGACGAGAGGGCGTATCCGTGGACGACGACCGGCCCGATGTGCTGTTGACCGGGCTGCTCTTCTACGACCTCGTCCTCACGGGGCTGGGGAAGCCGCCGACGCCGGGCGAGGAGATCTGGACGGGCGGCATGGGCTGCGGCCCGGGCGGCATCGCCAACCTGGCGGTGGCCGCCGCCCGCTTCGGCCTCACGACCTCGCTGGCCACGGTGTTCGGCGACGACCTGTACGGCGAGTACTGCCGGGACGTCCTGTGCGACCAGGAGGACATCGACCTCTCGCTGTCCCGTACGGCCGACGGCTGGCCCACCCCGGTCACCGTCTCCCTCGCCTACGGCCACGACCGGGCGCTCGTCACCCACGGCCAGGAACCCCCCTACTCGCAGGACGCGCTGATGGGCGACCCGCCCGAGGCGCGCACGGCCCTCGTGCACATCGAGGCCGAACCGCGCGAGTGGATCGCCAAGGCCGCCGCGAACGGCACCCAGGTCTACGCCGACGTCGGCTGGGACCCGACCCAGCGGTGGTCGTCCGACCTGCTCGACCAGCTCCGCCTGTGCCACGCCTTCCTCCCCAACGAGACCGAGGCGATGGCCTACACCCGCACCGACAGCGCGGTCGCGGCCCTCGGCACGCTCAGCGAGCTGGTGCCGGTCGCCGTGGTCACCCGGGGCGGCGACGGGGCGGTGGCCGTCGACCAGATCACCGGCGAGTACGCGGAGGTCCCGGCCCTGGACGTCGACGTCCTCGACGCGACGGGCGCCGGGGACGTGTTCGGGGCGAGCTTCGTCGCGGCCTCGCTCGGCGGCTGGCCACTGGAGGAGCGGCTGCGGTTCGCGGTGCTGGCGGCCGGACTGTCCGTCCGGCAGCACGGCGGAGCGCTCGCGGCCCCCGGCTGGTACGGCGTCGACCGCTGGTGGCGCTCCCTGACCGACCCCGAACTCAAGCAGACGTACGGCTTCCTGGCCGACCGCATCCCGGCCGACGTCGGCCCGCCCGTGCAGCATGCCCCCGTCACCCCGCCGGCCCCTCACACGCCCGTTGGCCCACGCGCCTCCGAACGGCGGCACTGACCCCCAATCCCCTCAGCACGTCGAACAGGAACAACAGGAGTGACCCGTGGACCTTTCTCGTAGAGGCTTCCTCCAGGCCGCCGTGTTCACCGCGGCCGCGTCCGGCCTGACCGTCGCCTGCGGCGGCGGCTCCGAATCGGGCGGCACCAAGAACGGCAAGGACCTCACCGTGTGGTACTGGGGTGGCGCGCTCAGCGACAAGGTCGTCGCCGAGGCCAAGACGCACTTCAGCGGCCAGATCAAGCTGACCGCCGCCTCCATCGGCGGCGACTTCAAGCAGAAGCTCACCACCACCCTCGCCGCGGGCGGCGACTCCGTGCCCGACATCACCGGCATCAAGGGCGAGGACATAGCCTCCTTCCTGCCCAATGCCGACCGCTTCCTCGACCTGAACGACCTGGGCTTCAAGAAGATCTCCTCCCAGTACCTGGAGTGGAAGACCAAGCTCGCCCAGACCAAGGACGGCAAGCAGATCGGGTTCCCGATCGACATCGGTCCCACCGCGCTCTTCTACCGCGAGGACCTGTTCGACAAGGCCGGGCTGCCCACCGACCCGGCGAAGGTCGCCGCCGAGGCCAAGACCTGGGAGGACTACTTCGCGCTCGGCACCGAGCTGAAGAAGTCGCAGCCCGGCATCTTCCTGGTCAACAACATCAGCTCGGTGTTCAACATCGCGGTCGGCCAGGGCACCAAGCGGTTCATCGACGAGGACAACCACTTCATCGGCGACCAGGACCACATCCGCACCGCGTGGGAAACGGCGATCCGCCCCTACACGCTGGGCATCGACGCCAAGATCAACGACCAGACCTGGAACGCCGCCATCGGCAAGAACCTGGCCACCGAACTCGGCGCCGCCTGGCACGCGCTGGACATCCAGTCGGCCGCCCCGGGCACCAAGGGCAAGTGGCGGGTCTGCGCGACGCCGAACGGGCCGGCCAACCAGGGCGGCTCCTACCTGGCCCTGCCCTCGCAGTGCCGGAACCCCGAAGAGGCGTTCAAGATCATCAGCTGGATCCTCAGCCCGGACAACAACGCCAAGAGCTACACCGACGCCACCATCTTCCCCGCCTCTCCGGCGACGTACGCGATGGAGGCCATGACGGGCCCCGACGAGTTCTTCGGCGGACAGAAGATCATCGAGGTCTTCGGACCGGCCGCCGAGGCCATCCCGGTGAGCTACGAGGCACCGGCGGACTCCGCGGTGATGGCTCCCTTCATGGCCGAGCTGACCAGCATCGAGGCCAAGGGCAAGAAGCCCGACGACGCCTGGAACGACGCGGTCGGCCAGGCCAAGCAGATCGCCCGGCGACAGGGGGTGAACTGAGGTGTCGTCCCCTCCGGTCACCGGTCCCGCCACGGTGCACGAGCGCCGTGGCGGGCCGGGCCCGGCCCGATTCCGCCCGCGGCGCACCCCGCCCGCGGGCGCCGTTCGGCCCAAGCGGCGCGGCGTGCTGTCGTACTGGCGGCAGTACCTGGCGATCTCGCCCTTCTACCTGATCTTCGCCGCGTTCTCCTTCGTCCCCGTCTTCTATTCGCTGTATCTGTCCTTCCAGCGCTACGACGGCCTGGGCGGCAAGCAGTTCGTGGGTCTGCAGCAGTACGAGTTCCTCTGGAACGACCCGGTCTTCTGGCTGTCGATCCGCAACACCCTGGCGATCTGGGTGCTGTCGACCGTGCCCACGCTGTTCGGCGCCCTGGTGCTGGCGACGCTGCTGCACTCGGTGCGCCGCTTCAAGGGCTTCTACCGCATCGCCCTGTACATACCGAACGTCACCTCGATCGTCGCCGTGGCGATCTTCTTCGGCGCGGTGTTCAGCAACAACTTCGGTCTGGTCAACGCGATCCTGGGCACGGTCGGCATCGAGCCGATCCCGTGGCTGAGCAATCCATGGCTGATCAAGGTCGTGATCGCGGCGCTGATGACCTGGATGTGGACCGGCTACAACATGATCATCTATCTGGCCGGCCTCCAGGCCATCCCGCAGTCGATCTATGAGGCGGCCAGGATGGACGGCGCCGGCCCCGTCCGCACCTTCTTCCAGATCACCATTCCGATCATGCGGCCGATCATCCTGTTCACCGTCGTCGTCTCGACGATCAACGGTCTGCAGAGCTTCAGCGAACCGCAGGTGCTCTTCGCCAGCAACGCCGCCAACCAGAACATGGGCGGCCCCGGTCAGGCGGGCCTGACCACGCTGCTGTACTTCTACCAGTCGGCCTTCCTCGACAACGACTACGGCTACGGCGCGGCCATCGTGTGGGCCTTCTTCGTACTGATCATCGTGCTCGTCGTCGTCAACTGGCGCATCGTGCAACGAGGGAGGAAGTCATGACGACAGCCGCCACCCCATCCCCGGCCACGGGCGCGAAGCGGCGGCTGCGGCGCCCCAAGGGCCTGACCGCGCACATCCTCCTCGCCGTGGCCGTCCTGATCTCGGTCTTCCCGTTCCTGTGGACGATCGTGATGGCGACCAACACCACCAAGGACATCTACCAGAGCCCACCGAAGCTGACGTTCGGCTCGCACCTGCTGGAGAACATCCGGAACGTCCTCGACACCATCGATTTCTTCGGGTCGATGCTCAACACGATCGTCGTCGCGAGCGTCACCACGGTCCTGGTGCTGTTCATCGACTCCCTGGCTGCCTTCGCCTTCGCCAAGTTCGACTTCCCCGGGCGCAAGGTGCTCTTCGGCACGCTGCTGGTGTTCATGATGCTGCCGCTCCAACTGGCGGTCCTGCCGCAGTTCATCCTGATGTCCGAGCTCGGCTGGGTCGGCATGCTCAAGGCACTGGTCTGGCCCGCCCTCTCCAACGCCTTCGGCATCTTCTGGCTGCGCCAGTACATCGAGAACGGCGTGCCCGACGAACTGCTCGACGCGGCGCGCATCGACGGCGCCGGGTTCTTCCGTCAGTACTGGAACGTCGCCCTGCCGATGATCAAACCGGCTCTGTCCTTCCTCGCCATCTACGCCTTCGTCAACGCCTGGAACGACTACGTCTGGCCGCTGATCGTGCTCACCAACCCCGACCACGTCACGCTCCAGGTCGAGCTGGCCCAGCTCAACCTCGGCCACAGCACCGACTACAGCATGGTCATGGCCGGTGTGCTGATGGCGGCCCTTCCCCTGGTCATCGTCTTCAGCATCTTCGCGCGCGGGTTCATCGCGGGCGCCACCGAAGGTGCGGTACAGGGCAGCTGAACCGGTGTCGGGAGGGAGGCGGACCATGGTGGATGTCATCGACGGGGGACGCCCGGGGCGCGGCAAGGTGCTCGTGGTGGGCATGGACGGACTGCGCTTCGACCGGCTGACCGGCTCGCCGTCCACAGCGCCGGTGCTGCACGGCCTGATGGCCGCGGGCGCCCACGGCACCAGCCTGCTGCCGTACGGGGAGGCGGACGGTCAGGCCGAGAACGGGCCGTCGACCAGCATGGCCTACACCGACTCCGGCCCCGGCTGGTCGAGCGTGCTCACCGGGGTCTGGCCCGACCGGCACGGGGTGACCGGCAACGACTTCGTCGGCGCCGACTACGCCCGCTACCCCGACTTCCTGACCCGCGCCGTCACCGCCCGGCCCGGTCTGCGCACCGCGGCCGCCGTGTCCTGGCCGCAGCTGGTCCGCCGGGGCGTCCTGGGCGCCGCCATCGGCCGGCGGGTGCGCTACAACGGCGAGTTCCGCGGCTACGCGACCGCGGACCGCCGCGTCGCCCGCACCGCCGTCCGCTGGCTCACCAAGGACGACCCGGACGTCGTGTTCGTGTACTTCGGCGCGACCGACGAGGCGGGCCATGCCACGGGCCCCCTCTCCCCCGCGTACGACCGTGCCCTCCTCGCCCAGGACACCCACCTCGCGCGGCTGTTGGCGGCGATCGACGCCCGGCGCTCGCACCCCGCGCGCGCCGACGAGCACTGGACCGTGCTGGTCACCACGGACCACGGGCACCTCGACACCGGCGGCCACGGCGGTGACACGCGTGCCGAGCGGGAGGTCTTCGTCATCCTCGCCGAGCCCGGCATGCCCGGCGGCACCCGACTCGACACGCCCCGTCTCGTCGACATCGCCCCCACCGTCCTGGACCGTCTCGGCATCCCCGTCGACCCCGCCTGGGGCCTGCAGGGCCGTGCCCTCCCCCGGCCCACCACACCGACTCCGGAATGGTCATGACCGACGCACTCCCCGACCCCCTGACCGCCCTGCGCCCCTGGGAGGCACCCGAGGTGACCTCCTGGGGGCGACTCCCCATGAACGCCGTCGACCGGCGCTGCGGAGCACTCCCCCTCGACGGCGACTGGCGCTTCCAGTTGCTGCCGGTTCCGGACGCGCCGGTCGGCGGTGCCTGGTCGTCGGCATACGTACCGGGTGTCTGGACCATGCAGGCCACGGACGACCGTCCGCAGTACACGAACGTCCGTATGCCGTATACAGAATTCCCGCCCCTGTCGCCCGAGCACAGGAATCCGACGGGCGTGTACGAGCGCGAAGTGGACGTCCCCGCCGACTGGGCCGGCCGCCGGATCGTGCTCCAGGTCGGGGCCGCCGAGAGTGTGCTGCTGGTGCATGTGGACGGGCGGCCCGTCGGCATCTCCAAGGACTCCCGCTTGGCGGCCGAGTTCGAGCTGACGGGCCTGGTGCGCCCCGGCTCGGCCGCGACCGTACGGCTCACGGTGGTCAAATGGTCCGACGCCTCGCACATCGAGGACCAGGACCAGTGGTGGCACGGTGGGATCACCCGCTCGGTGCTGCTGTACGCGACGGATCCCCTGTACCTCGCGGACGTCACCGTGCGGGCGCGGTACACCGGTGAGCTGCGGGTGGACTGTCTGGTGCGGGACGCGGGCGGTGCGCTGCCCCAGGGGTGGTACCTCACCGGAGACCTGGATGGTCAACTCCTCGCCCAGGACGCTGAGTTCGACCGCGCCAACGCCGAGGACGACCGCGTCTCGGACTTCCTCGGCGAGGCCCGGCTGCTGGCCACCGTCCCCGAGGTGCGCACCTGGAACGCGGAGACGCCCGAGCTGTACGGCCTGACCGTGCGCCTGCACCGCGCCGACGGCACGGTCGCCGACACCTCCCGCCACCGGATCGGCTTCCGGGACGTCGAGATCGTCGGCCGGGACCTGCTGGTCAACGGCGAGCGGGTCTTCATCCGGGGCGTCAACCGCCATGACTTCCACCCACTGACCGGGCGGACGGTGTCGTACGACGACATGCGCGCCGATCTGGTGCTGCTCAAGCGCTTCGGCTTCAACGCGATCCGCACCGCCCACTACCCGAACGACCCGTCGCTGTACGACCTCGCCGACGAGCTCGGTTTCTACGTCGTCGACGAGGCGGACATCGAGTCCCACGACCACGCCCACGAGATCGCGGACGACCCTCGCTACCTGAACGCCTTCGTGGACCGGGTCTCGCGGATGGTGCTGCGCGACAAGAACCATCCGTCGGTCATCATCTGGTCGCTGGGCAACGAGTCGGACTACGGCGCGAACCACGACGCGGCGGCCGGCTGGGTGCGCCGCCACGATCCGACCCGGCCGATCCAGTACGAGGGGGCGGCCAAGCTCGACTGGGCGGCGACGGACGACGCCTCCGACATCGCCTGCCCGATGTACGCGCCGCTGGAGGACTGCGTCGCCCACGCCCTGTCGGGCAGGCAGACACGCCCCCTCATCCAGTGCGAGTACTCGCACGCCATGGGCAACAGCAACGGCACCCTGGCCGACCACTGGGCTGCCATCGAGGCCACCCCAGGTCTTCAGGGCGGGTTCATCTGGGAGTTCTGGGACCACGGGATTCTGCAACGCGTGAGCGACGGAAGACCGGCCGGGCGTGGGGGCGCCGGGCTCTACGACAACGGTGTCGCCGCGCCCGGGTACCGCTGGGCGTACGGCGGTGACTTCGGCGAGGCGATCCACGACGGCGCGTTCATCGCGGACGGCGTGGTGTTTCCCGACCGTACGCCCAAGCCGGCGATGTACGAGCACCGGGAGATCGCGGCTCCGGTGCGTATCGAGTGCTTCCGGCACGAGGGCATCGTCCTGACCAACCACCAGCACTTCCGTGGCTTCGACTGGCTGGCCGCCATGTGGGTGCTGTCGCTGGAGGACGGTCGCACGCTGACCGCGCCGGCCGAACTGCCCGAGCTGTGCCCGGGCGAGACGGCGGCGGTGCCGCTGCCGTTCGCGCTGCCGGAGGACGGCGGCGAGGCGTGGCTGACGCTGAGGGTGACGACGGCGAAGGACCTGCCGTGGGCGCCGCGCGGCACGGAGGTGTGCACGCCCCAGGTGCTGCTGCGGGCGGCCGAGCTGCGGCAGGAGCCCGTCGTCGCGGGTTCCGTCCAGGTCGACGACGAGGGGCTCCTCGTCCATCCCCTGCTGACGGCCGCTCCGGCGCTGTCGCTGTGGCGGGCGCCCACCGACAACGACGAGCTGGGCGGCATCGCGGGCCGCTGGCGGTCCTGGGGGCTCGACTCGCTGGTCCGCAAGGTCGTCTCCGTGCGCAGGGACGCCGAGCAGGTGAGGGTGACCGCGGAGTACGCCGGCACGACCGGTGTAGTCCGGCACCGGCAGGTGTTCACGCCGGTCGAGGGCGGTGTGCGGGTCGACGAAGAGGCCGAGCTGCCCGAGGAGTTCCACGATGTGGCCCGGGTCGGCTCCGTGTTCGAGACGGTGGCGGGGCTGGACCTGCTGGAGTGGTTCGGGCGGGGACCGTGGGAGTCCTATCCCGACCGGAGCGCGGGCGCCCCGGTGGGCCACCACTGCGTCCCCGTCGACGAGTTGTTCACGCCCTATCTGCGCCCGCAGGAGAGCGGTGGGCGGCACGGTGTACGGCGGTTCACGCTGTCCGCGCCCGACGCGACCGGACTCTCCGTGGTGCTGGACGAGCCGCGCCAGGTCTCCGTCACCCGCTACCGCGCCGAGGATCTGACCGCCGCCGCGCACCATGACGAACTGGTGCCGCGTACCGGCTGTGTGGTGCACATCGACGCGGCGCACCGAGGCCTCGGCACGGCCTCGTGCGGTCCCGACACGTTCGCCTCCTATCGCGTCGCACCGGGCATCCACCGCTGGAGCTGGACCCTGCGCGTTCTCTGAACTCGCCCGCACCTCCTCTCTCCCCCATGCCTCCCCTCCCCGTCACCCTTCACGGAGCACACGTGTGTATTTCGCATGACCACGCCCAGGGCGAGGCCGCGCAGGCCGGCGCCGGACGACGCAGTTTCCTCCGGGCCACCGCGCTGCTCGGTGCCGCCGCGACGGCCTCGGTCGCCGTCCCGGCGGTCGCCGAGGCCGCACCCGCCGACGCCCTCACCGGCGACTGGCGGCCCGACTCCAGCAGTCGGCGCTTCACGCTGGCGGTGATGCCCGACACCCAGTACCTCTTCGACGGGCCGAGCATCGACAAGGCGCCGGTCGAGGCCTCGCTGCGCTATCTGCTGGAGCACGGCCGGGGGGAGAACATCGTCTTCCTGTCCCATCTCGGCGACCTCACCCAGAACGGCACCCAGCCCGAAGTCACCGCGATCAGCGAGGCGTTCCGCCTTCTGGACCGGCGGGGCGTGGGCTACAGCGTCCTCGCCGGCAACCACGACGTGAAGTCCTCCACGACCGACCAGCGCGGGGCGACGCCGTATCTGGACGCGTTCGGGCCGGAGCGGTTCGCGGGCCGGAAGACATTCGGGGGCGCCTCCCCCGACGGCTACAACACCTTCCACCTGTTCCGGGCCGCCGGGCGCGAGTGGATGGTGCTCGCGCTGGACTGGCGGCTGTCGGAGAAGGGATACGCCTGGGCAAAGGACGTCCTGGCCCGGCACCCGAAGACGCCGGTCGTCCTCACCACCCACGAGCTGGTCGTCGAGGACGACTCGCTGTCCGCGTACGGACAGCAGCTCTGGGACCAGCTGATCGAGGACCACGACCAGATCTTCCTCACCCTCAACGGGCACTACTGGCCCGCAGGCCGGGCGACCCGCAAGAACGCGGCCGGGAATGACGTACACCTGCACCTGACGAACTACCAGAACCGCTACTTCGGCGGCGCCGCGATGATCCGGCTCTACCGTTTCGACCTCGACCGGAACGTCATCGACGTCGAGACGGTCTCCCCGTGGATCCTGGGCCGGGCCGCGAAGGGCCTCAACGAGCTGGAGCGGCAGGAGATCGAACTCAGCGGTGACGCCGACCGGTTCACCGTCGACATCGACTTCGCGGACCGCTTCTCCGGCTTCGACCCGGTGCCCGCGCGCCCGCCCCGGCCCGCGTCGCGCATGCTGATCCCGGGCACGGTGGCGTACTGGCGCTTCGAGGGACCCGTCGACAGCGCTTCCGGCACCGTCCGGGACCTCTCCGGGCGCGGCAACGACCTCACGCTCGTCACCGTGGGCGGCGGCAAGCTGGGGTGGTCCGCCGACCACCACCCCGACCAGCCCGGCCACGGCAGCCTGGAGTTCCAGGGCTTCAAGTCCCCGCTGCGGGGCGCCTACCTGCGCACGGTCGACGGCGCCCCGCTCAACTCGGCGACGTTCAGGTCCGGTTACACCATCGAGGCGTTCTACCGTCTCCCCGCCGACTGGGACCCCTCCCACAACGCCTGGTCGGGTCTGGTCAGCCGTACCGGCACGGGCGGCGCCGCCGGGAAGACCGCCGACGACCCGGACGAGCCGCTCGCCACGCTGTCGCTGTCCAACGACCGCGAGCCGCAGTGGGCGATGCGCCCGCTCAACCAGCAGGGCATCGCCACCAACTGGGGCCAGGAGACACCGCTGGAGACCTGGTGGCACCTGGCGGTCGTCAACGACGGCGAGCACACGACGATGTACGTCGAGGGCTGCCCGGTCGTCCGCAACCCCAGGGCGACGTCGATCGGCATCACCTCGGTCGGCCTGCCCTGGCTGCTCGGCGGCTACGAGTACGGCGACAAGATCGACCAGATCCTGTACGGCCGCCTCGGCGACGTCCGTATCGTCGAACGGGCGCTGCCCGTCACCTCCTTCATGAACCACTGACCCCCTGTCGAGGATCACCGTGACCGAGCAGCAACTGCCCGACTGGGCCGACCCGTCCGTCTCCCCCGCCGCCCTCGACGCGCAGGGCGTCTCCCGCCGCGGCCTCCTGCACCGCGCCGGCCTGTTCGGCGCCGCGTTCGCACTGGGCTCCGCGGCCGTGCCCGCGGCGGCGTCCTCCGCGTCCGCCGCGTCGCCGTCGACGTCCCCGGGCGACCGGCGTCCGGGCGGCGAGGACCCGCGCCTCGCCTACCTGGTCGGCGACCACCACATCCACACCGTCTACAGCCACGACGCCAAGTACACGTTCTCCCAACTGGCCGCAGCTGGCGCTGAGTTCGGCCTGGACTGGATGGTGTTCACCGAGCACTCCAACTTCGGGCACGCCAAGTACGGCGCCGCGCTGGAGCACGAGGAGATCCGCAAGGCCCGAGCCGAGAACCCTCGCCAGCTGATCTTCCAGGGCCTGGAGTGGTACATCCCGGCCGCCGAGCACTGCACGGTCTTCACGACGCCGGGCGCCAACGAGGTCGACCTGCTCACGAGGTTCGAGAGCGCCTACGACGGCAAGCTGCTCGGCTACACCGAGGGAGCCGCCGGGGCCGCGAACACCGCCCGCAACGAGGCACACGCCGTCAAGGCCATCCAGTGGCTCGCCGAGCAGCGCCGCACCGGCTACGTCGACGACGTGCTCGTGCTCGCCAACCACCCGATGCGGCTCGGCATCGACTCCCCGCACGAGATGCGGGCCTGGCGGGACGCCGCCCCCGAGATCATGATCGGCATGGAGGGCGCACCGGGCGCCCAGGGCGCCGCCGTCCCCGGCTGGCGCGGTGCCACCTCGATCCGCGGCGAGTACGAGAACAAGCCGTCGGCGCAGTCCTGGGCCGGCTACCCGGCGGACGCGTATCTGACGTACGGCGGCTTCGACTGGGCGACGGCGACGGTCGGCGGCCTGTGGGACTCGATGCTGGCAGAAGGCAGCCTGTTCTCGATCACCACGAACTCCGACGCCCACCGGATCGTCTTCGACACCTGGAAGAACGGCGACTGGCCGGCGGGGCAGAACTTCGACAGCACCGGCAAGCTCCCCGACCCGGTGAACACCGACACCCCGCAGCCGGGCAGCGACTTCTGGCCGGGCCAGTTCAGCCGCACGCACGTCGGTGTCACCCGCTACGGCTACCGCTCGGTGATGGCGGGCCTGCGCGCGGGCCGCGTCTGGCTGGACCACGGGCATCTGCTCGACGGCCTCGAGGTGCGGCTCAAGCGGGACTGCGACTTCGGCCGGGGCGTCACGCTGGGCGGCCGGCTGCGCGTGCGCAAGGGCGAGAAGCTGACGCTGTACGTGACGGTCACGACCGCCTCCCGTGCCAACCCGCAGGGAATCCTGCCCGAGTTGGCGCACGTGGACGTCATCCGGGGCGCGGTGCGCGGCCCGGTGGCCGACCGGGACTCCTGGAAGGCGCCGGACACCAAGGTCGTGCAGACCGAGGACGTCAGCGGCCGCAAGGGGACGTACACCCTGCGCATCCCGCTGACCGCCGGGGACGAGTCGTTCTACGTCCGGCTGCGCGGCAGCGACGGCAACCGGCACGGCGCGGGCTACCTCGGCGCCGCGATCGACCCGCACGGGCCGATCCCGCACGAGCCCGGAAACGGTGACCCGTGGGCGGATACGTGGTTCTATTCGAACCCGGTATTCGTCGACGTGGCAGGAGCCTGATGAGACGTCACTTCCTCACCCTCGGTTGCTTATCGGTCGCGCTCACGCTCGGCGCGGGGACGGCGTCCGCCGCCGGTGCCCCGCGCTGGGCGGAGACCGGCAGGGCGTACACGGACACGCTGGGCGGCGGGCAGGGCCTGGCGAGCCGCGCGGACGGCTCACTGCTGTACCGCGGGCTCGCCTCCATCCCGCTGGACCTGCGGATCAAGGGCTGGAACCACATCGGCGACCCGGACGTCGCACGCGGCCACGTCTTCGACGCCTACCAGGGCCCGGACACGGCCACGTCCAAGATGTTCGCGGTGACGACGCCGGCCGGGAAGCGCTACGAGTACGTCCACCGGCTCAACCCGGGCGAGAAGCTGAACAACTCCTTCGCCACCGTCTCGCCCGACGGGCAGTGGCTGGTGTCGGGCGAGTGGGGCGAGCAGCGCAGGCTCCAGGTCTTCCCCGCTCCGCTGCTCAACCCGGCCACCCCGCCGACGGGCGGGGACCTGAAGGAGGCCTGGCAGATCACCCTGGACAAGCCGGTGCGCGACATCCAGGGCTGCGACTTCGTCACGGACACACGCCTGCTGTGCGCCTCGAACGACGCCACGGGAACGTCCTTCCCCGAACTGCGCCCGCTGCTCCAGGTGGACCTCCCGCGCAAGCTGGACGGTCAGCCGGTCACCGGCGCGGTGAAGAGCCTGTTCGCGCTGCCGCAGCGCAGCGTGTGCACGGGCACCTTCGAAACGGAGGGCGTCGACTACGACGTGAACAGCGGCACGCTGCGGGCGGAGATGATCCCGCCGGGGGTGTGCGCGGTGGCGACGGCCGTGTACTCGTACAAGCAGGTCACGGACTGAACCGAGCATTCGGCGACCGAACCGACAACTCCGCGCCACCCGGCGGTCATCGGTCCGCCAGAACCCGGAAACTCCCGCACATTCGGGATGATCTGGGGCACGATGGGGAATGGCCGTTGCACGACCACACGGCATGCCACAGCGGGCGGGGGCTTCGAGGGGAGACCGCGCATGCTCAAAGACGTGTACACGGGGGACGGGCGACGATTAGCCGTTGAGATCTCCGGTGATCCGGGCGGTTTCCCGGTGTTCCTGCTGCACGGCACACCGGGCAGCAGACTCGGCCCCGCACCCCGGCCCATGCTGCTGTACCACCAGCGGGTCCGGCTGATCACCTACGACCGCCCGGGCTACGGTTCCTCGGACCCGTTGCCCGGGCGATCCGTCTCCCATGTCGCGGCCGATGTCGCCGCCGTCGCCGAAGCCCTCGGCATCGAGCGCTTCGCCGTGGTCGGCCGCTCCGGCGGCGGACCGCACGCGCTGGCCTGCGCCGCTCTGCTGCCCGACCGGGTGACCCGGGTGGCGGTGCTGGTGAGCCTGGCCCCCCGCGACGCCGACGGACTCGACTGGTTCGCCGGAATGGCGGCCTTCAACGTCACCGAGTACTCCAACGCCCTCGCCAGCCCGGACCGGCTCGCGGCCAGCCTGCGCAAACAGTCCGTCGCCATCCGCTCGGACCCGGTGCGGCTGCTGGCACAGTTGCGCGGGGACCTCACCGAGTCCGATCTCCGGGTGGTCGCGGACGCCGGGGTCCGCGCCATGCTGCTGCGCAACTACCGCGAAGGACTGCGGATGTCGGCCGACGGCTGGGTGGACGACGCGCTGTCGTTCTGCAGCCCCTGGGGGTTCAATCCGGCCGACATCTCCGTGCCGGTGCTGCTGTGGCACGGGGAGCAGGACGCCTTCGCCCCGCCCGGCCACGCCCGCTGGCTGGCCGCCCGGATCCCCAGCGTGACCGCCATCCTGCAGCCGGCCGCCGCGCACTTCGGCTCGCTGCGTGTGCTGCCGGACATCGTGACCTGGCTGCTCGGCGGCCGCCAGCCCGTGGCGACCGCCGACCAGCACTGACCTGAGACGCGCCCTGCCCGAGGGAGCCGCCGCTCACACCGGCAGGGGCTCCAGATCCCGGTGGATCCGCTTGCCCTCGCGCACGGTCGCCGTGTGCGGATGGTCCTCGCCGAGCAGCCGGGCCAGATCGGTGCGGGCGCTCTCCTGAAGCTGGTCGGCCTCCGGGATCCGGTCCAGTGCGCGCAGGGTCACCGACAGGTTGGCGCGCGAGACGACGGTGTCCGGGTGGCCGTGGCCGAGGCCGGCCTGGAAACCGGCGACGGCCATCCGTTCCAGTTCCTCGGCCTCGTTCGGCCTGCCCAGTTCCGCGAGCACGTTGGCGAGGTTGACGGCGCAGGCCAGGCTGTACGGATGGCGTTCGCCGAGCACCTCGCGCAGTGTGGCCAGATTCTCCTCCAGCAGCGCCCGTGCCTTGTCCACCTCGCCCGAACCGCGCAGGAAGATACCGAGGTTGTTGACGGCGGCCAGCGTCGCCGGGTGCCGCACACCGGGTGCCGTCCGGTACTGCGGCACGACGTCCTGGGCCAGGGCGAGGGCCTCCTCGCGGGCGCCGGTGGCGTACAGGTCGGTGGCGTAGTTGAGGGTGCAGTCCAGGACGTCGGGGGTCGTGGTGGGGGTGTCGCGGGTGCGGTAGTACTCGCGGGTCTGGTGGGTGATGGCGCGCGCCTCGGTGACCTGCCCCGCCTTGCGCAGGGAGACGGCGAGGCTCTTGGCGGTGCGCAGGGTCTCGGGGTAGGTGTCGCCGAACAGCTCCTGGTAGGCGGTGTAGCCACGGCGCAGCAGCGAGATCGAGGTGCCGTACTCGCCGACCTCGCGCAGGTCACGGCCCAGGTTGGTGACGCTCAGCAGGGTCTCCGGGTTCGTCTCGCCGAGGTCGTTGCGCCACCGGTCGTAGATCTCCTGGTCGACGTCACGGGCCTCGGCGTAGCGGCCGAGCTGGCGCAGGCACACGGCACGGTTGTTGTTGGCCTTGAGGGTGCGCGGGTGGTCCTCGCCGAAGCTCTCCTTGAATCCGCTGTACGCCGCCGTGGCCATCTCCAGGGCCTCGGTGAAGCGTCCGATGCTCCCCAGGTCGGTCGCGAGACCGCTGGTCGTCATCAGGACGTGCGGATGGTCCGGGGCAAGCAGCCGGCGCTGCTGGGCCAGGGTGTCCGAGCCCACCCTCTCCGCCTCCACGTACTTGCCGAGGGAGCGCAGCACGTTGGCGATGTGGAAGCGCAGATAGAGGATCTGCATCCGCAGGTCCCGGGCATAGCGCTCGTGTTCGGCCAGCGCCTTGGCGTCCTCGGCGTCGGCCCTTCCCGTGCGCTCCCTGCCCGCGGCGATCCGTTTCTCCAGCTCGGTGATCTGGGCGCTGCGGGCGCTGAGTTGCTCCTCCCAGGACGCGCGCAGCTCCTCGCCGAGGCCGAGAGCGGCGTTGAGGTCGCCGCGCTTCCAGAGGTAGCGGACGCGGTCGATGAGGAGTTGCCGCGTCTTGGGCTCGTCGCACGTGCTCGCCTCGGAGGCCTCCAGATGCGGCCAGATCGCGGCGAAGACGGGGCGGTTCTCCGGGGCGTCGATCGGCTCCTCGCCGGTCGGCCGGGCGCCGGCCAGGATGCGGTGCACGACGTGCTGGGCGTCCAGTTGTTCCTGCGGTGTCAACTGCGCGCGGATGACGGCCTGGACCAGCCGGTGCACCTGGATCGACTCGGTGGCCCGGTCGACCTTGGCGAGCGCGAAGCGGCCGATCTCCCGGATCACCCGGCCGAGGACCATCTTCTCCTGCAGCGAGGGGTCCTTCTCGGCCAGGACTCGGATCATTTCGTCGCCGTAGAGCAGCTTCATGGAGATCGGCTCGGCCGCGAAGAAGGCGCACAGTCGAAGCAGTTGCACGGCGGCCGGGGAGCGCTCCTTGAGGCGCTCGATGGAGACGTTCCAGGTGGCCGCCACCGGCTGCGGGTAGTTGGAGGGCTGGCTGAACGACAGCACGAGCTCGGCCTGTTGTTCCAGCTCCGCCAGGTAGGTGTCGACGGGGGTGCCGGTCTCCGCGAGCCAGGCGCCGGCCTGGTCGAGGGCGAGGGGCAGGTCGCCGACGGCCGCGGCGACCCGGTCGGCGTCCTCGGTGCTGAGGTCGGCGGCCCGGCGCAGCAGGTGCTCGATGCTCTCCTCACGCAGGAAGGGGTCGACCTCGATGGTCTCCCCGTGCTGCGACCAGCCCTGGTTGCGGGAGGTGACCAGGATGTGGCCGTTGCCGCCGGGGAAGTGCCGGCTGACCTCCTGCGGCTCGTCGGCGTTGTCGAAGACCAGCAGCCAGCGCAGCGCGGAGCCGGACTGGCGCAGGTGGTCGCGCACCTCCTGCGCGGCCTGCGCCGCCTCGTCGCCGACCCGCAGTCCGAGGCGGCCGCCGAGCTCGGCGAGGGAGGAGATGACCAGTTCGTTCTGCTCGGACGGGATCCACCACACCAGGTCGTAGTCGGCGGCGAACCGGTGCACGTACTCCAGCGCGATCTGTGTCTTGCCGACGCCGCCGAGGCCGTAGAGGGCGTACGGCGCCGGGGAGACGCCGGTGGTGCTGGAGCCGAGGCTGTCGCGCAGCCTCTCCAGCAGGGCGCTGCGGCCGGTGAAGGAGGCGTTGCGGGGCGAGACGTTCCAGAACTTGGGTGCGGTGCCGGGGAAGCGGGCCTCGGTGGGCGGGCCGTCCGCCTGGCGCTCGGCGGGCAGGGCGGGCTTGCCGAGGGCGCGCAGCAGCGCCCCGGTGGCCTGTGTCTCGTCCAGCCGTACCAGGTCCACCGGAGTCCACTCGCTGAACATCGGCGCCGGACGGATGTCGCCCACCCGGATGGGGACGACCTGGCGACGGCCCGACGGGTCGCCTCCGGTCGCGGTCTCCCACACCTGGCGGGCCCGCGCCGAGCGCTGGTAGGCCGGGGAGAGCACGACCACCGTGCGGTCGGCCGGTTTCTCGGCTCCGTCGCCCTCGCAGCCCACGTACTTCAGCACCACCCGGAAGCCGGCCCGGGTGAGCAGCGCGGCGATCCAGTCCGCCCACATCCGGTCCTCGGAGACGTAGCTGAGGTGCAGGTCGGCCGGAAGCGCCGAACGGCTGCGGGTGAACGCCTTCTTGATGGCGAGGCGCACCTCCTCGTCCATGCGCGGCAGCGCGGTGACGGCCTGGTCGGTGATGACTCCGGTGAGCCGCTCGAAGGCGGCGAGCAGCGAGCCGGCGTTCCCGGCCTCGTCACCGAAGGTCGCGAGGGTCTCCTCGTAGGCGTAGTAGGGCCGGTAGGGGATCTCCACGGAGCCCCAGTAACGGGTGAGCTGGGCCTCGGTCATACCGGAGGGGAACCGGTCGAACTTCGCCCGGGCGAGGGACCGGCCCGCGTCGGCCTTCTCCTTCTCTCCCTCGTCGATGCGCATCGGGACGGGCAGGATGCGGATACGGCGGCTGCGGAAGCGTTCGTCGATGTGGTGGGCGACCGCGGCGGCCCCGTCGATGCTCTGGCCGCTGAGGGTGAAGCAGTCGACGAGGATGTCGGGCAGATGGGCGGTGCAGATGTCGGCGATGTCGGACAGGCCGGTGCGGCTGTCGATGAGGACGTAGTCGTAGTGGTGGCGCATGTCGTCGCGTAACGCGTCGAAGAACAGCCCGCCGCCGAGGTGTTCGTAGAAGTTGTCCCAGTCGAAGGTGCTGACGATCGCCGAGTAGTCGCGGTTCTGCCGGCCGGCGGAGACGAGGTCGAGGGTGCCCGGCTCGGGGAAGTCCCACTCCAGGGAGACCGCGTGACGCTGGATGCGGGCGTACTGGCGGTGCCAGTCGGCGGGCCGGTGCCCGGTCTCCGTGGAGTCGGCCGAGGCCGCCCAGGCGTAGTCGGTGAGCAGGTCGATGACACCGGTGGTGGCTCCGACCGTCGCCGGGTCGAGGAACGGATGGAAGAAGCGGTGCAGGCCGGGCGCCTCCAGGTCCCAGTCCACGGCGAGGACGCGTTTGCCGTTGGCGGCGAGGATCCAGGCGGTGTTGGCGAGGGCCATGGTCCGGCCGGTGCCGCCCTTGTACGAGTAGAACGTCACGACCCGGCCGTCGCGGCCGTCACGTCCGTCAAGGCTGCTCATCGCGGTCTTCCTCCTCGGCATGCGGGCGATGCACCGGTGGCTGGCTGTCCTCGTGTCCCGCGACGCTCAGCCGGAACCGCGGGGTGGCCCTGCCCGGCGGCGGCTGCGCGGGGGCGTTTTTGAGGTGCTGGGCCGCTGCCCACTGCACGACACGGGGCAGCAGCGCGTCGAAGGACTCGTGGTCGGGGATGCCGCGGACGGCGGGCCGGCAGGCCTGCTCCGCCTGGCTGACGGTGCGCGGCAGGGTCGCCGCCGTCTCCGCGGTCAGCGCCTGTTTGGCGTCCTCGCTGTCCGGGTCGTCGTCGTTCCAGGGCACCATGAGCCCGGTCGCCGGGCGGTGGGTGGCGTCGAACTTGCCGAGCCGGGTGCGCTGTTCGGGGTCGCGCAGCACCCAGCGGTCGAGCAGCACGACCTCCGGGCCGGCGACGGCCGCCGATCCTCCCCCGGAGGGGGTACCGCCGGCCTCGCTGTGCCAGGTGTCGAAGGCCTGGACGTCGGGCCGGAAGCCGTTGCGTTCGGCGATGGCGGCGGCCATCTCGGCCAGCGGTCTGGGGCATTCGGGCCGGAAGGGGTTCCAGTCGAGCGCCGAGGGACCGTAGTAGTCGGGGCTGCGTCCCTCGGGCAGCCGGTCCAGGGAGGCCGCGGCGACGGTGATGCGCAGCATGCGCCCGGTGCGCAGCGTCGCGAAGGTGTCCCGCACGGCGTCCCAGGCGGGGGTCTCCCCTGGTTCGACGACAACGCTCTTGCCGACCTCGATGATGCGCCGGGCCAGTTCGAACACGGCTCGCTGGTAGTGGCGGCGATGGCTGCTGAGCTTCATCAGGCCGTAGAACCCGTAGTCGGGGTACCGGTCGCCGAGTTCGGGGTGCTTGTACTGGATGTCCTTGACGGAGTCGGGGAGTTGGTGGTCCTCGATCGGCGCCCACAGGGCCGGCACGATCGCACCCGGTGTGCCCCGGCGCCCCTCGGCCCGGTACCGCGCGGACCGTGTCGCGAAGATCGTCCACTCCTTGCCGCACCAGGAGCTGTGGAAGTAGCGCGGCGAGTACAGGGGCACGAACACCCGGCAGGCGGCGAGGGCGTCCCCCAGCTCGGTCGTCCACAGCTGGCCCGCGCGCATCGAACGGTCCATGTATCCGGCCGCGCCGAGCGGCACGGCGGTCAGCTGCCGGATGTCCTCGCACAGGTCGCGGAAGAGCCGCTGCACCCACACGTCCGGATCACCGCCGTCGGTGTCGTCCCGGGGGGTGTGGGCGTAGCTGAGGAAGAAGTACGGGGCGGTCGTGTCCGCCCGTAACGGCACCATCGGCTCCACATGATCCCCCGATCCCGCTCCGTCCCCCCGGGAGCGTGGACACTCAGTGTAGGAAGCCGGACGCTTTTTGCAGCCGTTCCGTCGCACGCGGGCTGGGGCGATTTCCGGCCAGCCATCCGACCGCGAAGTCCACCGCCGCCCGCAGCGGCAGCGACCGGACCCGGGCCGAACCCAGCCGCCCGTGCCGGACGCCGGGCACCGGCAGGGCGGCGTCGTGCGCCTCGTACGCGGCGCCGAGGGCGCCGAAGTCGCTGTCGTTCAGGTCGACGTCCTTGTACGACATCCACTGGCGCCGACCGTCCCGCAGCACGACGCAGCGGTACTCCCGCCGGGGCGGGTCGGCGACGCGGTACTCCGCGAGGTGGAAGGCGCTGCACACCTCGTAGCCGACGCCGATCAGCAGCACCCGCGCGTCCGCGGCGTACAACCGGGCGAGCGGCGACTGCTCGCCCAGGTGGCATTCCTCGTCGTGGTCCGCCATCAGTTCCGCGGCCCGGGCGCCGACGGCCGCGAAGGACGTCTGCGGATGCCGGCTGCGCACCGCGTCCGGGCTGCGTCGTACGGCCTCGGCCAGCCGCCCCATGCCCTGCGAGGGCGTGCGCAGGAGGTCGAAGGGCGGCATCGCCTCCTGATAGGCCGATAATTGACTGTCCGTCATGTCGCGCGTGTGGCGGCGGTATTCCGGTGAGGAGTCGGAGTTCCCGGCGGTGAACGTCGGGACGACCAGCGTGCCGTCCGGTCCGAGCCCGTCGGCCAGCACACGCCGTACTTCGTCGGCGGCCGCACCGATCCGGCGCAGAGAGGCGTGCACCAGCAGTGTCTCTCCGGCTCGCACGCCCAGGGCGTCGAGATCACGCACGGAGAGCCGGGCCCCGGTCATGCGCCGGCCCGCCGCACACCGTCGACGAAGCGCCGCCCGAGCACGGTGAGCGAGGGTGCGGCGGCCAACTCCTCCAGCCGGGCGCGGGTCTGCCTTGCCGCTTCGGGGTCGGGCCGCAGCAGGTCGGTCGCCACGCGGGCGTAGACGTCGGCGAGCAGGTCGCCGACGCGGGTGTCGGTCTCGTCGTAGAGCTCGCACAGGTCGAGCAGGGCGTCGAGGGCGCCGAGCCGGAATCCCCGCACCAGGTCGGTCGCGAGGGGTACCGGGTCGGTGGTCAGGGCGGCCCCGAGCGCGGCGAATCCCGCGCCGGTCGAGGCGGGGTGCGGATCGGCCGAGCCGGCGAGCGGGGTCACCACGCGGACGCCGGCCGCCATCGCTTCGGCCGTGGTGGGCAGTGCCTTGCGGATCAACGCCCAGGCCTGGGGCAGCACATGCCGCCACTGTTCGCTCTCCTCGTCCGTCAGCCGCTCCTGGACGGGCCGGCCGAAGCAGTCGCGGTACGGATCGATGTCGTCCAGCGCCACCTCCAGTCCGTCGGCCCGCAGCCATCGCACGGGCTCCCAGTCGGGGCCGTCGATCCGATCGGGCGTCAACTCGACCGTGGGTGCGCCGGTCCCGACCCACAGCCGCCCCAGCCCGGGAAGGTACGCGTAGCCGTCCCGCACCGGCACCGTGCCGCGGTCGACAGCGCCGGCGGGCAGCGCGGCAGCGGCCACGAGAGCGGCGAGATGGTCGGTGGGAGCCGCGCCGTCCAGGCAGCGCACGGCCCAGGTCCGGGTGTACGGGTGGGCCAGCAGGGTCGTCACCGCGGCACTGTTGCGTCGGCCGATCTCGAGCGCCGTCCGCCATGCGCGGGCCCACAGCCCGGTGTCCCTGCCCGGCTCGCGGTCGATGAGGGCCAGCAACTCCCGGGTGACGGCCTGCCTCGCCCGCGCCAGCTCCCGTACGGCCGTGCCGTCGTCGCTGCCGTCGGCCAGCGCGTCGAAGCCGTCGACCGGCCGGCCCGCTCCGGCGCCGGTGCGTGCGTCGATGGAGCGGATGAGCGCTTCGAGGTCCGCGCAGTAGACCGACGGGTTGTCGAAGTCCGTGCCGTCGCCGCGATACCGGTGCGCGTAGAGCCCGCCTCCGCAGGAGCGCACGACGGGGCAGGACCGGCAGGTCTCGCTCAGCCCCGTGAGCCCCTGCTGCCGTGCCGTGATGCCGGGGTGCAGTGCCACCTCGTCCAGGGTGTGGCGGAAGACGTCCTCCCCGGTGCCGGGTGCGCCGTCGTAGGCGGTCTTGAGCGAGTCCGCTTGCTCGAAGGTGCCGTCGGTCTCGACCACCACGACATCGGCCGGCGCGAGCCCCATGGCCTCGGTCAGGCTCGGGCCGCCGCCCAGGGTGCTGACGATCGAGTCGAACAGCCGCACCGGCATCGGACGTCCCTGGGCGTCCCAGCGGTCGTGGATCGCCATCAGCCAGTCGGCGTACGGGGTGGCGGCGCCGTCGGGACGCGGGGGCGGGTCGTCCCAGGTCGCGTGCGGCAGAAGGAAGTCGATGCGCGGCGGTTCCTGCGCGGCCAGCGCGTCGTAGACGGCGACGGGGTCGTTGCGCACGTCGACGGTGCACAGCAGGCCCGCGTACAGACGGCGGTAGCGTTCCTGCCGGATGAGTGAGAGTGCCGCCAGCACCCTGTCGTGACTGCTGCGGCCGTCGGCATAGCGTCGGTGCAGGTCGTTGGCGGCCCGGTCGCCGTCCAGGGAGATACCCACCCGGACGTCGAATTCGTCGAACAGGTCGAGGAATCTGCTGCTGAGCTGGACTCCGTTGGTGTGAATGCGTAAGTCGAGCCGGGCGACCCCGTCCAGACGGTTGCGCAGTTCCTCGCAGACCCGGCGTAAGCGAACCGGGCCGGCCAGCAAGGGCTCACCTCCGTGCAGGATGACCTGCACGGAGGCAAGCGCGTGGGCCTTCGCGTGTTCCGCCAGACGCAGCGCCGTCCAGGAGATGACCTCGTCCGAGATCACTTTCGGCCGGGAGGTCCAGCTCTGGTCGGCGTGCTCGTACACATAACAGTGATCACACGCAAGGTCGCACCGACTGTGCACCTTGAGTACGAGTTGTTTGAGCGGAACCGGCGGGCTTGTCATTGCGACAGACTCGATGTCATCCAACCGACGACGAGAAGGTGATCCCGTCCGTCCTGCGGTTCTGCGTGGCGGAGAGAGCGCGGCGGCGTCCCCGGGCGAACTTCGGCTCACACGGGGCATCCAGTTGCGTCGCGGCGGCGTGGGTGTCGACGACGGCCGTCGACCGCTCGGTGGTTCTTGCTCGCTTGATCACAGTGTCCCCTGGTCGGGAGAGTGGAAGGTGAGGTGGATCGACCCTGCGCCGCGCGGCGGAGAGCCCTAGAGCGCAAACCGTATCGCCTACCGGGGCGTAGCGACCCTAGGGGAAGCCTACGAGTCGGGACATTCCGCAGGTCAACGAGCGGCGAACGCGGGGTGTGAACTCTAGCCCGCTCAGGTGACTTCGCTCACACGCCCGTCGGCACCGCGCTCGGGTCAGGCGTAGAACCGCGACACGCTCTGCAGCACCGCCGCCGGCTTCGCCCCGCCCTCGATCTCTATCGTCCCGTCGACCGTGATCTGCGCCCCGCCCGGCACCTCCTCGACCTCCGCCAGCCTCCCGACCAGCCGTATGCGCGAGCCCACCTTGACCGGCGACGGGAAACGCACCTTGTTCAGGCCGTAGTTGACCTTCGTCGTGACGCCCTGGACGTCGAGCAGCTCGGTGAACAGGGGGATGAACAGGGAGAGGGTGAGGTAGCCGTGGGCGATGGGGGCGCCGAAGGGGCCCTCGGCGGCCTTCTCGGGGTCGACGTGGATCCACTGGTGGTCGCCCGTGGCGTCGGCGAAGGTGTTGATGCGCTCCTGGGTGATCTCGATCCACTCGCTGGTGCCGAGGTCGCTGCCCGCGAGCTTCTTCAGTTCGTCGAGGCCGTTCACGGTGATGCTCATGCTCTTCCTTACTGGTTGCCGTACCGGTTGCGGACACGGGACTTGAGGAGTTTTCCGGAGGCGGTGCGCGGCAGTTCGTCCGCGAGCACCACCGATTTCGGGATCTTGTACTTGGCGAGGCGGCCGGCGAGGGACGCGAGGATCTCCTCCGGGTCCGGCGAGGCTCCCTCGCGCGGCACGACGACCGCGCGCGGCACCTCGCCCCACTTGTCGTCCGGCACGCCGATGACCGCGCACTCGACGATGTCCGGGTGGCCGAGGAGCAGGTCCTCGATCTCGGCGGGGTAGATGTTCTCGCCGCCGGAGATGATCATGTCCTTGATGCGGTCGACGATGAAGACGTAGCCGTCCTCGTCGACCCGGGCGGCGTCACCGGTGCGGAACCAGCCGTCGGCGAAGGCGGCCGCCGTCTCCTCGGGCAGTCCCCAGTAGCCGGACATCACGGCCGGGCCTCGCACCACCACCTCGCCGTTCTCGCCGATGTCGACCGGGGTGAGGTCGGGCCGCACGACCCGTACGTCGGCGAAGAAATGGGGCACGCCGGCCGAGCCCGCCTTGCTGACGGAGTGCTCCCCGTCGAGGAAGCACACGCCGAGCGCCTCGGTCATGCCGTAGCCCTGAAGGAAGGTCAGGTCGCGGTCCTGGTACGCCTCGATGAGCGGCGTCGGCACCGGGGCGCCGCCGCAGCTGAGCATCCGCAGGCTGGACAGGTCCGCCTCCGGCCAGCGCGGATGGCGGGCGATCTGCTCGAACATCGCGGGCACCCCGAACATGTAGGTGATCCGGTGCCGTGCCAACAGGTCGAGGGTCTCGCCCGGGTCGAACGCGCCGACCAGGACGCAGGTGCCGCCCTTGAGCAGCACGGGCAGGGTCAGCACGGTCAGACCCGCGATGTGGAACAGCGGCGCGCAGACCAGGGCCCGCTCGTCGGCGTGGAGATCCTTGTCGATGAGGAAGTTGACCGCGTTCCAGGTCGCGTTGGCGTGCGAGAGCATCGCGCCCTTGGGGCGGCCCGTGGTGCCGGAGGTGTAGAGAATCAGGCAGGTGTCGTCGGCGGCGACCGGCTCGTCGATCGGCTCGTGCGGCGCCTCGGCGAGTGCCGCCTCGTACTCGGCGCCGACCTCCAGGTATGTCCGGACGTCGGTGCTGCCCGGCAGCCCGGCGACCAGCCCCGCGTGCGAGGGGCCGTAGACAAGGATCTTGGCGCCGGAGTCGGCGAGCTGGTAGGCGATCTCGGGTCCGGCCAGGCGGGTGTTGAGGGGGACGAAGACCGCGCCGAGCGTGCCCGCGGCGAACAGCGTCTCCAGGAAGGAGGGGTGGTTGGGGCCGAGATAGGCGATACGATCGCCGCGCCTGAGGCCCCGGGCGCGCAGGGCGTGGGCGAGCCGGGTGGTGCGTGTGTACAACTCGGCGTAGCTGATGACCGTCTCGCCGTGGATCAGGGCGGTGCGGTGCGGGGTCTTGCGGGCCCGGCGTGCGGGCCACGACCCCAGTCCCTCGTTGCGCATGTCACGCCCCTTACGGTTTCGTCAGCCCGAGCAGACGGGCGGCGTTCTCCTTGAGGATCTTCGGCCTCACCTCGTCCTTGATCGACAGCTTCTCGAAGTCGGCGAGCCAGCGGTCGGGGGTGAGGACGGGGAAGTCGGAGCCGAAGAGGACCTTGTCCTTGAGCAGGGTGTTGGCGTACTGCACGAGCTGTGGCGGGAAGTACTTCGGCGACCAGCCGGACAGGTCGATGTGCACACCGGGCTTGTGCGTGGCGACGGCCAGGGCCTCGTCCTGCCAGGGAAAGGACGGGTGCGCCAGGATGATCTTCAGGTGCGGGAAGTCGGCCGCCACGTCGTCGACGTGGAGGGGGTTGGAGTACTTCAGGCGGATGCCGCCGCCCCCCGGGACTCCGGCACCGATGCCGGTCTGGCCCGTGTGGAACAGGGCGATCGTGCCCGTCTCCTCGATCACCTCGTAGAGGTCGTACGCCACCGAGCGGTCGTTGGGGAAGAAGCCCTGGATGCTGGGGTGGAACTTGAAGCCCTTCACCCCGTACTCCTCGACCAGCCGGCGGGCCTGCCGCACGCCCGCCCGGCCCCGGAAGGGGTCGATGGAGGCGAAGGGGATCAGCACGTCGGCGTTGGCGGCGGCCGCCTCGGCGACCTCCTCGTTCGGGACCGGTGGGGTGCCCGTCGCGGACTCGGCGTCGACCGTGAAGATCACGGCGGCCATCTTCCGCTCGCGGTAGTACGCGGCGGTCTCCTCGAGGGTCGGCTTCCGCTTGCCCTCGACCTTGAAGTAGGCGGAGGAGGCGTCGTGCAGGTCGTCGTCGAGGGAGGAGTGGCCCTTGGAGGACACCTCCGCGTGCGTGTGGACGTCGATCGCGACCAGCTCGTCGGGGTTCATGGAGGGGGCCATCACGCCTCCGGGAACTTGGGCGCCGGAACGCCGACCGACTGGAGTTCGGCGCCGACCGAGGTGGGCCACACGTCGGCCAGGGTGTCGGGGGTCCAGCCGCCGTCCGCGAACGCCGCCGCGATCTCCTGCGGATGCGACCAGAGTGCCACCTTGTCGCCGCCGATGCCGATGCACTGGCCGGTCACGCCCCGGGCCGCCTCGGAGGCGAGGAACGGGACGAGGGCCGCGCAGTCCTCGGGGGTGCCGAAGCCCTCGCCCTTGCGCAGGAAGTCGGGCAGCGGCTCGCCGTTCCTCATGGCCTCGATGTACGGGGCGAAGGCGGGGATGGTCTCGGTCATGGCGGTCGCGGCGACCGGCACGATCGCGTTGACGGTGATGTTCGCGCGGCCCAGCTCCATCGACCAGGTGCGGGCGAAGGCGGCGATGCCGGCCTTGGCGGCGGCGTAGTTCGTCTGCCCGAAGTTGCCGCGCTGTCCGGCCGGGGAGCCGACCAGGATCAGGGTGCCGCCCTCGCCCTGCTCGCGCATCCGCACGGCGGCGGCACGGGCGCAGGTGAAGGTGCCCTTCAGATGGGTCGCGATCACCGCGTCGAAGTCGTCGTCGGTCATCTTCCACAGGACCTTGTCGCGCAGGATGCCCGCGTTGGTCACCAGGATGTCGAGCCGCCCGAACTCCTCGACCGCGCGGTTCACCAGCCGGTCCGCGGCCTCGGTGGTGCCGACCGGGACGACCTCGGCGACGGCCTCGCCGCCGGCCTCGGTGATGGACTTCACGGCCGCCTCGGCCACGGCCTCGTCGACGTCGTTGACGACCACACGGGCGCCGTGGGCGGCCAGGGCCTGCGCATAGGCGAGGCCGAGGCCCCTGCCACTGCCGGTGACGACGGCGACCTTGCCGGTGAGATCGATGCTGGGCACGGGCGGGTCCCTTCAAGTGGGGGTGCGAAGAACTGCGACTGCGGGATCGAAGGTAAGAACAATAGTTGTCGACGTCAATAGTTGTTGTCGACCCGTCCTTGCGTCATGCTGGGGGCAGTACGTACGCACCGCCCCACCCGGGGCCTCGACCAGGGAGCCCGCCATCACCAGCCGGCAGACCACGAACCCCGCGCCGATCGACTCGAACGAGCCGTGGATGCGCGGACTGCACGCGGACACGGGCTATCTGCTGTACCGGCTGGGCCTGCGCTCCGGTCAGCTGTTCAACTCCTTCCTCCAGGAGTCGGGCCTGCGCCTGCGCCACTACGCGCTGCTGCGGTTCCTCGCCACATCGCCGGGCGCGCTGCAGCGCGAGCTGAGCACGTCGCTCGGCTACGACCCGAGCGCGATCGTCGGCCTGGTCGACGACCTGGAGAAGCTGGGCTTCGCCGAGCGGCGCCCGTCCCCCGACGACCGCCGCAGCCGGATCATCGTCCTGACCGAGGGCGGCCGGGCCTTCCTGCGGGACACCGACGAGGCCGGGCAGCGGGTCACCAACGAGCTGCTCCAGCCCCTCGACGCCACCGAGCGCGAGCAGCTGCACGCGCTGCTGCGCACAGTCACCGAGCCCGGGCTGGGGTGACGCCGCGCCGATGACCGCCGACGCCCTGCCGTCCCCGCCCGCCAAGGGGACGCGTTCCGCGCCCGACCGGCTGCTGGCGGTGCTCGCGGCCTTCGACCTGGAGCATCCGGCGCTCAGCCTGACGGACATCAGCCGGCGGGCCGGGCTGACCCTGACCACCGCGCACCGGCTGGTGGCCGCCCTCACGGAGTGGGGCGCCCTGGAGCGGGACGGCTCGGGCCTCTACCACGTCGGTCTGCGGCTGTGGGAGGTCGCGGCCCTCGCCCCGCGCGGGCTGGCACTGCGGCAGATCGCGCTGCCGTACCTGGAGGACCTGTACGAGGCGACGCACGAGAACGTGCAGCTGGCGGTACAGGACGGTCCCGAGGTCGTCTACATCGAGTGGCTGTCGGGACGGTCGGCGGTCGGCGTCCACATCCGGGTCGGGGCGCGCTGGCCGCTGCACGCCACCGGGGTCGGGCTCGCGCTGCTCGCGCACAGCGCCCCGGAGTTCCAGGAGGAGTACTGCGCCGGGCCGCTCGCCTCCTTCACGCCGTACACCGTCACCGAACCCGCCCGGCTGCGCCGCATGCTGGCCGACATACGCCGCACGGGGGTGGCGGTGAGCAGCCGCCAGGTCACCGACGACGCGCTGTCCGTCGCCGCCCCGGTACGCGGACCGGGCGGGTCGGTCGTCGCCGCCGTGTCGGTGGTCGTGCCGCAGGCCGACGCCCAGGTGCCGGTGCTGGCGCCGGCGGTGCGGCTCGCGGCGCGCGGGATCTCTCGGGGGCTGGGATGGCGGCCGGAGAAGGGGGCGTAGGCGACCTGCCGACGGGGGGATATCCCTCTCACCGGTGAGGACGGGGCGCGAGGTCCCTCGCGATACTGAAAGGGCCCTTGCCCCGAGGAGCCGCCGTGTCCGCTCGTTCCTTGATCGTCCCCGTGGCCGAACGCCTGCGCACGACCAATGCGTACGTCGTCGACTCGCTGCTCGCCGCACTCGTGCTGTTCGCCGTCTCCCTCCAGTGGATCTTCCCCGACGAGGGCGACGACCGGCTGACCTGGCAGGGCTGGCTGATCGGCGCGGCGACCGCGCTGCCGCTGGTGTGGCGTCGGCGGGCACCCTTCGCGACCGCGTGCGCCGTCTCGGTGGCCACCCCGGCGCAGGCCCTGTACCACGCGCCGCCGCCCGACGTGATGTACGGCGGCATCGTCGCCCTCTACACGATGGCGGCCCTGGGCAGGCCCTGGCACCGGCGCCTGATGCTGCTGGGCTGGCTGGTCGGGGTCTCGGTCACGATGATGCACAAGGAGGAACCGCAGCCGTTCGAGTACGCCTTCCATCTGCTCAGCGTGGTCTGCGCGTACGGCTTCGGCGTGCTCGCCCGGGTGCAGCGGGCCTACACCGCCGAACTGGAGGACCGGGCGCGGCGCCTGGAGCGGGAGCGGGCCGCCGACACCGCGCGGGCCATCGCGCAGGAACGCTCCCGGATCGCCCGGGACATGCACGACGTCCTCGCCCACGCGGTCAGCCTGATGGTGGTGCAGGCCGAGGCCGGGCCGGTGGTGGTGCGCAGCGACCCGGCGCGCGCGGAGGCCGCGTTCGACGCCATCGCGACGGCCGGACGGGACGCGATGGCGCAGTTGCGCCGGATCCTCGGTGTGCTCAAGGACCCGCGGGGCAACGGCGGTTCGTGGCGGTTGCCGCAGCCGGGCCTGGCCGAGCTGCCCGGCCTGGTCGACCAGGTCGCCGGGTCCACCGGCCTGCGCGTGGAGCTGCGCACCTCCGGCACGCCCCGCCCACTGCCCCCGGACACCGAGGTCGCCGCCTACCGCGTGGTCCAGGAAGCCCTCACCAACACCGTCAAGCACGCGTACGCTGCCTCCGCGATCGTCGAACTCGACTGGGCGGAGGACGAATTGACCGTGACGGTCACCGATGACGGACGGGGCCCGGCGGCCGGCCACGGCGGGCACGGTCTGATCGGCATCCGGGAGCGGGCCGCCGCCTGCGGGGGCGACGCGCGGGCCGGGCGCGGGCCGCAGGGCGGCTTCCGGGTCGCCGTACGGCTGCCCGTGGCCGTGGACCGGGAGGCGGCCCTGGGATGAGCATCCGGGTGGTCGTCGCCGACGACCAGGAACTGGTGCGCGCGGGCTTCAGCATGATCCTTCAGGCGCAGCCGGACATCGAGGTGGTCGCCGAGGCCGGGGACGGCGCCGAGGCGGTCGCCGCGGTGCGGCGGCACACGCCCGATGTGCTGCTCCTGGACATCCGCATGCCGGTCATGGACGGCCTGGACGCGGCACGGCGGGTGTGCGGGGAGTCGAGCTGCAAGGTGGTCATGCTGACCACGTTCGACCTGGACGAGTACGTGTACGAGGCGCTGTGCGCGGGGGCCAGCGGCTTCCTGCTGAAGGACGTGCGGCGCGACGACCTCGTGCACGCGGTGCGGGTCGTGGCCGCCGGTGACTCGCTGCTCGCGCCGGCCGTGACCCGGCGGCTGGTCGCGGACATCGTGCGGCGCCGCCGTGCCGAGGCGGCGGCGGAGGTGACCCCGCGGCGCCTGGAGATCCTGACCGCGCGCGAGGTGGAGACGCTGCGGATGCTGGCGCGCGGGCTGTCCAACGCGGAGATCGCCACGGCTCTGTTCGTCAGCGAGCACACCGTGAAGACGCATGTGAGCAACGTGCTGAGCAAGCTCGCTCTCAGGGACCGGGTGCAGGCGGTGATCTGCGCCTACGAGACGGGACTGGTGACGCCGGGATCCCCCTAGCGAGGGAGGTGCCGCCGCCTCTCCCCCGTACGACGGAGGCCCGCAAACCGCTCCTTCCGGCGATCCGCCGGCCACCCGTGCGCGAGGAGTCTGGGGGCGATGGCAACCGACGTCTGCCGGGAGGCACCGTGCTCTCCATGCTCGCCCGGGCGGCGACCCGCCGCCCGCTCACCGTCATCGCTCTGTGGGTGCTCTTCCTGCTGCTCGGCTTCGGCCTGGGAACGGGCGTCTTCAGCCGGCTCTCGGACAACGTGGCCGACATCCCGGGCACCGAGTCCGAAGCGGCCGGACAGTACCTCGAACGCACGGACCCCACCGGCGAGTCGATCACCGCCGTCGTCGAGGCCTCCGCCGTGTCCGACCCCGGCCTGCGGGCCCAGGTCGAGCGGGCCGTCGCCGACGTGCGGTCCGTCTCCGGAGTGGCCGCCGTGCCCGATCCGTACGCCACCCGCGGTCTGACCGCCGAGGACGGACGGGCCCTGATCATCCCGGTCACTGTGGAAGGCGGCCTCGACGACGAGGCCGAGGAGGCGGCCGTGACCGCCGCGGCCGACCGGATCAGGCAGATCGACGCGCCCGAAGTCCATGTCAGCGGAGGCCCGTTGCTGGGCACGCAGATCGCCGAACGCGCCCAGGAGGACGTACGGAACGCGGAGCTGATCTCGCTGCCGGTCGTCCTCGCCCTGCTGCTGGTGGTGTTCGGCGGGCTGCGCACGGCGGCACTGCCGCTGGTGATCGCGGTCAGCGGGATCGCGGGGGCGTTCCTTGCGCTGTTCCTGTTCAGCGGCGTCACCGACATCTCGGTGTACGCGATCCAGGTCACCACCATGCTGGGCCTCGGACTCGCCGTGGACTACGCCCTGTTGATGGTGGTCCGCTTCCGCGAGGAACGCCGCGGCACCGAGGACGTGGTGGAGGCCGTGCACCGCACGGTCGCGGCGGCCGGCCGGACCGTGCTCTTCTCCGGGCTGACGGTCGCGGTCAGCCTGACCGGACTGCTGGTGTTCCCGAGCGTCTTCCTGCGCAGCATGGGCCTGGCCGTCGCCGCCGTGGTCGTCGTCGACATGCTGGCCGCGCTGACGCTGCTGCCCGCGCTGCTGACCAGGTTCGGCGGGAAGATCTCCCCGGCGAAGGTCCGGCCGGAGGGCGAGGAGGGCCGCGTCTTCGCCCGCCTGGCCCGCTTCTCGGCGCGGCGCCGCGTGGCCGTCGTGGCCACCGTCGTCCCGGTCCTGCTGGTCCTTGCGCTGCCCGTCACCGGCATGGCGATCAACCTCGGCGACGCCAAGCAGCTGCCGTCGAGCACCGAGGCACGCCAGTTGTACGACACCGTCGACGCGCACTTCCCGCCCGGTACCGGCGTCTCCCCGATCACCGTCGTCATGAAGCCGGGCACGGACAGCGCCACCGCCGACCGGATCCGGGCGCTGTCCCCGACGGCCCAGTCCCGCGAGCTGCCCGGCGGCGCCACCGTCGTCCGTATCCAGCCGCCGGGCAGTGTCGACGGCGAGGAGGCCACCGACCTGGTCGAGCGGATCCGGGACGTCCGAGGCGACGAGCCGGTCGAGGTCACCGGACCGGCCGCCCGTCTGGTGGACTTCCGGGCGATGCTCACCGACCGGGCGCCCTGGGCGGCGGTCACGGTCCTGGCCGGCATCTTCGCCCTGCTCTTCGCCTTCACCGGCTCGCTGCTGATCCCGCTGCGCACCATCCTCACCACCCTGCTCAGCCTGGGTGCCGCGCTCGGCGCGGTGGTGTGGGTCTTCCAGGACGGCCACCTGGCCGGGCTGCTGGGCGCGGAGGGCCTCGACGCGCTGAGCCTGACCGCGCCGCCGCTGATCGTGGCGATCGCGTTCGGACTCGCCATGGACTACGAGCTGTTCATCCTGGCCCGGATGCGCGAGGCACGTGAACTCACCGGCGACGAACAGGAAGCCGTGGTCACCGGTCTGCGCCGCTCCGGCCGGGTCGTCACCTGCGCGGCGCTGCTCCTCGCGGTGGTCTTCGGCGCCTTCATGACGGGCGGCTTCGCACCCATCCTGCAGATCGGCCTGGGGCTCACCCTCGCGGTGCTGATCGACGCGACGATCGTACGGATGCTACTGGTCCCGGCGACGATGGCGCTGCTCGGCCGCCGCGCCTGGTGGGCACCCGGGCCGCTGCGCCGGCTGCACGACCGGTTCGGGCTGCGTGAGGAGGCACCGGCGCCGGCCCCCGCGCCCTCCGTGGCGACGAAGGCCTGACGCCTCCGCGGCACCGGCACACGTCCCGCGTGTGCCGGTGCCGCGCGGGCCGAGTCCGAGCCCGTCTCAGGCCGGGCCGTAGACTCCCTCGACTGGCAAATGGGGGACGGAACATGGGCGAGAGTGCACTCGACGGCCGGCTCGGGTCGGCCGTTCGGGCGGGGGACGCCGAGGCAGTGCGGGAGCTGCTGGACAAGGGCGCGGATCCGGACGCGGTGGACTCGAACGGGCTGCCGGTGCTGTGTCTGGCTGTGGCGGCGTACGACGCGCCGGTCGCCGAGGTGTTGGTGGAGGGCGGCGCGAACCCCGACCGGGTGCTGCCCGACGGGACCACGCCGCTCTGGCGCGCGGTCGACGGCGGCTCCCCGGCGACGTTCTCGGCGGTGCTGGGCAAGGAGCCCCGGCTGCGGCTTCCGCAGGCCGCCCGTGACCGGCTGCTCGCGCTGGCCCGGAGCTGGTACGAGACGGGCGCGGCCGAGGAACTCCGGCGCAGGACGGGGGCGCCGGGTCCGGTCGCGACGGTCCGGGTCGAGGACGACGAGTTCAACTGGGTCGATCAGCTCTCGCACGGCGGCCTCGTCGTGCGTGCGGGGCACGGCGCCGTCCTGACCTCGCTGGAGTGGGCCTTCCGTGTGCTGACCCCCGCCGACGAACTGATCGCCCGGGCTCTGGAGCAGCCGGACGCGGAGCATGTGGTCTGGTCGACGGTCTGCTGGATCCTCGCCCAGCGCCGCAGCTTCGAGACCTGGTCCGCGGTGGTGGCCCATCGGCACGACCCGGAGCGGGCGCATCGCCTGTTCGTGCTGGACTGCCTGCGGACGCGGGGGTTCCTCGACTCAAGCCCTCTCTACGACAAGCAGGTGCGCGACCTCCTGGCCGTCTGGGTGACCGAGGAACCGGACGGCGAGGTGCTCGCCAAGGCGCTCGACCTCTTTACCGAATACGGCCATCCGGACCAGGAGGCCATCGGCCTTCGCCACGCCGGCCATCCCGATGCGCGGGTCCGCCGCGAGGTGCCCTACGCCCTCTGCATGGACTTCGCTGCCCGTTCCCCCGCGGCCAGGGCCGCCCTGCTCGCCCTCGTGCGCGACCCGGTGCCCGAGGTGCGGCTCAGGGCGTGCCGGACGGGCCTGCGCGACGACGCCCTCCTTTCGGAGATCATCCCCGCTCTGCTGTCGCTGGCCGAGGCACCGGATGCCGACCTGCGGGGCCCGGCCGCGGAGGCGCTCGCCGACTCCCCGGACCGTACGCCCGTCGTCGCCGACGCCCTGGTGGCGTTGCTCGGCGACGAGGACCAACTCGTCCGTCTGGTGGCCGGCTACGGTCTCGCCCTGCGCGACGACCCGCGCACCGCCGAGGCGTTCGAGCGGGTAGGGCCTCTCGGTGCCGGCTACGAGTACGACCATCGGGCCGACGTGCTGTGGCGGTGGAAATGGCGGCAGGAGAGGTCGGCCGACGAGTGAAGCACCGTTCTCGCAGAGCCCGACAGACAGCCTTCAGAGGCGGACGGTCATCTCCACCGCCACCTCGTCACCCGTTCCCAGCCCCTGCGGCTTGCGTACCGCGTTCTTGAGCGGCAGCAGATAGCCGCCGTCCTTCGGGAAGAGCGACGTCTCGAAGGCGACCCCGCCGACTCTGGCCTCGACCGGGATCACACCCCAGCCGTAGGTGGCCATGGAGGCCACCTGCTGGATGTCGGCGGACTCCTCGTCCGGCACGCGGACGAAGTAGTACGGCGCGGGCCCGCGCCATTCGATCACCTGGCCGGTGAAGACGAGTTCCATGGGGTCAGTCTCTCCTGTGCTCTCCACCTGCGTCCCCCCGTCGATACTGCGGCACATTCCAGCCTTCATAGGGTGAACTCCCCTGCGACGGCGGGGTTTTCTCTGCTTCACCTCTTGACGACCGGAGGGACGGGGAGCACATTGGCGACACTTTGAGAGCGCTCTCAAAAGTGCCCGCACCCCCCTCCTCAGTCCGTACACCGAGAGGCAGCACCCCCATGACTGACCCCTCCGGCATACACCGCAGACACCGTTCCCCACGGCGCGCGCTCCTCGCCGTACTCGGCACGCTCGGTCTCGTGGCGGCCGTCGCCACCGCGGCCGTCCCGTCGGCGAGTGCCTCGGCGCCCACGCCCCCGGCGGGCTGGACGCAGGTCTTCCTCGACGACTTCAACGGCGCCGCGGGAACCGGCGTGAACACCTCCAACTGGCAGTACGCGACCGGCACCGGCTATCCCGGCGGTCCCGCCAACTGGGGCACCGGCGAGATCGAGACGATGACGAACAGCACGAACAACGTCTCGCTCGACGGCAACGGCAACCTCCGCATCACCCCGCGCCGGGACGCCTCCGGCAACTGGACCTCGGGTCGCATCGAGACCAACCGCACCGACTTCGAGCCCCCCGCGGGCGGCAAACTCCGCGTGGAGGCCCGCATCCAGGTGCCGAACGTGACCGGGGCCGCCGCCAAGGGCTACTGGCCGGCGTTCTGGATGCTGGGCGCGCCCTACCGCGGCAACTACTGGAACTGGCCCGGCGTCGGCGAGCTGGACATCATGGAGAACACCCAGGGCCAGAACACCGTGTACGCCACGATGCACTGCGGCACCTCACCGGGCGGCCCCTGCAACGAGACCAGCGGCATCAGCGGCAACACCACCTGCCCCGGCACGACCTGCCAGGCCGGCTTCCACACCTACCGGATGGAGTGGGACCGCTCGACGAGCCCCGAGGAGATCCGCTTCTCCCTCGACGGCACCACCTTCCACACCGTGCGGGCCAATCAGGTCGACGCGACGACGTGGGCGAACGCGACGAACCACGGTTTCTTCATCATCCTCAACGTGGCCATGGGCGGCGGCTTCCCGGACGCCTTCGGCGGCGGCCCGGACAGTGGGACGCAGCCGGGCCACGCCATGGTCGTCGACTACGTCCAGGTCCTGTCGGCCGGCGGGAGCGGTACCACACCCCCGCCGACGGGCAACCGTGACGCCTACAGCGCCATCCAGGCCGAGTCGTACGACAGCCAGAGCGGCACCAGCACCGAGTCCACCTCCGACTCGGGCGGCGGACAGAACATCGGCTCCCTCGCAGGCGGAGACTGGGCGCTCTACCGGGGCGTCACCTTCGGTTCCACGGCGGCCACCCAGTTCGCCGCCCGGGTGGCGAGCGGTGCGGCGAGCGGCGTCAGCGGTCTGGTCGAGGTGCGCCTGGACAGCCGTAGCAACGCACCCGTCGGCAGTTTCTCGGTGGCCAACACCGGGGGATGGCAGTCGTGGCGGACGATCCCGGCGAACATCAGCGGGGTGACCGGCACGCACGACGTCTATCTCACCTTCACCAGCGGACAGGCGTCGGACTTCGTGAACGTCAACTGGTTCCACTTCGGCCGCTGACCGGCGCGTTGCCGATGCCCCGCGAGGACCGAAGCCTCGCGGGGCGTCGGCGCGTTCGGCTCCGGTTCAGGCCGCCGTCTCCACCGGCAGCTCCGCCAGCCGCCACTCCAGCATCCCGTCGGTGAGGCGCACGGCCCTGCGCCCGCGCTGGCGCAGGAGGCGTACGGCGTCATGGGCGAGGACGCAGTAGGCGCCCCGGCAGTAGGCGACCACCTCGGCCTCCGCGGGCAACTCGGCGATGCGATCGGCCAGTTGGTCGACCGGGATGGACAGTGCGCCGGGGATGTGCCCGGCCGTGTACTCCTCGGCCGGGCGCACATCCAGGACGACGACCTCTCCCGCGGCGGCACGGGCGAGCAGTTCCTCGCGGTCGACCGCGACGGTGTCGCCGGCTCCCAGGTAGGCGGTGCGAGCCGGTTCCACGGCGGGCTGGTGGGCCTGGGCCACGGTGCGGAGCAGGGCGTAGAGGGCGGCGACATCGTCGCCGGCCAGGCGGTAGTGGATGCGTACGCCGTCACGGCGGGTGGCGACCAGGCCTGCCTGCCTGAGGGTCTGCAGGTGCGCCGAGGCCGTCGTCAGATTCAGGCCGGCGGCCTTGGCGAGGGCGTCGACGGTGCGCTCGCCCTGGGCCAGCAGATCGAGCAGCTCCAGGCGCTTTCCGCTGCTCAGCGCCTTGCCGGTGCGGGCGAAGGCGTCGTACAGGGCGGCTTTGCGCACCGCGTCTCCCATGGCATCCTCCATAATTCCATGGAATATTGTAAGTGAGGGGTGGGCAGGTGTGCCACCCGACCCTTACCGTGGCACTGGAGGACCCCATGGGCTTCGCCGACGATCACCTGGTTCCGCTGGTCGACAACGGTCTCGGCAACAGCGCCTATCTCGTCGACCTCGGCGACGGCCGCGCGCTCGCCGTGGACGCCGCCCGCGATCTGCGGGGCCTGCGCGCCGAGGCCGAGCGCAGGGAGCTCACCGTCGCCTTCGCCGCCGACACCCATCTGCACGCCGACTTCCTCACCGGCGCGCTCCAGCTCGCGGCCGACGACGGGGCGACCGTGCTGGCGTCCGCCGCCGGCCGGCGCACCTTCGCGCACCGGGCTCTCGCCGACGGCGACGAGGTGGATCTGGGCGGGCTCACCCTGCGCGCGCTGGCCACTCCCGGCCACACGGACGAGCACCTGTCGTTCCTGCTCCTCGACGGCGCACGGGAACTGGGGGTCTTCACCGGAGGTTCGCTGATCGTCGGCTCGGCCGCCCGCACCGACCTGCTGGGTGCCGAGCGCGCGGAGGAACTCGCCCGGGCCCAGTACCGCTCTCTGCGGCGCCTGGCCCGACTCCCGGACGCGACGGCCGTATGGCCCACGCACGGCGCCGGTTCCTTCTGCTCCGCCCCGCCCGGGGCCGAGCGCACCACGACCATCGGCGCCCAGAAGCGGGCCAACGCCCTGCTCGCCGCGCGCGACGAGGACAGCTTCGTCCGGGAGCTGCTCGGCAGTCTCGGGTCCTATCCCGCGTACTTCGACCGGCTGGCGGAGATCAACCGCCGGGGCCCCGAGGTGCTCGACGCAACCCCCTCGCTGCCCGGACTGTCCGCGGCCGACGTACGGCGACTGCTCGGCGAGGGCGCGCGGATCGTCGACGTACGACGCGTGCAGGACTTCGCCGCCGGCCACATACCCGGCGCCCTCTCCGTCCATCTGCGCGACCAGTTCGCCACCTGGCTCGGCTGGCTGCTGCCCGAGGACACTCCGCTCGTCTTCGTCACCGCACCCGGCCAGGATCTGGCCGAACTCACCTGGCAGTGCCTGAAGACCGGGCACGAACGGCTGTGCGGCCGGCTGACCATGGACGCCTGGACTGCCGACGGAGGCGAGTCGGAGACCGTCGACCTGATGACGGCCGACCGGGCCGGTGACCGTCCCGTGCTCGACGTCCGCCAGCGGTTCGAGTGGGACGCCGGGCACATCCCCGGCGCGCTCGGCATCGAACTCGGCGATCTGCCCGCCCGTACGGACGAGGCGCCGTCGAGCGCGCTGGTGCACTGCGCGCACGGGGAGCGCGCGATGACCGCCGCCAGCCTCCTGCAGCGCGCCAGCCACCGGGACGTCGCCGTCCTCGAGGGCGGCCCCGACGACTGGTCCCGGGCCACCGGCCGTCCACTCCAGCAGGGCACGTGAGCGCGCACACCGACGCGGGCGCCGTACGGCTCGGACTGCGCGCCAACCTCGCCCAGTTCAGCCTGCTCGTCCTCGTCAACGCCCTGGTGGGCGGCATGCTCGGCCAGGAGCGCAGCGTGCTGCCGCTGGTGGCCGACGAGGTCTTCCACCTGTCCGCCTACACGGCCGCCCTCACCTACATCCTGGCGTTCGGTGCGACGAAGGCGGTGACCAACTTCCTCGCCGGCACCCTCTGCGACCGGTACGGCCGCAGGCCGGTGCTGATCGCCGGGTGGCTGATCGCGCTGCCCGTGCCCGCGATGCTCGCGTGGGGCCCGTCGTGGGCCTGGATCGTCGCCGCGAACGTCCTGCTGGGCGTCAACCAGGGCCTGACCTGGTCCACGACGGTCATCATGAAGATCGACCTGGCCGGACCGGAGCGGCGGGGCCTCGCCATGGGCCTCAACGAGGCGGCCGGCTACGGCGCGGTGGCCGCGACGGCGATGGCGACGGGAGCGATCGCCGAACACGCCGGGCTGCGCCCCGAGCCGTTCCTGGTGGGCGCCGCGTACCTGGTCGTCGCCCTGGGGCTGTCCGTCCTCGCGGTGCGCGAGACCCGCGAGCACGCCCGCGCGGAGGCCGCGCTGCATCCCGTACAGGCGGGAAGGGAGCGGGAGTTCACGACTGCCGAGATCGCGCGCCACACCAGCCTCAGCGACAAGGCGCTCTCGGCGGCCAGCCAGGCGGGCCTGGTCAACAACCTCAACGACGCCCTGGCCTGGGGCGTCTTCCCGCTGCTGTTCGCCGCGCACGGGCTGTCGGTGGCGGAGATCGGTGCGCTGGCGGCCCTTTATCCGGCGGTGTGGGGTGCGGGCCAGCTGGTCACGGGGTGGTGGTCGGACCACGTGGGCCGCAAACCGCTCATCACAGCGGGCATGTTGCTCCAGGCGGCCGCGATCGGTCTGGTCGCGGAAGGCACCACGTTCCCCGTGTGGGCCACCGCCCAGGTACTGCTGGGCATCGGTACCGCGCTGGTCTATCCGACCCTGCTCGCCGTCATCGGCGACGTGGCCCATCCGGCTTGGCGGGCTCGCGCGGTCGGCGTCTACCGACTGTGGCGGGACGGGGGTTTCGCGGTGGGGGCGCTGCTGGCCGGGGTGCTGGCCGACGCCTACGGCATCACCACGGCGATCTGGACGGTGGCGGCCCTGACGGCAGTCTCGGGACTGGTCGTAGCGGTGCGGATGTACGAGTCACGGCCGACGCCGGGCTGAGAAGCACCCCAAGGAGCGCGGGGCTGTATCGATGTGCGGCTCCGCCGCGTGGGCGCGACAAGCCGCAACGAACCCGCAGACGCTCGACGGCCCCGCGCGGCACCGCCCATCGCGTCATCTCAGCTCCGCCCGGAACGCCGCCGGCGTCACATCCGTGTGCTGGTGGAAGAACTTGGAGAAGTTCGCGGCATCCGGAAACCCGACCGCCACTCCGACCCGCCCGATGGGCATGTCCGTGTGGGCGAGCAGCCGCTTCGCCTCCAGCACCACCCGCTTGTCGATGAACCCCTTGGGCGTCTCACCGGTAGCGGCACGGACCGCACGGACAAGGGTCCGCCGCGAGTACCCGAGCTGGTCGGCGTACGCACTCACGCTGTGGTTCGTGGCGAAACCCTTCTCCACCGCATCCCGGAACAGCGTGAACGTCGTGTCCCCCTGCCCCCGCGCGGCCTGCGCCGAGCTCGCGGCGAGATGAGCCAACCGCAGCAGGAACGCCGTCAGCGAGTGCCGCAGCACAGCAGTGTGCAGGCTCAGCGGAAGCGTCGTCGTGTCCTCGTACTCGCGCTGAAGCTGGGCGAGAGCCGAGCGCAGGCCGGTGAGCTGGGCCTCGTCGGGGTGGAGCAGCGGCGGAAGGTCGTAGCGGTAGAGCCCGGTCGCCTCCACCGTGGCGCGCGGCAGGAAGCCGGGCTGCATGGTCAGGACGGTGCCCCGGTAGTCGCCGGTACCGGAGAAGCGGTGGACCTGGCCGGGGCGGATCCACAGCAGGTCACCGGCGTTCGCCTCGTACTCGGCGAAGTCGATCATGTGGTGGACGGGGCCCTCGCCGAACAGCATCACGACATGGAAGTCGATGCGGTGCACCCGCTCCAGCGGTGCGTCGGCGGCGTGCCACGTGCGGCCCGTGCCCATCTGGCCGACCTGCATGCCGACCCCGAGGACGCTCAGATCGGCCGGGAAGGGGAACGTCCGTATGGCGTCGCCGCCTTGAACCCTCGCGTCCGCCATATCCGCCATATCCGCCATGTCCGTCTCGTGCCGTCTCACCCGTGCGCGCCCCTCGCTCAGCCGTGCGCGGCACTCCTCGCGGTGTCCCACTTTCACCACAGCCTGACACACGCCGACCTTCCCTCGTAAAAGTCAGACTTTTACTTTTGAACGCGTTGGACCAGCCACTTCGCTCCGATCGAGGACTTTTTGAAGATGAGCACGCAGACACCGGACAGCTTCGAATGGACCGAACTCGACCGGCGTGCCGTCGACACCGCGCGCCTCCTGGCGGCGGATGCCGTACAGCGAGTCGGCAACGGCCACCCGGGCACCGCGATGAGCCTCGCCCCGGCCGCGTACACGATCTTTCAGAAGGTGATGCGGCACGATCCCGCCGACCCTGAGTGGACCGGCCGGGATCGTTTCGTCCTCTCCCCCGGCCACACCTCGCTGACCCTCTACACCCAGCTCTTCCTCGCCGGGTACGAGCTGGAGCTCGACGATCTGAAGGCGTTCCGGACCCATGGTTCGAAGACGCCGGGCCATCCCGAGTACGGGCACACGGCAGGGGTCGAGACGACCACCGGCCCGCTCGGCCAGGGTGTCGCCAACGCCGTCGGCATGGCGATGGCCGCCCGCTACGAGCGCGGCCTGTTCGACCCGGACGCCCCGCAGGGCGAGTCCCCGTTCGACCACACCATCTGGGCGATCGTCTCCGACGGCGACCTGCAGGAGGGCGTCTCCGCCGAGGCCTCCTCGCTCGCCGGCCACCAGAAGCTCGGCAACCTCGTCTTCCTGTACGACGACAACCACATCTCCATCGAGGGCGACACGGCGACGGCGTTCTCCGAGGACGTGCTGAAGCGCTACGAGGCGTACGGCTGGCACGTGCAGCGGATCGAGCCCGCGCTCGGCGGCGACATCGACGTGGCCGCGCTGTACGGGGCGCTCAGGGCGGCGCAGGCCGAGACCGAGCGGCCCTCGATCATCGCGATGCGCACGATCATCGCCTGGCCCGCCCCGAACGCCCAGAACACCGAGGCCTCCCACGGCTCCGCCCTCGGTGCGCAGGAGATCGCCGCCACCAAGCGCATCCTCGGCTTCGACCCCGAGCAGTCCTTCGAGGTCGCGGGCGAGGTTCTCGCCCACACCCGCCGGGCCCTGGACCGGGGCGCCGAGGCGCACGCCGCCTGGGACAAGCAGCTCGGCGCATGGCGGGCGGCCAACGCCGAGCGCGCCGAGCTGTTCGACCGGATCGTCGCCGGTCAGCTGCCCGAGGGCTGGCAGGACGCGCTCCCGGTCTTCGAGGAGGGCAAGTCGGTCGCCACCCGCGCCGCCTCCGGCAAGGTGCTCCAGGCGCTGGGCGCGGTGATCCCCGAGCTGTGGGGCGGTTCCGCCGACCTCGCCGGATCGAACAACACGACCATCGACAAGACGCGTTCGTTCCTTCCCGAGGGCAACCCGCTGCCGGAGGCCGACCCGTACGGCCGCACCGTCCACTTCGGCATCCGTGAGTTCTCGATGGCCGCGGAGATGAACGGCATCGCCCTGCACGGCAACACCCGTATCTACGGCGGCACGTTCCTGGTGTTCTCCGACTACATGCGCAACGCCGTGCGCATGTCCGCCCTGATGCAGCTGCCGGTGACGTATGTGTGGACGCACGACTCCATCGGCCTCGGCGAGGACGGCCCCACCCACCAGCCGGTCGAGCACCTGGCCTCGCTGCGTGCCATCCCGGGCCTGAACATCGTCCGCCCGGCCGACGCCAACGAGACCGCGATCGCCTGGGCGGAGATCCTCAGGCGGCATGCCACCGACCCGGCCCCGCACGGTCTCGCGCTCACCCGTCAGGGCGTGCCGACCTACGCGCCCAACCCCGATGCGGCGAAGGGTGGTTACGTCCTGAAGGAGTCGTCCACCGAGACCCCCGAGGTCGTCATCGTCGCCACCGGCTCCGAGGTCCAGCTCGCCGTCGCCGCACGGGAGGTGTTGGAGGCCGAGGGGATCGGTACCCGTGTGGTCTCGATGCCGTCCGTGGAGTGGTTCGAGGAGCAGCCGCGCGAGTACCGGGAGAGCGTCCTGCCGCCCGCCGTGAAGGCGCGGGTCGCCGTGGAGGCAGGGATCGGGCTCACCTGGTACCGGTTCGTGGGCGATGCCGGGCGCATCGTCTCGCTGGAGCACTTCGGCGCCTCCGCCGACGCCAGGACCCTGTTCACCGAGTACGGCTTCACGCCCGAGAACGTCGCCGCCGCAGCCCGGGCTGCATGGAATTCGACTACGGGCCGCGCCGCCGCCCGCGGTTGATCCGAACGCCAGAAGGAAGATGATCACAGTGACCACTGAAGCAACCGCCACCGCGGGCACCTTGAAGCGCCTCTCCGACGAAGGCGTCTCGATCTGGCTGGACGACCTCTCGCGCAAGCGGATCGCGTCCGGCAACCTCGCCGAGCTGATCGCGCACAGGAACGTCGTCGGCGTCACCACCAACCCGTCCATCTTCCAGGCCGCCATCGGCTCCGGCGAGGGTTACGAGGAGCAGCTCGCCGACCTCGCGGCGCGGGGCGTCACCGTCGACGAGGCCGTGCGCATGATGACCACCGCCGACGTGCGCGCCGCCGCCGACATCCTGCGGCCCGTGTACGACGCGACGGGCGGCCGGGACGGCCGGGTCTCCATCGAGGTCGACCCGCGCCTGGCGCACCACACGGCGGCCACCATCGCCGAGGCCAAGCAGCTCGCCTGGCTGGTCGACCGGCCAGGCGTGATGATCAAGATCCCGGCGACCAAGGCGGGGCTCCCGGCGATCACCGAGGTCATCGGCCTCGGCATCAGCGTCAACGTCACGCTGATCTTCTCGCTGGAGCGCTACCGCGCGGTCATGGACGCCTACCTGGCCGGTCTGGAGAAGGCCGCCGCGAAGGGCCTGGACCTGTCCGGCATCCACTCCGTGGCCTCCTTCTTCGTCTCCCGCGTCGACACCGAGATCGACAAGCGGCTGACGGCGATCGGAACCGACGAGGCCCTCGCCCTCAAGGGGAAGGCGGCGCTCGCCAACGCCCGGCTCGCCTACGAGGCGTACGAGGAGGTCTTCGCCTCGGCCCGCTGGACCGCCGTCGCCGGCGCCAGGGCCAACAAGCAGCGCCCGCTGTGGGCCTCGACGGGCGTCAAGGACCCGGCGTACAAGTCCACCCTGTACGTGGACGAGCTGGTGGCTCCCGGCACCGTCAACACGATGCCGGAGGCCACCCTGAACGCCACCGCCGACCACGGCGAGATCAGCGGCGACACCGTGACCGGCGGCTACGCGCAGGCCCGCGCCGACCTGGCCGCCGTGGAGGCGCTGGGTATCTCCTACGACGAGGTCGTCACCCGTCTGGAGGACGAGGGCGTCGCCAAGTTCGAGGTGGCGTGGCAGGACCTGTTGAACGCCGTGAAGAAGTCGCTCAGCAGCAAGGGAGCTGACGCAGCATGACCTCCGACTGGGACCACGACTGGGACAACCCCCTGCGCGACCCCCGCGACCGCCGTCTCCCCCGTATCGCGGGCCCGTCCGGGCTCGTCATCTTCGGTGTCACCGGCGACCTGTCCCGCAAGAAGCTGATGCCGGCGGTGTACGACCTCGCCAACCGCGGGATGCTGCCGCCGGGCTTCTCGCTCGTCGGGTTCGCCCGCCGGGACTGGGAGGACGAGGACTTCGCGCAGATCGTGCACGACTCGGTGCGCGAGCACGCCCGCACCGAGTTCCGCGAGGAGGTCTGGCAGCAGCTCTCCGAGGGGATGCGGTTCATCCCGGGCGACTTCGACGACGACACGGCGTTCGACAAGCTGCGCCGGACGGTCGAGGAGCTGGACGCGGCGCGCGGGACGAGCGGCAACTACGCCTTCTACCTCTCCGTACCGCCGAAGTTCTTCCCGAAGGTCGTCCAGCAGCTGAAGAAGCACGGCCTGGCGGACGCCCCCGAGGGGTCCTGGCGGCGCGCGGTCATCGAGAAGCCGTTCGGCAGCGACCTCGCGAGCGCCCGTGAGCTGAACGAGATCGTGCACGACGTGTTCGACCCGGAGCAGGTCTTCCGGATCGACCACTACCTGGGCAAGGAGACCGTCCAGAACATCCTGGCGCTGCGGTTCGCGAACCAGATGTTCGAGCCGATCTGGAACCGGTCGTACGTCGACCACATCCAGATCACGATGGCCGAGGACATCGGCATCGGCGGCCGGGCGGGCTACTACGACGGCATCGGCTCGGCCCGTGACGTCATCCAGAACCACCTGCTCCAGCTCATGGCCCTCACCGCGATGGAGGAGCCGGCCGCCTTCGACGCGGCGTCGCTGCTGATGGAGAAGCTCAAGGTGCTCAAGGCGGTCAAGCTGCCGGAGGACCTCGGCAGGCACACCGTGCGCGGGCAGTACGCGGGCGGCTGGCAGGGTGGCGAGCGGGTCGTCGGGTACCTGGAGGAGGACGGCATCGACCCGGCGTCGAAGACCGACACGTACGCCGCCATCAAGCTGAACGTCGACAACCGGCGCTGGGCGGGCGTGCCGTTCTACCTGCGCACCGGCAAACGGCTCGGGCGGCGGGTCACGGAGATCGCCGTGGTCTTCCAGCGGGCCCCGCACTCCCCGTTCGACTCCACCGCCACCGAGGAGCTCGGCCAGAACGCCGTCGTCATCCGCGTCCAGCCCGACGAGGGCATGACGGTGCGGTTCGGCTCCAAGGTGCCGGGCACGTCGATGGAGATCCGGGACGTGACGATGGACTTCGCGTACGGCGAGTCGTTCACGGAGTCCAGCCCGGAGGCGTACGAGCGGCTCATCCTGGATGTCCTCCTCGGGGACGCCAATTTGTTCCCCCGTCACCAGGAAGTGGAAGAGTCCTGGAAGATCCTCGACCCGATCGAGGAGTACTGGGACAGGCACGGCAAGCCGGCGCGGTACGCGTCCGGGAGCTGGGGACCCGAGGAAGCCGACGAGATGCTCGCACGAGACGGACGGAGCTGGCGCAGGCCATGAAGATCGACCTGACCGACACCACGGCAAGCAAGATCAACAAGGCGCTGGTGCAGGGCCGCCGCGCGATCGGCACGCCGGCCGTGGGCATGGTCCTGACGATGGTCATCGTCACGGACGAGGAGAACGCGTACGACTCGATCAAGGCGGCGGAGGAGGCCTCGCACGAGCACCCCGCGCGCACTCTGGTCGTGATCAAGCGGCACGCCCGCACCCCGCGCGACCGCACCCGCTCCCACCTCGACGCCGAGGTCCGGGTGGGCGCCGACGCCGGCACCGGCGAGACGGTCGTGCTGCGCATGTACGGCGAGGTGTCCGAGCACGCCGACTCGGTGGTGCTGCCGCTGCTGCTGCCGGACGCGCCGGTCGTGGTGTGGTGGCCGGTGGACGCGCCGGAGAACCCCTCGAAGGACCCGCTGGGCGCGCTGGCCCAGCGCCGGATCACCGACCTGTACACCACCGAGACACCGCTGGCCGACCTGGAGGTCCGCGCCCGCTCCTACGCGCCCGGCGACACCGACCTCGCCTGGACCCGGCTGACCCCGTGGCGCTCGATGCTCGCCGCGGCGCTGGACCAGGCCCGGGTGCCGATCGTCTCGGCGGCCGTCGAGGCCGAGGCCGACAACCCGGCCGCCGAGCTGCTGGCCCGCTGGCTGGAGGCCCGCCTCCATGTCACGGCCGAGCGGGTCGTCACCGCCGGACCGGTCGTCACGGGCGTGCGTCTGGGCACCGAGAACGGCGAGATCGTCATCGACCGTCCCGAGGGCCCACTGGCCACGCTGCACCTGCCGGGCCAGCCGTCGCGCACCCTCGCGTTGAAGGTCCGCACCACCTCCGAACTCATCGCCGAGGAGCTCAGGCGCCTCGACGCGGACGAGATGTACGCCGTCGCTCTGCGGGGCGAGGCCGCCAAGGAGACGCCCTCCCATGACTGAGACTCCCGTGCTCACCCAGCGCCCCGAATGGGCGGCCCTGGCGGACCACCGCGCGGACGCCCTCCAGCGCCCCCGGCTGCGGGAGCTGTTCGCCGCCGATCCCTCCCGCGCCGAGCGGTACGTCGTGCGGGTCGGCGATCTGCGCATCGACTACTCCAAGCACCTGATCAACGACGAGACCCTCGCCCTGCTGCGGGAACTGGCCACCGCCACCGATGTGTTCGGGCTGCGCGACGCCATGTTCCGCGGCGAGAGGATCAACCTCACCGAGGATCGTGCGGTGCTGCACACCGCGCTGCGGGCGCCGCGGGACGCGGTGATCGAGGTGGACGGCGAGAACGTCGTACCCGGGGTGCACGCCGTGCTCGACAAGATGAGCGCGTTCGCCGGCCGCGTCCGCTCCGGCGAGTGGACCGGCCACACGGGCCGCCGTATTCGCAACGTGGTGAACATCGGCATCGGCGGCTCCGACCTCGGTCCCGCCATGGCGTACGACGCTCTTCGCCCGTTCACCGAACGGGAGTTGACGTTCCGGTTCGTCTCCAACGTCGACGGCTCCGACCTGCACGAAGCGGTCCGGGACCTCGACCCGGAACAGACGCTGTTCATCGTCGCCTCCAAGACGTTCACCACCATCGAGACGATCACCAACGCCACCTCCGCCCGCTCCTGGCTGCTGGCCGGACTCGGGGGCGACGAGAAGGCGGTCGCCAAGCACTTCGTCGCCCTGTCGACGAACGCCGAGAAGGTGACCGGGTTCGGCATCGACCCGGACAACATGTTCGAGTTCTGGGACTGGGTCGGCGGGCGGTACTCGTACGACTCGGCGATCGGGCTCTCGCTGATGATCGCCATCGGCCCGGACCGCTTCCGGGAGATGCTCGACGGCTTCAGGATCGTCGACGAGCACTTCCGCACCGCGCCCGCCGAGGCCAACGCCCCGCTGCTGCTTGGCCTGTTGGGCGTCTGGTACGGCAATTTCTTCGGCGCCGAGTCGCATGCGGTGCTGCCGTACTCGCACTATCTGTCGAAGTTCACGGCGTATCTGCAGCAGCTGGACATGGAGTCCAACGGCAAGTCGGTGGACCGTGAGGGCCGTCGGGTGGGCTGGGAGACGGGTCCGGTGGTGTGGGGCACGCCCGGCACCAACGGGCAGCACGCCTATTACCAGCTGATCCACCAGGGCACCCGGCTGATCCCGGCCGACCTGATCGGCTTCGCCCGGCCGGTCGCCGAGCTGAGCGACGAACTCAAGGCGCAGCACGACCTGTTGATGGCGAACCTCTTCGCCCAGGGCCAGGCGCTCGCCTTCGGCAAGACCGCGGACGAGGTGCGCGCGGAAGGCGTGCCCGAGGAGCAGGTGCCGCACCGCACCTTCCTCGGCAACCACCCGACCACCACGATCCTCGCCCCCGAGCTGACCCCGTCGGTCCTCGGCCAGCTGGTCGCCCTCTACGAGCACAAGGTCTTCGTGCAGGGCGCCGTGTGGAACATCGACTCCTTCGACCAGTGGGGTGTGGAGCTGGGCAAGGTCCTCGCCAAGCGCGTCGAACCCGCGATCACCGAGGGCGCCGACGTCCCCGGCCTCGACGCCTCCACCGCCGCCCTCGTGGCCGCCTACCGTGAACTCAAGGAAGTGAATCCGACATGACAGCCATGAAGTTGGGCCTCATCGGCCTCGGCAAGATGGGCGGCAACATGCGCGAGCGCATCCGCCGAGCCGGCCACACCGTCATCGGCTACGACCGCAACCCCGAGGTCTCCGACGTCGCGAGCCTCGAAGAACTGGTCCAGCAGCTGGACGCGCCGCGCACGGTGTGGGTGATGGTCCCGGCCGGCACCGCCACCCAGACCGTCATCGACGAGCTCAAGGACCTGCTGTCCCCGGGCGACACGGTCGTCGACGGCGGCAACTCCCGCTGGACGGACGACGAGAAGCACGCCGCCGAACTCGGCATCAAGGGCATCGGCTTCGTCGACGCGGGCGTCTCCGGCGGCGTGTGGGGCCTGCAGAACGGCTACGCGCTGATGGTCGGCGGCGACAAGGAGCACGTGGAGCGCCTGGAGCCGATCTTCGAGGCGCTCAAGCCCGAAGGGCCGTACGGCTATGTCCACGCCGGCCGGGTGGGCGCCGGGCACTTCTCGAAGATGGTCCACAACGGCATCGAGTACGCCATGATGCAGGCCTACGCCGAGGGCTGGGAGCTGCTGGAGAAGGTCAACTCGGTGGACAACGTCCGTGAGGTGTTCCGCTCCTGGCAGGAGGGCACGGTCATCCGCTCCTGGCTGCTGGACCTCGCGGTGAACGCCCTCGACGAGGACGAGCACCTGGACAAGCTGAAGGGCTTCGCGCAGGACTCCGGCGAGGGCCGCTGGACCGTCGAGGCGGCGATCGACAACGCGGTGCCGCTGCCCGCGATCACGGCGTCCCTGTTCGCCCGGTTCGCGTCCCGCCAGGAGGACTCCCCGCAGATGAAGATGATCGCGGCGCTGCGCAACCAGTTCGGCGGCCACGCCGTCGAGTCGAAGTAGCCGGCCGTGGGGGATCTTCTCCTCGTCCGCCACGGTGAGACGGAGTGGAGCAGATCGGGCCGGCACACCAGCTGGACCGACCTGCCCCTCACCCCGGACGGCGAGGAGCAGGCCAAGTCCCTGGCCCCGCTGCTGTCCGGCCGGACCTTCTCCCTGGCCCTGACCAGCCCGCTGCGCCGCGCGGTGCGCACCGCCGAACTGGCGGGCGTGGCAGGGGTCGTGCCGGACCCCGATCTGCACGAGTGGGACTACGGCGGCTACGAGGGCGTCACCACCGTCGAGATCCACCGCACACGCCCCGACTGGTACCTGTGGACCGACGGAGTGGCACCCGGCCCGGCCGACCACCCCGGCGAATCACCGGCCGAGGTGGGCGCACGCGCCGACCGGGTGCTGTGCCGGGCGGAGGCGGCCCTCCCGGACGGCGACGTCGTTTTCGTCGCGCACGGCCACTTCCTGCGCGTCGTGACGGCCCGCCGACTGGGGCTAGCCCCGGCGGACGGGCGACTGTTCCAGCTGGCGACGGGCACGGTGAGCCGGCTGTCCACGGAGCACGGCCGGCCGGTGATCGCGGAGTGGAACACCAGGGCCACCAGGGCCTGAACTCCTCCCCGGCCCGGGCTACAGCACGTCTCCGAACTCGCTCAACACCCCTGGTGGGGCGAGGGCGTTGACGTAGTGGCCCGGGCCGTGGTCGTCGAAGGAGTACTTGAAGGGGATCGTGCGGGTGAGGGCGAGCTTGGTGGCGAAGAAGGCGAGCGGGGCGATGACGGCCAGGCCCGCGAGGGTGTCCATCTGGGGGTAGTGCAGCTGGGGTTCGGTCACCTCGGTCCAGCCCTGCCCCCGCCCGTGCGGGCGGCGCCGGAGGGTGCCGATCCGCCTCGTCAGTTCTTCCCAGTCCCGGTTCGCGGCGGCCCTCAGCACGTGCCCCGGCAGGGTCAGTGCCTCGACCGCAGAGTCCGCCGCGAAGGCGAGCGCGGTGTCGGCGGGGCCGCGCTGCCTGCGGTAGTGGAACTCACGGCCGAACGGGGTGTACGGGCCGACCGGGCGGGGCGGCAGGGCGGGGACGACGTCCCGGTCGAAGATGTAGCGCAGCAGCCGGTCGCTCAGCGGTCCGGGGGTCTGCGCGCAGGCGCGGGCGAGGTCGGGGCCGCCGACCATGGGCTGGCCGAAGGTGTAGACGCCCTTGAGCTTTTCGGTGATGTGCCGGTAGCGGGGCTCGTGGACGAGGGTCACCGCCATGAGCGCGGCCATGGCGCCGCCCAGGCTGTGTCCGGTGATGTACAGGGCCTCCAGGCCGTCGCCCCGGGTGCCGTGCTCGTCGGGGTTGACGGACTCGCCGCGCAGGGAGCGTTCCAGTGCCCGGACGACGAGGTGGCGGGTGGCGCGGACGTTGCGGTAGAAGCCGGCGTGGACCTCGTGGCGGCGGCCCTGGATCTCGACGGCGAGCATCTCCGGGCGTACGTCGGCGTCGGTGAGGATGCTGATGATGTCCTCGGGCTGGGTGCCGCGGTAGGCGAGGATCACGACCCGGCGGTCCTTGTCCTGGACGAGATAGGCGGCGGAGGCGATGTACAGGGCGTCCACGCGCTGTTCGAGGACGCGGCAGGCGTTCTGCTCCAGGCCCAGCCGCGCCATGATCATGGACACGGTCTCGGGGTCGCCCTGGTGCTGGAATCCGGCGTAGGCGTAGGCAGAGCAGGTCGCCAGGACGTGTGGGACGACGCCCTCGGTGTCGGGCTGGTGCTTGTCCTCGACGAGCCGGTCCACCAGGTCGGGATAGACCGGGAAACCCCGCGGGTCGGTGGGTGACTTGGCGGGGCGCAGCTCGGCGAAGCCGGGCCCCTTGACGTGTGCGTCCCGCATGTGGGACCTCCCCCGGAACGTCTGCGGGTGGTGAGCACACCACCGACCGCCGGGGCCGTCAATCCGGCGGACGACTCGTGGCCGACTTTGCCCGGCCACTGCGGATGCGGCCGGATGGGGTTGCTGGGGGAGGTCTACCGCTCGGTCGATGAGATCGACACCGTCGTCGGCCTGTTCGGGGAGAACCCGCCGACCGGGTTCGGTTTCAGCGACACCGCGTTCCGGATCTTCATCCTGATGGCGAGCCGGCGTCTGCAGTCCGACCGGTTCCTCACCGTCGACTACCGGCCCGAGGTGTACACGCCGCTCGGCATCGACTGGGTCGAGCGGGGCGGCATGAACTCCGTGATCCTGCGGCACTGCCCGGAGCTGGCGGCGCTGCTGCCGCGCGGGGCGAGCGCGTTCGCGCCGTGGCGGGCGGTGCGCCCGACGGGCGGCTCCTCCTGACCGGGGCCGACGGCGAGTTGACAGGTTCGGCGGCCGGCGTCAGAGTCCCGGCTGATGGAGATCAACGATCTGACGCCGGCCGAAGTGCGGGTGTGGCAGGCCTTTCCCCGGGGCGAGGCCGTGGACTTCCGTGCGGCGCGGGACGAGAGCCGGAGCGTGCGCGCCACGGTGTTGAGGGCTCTGCTGCTCGACGGCCCGGCGGTGAGCGGGGAGGTGGCCGCCCTCAAGCTCCAGGGCGCGCGGATCACCGGTGTACTGGACCTGCGGTACGCGACGGTCGAGAGCGTCGTACGCCTGAGTGACTGCCACTTCGACGACGTCCCGGACTTCTCCGGCGCCCAGCTGAAGTACCTCAATCTGACCGGGTCCCGGCTGCCGGGTCTGGCGTCCGCGCGCGTCCGGGTCGACGGCGGACTGCGGCTGACGAACTGCCGGTTCACCGGGCCGGTGCGGCTCGGCGGGGCGCAGATCGCCGGGGCGCTGTACCTGGAAAGCGCCGAGGTCACCGCGCCGGACGGAAACGAGCGGCCGGTTCTGCAGCTCCATCAGGTGACCGTCGGGGAGGACCTGTGCGCGTCCCGTCTGCGCACGCACGGTGAGATCCGGCTCAACGGCGCCACCATCAGCGGTTCCCTCCGTCTGGAGGACGCCGAGCTCCGTCATCCCGTGGGGTTCGTCCTCAACGCCGAGGCCCTCGAAGTCGGCGCGAACGTCCTCGGCAGGCGGCTGCGCGCGCACGGCCGTATCGATCTGCGCGGCGCCCGCATACCCGGCCGGCTCGACCTGCTGAACAGCACGCTGTCCAACCCCGGCGGCACCGCGATGCGGGCGAGCAGCTGTGTCATCGGCGAGGTGTGGCTGCGCAAGGGACCGCCCATGGAGGGCAGGCTCAACCTGCGCCGCTCGCAGATCGAACACCTCGACCTGGAGCCGGAGATGCTCCCGGACCAGGTCCGCCTCCTCGACCTCACCTACACCTCCCTGACCCCGCATGTGCCGCCGGAGCACCGGCTGCCGATGCTGGAGCGGGACGAGGAGACGTTCGACCCGCACGGCTACGAGCAGTTGACCGCCTGCTACCGCCGCACCGGCGACGACCACGCCGCCCGCCTGGTCCAGCTCGCCAAGCAGCGCCGGCACCGCACGACCCTGCCCTGGTACGGCCGTCTGTGGGGCCACGTCCAGGACGCCACCGTCGGCTACGGCTTCCGGCCGATGCGCGCGCTCGGCTGGCTGCTGTCCCTGCTGGCCATCGGCTCGGTGGCGTTCGCGGTGGACGCTCCACCACCGCTGAAGGCGGACGAGGTACCGGACTTCAACCCGGTGTTCTACACGCTCGATCTGCTGCTGCCGGTGATCTCCTTCGGCCAGGAGCCGGCGTTCGCCCCGGAGGGCGGGCAGCAGTGGCTGTCCTACGTCCTGGTGCTGGCCGGCTGGATCCTGGCCACGACCGTCGTCGCCGGCGTGACGCGGACCGTCAGCCGGCAGTAGGTCACCGCGTCAGGTGCTGTGCGGCGAGCCGCACCGGCGCGTTCTGCGCACCGTAACCCCGGTAGCCGTCCCGCTGCACGAGTTCGAAGAAGACGCGGCCGACCGTCGCGGTGTAGCAGTGCCGGAACTCGCCGTGCGCGTCACGGTCGTAGAGGATGCCCAGGTCGCGGTACGTCTCCAGCTCTCCGTCCGCGAACTCGTACCGGGCCGCCAGGTCGTCGTAGTAGTTGGCCGGGATCGGCAGCAGCCGCCCGCCCGCCTCCCGGAAGCGGCGGGCCGCGGCGACCACGTCCTGCGTGGCCAGCGCGATGTGCTGGGCGTGCACGGTGTCGTCCGTGGGCGCCGCCCCGACGCTCAGGGCGATCCGGACGCTGCCGTCGGGGTTGGTGACCGCACGGCTGCGCATCAGGCCGTAGGGGTCGGCGACGTCGACGCTCTCCTGGGCGTGCAGGCCGAGGACGCTGCGGTGGAAGAGGGTCGCCTCGTCGTAGTGGTGCCAGGGCTGGACGAGGGCGAGGTGGTCGATGCGATGCACGGCGGGGGTGCCGGGCGGCTCCTGCTCGACGTCCGTGAAGTCGGCCCGCCAGTTGGGCAGTTCGGGGTGGGCCGTGGCGCAGAAGAACAGCTCGGTTCCGTCGGGGGCCGCCACGGCGTCCAGCGCGGCGTCCTCCAGGGCTCGGCGGCGCGGCAGGACGGGGGCGAGGAGCGCCTCGGCGCGGCGGGCCGCTCCGGCCGGGTCCGGGGACTCCAGGCCGATGGCGGCGAGGCCGGTGCCGTCCCGGCGCGCGGCGCCCGCCGTGTTGACGAGGACGCGGGCCTCGCCCTGCTGCCAGAGGTCGACCGGCTTGCCGCGGTGCCGTGCGGTGCGGGTGAAACCCAGGGCGCCGAGCAGCGCCGAGACCGGTTCGGCGTCCGGCGTGACCAGTTCGGCGAAGGCGACGCCGGTCGGGACGACGGGCGCGGGCGGGGCAGCCAGACCGACCGTCTCCTGCAGCACGATCAGGGAACGGTGGGCGTCCACGGCGGTCGGGCCGGCGTCGGCCTGCCGGAAGACGTCGTTGAAGACCTCCAGGGACAGCGGACCGTCGTATCCGGTCTGCAGCACACGCCGTACGAGGTCCGCCACGTCGAATCCGCCCTGCCCGGGGAAGCAGCGGTAGTGGCGGCTCCACTGGAGGACGTCCATCGCGAGCAGAGGAGCGTCGGCGAGCTGGAGGAAGAAGATCTTCTCGCCGGGGATGTCCGCGATTGCCTTGGGGTCGGAGCCCCGGGAGAGGATGTGGAAGCTGTCCAGGCAGGTGCCGAGCGCAGGATGATCGGCGGCCTCGACGATGCGCCAGGCGTGGTCGTAGGTGTTGACGTTCCGCCCCCAGGCCAGCGCCTCGTACGCCACCCTGATCCCGAACTCCTGTGCCAGATCGGCTAGTTGGCGCAGGTGATCTGCGGCGAGGGCGTCGTCGTCCACGGCGAGCGGATGAACACTGGAGCAGACGAGCACGGTGTCGGCACCGAGCCGCCGCATCACCTCGAACTTGTGCCGGGCACGCCGCAGATTGCGGGCGAACTCGTCGGCGGGCACGGCCTCGATGTCCCGCATGGGCTGGTAGAGGTCGACGGTGAGCCCGAGATCGGCGCAGCGGCTGCGGATCTCCTCGGGGGTGAGGGGGCTCGCGAGCAGATCGTTCTCGAAGATCTCGACGCCGTCGAACCCGGCTCGGGAGGCGGCGGTGAGCTTCTCGGTGAGGGATCCGCTCAGAGAAACAGTGGCGATGGATGTACGCATAGGGGTGCTCCTTCAAGATGCCGTGCGGCAACGCCGCCAGGGGCGCGGGGCTGTGTCGATATGCGGCTCCGCCGCGTGGGCGCGAGCAACCACGGACGACCTGCAGCAATCACACGGCCTTGCCCACCGAGTTCTCGACAACCCCGGCCATCTCCGCAATGTCCGCCAGCATCCGCACGCTGTCCGGCTCACGCCCGGTGAACAGCCGAAACGCATCCGCAGCCTGAAACACAGCCATCCCACCCCCGTCCAAAGCGGCGCAGCCAGCCGCACGGGCGGCACGCAGCAGCTCCGTCTCCAGCGGCCGATAGACCACCTCGGCCACCCACAACCCGGGATCGAGCAGTTCCGCGGGAAACGGCAGCCCAGGATGCGCGGCCATCCCGGTAGGCGTCGCGTGCACGACGCCGTCGGCCGACCCGAGCAGCCGGGCCAGCTGATCCGGCGTCGCCGCGGCAGCGCGCCCCGCGCCGAAGTGCCGGTTCAGCGCCCCGGCGAGATCGACGGCCCGGTCGCTCAGCGCGTCGACGACGGTCACGCACTCGGCACCAAGGGTCAGCACGGCGTGCGCGACGGCCGCGCCGGCACCCCCCGCGCCCAGCTGCACGACCCGCTCCAGCGGTACGTCGGGCAGCCCGCGCGCGAAGGACGCGGCGAAGCCGGTGACGTCGGTGTTGTGGCCGACGGCCCGGCCGTCCTCGAAGACGACGGTGTTGACCGCGCCCAGCGCCTCGGCCTGCGGGGCGAGCGCGTCCAGGTGCTCGATGACGAGCTGCTTGCACGGGTGGGTGATGTTGAGCCCGTCGAAGCCCAGGTCACGGGCGGCCCGCACCAGGTCGCCCACCGCCTCCGGCGGAACGCCGAGGGTGTCGATGTCGATGAGCCGGTACAGATAGCGCAGGCCCTGCCGGTCGGCCTCCCGCTCGTGCAGCGCGGGGCTGAGCGAGGGACCGATGCCGGAACCGATCAGCCCGACGAGATACGAGTCCTTGGCGTCCTTGGCCACCGGGGACCTCCTGAGCGACTCACTAATGTACGAACTGGTGAGTTAGTCATAGCAGGCGGTACGGCAGATTGGGAAGGCCTGTCCCGACACCTCGGGCGATCGGGCTTCTACAATCACCGGCACGCGGGTGGGCCACCGGGGCGCGCTCGCCCTCGCCGAAGGAACCCCGATGACCAGCGTCGAAGAGCCGGCACGCACGAACGGGCGGATCCGTGACGCCGCCCGCACCAAGGCCGAGATCCTCGACGTCGCGACGCAGGAGTTCGCCCGCGCCGGCTACGACGGCGCCCGTGTCGACGAGATCGCCGCCCGCACCCGCACCACGAAGCGGATGATCTACTACTACTTCGGCGGCAAGGAGCAGCTGTTCACGGCCGTCCTCGAGCGGGCGTACGGCGTGATCCGGGAGGCCGAGCAGCAGCTCGACGTCGACCACCTGGACCCGGTCGCGGCCATCCGCCGCCTGGCCGAGCTGACCTTCGACCACCACGAGCAGCACCCCGACTTCATCCGCCTGGTCAGCATCGAGAACATCCACGGCGCCGAGCACATCGCCGCCTCCGAGCGGCTCGGCAGGATCGGCTCGCCGGCCCTGGACGTGATCCGCCGGATCCTGGCGTCGGGCCAGAAGTCCGGGCTGTTCACGGCCGACGTCGACGCCGTCGACCTGCACGCGATGATCAGCTCCTACTGCTTCTTCCGGGTCTCCAACCGGCACACCTTCGGCGCCCTGTTCGGCCGCGACCTGGTGGATCCGGCCCGGCGTGAGCACTACCGCGCGATGCTCGGCGACATGGTGATCGCCTATCTGACGGCGCCGCGGGCCGAGGACTGATCGGCACACCCGCCGCGGCAAGATCCTTCGCCGCGACCTCTTGACACCCGGGAAACGTGGGCGCAACATCCGTAGCCATCCGCTACTAACTATCCAGTGGGTTAATTAGCCGGGTAGCTCCCGGCGCGGCCGACCCGTCACCCCAGGGATCCGGCGCCTCTTCCTCTCCACGCACTCCCCGTATGGTGGAGTTCCCTCGAAGGAGCACCCCTGTGTCCGTCCCCGACACCCCCGCCGGCCAGCCGAGAAAGGCGGCCACGGCCGCCTGGATCGGCAGTGCCCTGGAGTACTACGACTTCTTCATCTACGGCAGCGCGGCCGCGCTGATCTTCCCGGAGGTCTTCTTCGACGAGTCGGACCCGGCGACGGCCACCCTGCTGTCGCTGGCCACGTTCGGGGTGGCGTATGCCGCGCGGCCGGTCGGCGCGCTGTTCCTCGGTCACTTCGGCGACCGGCTGGGCCGTAAGAAGATCATGGTCTTCACGCTGATCCTGATGGGCGTGTCGACGTTCCTCATCGGCTGTCTGCCGACCCGCGACCAGGTCGGCACCCTCGCGCCCGTCCTGCTGGTCCTGTGCCGGGTGCTCCAGGGCATCTCGGCGGCGGGTGAGCAGGCCAGCGCCAATTCGATGACCCTGGAACACGCGCCGCCCCACCGGCGCGGCTTCTTCACCAGCTTCACGCTGAGCGGCACCCAGGGCGGGCAGCTGCTGGCCACCCTGGTCTTCATCCCGGTCGCCGCGCTGCCGGAGGAGCAGCTGATGTCCTGGGGCTGGCGGGTCCCGTTCTGGCTGAGCGTCGCGGTCGCCGTCGTCGGCTGGGTCATCCGCCGCAAGCTGGACGAGACGCCGGCCTTCGAGCGGCAGGCGGCCGGCGAGGGCGTCGCCAAGCTGCCGCTCGCGCTGCTGATGCGCGAGCACTGGGCGGACGTGCTGCGGGTGATCGGGGGTGCGCTGGTCGCCTCGGTCAGCACCATCTTCACGGTGTGGGCGCTGTCGTACGCCACGAGTGACGCGGTCGGGATGAGCAAGTCCTCGATGCTGTGGGTGGGCGCCCTCGCCAACCTCGTCGCGCTCGGCGCGATCCCGCTGTGGGCGACGCTGTCGGACCGCATCGGCCGCCGCCCCGTGTACCTGATCGGCGCGGCCGGCAGCGCGGTGATGATGTTCCTGTACCTGTGGTCGATCTCCGCCGGTTCCTACCCGCTGACCCTGCTGCTCGGCATCGTCACCTTCGGTGTCGTCTACAGCGCCGCGAACGGCGTGTGGCCGTCCTTCTACGGCGAGATGTTCTCCACCCGGGTCCGGCTGTCCGGCATGGCCATCGGCACCCAGATCGGCTTCGCGGTCGCCGGTTTCGCGGTGACCTTCGCCGCGCGGATCGCGGGCCCGGACGGCGACGACTGGTCCGCGGTCGCCCTGTTCACGGCCGCGCTGTGCGTGCCGCCGGTCGTGGCCGCGCTGTCGGCCCGCGAGACCGCGAGGATCCCGACCGAACTGCTGGGCGGGCGCAAGCCGCGGGAGGCCGCACAGCCGGAGACGGTCACGGCCTGATCCCGCTCGGGCGCCGGCCACCGGGTCCCCGGAGCCGTCACGGCTTCGGGGACCCGGGCATCAGCGCGCTACGAGCAGCTCCGTCCAGGTCTGGGCAACGCGGTCCAGGGAGAACCCCTCCCGCACCTGTGTGCGGGCCAGCTCGGCGGCGGATCGCCAGTCGTCCTCGTCCAGCGCGGCGATCGCGTCCGCCATCGCCTCGGGGTCGTCGTGGATCCACCGCTTGTCGTAGATCTCGTCGGCCCCGGGCCACGGCAGCAGCGAGGGCACGGCGCCCGAGGCCATCCCCTCGGCGGGCGCCAGGTGGAAGCTCTCGTCGTCGCTGGTGGACAGGACGTGCCCGACCCGGCGCAGCCAGCCCGCCACATCCGGCCCGAACGTGTCGAAGACGACGGCCCCTTCGAGCAGCGGCGAGGTCTGCATACGGCGCAGCACCGCGTCGTAGTGCGCGCGCTCCTCGGGCTTGTTCCAGATCCACCAGTACTCCCACGGCGGCTTCGACTTGACCGACAGATGCCAGCGGCGGTCTCGGGCGCGCAGCGCCTCCAGCACGTCGAGGCCGAGGTCGAGGCGTTTGCGGCTGGGCGCGATGCCGATCATGCCGAGGCGGTGGTGGGCGCCGGGTGCCTTCGGGCGGTCGAGCTGGTCGGTGTCGACCCAGTTCGGCACGACCACGACCTTCGAGGCGGGCCAGCCGGTGTGCTCGCGGGTGCGGCGGGCGTAGTACGGGCTGACGCACACCACCCGGTCGACGGCGTCGATGTCGACCTGGCGGGGCCACGGCGCGTCGAGCTCGAAGCGGTGCAGGCGTACGATCAGCCGGCTGCCGCGCCGCTTGTGGCGGCTGTACCAGACGGCGGCCGGGCCGCACCACTCGACGACCACCACGTCGGCCCAGTCGGCCAGTTCACGGCCGGCGTCCGGGTCGTGGCGGGCCAGCGCGGGCCAGGCGTCGACCCGTACGTCCAGACCGGGCAGGGCGCGGAAGTGGTCGAGCAGCCGGGTGAGGAACTTCAGATCGTGCCCGGCGATACCCACCCGCAGCGGCTGCTGACGGGCCGTCACCGAAGTGGGTGCCGCGGGGAAGGCACGGCCGAGGTGGGCGCGCCAGCGGGCGGCGGCTCCGTCCAGGGTGTACTGCCGGGCCGCCTCGCGGCAGCGGCCGGCCGCCAGACGCCGGGCCTCGGGCTCACGGACGCAGCGCGCGACGGCTTCGGCGGCGTCGTCGAGTCCGGCGCGTCCGGGCACGAACAGCGGATAGTCGGTGCCGAGCAACGCCTCGTGCGCCGGAGTGCGGTTGAGGATCACGGGCAGGCCCAGGGCCCCGAACTCCAGGACCTTGGTGGACAGTTCGAGGCTGGAGTCGAGCACCGGGTCCCGCCAGCCGAGGCCGACGTCGCAGTCCGCGGCGATGCGCATGGCCTCCTCGCGCGGCTGTCCGCCGTGGTGGAGGACGCCGGGCGTGGCGGCGAGCGCGCGTGCCATCTCGGTCTGGAAGCCGGGGTGGCCCGGGTCGTCGTGGATCTTGTCACCGACGGTGTGCAGTTCGGCGGGGACACCCCGTTCCGCGAGCAACTCCGGCAGCCGGGTCATGGGCAGCGTGTTCCAGCGGGGCGCGAACTTGCCGGTGTAGACGAGCCGCAGCGGCTCGTGCGGGCCGTCGCGGTCCGGCACCGGGAAGTCCGGCTCCGGCACGGCGGGCGGGCTGAGCACGCACTTGCCGCAGGCCTCGGGCACCCAGGTCTCCAGGAAGCAGCGCAGCTCCTCGGTCTGGCACAGCAGCCGGTGCGAGGCCTCGGCGATCCGGACGAGGTCCGCGCGGGCCGACTCGGTCATCTCGGCGGCCGACTGAGGGATGTCGGTGAGGTAGGCCCAGATCCGCCCCTCGAAGACACCGTCGGCCACGATCCGGGTGACCAGCCGCCGACCCCGCAGCACCAGCAGGTCACAAGGCTCGTCCCGGTCGAGCCCGGCGAGCACCTCCGAGGCCTGCACCGGCGACATGGGCCGGTCGGCGAGCCCCGGCAGCAGCCGCTCCTCGTGCGGGCGCACCAGGGTGACCCCGGGCAGCTCGGCCAGCGGATCGGTCAACCGTCCGGTGCGGACCGGCGACTTGAGGACGAGCCGGGCCTCGCAACCCGCCCGCGACAGCGCCTGCACCGTCGACTGGGCCCACACGGCGGAGCCGTCGATGAGGTTGAGGTCGACGTCGCCGTAGACGAGCGCCCGCAGCGTACGGCTCATGACGGCTCCTTCTTGCGTCATGACGGCTCCTTCCCGCGCACCGCGAACAGCCGGTGCCCTCGCCCGGACCAACTGCCGGGATCCGTACCGGACATGTGCAGCGAGCGGCGTACCAGCAGCGGTCGCAGCGACGGTACGAAGACGTAGTCGTCGGCGGCCGGTGTGTGGCCCACCGCGTCGGCGCCCGAGTGCTCCTGGGCGCACATCAGATCGAGCAGCAGGGTGTCCGGCCGGTCCTCGGTGAGGTCGGTCCAGTCGGCGACCCAGGGCGCGAGCGGCTGCCCCCGGCGTACCGTGACCCCGGCGGCGGTGAGTTCGTCGAGCCCCGCCGGCTCGGGCACGACCACCTCGGCCGGGCGGTGCAGCTGGCCGAGCACCTGCCCGACGAGCCGGGCGACATCGGTACGGTCCCGGGGCGCGGCCAGCACCGCGACACGCCGCTCGTCCAGCGGATCCGGGGCGCCCGCCAACCGCGCGAGCCGCGACAGCCGCACCCGCGTGCTGTCCTCCCGGAACAGCTCACGCAGCCGCTCCCGGCCCTCCGCGGCCGGGTCGAGCCGGGCGAGCCGTACGCCGGTGTCCGCGTCGACGACGGCGTCCCAGGCGAGCCGGGCCAGCCCGGGCGCGCCGGAGGCGGGACCGTCCCGCCACAGCACGGCCGGCCGCTCCAGCACCCTTGCCTCGGCGAGCAGTTCGGCGAGCGTCCGGTCCAGGTCGGGGGCCAGACCTGTGCCGGTCTGCCACCAGGGCCCGTCGCCCGTGCAGGCGCTCAGCTGGACGACGAGCACATCGGGGTCGGTGCGTCGCAGGAGCAGCCGTCCGTCGTGCGGCAGCAGCCGGTTGACGACCACGTCCGCCGCGAAGTCCTCGGCCGTGGCCGCGGTGAGCACACCGGCCATGACGAGTCGGTCGCGGGGCGCCGCGGTCAGGGCGCGATGGGCGAGGTGGAACCGTTCGTCCACGGGCGCCTCCGGCTCGGCCTGCGGCCGCGGCGCGCCGTCGGGCGCCCGCCCGGTGGAACGGCGCCGCCCGCGCCACAGCCCGTACAACTCCCCCGGCAGCCGCGCCGCACCCCGCTTCGGCGACCGCGCGGCCGACACCAGCGCCTTGCCCACCCGCAGCGAGGTCGAGCCCTCCAGCATGGCCACGCGCGCCTGCAGCACCTCGACCCGGTCCCGGGCGGCCCGCAGCGCGCCGGCCAGCTGCTCCTTCTCCCGTACGGCGGCGGCGAGTCGCTCGGCGAGCCCGTCCTGCCCGCTCGCACCCCGCAGGCGCTCCGCCTCCTCGACCGTCCGCTCCAGATCGAGCGCACGGGCGCGCAGGGACCGGGAGGCCAGGTCGGCGAAGACGTACTCGTCGGCGATCCGCAGCGCCGTGGCGTAGCCGTCGGAGGGGACGGTACGGCCGAAGAAGTCGTGCGGCGGCAGGAGTTCGTCGGTGCGGGCGATGACCGCGCCCGCGTGCAGCTGGACGTAGTCGAGGGGCGCCGCACGCAGGACCTGGCAGCGGTGGGCGACCAGGTCGTCGAGGAGCCGGTGGTAGGGCAGCTCGCAGCCGCGGTGACCGAACACGATCAGCCCGCGTGCGCCGGGCCGCATCCGGGCCAGTACGGCGCGGCAGGCGTCCTCGCTCCCGTGCAGCTCGGTGTCGGGTCCGTACGAGAGGAGGATCAACTCGCCCTCGCCTACAGGCTGTTCGCCGCCTCCACCGCCGTCGCGCAGGGCGACGCCCGGCGGCAGATGCAGATACGGCTCCAGGCGCAGGCCGCCGCGCGTCGTGTCCACCACTGTCGTGACGCCGTCGAGGTGCGGATGGAGCAGATCGGTCAGACGCATCAGTGGGTCCTCGTGAAGACGTGGAAGCCGACCCGGTCCTCCCGGAAGCCGTACGGCCTGGAGAGGACGTGCCGCAGGCCGAGCGGCTCGAGTTCGGCACGGTAGGCGGCGGCCGGGCGGTACGTGATGTAGTCGCCGTCGGGGGCGGGCCCGGCGGTGTTCTCGCCGCCTGCGGCTTCGGTGTAGGTGACGGTGTCGGTGACGATCAGCCGGCCCGCGACACGGACCAGGGAGGCCAGGTTGCGCAGACCGGCCGCCCACTCCTCGTCGTCGAGCACATGGAACAGGACGTCGACACAGACAACGATGTCGTACGGCCAGGCACTGCGCCACTCGTCCAGCGCGGACAGTGCGTAGCGCGGGCCGCCGCCCTCGGCGCGGGCGTGGTCGATCGCGTGCGGGCTGGTGTCGAAGGCGTCGACGCGATGGCCGCAGCGGGCCAGCGCGCGGGCGAAGTACCCCTTGCCGCAGCCGGCGTCGAGCACGAACAGCGGGGCGGCGGTGCTGGACAGGTCGCCGATGAGGGAGAGCAGCGTGCCGAGCCGCTGGGCGTAGAAGATCTCGTTGCCCGGACGGTCGAGCCCGATGTGCGCGCCGGAGGCGAGGTCGTCGTGGTCGGCGTGGCGGGTGTCCCAGTAGGTCCGGGTGTCGTCGTACGTCTGTGCGTCGCCGTATGTCCCCGCGTCGCCGCATGTCCCCGCGTCGCCGCATGTCCCCGCGTCGCCGCATGTCCCCGCGTCGCCGCATGTCCCCGCGTCGCCGTACGTCCGTGCTTCGTCAGCCATGGCGGTCCAGCCACGCGGTGATGACACGGGCGATCCTGCCGCCCGCCCTGCCGTCCCACAGCGGTGGCCCCTCCTCCGGCGCGGCTCCCCCACCGTCGAGTACCTTGCGCAGTACGGGCACCAGCTCCCCGTGTCCGACCAGCCTGTTGGTGCCGTGGGTGACCGTGACCGGGCGTTCGGTCGTGGTGCGCAGGGTCAGGCACGGGACGCCCAGCACCGTCGTCTCCTCCTGGACGCCGCCCGAGTCGGTGATCACCGCGGCGGCTCCGCGCACGAGGCTCATGAACTCGACGTAGCCCAGCGGGTCGAGCAGGTGGATGCCCGGCGCGTCCGCGAGGCCCGCCGCCCGCAGCGCCGCCCGGCCGCGCGGATGCAGCGGTACGACCAGGTCGAGATGGCGGGCGGCCTCGGCGAGGACGCGTGCGGCGGCCGCGGCGGCCTCCGGGTCGTCGACGTTGGCGGGCCGGTGCAGGGTGACGACGCCGTAGCGTTCGGGCAGTGCGTGTGCCGCGCGGGCGGTGACCGGGTCGAAGTGCTCCATATGAGTGAGCAGGGTGTCGATCATGGGATTGCCTACGAGGTGCACCCGCCCGGCGGCGACGCCCTCGCGGGCGAGATGCCCGACGGCCTCGGGGCTGGTGACGAACAGCAGCTCCGCCAACTGGTCGACGAGACGCCGGTTGACCTCCTCCGGCATCGTCATGTCGAAACTGCGCAGCCCCGCTTCGACATGCGCCACCGGAACGCCCAGTTTGGCGGCGACCAGCGCCGCGGCCAGCGTCGAGTTCACGTCGCCGTACACCGTGACGAGCGCGGGTGCGCGGGCGGTCAGTTCACCCTCCAGGGCTACCAGCAGGTCGGCGGTCTGCCGGGCGTGGCTGCCGGAGCCGACGCCGAGATCGGTGTCGGGTTCGGGCAGGCCCAGCTGCCGGAAGAAGATGTCCGACATCCGCTCGTCGTAGTGCTGCCCGGTGTGCACCAGCACCTGCTCGCAGCCCGCCGCGCCGAGGGCGGCCACGACCGGGGCGGCCTTGACGAAGTTCGGCCGGGTGCCGACCACATGAAGTACGCAGCCGTTCATCAAGCTCCCGTGGTGATGGCTCGGTCGCCTACAGGCGCTTTCAGCCGGTGTCGAGACGGCGATCGTGCTCGGCCCTTCGGGCCTGGGCGCTCCCCCAAGCTCTTCGAGCAGGGGGGACCCCCAGCCGTCTCGACACCGGCGCGCCCTTCGGCTCCCTCGCGGCCGGTGTCGTCGGGACAGTTCGGTTGGTGGGCACTTGCCCGGCGTTGCCGCCTACCTTTGCGATATGTCCCGAAATATCCCTATTGCCCTCAGTCTGGCCGTCACTGTGGCTCTTGGCGAACTGCGCCAGGATCCGCAGCGGGCTGCTCTGCTTGCCGTGCGCCTGATGCCGGGGCGCATCCGGCGTGGATTGCGGCCGCTCGAAGTGCGGCTCGCGGGGCGCGCCCGCACCGCCGGACCGACCGCGGCACCGTCGGCCGTACGAGTGCCCGCACCGCCCGGCCGGCCCTTTCGTCCCGTGCCGGGTCGGGTGCTCCATCTGGTCACCAACGGGCTGCCGTTCCGGCACGCCGGCTACACCGTGCGCACGCAGAAGCTGACCGAGGCCCAGTCGGCGGCCGGGCTGGACCCGCACGTGGTGACCCGGATCGGCTTTCCCGTGACGGCGGGAGTACTGGACGCCCGCCCGACGCAGCACGTGGGCGGGGTGCCACAGCATCGGCTGCTGCCCCTACGGCTGCCGTACGGGCAGGCGGCCGCGCTGGCGCGCAACGCCGAGCTGGCGGGACGGCTGGTGGAGCGGCTGCGGCCCGCCGTACTGCATGCCGCGACCGACCACGGAAACGGGCGTGTGGCGCTCGCCCTGCGGGAGACCTACGGGCTGCCGGTGGTCTACGAGGTGCGGGGCTTTCTGGAGGAGACCTGGCTGACACAGGCTCCGGGCCGCGGCCGGGACGACGAGACCTACCGGGCGCGCCGCGCGCTGGAGACGTTCTGCATGCGCGAGGCCGATCTGGTGCTGACGCTGGGCGAGGCGATGCGGGCCGAGATCGTGGGGCGCGGGGTGCCGGAGGAGCGGGTTGTCCTGGTGCCCAACGCCGTGGACGAGGCCTTCCTGGCCCCGCTGCCGGACGGGGCCGCCGTGCGCGCCCGGCTGGGGATCGCGCCGGACGAGTTCGTGGTCGGCACGGTCGGCAGTCTCACCCCGCACGAGGGGATCGGCACATTGCTCCAAGCGGGTGAAGAACTGCGGCGGCGTGATGCGCCGGTTCGGTTGCTGATCGTCGGGGACGGTCCGGAGCGTCCGGCGCTGGAGCGGCTGGCAGCCCGGCTGGGCCTCGACGACGGGACCGCGCTGTTCACCGGCCGGGTGCCGCACTCCCAAGTCCGCGAGTTCCACGCCGTGTTGGACGTGTTCGCGGTGCCGCGCACCGACGAGCGGGTCTGCCGGCTGGTGACCCCTCTCAAGCCGGTGGAGGCGATGGCGAGCGGTGTCCCCGTCGTCGCCAGTGATCTCGCCGCACTGAGAGAGCTGATCGAACCGGAGGTGAACGGACGGCTGATTTCGAGCAAATCGCCACATTCCTGGGCTGATGAGCTTGAAATGCTCATTTACAGTCAAAGGTGGCGGATCGAATGGGGAGCGGCCGCCCGCGCGAAAGTCGCGCGTGACCGCACCTGGAAGCGGGTCGCCGCCACAACCCGTGAGGCGTACCGCGCCCTTGGATGCCTTGAGGCGGGTGAGTCCCATGCAGGACAGACAGACCGGACCGCTCGGGGAAGAGACCGAACCTGTCGGGGAGAGTGAACCCCTCGGGAAGGAGAGCGAACCCCTCGGGGAAGCGGAGCCGCCCGATCGCGTGGAGCTCGCGGTGATCGGGCTCGGGTACGTCGGATTGCCGCTCGCGCGTGAGGCCGTGTCGATCGGCCTGAGAGTCGTGGGCCTCGATCGCGACCCCCGAGTCGTGGAGGCGCTCAACACCGGGCACTCCCATGTCGACGACGTCTCCGACGAGGACGTCCGCCGGATGCGGGCGGCCGGTTTCACGGCGTACACGGACGACGCCTGTCTGGCGCGTGCGCAGACCGTGGTCATCTGTGTGCCGACCCCGCTCAGCGAGGACGGCGGCCCGGATCTGAGCGCCGTCAGGGCCGCGGTGCGCACGGTGGCGGGGCGGTTGCGGCCCGGGCAGCTGGTCGTGCTGGAGTCGACCACCTATCCGGGAACCACCGAGGAAGTCGTACGGCCGCTCCTGGAGGAGTCGGGGCTGCGTGCCGGCGTCGACTTCGCGCTGGCCTTCTCACCCGAGCGCATCGACCCGGGCAACACCACACACGGGCTGCGCACCACACCCAAGGTGGTCGGCGGCTGCACCCCGTCCTGCGCGGCGCGCGCGGTCGCCTTCTACGGCAAGCTCGTCGACACCGTCGTCCAGGCGAAGGGCACCCGCGAGGCCGAGATGGCCAAGCTGCTGGAGAACACCTACCGGCATGTGAACATCGCCCTGGTCAACGAACTCGCCGTGATCAGCCACGAGTTGCACGTCGACCTGTGGGACGCGATCCGCTGCGCCGGCACGAAGCCCTTCGGCTTCCAGGCGTTCCGGCCGAGTCCCGGGGTGGGCGGACACTGCATCCCGATCGACCCCAACTACCTGTCGTACAAGGTGCGTTCGTCGCTCGGCTACGAGTTCCGGTTCGTCGAACTCGCCCAGGAGATCAACCGGCGGATGCCCGAGTACGTGGTGCGCCGGGCCCAGGACCTCCTCAACACCGCCGGCCGGCCGCTGCGCGGTTCCCGGGTGCTGCTGCTCGGGGTCACCTACAAGGCGGACGTGGCGGACCAGCGGGAGTCGCCCGCGGTGCCGGTGGCGCGGCTACTGCGGGAGCGGGAGGCCGAGGTCTCCTTCCACGACCCGCATGTACGGCTCTGGTCGGTGGACGGGGCGAGCGTGCCGCGGGTCGACGACGTCATGGCGGCGGTGCGCGAGCAGGACCTGACGATCCTGCTCCAGGACCATTCGGCCTACGACCTGCCGGCCCTCGGAGACGCGGCCCGGCTGCTGTTCGACACCCGGGGTCGGATCTTCCGGCCGGACGTGGAAGTGCTCTAGCCGGCCCTCTTCGGTTCCGTCGTTCTCGGGGCAGTCGAAAGGTACGTGCTCTGATGCGAATACTCGTCGTCACCGTCGTCCACCACCCCGAGGACGCCCGGATCCTGCACCGGGAGATCGCCGCGCTGCGGGAGCACGGTCACCGCGTCGTCCACGCCGCGCCGTTCGCGGCCCATCAGGTCACGCCAAGGCCGTACGTCGAGGGCGTGGACCTGCCGAGGGCCGCCGGCCGGGACCGCCGGGCGGCACTGCGCGCGGCCCGCGCCCTGCTGGCCGAGCGGGGACCGCGGGCGGACGTCGTCCTGCTGCACGACCCGGAACTGCTGCTCGCCCTGCCCGGTACGCTGCGCCGTTGGCGGCGCGCGGGACGCAGCCCCGTCACCGTGTGGGACGTGCACGAGGACACGGCGGCGGCACTGGAGATGAAGCGCTGGCTGCCACGACCGCTGCGGCCGCCGCTGCGGCTGGCCGTGCGGGCGGCCGAACGGCTCGCGGAGCGGCACCTGCGGCTGCTGCTCGCCGAGGACGCCTACCAGCGGCGTTTCCGCCGCCCGCATCCCGTGGTGGCCAACCTCACGGCGGTGTCGCCCGAGCGGCCCGAGCCGCCGGGCGACGACCGGGTCGTCTACCTCGGGCACCTCTCCCGGGCGCGCGGCGCGCTGGACCTCATCGAGACGGCACGGCTGCTGGCGCCCGACGTCCACGTCGAGGTGATCGGCGCGGCGGACCCCGAGGTGCGGGGCGCGCTCACCGAGGCCGACCGGGACGGTGTGCTGCGCTGGCACGGTTATCTGCCCAACGACCGCGCCCTCGACCGGCTCTCCGGCGCCCTGGCCGGCCTCTCCCTCCTGCACGACCAGCCCAACTACCGCCACTCACGCCCCACCAAGGTCGTGGAGTACATGGCCCACGGCGTTCCCCTCGTCACCACACCGACCCCGCTCGCGGCCGACCTGGTCGAGCGCTACGGCTGCGGTCTCGTCGTGCCGTACGAGGACCCGGCCACGGCCGCGGACGCCGTGCGGCGCCTGCGCTCCGACCCGCAGACACGCCTGCGCGCGGCCGCCCGCGGCTGGGAGGCGGCACTCGCCGACCTCAACTGGGCCGACCGGGCGGCCGAGTTCGTGATGTGCCTGGAGGCCTGGGTGAAGGAGGCGTCAGGTTCGGCGGCCGACGCCGATACCGCTGCGACGGTCGCGGGCGGCGCGGCTCGTACGGCCTGACCACGTGTACGGCCCGACCCGCCAGGCGCCCGACCTTTTAGGCGTTGGACCAGCCCCTCCGGCACAGCACCAGCCGGTACCCGTCCGGGTCCTCGATCGTGACGCCCCACTCGTTCCAGTACGGGTTGGGCGACGACACCCGCTTGCCGCCGCTCTCCTCCAGCCTGGCCACCAGGTCGTCCGGCACGGGACCGTCCACATAGACGACGAGGAGGTCCTCCTCGGTGGGCCGGGGCTCGACGGGGCGGGCGGGCTCGTGGACGAGTTCCAGATGCCAGTCGGCGTCGGGCCAGCCCAGCATCAGCAGGTCGTGCTCGCCGGGTTCCGGGCCGCCGTCCGATCGCCATACGACGCCGAGTCCGAGCCCCTCGACCCAGAAGCGCTCCGCCGCGGCGAGATTCCGGGACGGGCGGGCGATGCGGATGTGGCTGCGGCCGTCGACCGGCATGATGCTCCTCCAAGTGTCCTTCCGAGCTGCGTCGATCCGTTCCGCAGCCTAGGCAGCTCGCCTGCGCGGCGGCCATCGGCCGTCCGCCTTGGGCCCAGCGTCCCAGGCCCGGCGCGCCGCCCCATGCCCCCGTTGACAGGTGACGTTTCACGCAAGAACATCGGCCAGAACGAGCACAAAAGAACAGCACTGCGGCACAGCGCTCCCCATGGCTCCCCCGTCTCCCGCCGAAGGACGTGAGTGTGCGCATCCTTTCCCGCAAGTCCGTCTGGCTGCCGGCCGCCGCGCTGGCGGCCACACTCCTGCCCTCCGGGGCACACGGCACGACCGAGCCGAGCGCCATCGCCGAAGTCTCCGCGTCGGCCGACGCGGTGAGCCTCGACGCCGATGCCTACTCCGTCACCGTCCGCACCGACGGCCACCTCGCCCTGACCACACGAAGATCGGGCCGCACGGTGCTCGCCACCGGCCCCACCGCCCTCCGTTTCCTGAGCGGCGGCACCTGGCAGCACGCCACGCGGATCACCGACTGGCGCTGGCAGAACGGCGTTCTCACGGTGACCGCCGACACGACGCTCCCGGGCGCACACGTCGAGGCACGCCTCACCCCCGGCCCCGACCGCTACCAGCTCGACTGGGACGTCACCGGCACCAAGGCCACCGAACTCGGCCTCACCTACGACCTGTCCTCCGCCGGCCACTGGTACGGCCACGGCGAGACCGCCACCCCCTCCGGCGGCCCGTACACCGACCAGCCCTGGCCGCTGGACTCCGGGCGGGTCGAGCAGGAGGACTTCAGCGCGGCGTCGTACCAGATGGTCGACCCCTTCTGGTTCACGGCGAGTTCGGCCGGCCTGTACGTCGACACGGGCGACACGATGGACGTGTCCCTCAACGCCGGCGGCGACGGACTCGGGCGCTTCACCGTCGAGTCGGGGGCGACGTACCGGGCGACCGTCTTCGTGGAGCCGACCCCGCGCGCCGTCTACCGCGATTACATCGGCATCGTGGGCAAGCCCCGCCAGAGCGACGCGACCTACGAGCAGTACGCCGAGCCGCTGTGGAACTCCTGGGCGCAGTTCTACACCGAGGTCGACCAGGACAAGCTCCTCGACTACGCCACCGACCTGCACGACAACGGAGTTGACGGCCACACCGTCCAGCTCGACGACAAGTGGGAGTCGAACTACGGCAACATGACCTTCGACCCGAAGGCCTACCCCGACCCCAGGGCCATGTCGGACCGGATCCACGACCTCGGCTACGACTTCGGCCTCTGGGTCACCCTCTGGATCAACCTCGACTCGACGAACTACCGGTACGCCGCCGACCACGACTACCTCCTGCGGGACGCCGCCGACCCCACCAAGCCCTGCACGGTGACCTGGTGGAACGGCACGGCGGGCATCGTCGACCTCGCCAATCCCGAGGCGAAGGCCTGGTACCGGTCCAAGCTGCGCGAGCTCATGGACACCTACCGGGTCGACGGCCTCAAGTTCGACACCCGCTTCTTCGACGACTCCTGCGCCGGCCGTGGCGGGCACACCCGCACCGACTACCAGCGCCTCGCTTCCGAACTCGCCGACGCCTACGACCTCCAGGGCGCCGGAATCCGCGTGCACTGGGGCAGGGCGGCGCACGAGGCCGGCTTCGTCACCCGGCAGATCGACAAGGCCACCGGCTGGGACTCCCTCAAGGCGTCCGTGACGCAGAACCTCGCTCTGTCCACCATCGGCTACCCCTTCGTCGGGACCGACATGATCGGCGGCTCCCTCGGCCAGCCCCCGCCGACGAAGGAGGTGCTGGTGCGCTGGGCGCAGTCGGCGTCGTACATGCCGCTGATGTACGCCTCGACGTCCCCCGTGGACACGATCGACGCGACGACCGGTCAGAAGGTCGACTACGACGAGGAGACCGTCGCCCTGTACCGCGAGGCGATCGCCCGGCATGAGCGGCTCGCGCCCTACATCTGGGAGCAGGTGCGGCACACACTCAGCACCGGCGATCCGATCGTCCGGCCGCTGTTCTTCGACTTCCCGCAGGACAGGGCGGGTTACACCGTCGCCGACCAGTGGATGCTCGGCCCGGCGGTGCTCGCCGCGCCCAACCTCACCCAGGCGCCGTCGCGGGACATCCGTCTGCCGCCCGGGACGTGGTACGACGTCAACCGCGGCAGGACGATCAAGGGCCCGACGACCCTCGAGTCGTACGCCACCTCGCTCGCCGTCACACCCGCCTTCGTGAACCTCCGTGCGCAGGGGGCGGATCTGGCGCTCCGCGCGCTGCGCTAGCCGCAGACGGGGAGCTTCGCGCGTACCGGCCGGTTTCAGGGGCGGCCGGCACGCGCGGAGCGGACCGTGACTATCGTTGCCCGATCACATGAGCGGGTGCGAGAGGCGGGCGAGGGCGTGGCGGGGGCCGGATGGATACGGGTGCCGGTCGGGGACGACGCGGCACGGTGGGCCACGCGGGGGCGGACCCGGAAGGTGCTGCTGATCGTCCACAACGTGACCGCGGCGACCCGGCTGCTGGATGTGCTCCCGCTGTTCCACGACGACCTCCGGGTGCAGCTGCTCGCCACCTGCCCCGGATCGTCCGCGTTCCGGGCGGGGATCGCGGAGTTGCTGGCGGACACCGGCGTGCCCGTGGTGCCGTGGGAGCAGGCGATCGGGACACCGGTCGCGTTGGCGGTCTCGGCGAGCTTCGGCGGTCAACTCCGGGCGTTTTCCGGTGTATTGGCCGTCCTGTCGCACGGGGCCGGATACACTAAGAGGCTGGCGACACCCGACACCCGACACCCGACGGTCGGCGAGCGGCGGACGCGGTCGGATCCGGTCTTCGGGCTGTCACCGGAGTGGCTCCTCGACGAGACCGGCAAACCGATCGTCGACGCCCTCGTCCTCTCCCACCCCGAGCAGTACGAGCGGCTGCGCACGGCCTGTCCCGAGGCCGCACCCGCCGCCGTGCTCGCCGGGGACCCCTGCTGGGACCGCCTGCTGGCGGCCCGCCCGTTCCGCGAGCGCTACCGCCGGGCCCTGGGTGTGGGCCGAGGGCAACGCCTGCTCGTCCTCAACTCCACCTGGAACCCGGAGTCGCTGTTCGGCGACGGCGACGGCGACGACGTACTGCCCTCCCTGCTGCCCCGCCTGACCTCGGAGTTCCCGGCCGACGAGTACCGTCTCGCCGCCGTGCTGCACCCCAACATCTGGCACGGACACGGCCCCGGCCAGCTCCGCGCCTGGCTCGACCGCGCCCGGCGCGCGGGCCTCGCCCTGATCGACCCCCTGGAGGGCTGGCGGCAGGCGCTGATCGCCGCCGACGCAGTGATCGGCGACCACGGCTCCGTCACCTACTACGCCGCCGCCCTCGGCACACCGGTCCTGCTGGGCGCCGCACCCCTGGCCGGCCTCGCCCCCGAGGCCCCGGTCCACGCCTTCGTCCGCACGGCACCCCGCCTCGACCCCTCACTTCCCCTGCGCCCGCAGATCGAGCAACTCCTCACCCGCCACCGCCCCTCGCCCGAACCGGCCGACTTCGTCAGCTCCGTCCCCGGCGAGGCGGCAACCCGGCTGCGGCACCTCTTCTACGACCTGATCGGCATCCCCGAACCCGACGGCCCGGCCCGCCTCGAACCCCTCCTGTTGCCTCTCTACGAGCCCGCCGCGCACTCGGTGCCGCTGTCGGTGCTCACCCGGTTCCCGGGCTCCCGCGAGGTCGCGGTCACCCGCTACGCCGGCCCGCACCCGGCTCCGTACGCCACCGGCGAGGCGGCGCACACGGCCGTCAACGAGGACACCCGTGAGGTCGACCGGCTCGCCATCGCCGACGTGGTGTTCAGGTACGGGTCCGCCGACGACCCACGCTTCGGGTCCCCGGCCGACTGGACGGCGGAGGTCCTCGACCGCCATCCGCACTGCGCCCTCGCCGCATACGTCACCGGGCCCCGGGCCTGCGTCGTTCGCACGCGCGCCGGGACGCTGCTGCGGCTGGTCGCCGGGCCCGGCGCGGACGCCGACCCGGCGGTGTACGCCTCGGCGCTGCATGCGTGGCTGGGGGCGGGCAAGGCGCCGCAGGAGGTGTTCGGGCGGGGGCTGGTCGTCCGGACAGGGGCGACGGCCCACCCCGTGGACATCTCGCGGATGTGAGGGTCACCCCGGCGTGACGCACCGCTCCCGCAGCACCCGCAGCCGCGCCACGTGATACGCGGCGTTCTCCCGTCCGAGCGCCGCGAGCGCCTCGTCGATCAGGGGCAGCGCGGCGTCGGACTCTCCCCCGTCGAGGAGGGTCTCGGCGAGGTCGGTGAGGGTGCGGGCGGTGTTGTAGGCCTCGCCGCTGTACCGGAAGAAGCGCAGGGCGCGCTCCAGGCGTTCGGTCGCCTCTGCCCGGCGTCCGAGGCCGCGCAGGGCACGGCCGCGGTGGCGTTCCAGCAGGGCGCGGGCGCGCGGGAGGTCGGCCGCGCCCTCGTCGCCGGGGCCGATGGCGTCGAGGATGCCGTACGCCTCCTCGAAGCAGGCGTACGCCTCGGCGAACCGCCACTGCCGCAGCCGCAGCAGGCCGAGGAACTCGACGGCGGAGGCGTGGCCGCGGACATGTCCGGCGGAGCGTTCGTCGCGGGCGGCGGCGAGCGCCTCGGGTTCGGCCTCGTCCCAGCGGCGCAATTCGGTGAGGGTGTGGGCCAGTTGGGCGTGCAGGGCACCGGCCGTACGGGTGCCGGGGGCCTGCTCGTCGGCGACGCGCGCGCCGGCCCTGAGGGCGGGCAGCAGGATCTCGTGGTGGCCTGCCTTCAGCTGGAGCGGCCACAGGGACTGGCAGATCAGCAGCGCGGTGTCCCGGTCACGGAACTCCTCGGCCGCGTGCACGGCCTCGACCAGGCCGGGTGCCTGCGCGGTGAGGGCGGCGACGGCGGCGCCCCGGTCCGGGTAGGTGACCGGTGAGTCGGCGGACGGCACCCGCCAGCTCTCCGGCAGTGCGGCGCGGGCCGCGCCGACGGCCAGGTCGCGGTAGCCCTCGACGACCCGGGCGACCGCCGCCGAGCAGGCCGCTATGCCGTCGACGCCGGCCGCCATGCGCTCGGCGTGGGCGCGGACCGAGGGACGGTAGCGGTAGCGGCCGGTTTCGGTGCGTTCCAGGAGCAGCGCGTCGGCGAGGTCCTCCAGGAGCCCGGCGGCCGTTGTCTCGTCGAAGTCCGCGGCTCGCGCGGCGGCCCTGGCGTCGAGGGCGGGCCAGTCGCGCAGGCCGGCGAGTCGGTAGAGGCGGGCCGCGGCCGGTGCGAGCGCGCGGTAGGCGTCGTCGGCGGCGGCCTGGACCGGGTCGGTGCCGGGCACGGCGGGGGCCTCCTGGCGCTCGGGCGGGGAGGAAAGACGGGGTGCGGCCGCGCGCAGGGCGTAGGGCGAGCCGGCGCAACGGTCGAGGACGGCGGGCAGGGTGGCGCGGGCCGCGCCGACCGCCGGTTTGCCGACCAGTTCGGTGAGCAGCCGCGTGGCGTCGCGCCGGGCCAGCGGGCCGACGGGAATCCGCAGGGCGTCGAAGCCGGTGAGGAGCTGGCGGGCGACGACGATCGTGAACACGTCGGGCGACGAGGTCAGCAGCGGCCGCACCTGTGTGGCGGACCGGACGTGGTCGAGGACGAGGAGCAGGCGCCGGCCGGCCAGGCAGCGCCGGAAGAGGTCGGTGCGGTCGGTGGCGGCCGGGGGTATCTCCTCGTCCGGCAGCCCGAGTCGGCGCAGCAGCGTGCCGAGGGCCGCGTCGGGGGTGAGGGTGCCCAGGTCGGCGTACAGCTGGCCGTCGGGGAAGCGGGCGGTCTGCCGCCAGCCCCAGTGGAGGGCGAGCGTGCTGGTGCCGATGCCCTGGGGTCCGTGGAGGAGGGCGAGTCTCGGGCGCCCCTCGAAGGGCCGGGAGGCCTCCTTGTCGAGGAGTTTCAGGGCCTGCTGACGGTCCGTGAAGAAGCGTGGCGCGGTGGGCAGACACGGGCGGTCCAGCGAGCCGGGCGTTCCGGGAAGCCGTACACCTCGGGCGAACTGCGCCCATGATGCGGCGAGTTGGGGATCCGCCCGGACACGTTCGTGCACCAGGCGGGCCACGTCGTCCAGTTCGCCCGGTGTCGTGGGCGCGGCGACCTCGCGTCCCGCGATACGGCGTACGAGCCCGCCGGCCGTCTCCCAGGCCCACTTGCCGGCTTCGTTGGCCAGGCCCGATCCGACCGCGCCGAGGACCGCCGCGATCGCGCCCAGCGAGATCGGATCCACCATGCCGCGCACTCCCCCGTCCCAGACTTCGCGTCGCCCGCAGTGGATCAACCCTAGCGGGAGGAAGGGAAGGTGACGGTCACTCAGCCGCGGTTGGCGCCCTTCGGGATCCCGTACGCCCGCTCGACGCGCAACCGCAGCACCAGCCGCCCGTCCCGGACCATCGCCGCCCGGAAGTCCTCCCAGTCGGGGTGCTCGCCGAGGACGTCCCGGTAGAGGCGGACGAGTTCGTCGACCGTGGCGTCGTACGGGTCCTTCGCGACCGGCGTGAGGTCGGCCGTGCCCTCGGCCACGACGTAGGCGCTCCGGTCGGGGCTCGTGACGTGGTACGACGCCCTGGGGTCCCGGCGCAGGTTGCGGGTCTTGGCGCGGTCGTCGGTGATCGAGACGCGGATGGTCCGCTCGTCGGGGTAGTAGGCGTGGCTGACGTTCGACAGCTGCGGCCGGCCGTCGCGCTTGAGGGTGACCAGCACCCCGCCGTGCCCCTCGGAGAGCAGTGCAAGCAACGCGTTCTGGGTGGCGTCCTCAGTCATACCTGGATCAACCGTGGCGGCGGGCCGCGCATTCCGGCGTAGACACTGTCTACTCGATCATGGTAGACAGTGTCCATGCCTTTGCGTGCATCCGATACGGGGCTGCGGGCCCGGCTGGTCGACGTCGGCGTGGACCTCGTCGCCCGGGAGGGCGCCCAGGCGCTCACCCTGCGGGAGATCGCCCGCCGGGCAGGCGTCTCGCACGGCGCCCCGCGTCGCCACTTCCCCACCCACCTGGAACTGCTCTCGGCCATCGCGCGCCGCGGCTTCGAGGACCTGGCCCGTCGGGCGGCGGCCGCCGAGGAAGACGACGGCGACGGCGGTGCAGCGGCCGATCCGCGTGCCCGGCTGGGCGCGCTGGGGCGGGCCTACCTGGAGTTCGCGCTCGGCAACCGCGGCATGTACGAGCTGATGTTCCGCCATGACCTGCTGGCGAGCGGGCACTTGGGCCTGCGCGACACCAGCCTTCCCCTCTTCAGCCGTCTGGTGGACCTGGTCGGCCGGGCGCGCCCCGACGCCGACGCCCGGCTCGTCGCGGGCGCGCTGTGGGCCAACCTGCACGGCATCGCCCAGCTGTGGGGCTGGGGCAGCCTCCAACTCGCCACCGGGGCCGACGACTTCGCACCGCTGCTGCGTTCGGCCCTGGACGCCCACCTCGGGCCGCAGGACAGGTGAACCCACGGCTCACCCTCGCCGGGAGCGTCGCCGGGGCCGTGATCGTCGCCTTCGACGGCACCGTGCTGACGGTCGCCCAGCCCACCCTGCGACACGAACTCGGCGCGTCCTTCGAGCAGGTCCAGTGGACCAGTACCGGCTATCTCATCGCGGTGGCCGCCCTGTTGGTGTTCGCCGGGCGGCTCGGCGACCGGTACGGGCACCATCGGATCTTCGGTACGGGCATGCTCGGCTTCGGGGTCGCGTCGGCGGGCGTAGCGCTGGCGCCGGGTATCGGGTGGGTGATCGGGCTGCGGGTCGCGCAGGGCGTGTTCGGGGCGCTGTTGCAGCCGGCCACGCTCGGGATGCTGCGGGCCGCGTTCCCGGCCGACCGGCTGCGGACGCCGATCGCCGTACGGACGGCCGCGATCGGGGTGGCGGCGGCTGCCGGGCCGGTCGTGGGCGGGGCGCTGGTGGCGGGGCCGGGCTGGCGCGTGGTGTTCCTGCTGAACGTCGTGCCCGCCGTCGTCTTCGGCCTGCTCGCCCTCGCCGTACGGCCCCCGCGCGCGGCGTCCCCCGCCCGGCTGGACATCCCCGGCGCCCTCCTTCTCGCGGTGTCCCTGGCCTGTCTGGTCCACGCACTCGTCGGGCGGCCGGGGTGGGTCTGGGCCGCCGCGATCACGACGGTCACCGGCGCCGCTTTCGTCCGGCACGTACGCCGTAGCGCGAGCCCCCTCCTGCCACCGGACGTCATCGAGTCACCGGCGGTGGGTTCGGCGCTCGGCATGCTGGTGGCGGCCTCGGCGGCGCTGTCCGGCAGCCTCTTCGCCGGCACGTTCCTGCTGCAGGGCGCGCTCGCCCTGGCCCCGCTCCGGAGCGCCCTGGTCAGCCTGCCGCTGGCCGCCCTGATGGTGCTCTCGGCGCCCACGTGCGCGGTGCTGCTGCGCCGGGTCGGTGCCCGGCGGACGACCGCGGCCGCGATGGCGGTGCTCGCGCTCGGGATCCTCGTCCTCTCCCGCGCGTCGGCGACACCGGTCCTGTGCCTGGCGTTCGCCCTGGTGGGAGCGGGGTTCGGCACGGTGATGGCGGCGGCGACCCATGTCGTCGTACGGGAGGCCGACGCAGCTTCGGCCGGGGTGGCGGGCGGGCTCCAGCAGACCGCGATGAACGTCGGGCCGGCGCTGGGCGTGGCCGCCGCGACCGCGCTGATGGGAGCGGGCGGTGACCCCGAGCCGGCGCTCGGCGTGCTCGCCGGGCTCGCCCTGGCCGGTGCGGCCCTGGGCCGTCGCCTGCCGGGACCGACCGGCGGGACAATCGACGATCATGGCCAATCGAAGGACCGTACACGTGTTCCTGCGGGACGATGAGGTCAGAGGGCGTTCCCACGGGGTATGCCGGAGCGCACCCTCGTCGTAAGCATGCGGAGGAGAGCGATGGCACTGCTGACACAAGAGGTCGACCCGGGCGAGGTCGGGCTGGACACGAAGGCGCTGGACCGCCTCGACCAGTACTTCGCCCACTACGTCGACGAGGGACGGCTGCCCGGCTTCCTGGTGTCCGTCGCACGCGGTGGACGCGTCGCCCACCTCACCACGCACGGCCGGCGCGACCGCGCGGCCGGGCTGCCCGTCGAGGCGGACACGCTGTGGCGGATCTACTCCATGACCAAGCCGGTCACCTCGGTCGCCGCGCTACTGCTGGTGGAGGAGGGCAAGCTGTCCCTCGACGACCCGGTCGACCGCCATCTGCCCGCGTTCGCCGAGCCCCGGGTGTACGTCAGCGGGTCCGGCTCGGACACCGTGACCCGTCCCGCCGACGGGCCGATAACCGTCCGGCACCTGATGACCCACACCGCCGGACTGACCTTCGCCTTCTACCACACGCACCCCGTGGACGCCCTCTACCGTGACGCCAACCTGGAGGCCGCGGTGCTGCCGGGCTCCGACCTGGCCGAGACGGTCGACGTGTACGCGAGCCTGCCGCTGCAGTTCGAGCCGGGGACGCAGTGGAACTACTCGGTCGCCACCAATGTCCTGGGCCGGGTCATCGAGGTCGTGTCCGGGCAGCCGCTCGACGAGTTCTTCGCGGAGCGGATCTTCGGGCCGCTCGGGATGACCGACGCCGGTTTCTGCGTGAGCGACGAACAGGCGGGCAGGCTGGCGGAGTTGTACGGCGAGACCGAGGGCGGCGGCATCGAGCCGATCCCCGGGCTTCCGTTGCGCGGCAGGCCCCGCTTCCTGTCCGGCAGCGGCGGCATGGCTGCCTGCGCGCACGACGTCCACCGCTTCATGGAGCTGCTGCGCCGCCGCGGCGAACTCGACGGCACCCGCCTGCTGTCCCCCGAGACCGTGGACCTGATGACGTCCAACCAGCTCCCGGGCGGCGCCGACCTGCGCGCCTTCGGCAGCCGTCCCGCCCATGACGAACCGGGCAACGACGGCCTGGGCTTCGGCCTCGGCGTCTCCGTGGTGATCGACCCGGCCCGCACCAAGGCCCCGGCCGGCCTCGGCACCTACGGCTGGAGCGGGGTGGCGACCACGACGTTCTTCGTCGACCCGGGCCGCGACCTGACGGTGCAGTTCATGACGCAGGTGCGGCCGAGGACCTCGCACACGATGTTCCAGGACCTGAAGCGGCTCGTGCACGAGGCCGACACCGGGGCCTGAGCCTTCGCTACTGGTCCACGCGCAGGGTGAACTCCAGTCCCTCCAGCGCGAGTTCGCGCAGCCACTCCTCCGAGCGGGCCGCCGTCTCGGCGGCTCGGTTCAGGCCCGCCGGCAGGGAGCCGTCCAGGATGTGGCGGACGCCGAGCGCTAGGGGGCGGGAGACACAGCGGGCCATCGCGCTCTCCTCCCTGTCCCCCACCAGGTCCAGGAGGTAACTGCCGGACCACGACTGCCCCGCCCCGCCGCGCACGTCCAGCGACACGGCGAGGACGACGCGGTCGCGGTCGGTGTCCGTGGTGGGGTAGGCGGCCGCCAACTCCTCCGCCAGCGCGGCGATCCGCGCGTCGTCGCCGGTCTTCAGCTCCTCGAAGACGGCGTCCCAGGCGCGCAGCCAGCCCTCCAGGCGCAGGGTGCCGCGTACGAAGGTCCGCGGCTTCCAGGCGGGCGGCAGCCCGTACTGCTCGACGAACGGCACGCTGTCGCGGTTCGGGTAGACCTCGAACGTCTCGCCGTCGACGACATGCCGCCGGGTCGCCTCCCAGGGCCGCTCGGCGACGGTCTCGGCGCCGTCCGTCAGGTAACGCGCCGGTGAGCGCAGGGCGCCCAGCACTCCGGCGGGTGCCCAGCTGAACCGGTACCGGAAGCTGTTCGGGATCGCGGGGACCCCGCCGCAGTACGAGGTGAGGCTGTACGAGGCCGCCGTGTCGCCGCCGATGCTCTCCCGGGCGCGACCGACGAGGCAGTGGGCGAAGAGGTGGTCGATGCCCGGGTCCAGGCCGGCCTCGGTGAGGACCACGACCCCGGCCGCGGCAGCCGCGGGCACCTGGTCGAGGACCGCCTCCGACACATAGCTGGAGCAGGCGAAGTGCGCCCGCTGCCGGATGCAGGCCGCCAGGATCCCGGCGTGCTCCGGCGCGGGCAGCATCGATACGACGATGTCGCCGGGCACCAGTTCGGCCGTGAGCGCGGGGAGCGTGTACGCGCGGGGCTCGGCGCGCCCGGTGAGGCCGAGCCGGGCCAGGGCGTCGGCGGCGCGGTCCTCGGTGCGGTGCCACAGCCGTACGCGGTCGGCCGTCTCGCACAGCCGGGTCAGACCACTGCCCGTGGACAGCCCGGCACCCACCCAGTGGACGGTACCGCTCGCGGGAACCCTGCCGGCGTTCTCAGCCATTTCGGATCTCCCCTCCCACGATGCCGAGTTCACGGCAGGCCTGGCGGAACCGGTCGAGGCAGCGCCCCCACGGCCCGCCGGTCTCGAACTCCAGCAGCCGGGGCAGCAGCGCCGACGAGAAGTCGGTGCTGGACTCGCGGGGCAGCAGGGAGGGCAGGTTGTCGATCGCGATCAGATCGAGCGGGGGTTCCTTGCGCAGGCGGCGCACCGGGTCGGTCCACTCGGTGGTGCGGTCGTAGATCGGCAGGACGTTCAGCGGGGAGCCGACGTCGACGGTGACGTCGCAGAGGGTGCGCAGGCGGCGGGCCGGGGCGTCGAGGTCCTCCTCGCGCAGGAAGGGCGGGACGGGGGTGGTGGCGAGGACGGCGTTGACCATCACGTCGTGCGCGAGCAGGGCCGCGCGGTCCAGGTCGCGGGTCTCGGCGAGGTCCCAGGGTGTCGCCTCGACCCCGGCGGTCAGGAACGCGAGGCGGGCGCCCCGGCCGCTGCGGCCCAGAGCTCCTGTCACGAGCGCGGTGAAACCCTCGCCCTGCGCTGCCGGTCGCAGGAGCTGGTCCAGCTCCTCCTTCGACGTGGGGGTGAGCGGCGCGACGAGCTTCCCGCGGTGCTGGAGGACGGCCAGGGCGGCACCCAGGTAGCCGGCCCAGAAGCCGAAGGCGGCGAGTCGGCGGCCGCTGTCGTCGACCAGGTACTCCAGGTCGAGCAGCACTCCTCCCCCGGCCGTGAACCGCCGCAGCAGGTTCTCGGCGCCGGGCTGCTGCTTGTAGGCGTGCCCGAAGTAGATGTGCCGGTGCGTCAGCTCCGCCGGGTCGTCCGGGAGTTCCTTCAGGCCGAGGATCACGGCGTCCGCAGGCGCCGACACCCACGAGCCGGCCGGCGCGATCCGGCAGCCGGCCGCCGCGTACTCCTCGACCGGGAAGATCCGTTGCGGTGACTCCTCGACGGTCAGCGTCACCCCGCTCTCGACGAGCCGGCGCGCGTCGGACGGCACGATCGGGGTGCGTCGCTCGGTGGAACGGACCTCGTGGCGCAGCCACAGGTGGAGATCGGTCATACGCGGTTGGCCTCCGGGCGGGGGGCGTCGGCAGCGAACCGGCCGGCGCTCAAGGGGCTGACGTCCACGAAGGGTACGCGGCCGAGGTACAGGTCGCGGACGACCTCGCCGACGGCCGGTCCCTGCAGAAAGCCATGGCCGGAGAAACCTGTCGCATACAGGAAACGGGACACGGAAGTGGCCTCGCCGATCAGCGCGTTGTGGTCCGGGGTGACCTCGTACAGGCCCGCCCATCCTGCCGTGCGGCGCAGCTCGAGCAGGGCGGGGGCGCGGTGCTCCATGGCCGCGGCCAGACGAGGGATCCAGCGGTCGTGGGTGTCGGTGGCGAAACCGGGCCGCTCGTCGGGGTCGGACATGCCGAGCAGGAGCCCGGGGCCCTCGCCGTGGAAGTAGAGGCTGGTGTTGAAGTCGATGGTCATCGGCAGGTGCTCCGGCAGGTGCTCGACCGGTTCGGTGACCGCGATCTGACGGCGCAGCGGCACCACCGGCAGGTCCACGCCGGCCATCGCGCCGACGGCCCGCGACCAGGCGCCGGCCGCGCAGATCACCGTGTCGGTGGCGATACGGCCGAGGGTCGTCGTGACGGCGGTGATGCGGTCGCCGTGCACTTCGATGCCGGTGACGTCGGTGTGACGTAAGATCCGCGCGCCGTACCGGCGGGCGGCGGACGCGTAGCCGTGGACGACGGATTCGGGGGTGCAGTGGCCGTCGTCCGGCGAGAACGCGGCCGCGAGCAGGCCGTCGGTGGTGATCAGCGGGGAGAGCCGCTGCGCCTCGGCGGGGTCGATCATCCGGCTCGGCACTCCGAGGGAGTTCTGCAGCCGGACGCTGGCCTCGAAACCGGCGACGTCCTCGGGGTTCGAGAGGAGGAACAGATAGCCGACGCGGCGCAGCCCGATGTCGTACCCGGTCTCCTCCTCGAACCTGCCGAACGCCTCCAGACTGCGCGCCCCGAGCTGGATGTTGAGCTCGTCGGAGAACTGCGCCCGCACCCCGCCGGCCGCCTTCGAGGTGGACCCGGAGGCGAGTTCGTCCCGCTCGACGAGGAGGACGTCCCGCACGCCGGCACGGGCGAGGTGGTAGGCGATGCTGGTGCCCATCACGCCGCCTCCGATGACGACGACGCTCGCGTGTGTATGCACAGACCCACCTTCCTGGCCTCGTCGGTGGTGCCGCGCCCCGAAGGGGCGCGGGGCGGTATCGATATGCGGCTCCGCCGCGTGGGCGGGACCAGCCACGACGGAGGCGCAGACGACCGACGGCACTCCTCGGCGCTTTCTCTCGCGACCCCACCGGGCGGAGCGCCTCGTCAGGACAGATGCGCCACCGCATCCAGATGAGGCAGGTGATGGTCGAGCCGCTCCCGCTTCGTACGCAGATACGTGATGTTGTTCTCGCACGGCGGTATCAGCAGCGGAACCTGCTCGGCCACCTTGATGCCGTGCTCCACAAGCGCCTCCCGCTTGCGCGGGTTGTTGGACATCAGCCGGACGGAGTTGACGCCCAGGTCGTGCAGGATCTCCGCGGCCACACCGTAGTCTCGGGCGTCCACCGGCAGGCCGAGCGCGAGGTTGGCCTCGACGGTGTCCAGGCCCTCCGCCTGCAGGGCCATCGCGCGCAGCTTGGCGAGCAGTCCGATGCCGCGGCCCTCGTGGCCCCGCAGGTAGACGACGATGCCGCTGCCTTCGGCGACGACCGCGCGCAGCGCCGAGGCGAGCTGGTCGCCGCACTCGCAGTGCTGGGAACCGAAAGCGTCGCCGGTGAGGCACTCGGAGTGCAGCCGGGTGAGCACGTCCTCCGTGCCGATCTCGCCGTAGACGAGGGCGACTTGCTCGTCACCGCGGTCGTGGTCGAGGTAACCGACCGCGCGGAATTCCCCGTAGACGGTGGGCAGGGGGGCATTCACCACGCGTTCCGCTCCGGAACGCTGCGTCCGCTGTGCGGACTTCTTGCCGAGGACACCAATTTTTTCTGTCATGATTCTTCAGTTCCTAAGCAGAGACGAAAGGCCGGAAAAAGATGAGTGATTCGCAGACGCGGCCGGCGGTCCACTCGCTGGTGCCGGCGGACACCACCGAGGACGTACGGACGCGAGGAGCGGGCGTCTCACGACAGGTCGCGGTCCTTCCCGTCGGGAGCTTCGAGCAGCACGGCCCGTTCCTGCCCCTGGCCACCGACACGCTCGTGGCCTGCGCCATCGCGCGCGAGATCGCCGCAGTGCACCCCGTGCACCTCCTTCCGCCCGTGACGATCTCCTGCTCGCACGAGCACGCGGCCTGGCCGGGGACCGTCAGCATCTCCTCCGTGACCCTTCATGCGGTGATACGGGACATAGCGGCTTCGCTCCGCCGGTCCGGCGTCGACGTCCTGGTGCTGGTCAACGGGCACGGCGGCAACTACGTACTGGGCAATGTCGTTCAGGAGTCCTCCGCGCGCGGCGAACGGATGGCGCTGTTCCCGGCCCCGGAGGACTGGGAGGCGGCACGGGAGCGGGCGCAGGTGGAGACCTCGCTGCTCACCGACATGCACGCGGGGGAAATTGAGACCTCCATCCTTCTGCACACTCATCCCGAATTGATCCGACCCGGTTATGAGACTTCCGATTTCGTGGCGGACGACCGCCGTCATCTCCTGTCCCTCGGTATGTCCGCCTATACCGATTCGGGTGTCATAGGGCGTCCTTCGCTGGGTTCCGCGGAAAAGGGGAAGCGGCTGTTGGCGAGCCTCGCGGATTCCTTCGGCGCGTATGTGTCACTGCTGACCTCCGCGGACGATTCCGTACGGGACACGGGAGACGCAAGGGCGTAGCGGCCGGGTTCCGGGTCCGCCTCGGCGGCGGTCCCGGAACCCGTGTGCAGGCCCAGGTACCAGCGGGCGACGAGGACGAGGGCGCCGGGCAGGGCGGCGACGAAGCTGAGCACGCCGTACACGACGGCGACGGCCAGTCCGGTGTCCGCGCCCAGCCCCGCCGCGGCGAACGCCCAGGCGGTGACGCCCTCGCGGGGGCCGAAGCCGCCGACGTTCAGGGGCAGGCCCATGGCGAGCAGGGCGAGGACGGCGAGCGGCAGCAGGACGGCCACGGACGCCGTGGTGCCCGCGATGTGTGCGGCGAGCACGAACGTCGCGATGTGGCCGGCGAGGACGATGACGGAGGAGACGGCGACACCGGGCCCGTTGCGCCGCGACAGCAGGGCTTCCCGCGCCTCGGTGAGCGTGGTGCGCGCAGCCGTCGGGTTCGACCGGTCACGGCGGGACGGCGCGCGGTTCATCCGCACGGCGGCCACCACGGCGAACGCCCCCACCGCCGCGAACAGCAGGACGGGCGTGAGGTCGCGGGCCTCGTCGAGTACCGGTGACGGCATGGTCAGCAGGACGACGGCGCCGACGGCCGCGAGCACGAGCTGACCGGCCGTCCGCTCCAGTACCACCGCGCGTACGCCGCGCCCCAGATCGCCGGCGCTCTGCCCGTGCCGCACCGCCCGGTGCACATCGCCGAGGACGCCGCCGGGCAGGGCCGCGTTGAGGAACAGGGCGCGGTAGTAGTCGGCGACGGCCGGCCCGAGCGGCAGCCTGATCCGCAGCCCGCGCGCCACCAACTGCCAGCGCCACGCGCTGAACACGGTCGTGACGGCCCCGATCCCGAGCGCCCCGAACAGCGCCGCCGCGTCGATCCGCCGCAGCCCGTCGAGGAAGACGCCGGTACCGAGCCGCCAGAACAGCACCACGAGGATGGCGACGCCGACGACCGTGCCCAGGTGGGTGCGGACGGCGGGGGTGTTGAGGCGGGAGAGAACGGTACGCAGACGGCTACGAGGGGACTGGGGGGTGTCCGCCTCCGGGCGGGGCTCGGTGGCGATGACGCCGATGCGGGACGGGGCCACGGCTTCGGACTTGGGCGCGGGTGCGCCTGCGGGGGCGGCCGGGGCCTTGATCACGGCGGAGGTGTGGGAGACGGGGGCATCCGTACGTACGGGGGCATCCGTAGGCAGGAGGGCGTGCGTAGGCACAGGGGCGTCCATATGTACCGGCGCGTCCGTGCGTGCGCCCGCGCTGTCGGCCACCGCGACGCCCGCGCGGTCCGCTCGCCGGTCCCGCGGCTTGGTGCCCCGCCGCCCGCGGCGTGACCGTGCCACCGTCTCCACGCTCATGACGCTCCGCCCGTCGGCCGGGACAGTGCCAGCAGGTCGCTGTGGTGGACCACGACCCGCAGCTCGCCGGCCTGGCAGGCGGCGAGGCGCTCGCTCAGGTACCGGTCCGCGCGCTCGCGGAGTCCGGGTCGTTGTTCGATCGCCGCGCCGACCCAGCCGCGCAGCCACTGGGCCGTGAGCGCCGACTCGCCGGGACCGAGGCGCCACGGGCTCGGGTGCACCTGGACGGTAGCGCCGTGCTCGGAGAAGGCCTCGGCCGCCGCGGTGACCGCGTCCGGTCCGAGCAGCCCCGAGCGCCGCTGGTGGGCGTTGAACGCCTCGGCGATCTCCGCGTCCAGCGGGTCGGACGGGGTGAGTTCGACGCGGCCGGCGACGGAGAGCGTGAGCAGCGCCGGGCAGCCCGCGCCCGCGCAGGCGGCGGCGAGGGTGTCGACCTCCTCGCGGGTGAGGACGTCGAGCAGTGCGGAGGCCGTCACCAGCGAGGCGCCGTGGAGGGCGTCCGGGGTGAGGCGGCCGATGTCGCCGCGGCGTGTCTCGACCGTGACGCGGCTGCCGTCGGCGGCGGAGCGCGGGGAGGCCACGGCGGCGAAGTGCAGCAGGTACGGGTCGCGGTCGTGCAGGACCCAGTGCTGGGCTCCGTCCAGGTGGGGCGCGAGCCAGCGGCCCATGGAACCGGTGCCGCAGCCCACGTCGTGGATGACCAGGCCGCCGGCCCGTCCCGGCAGGTTGGCGAGCCGGATCCGCAGCGGGTCGAGCAACTCGTGCGGCCGCGCGGCCGCATCGGCGCCCTCACGCAGCTCCAGCCACTCGGGGGCGTACCGGGGCGGGTCGTCGGGCCCGGCGTCCCTCAGCCGTACGGTGGCCCGTTCCCCGGGACGGAAGCCGGGCCCGGCGCCGAGGATCACGGCGTCGGACTCGGACTCGGACTCGGACTCGGACTCGGCGGGTAGGGATACGCCGTTCATGTCACTCCCTGCTGAAACGATCCCGCGCTGCAAGGCCACCTCCCCGTCGGCAACCTCGCTCGGTCCGGGCTGCGCCGGAATCGTCCCCCCGCTCCGTGCCGTCGCTGTCTTCCTCATGCCGCCCTCCGGGGTTCGTTCGGCAGTCGGCCCAGTACCGCGGCCAGGCTGCGGGCCGTGCCGGCCCAGCCGTTCAGGGCGGCCCGGCGTCCCCGGGCCGCCGCCTTGAGCCGGCGTCGTACGTCCGCCTCGCCGAACCAGCCGCGCAGTTCGGCGGCGATCGCGGCAGGGTTCTCCGGCGGGACGAGGATGCCGGGGACGCCGCCGTCGGGAGCCACGCCGACCGCCTCCGGGAGGCCGCCGACGTCCGACGCCAGCACGGGGATCCCGCGCGCGAGGGCCTCCGTCACCGCCATGCCGTACGTCTCGGCGTAGGAGGTGAGCACCATGAGGTCGGCGGCGTTGTAGCTGGCGTCGAGTTCGGCGCCGGCCTGCGGGCCCGCCAGGATCAGCCGGTCCTGGAGGCCGTGCTTCGCTATCAGGGACCGCAACCCGGCCACGTACTCGGGGTCCTGGCTCAGGCCGCCCACGCAGACGCAGCTCCAGGGCAGGTCGGTCACCGCCGCCAGTGCCTCCACCAGCCGGTGCTGTCCCTTGCGCGGGGTCACGGCGGCCACGCACAGCAGCCGCGACACGCCGTCCGTGCCGGAGGCGAGGGGCGCGATGTCGGCGCCGGGGGCCGCGGCATGGACCCGGTCGGGGGCGAGGCCGTGATGGGAGACGAGGCGGCGCACCGCCCAGTCGCTGGTGGCGATGACCGCGGGGACGGCGCGCAGCACCGCGCGCTCCCGGGCGTCCAGTTCCGCGGCGACGGCCGGCTCCAGTCCGGTCTCGTCGCCGAGCGGGAGATGGACGAGAACGGCGAGGCGCAGCCGTTCCGCCTCCGGGACGATGATCTCGGGGACACCGCAGGCGACCAGGCCGTCCAGCAGGACGACGGTGCCGTCCGGGAACTCGCGCAGGGTACGGGCGAGTTCCGCGCGGGCCGCCGCGCCGGGCCTGGGCCAGCTGCCGGCGACCGCGTGCTTGTGCACCTGCCAGCCGAAGCCGGGCAGGTCCAGACTGACCCGCCGGTCATAGGCGTTGCCGCCGCTCGGCGCGGCCGCGTCGTCGACGCCGCCCGGCATGACGAAGTGCACGGAGCTCAGGGACATGGGGATGATCTCGGCGTTCTTCAGGACGGAGTGCTGCACGGGCACATAGCCGAGGGTGACCTGCTCCGACTTACCCGGCCCACCGGACCCAACCGGCTTGCCCGACTCACCCGGGCCACCCGCCGTTTCGGGCTTTTCCACGACGGTGTCGGTCACAGCGCACGCTCGTAACTCGCCCACGCGACATGCGACTCGTGCAGCGTGACGGTGAGCCCCGCGAGCCCCTTGGCGCCCTCGCCCAGCGCGCCCTTCTCGATCCGCTCGGCCAGCCGGTCCGCGATGACCTTGGCCAGGAACTCGGTGGAGGTGTTGATCCCGGCGAAGTCGGGCTCGTTGTCGAGGTTTCTGTAGTTCAGTTCACCTACGACCGCGCCCAGTTCGCGCGTGGCCAGTCCGATGTCGACGACGATGTTGTCGTCGTCCAGCTGCTCGCGCCGGAACGTGGCGTCCACCAGGAACGTCGCTCCATGCAGGCGCTGCGCGGGTCCGAAGACCTCGCCGCGAAAGCTGTGGGCGATCATGATGTGATCGCGGACGGTGATGCTGAACAACGGACGACCCTCCAGGTGCGGTGCGCTCCTCATCCCCGCTGATGGCTGCCGGGGATGTCGTGTAGTACGGCTCTTCGCTTCCCGTTGTTCAGCCCTCTCTCACTCTTTTCTCAGGTCAGGCGCTCTTGTCGTCCCGGATTGAACGAGTCCGTCAAGGCGTGTCCGCGTACCTGACGCGGTGACAGAGGGCCGGGATCTCCCCGGAGGCGAGCTTGGGCATCACGTCGGGCAGCTCCGCGAAAGCGCTCTCCCCGGTGACGAGCGCGTCGAGGGCCGGATCGGCGAGCAGTTCCAGGGCGAGGGCGAGCCGGTCGGCGTAGGTGCGGCTGGCGCGGCGGGCCGGGGAGACGGTGCCGACCTGGCTGCTGCGGATGACCAGGCGCCGGGAGTGGAAGGCCTCGCCGAGGGGGAGGCCGATCTGCCGGTCGCCGTACCAGCTCAGTTCGAGGACGGTGCCCTCGGCGGTGAGCAGTTCCAGGGAGCGGGCCAGGCCCTGCTCGGTGGCGCTGGCGTGGACGACCAGGTCGCACTCGCCGAGCGCCTCCTCGGGCGAGGCGAACTCGACGCCGAGGGCCCCGGCGACCTCGGCCCGGCCCGGATCGGCGTCCACCAACTGGAGCCGTACGCCGGGGAAGCGGGCCAGCAGGGCGGCCACCGAGCAGCCGACCATGCCGCCGCCGACCACCGCGATCCGGTCGCCGACCAGGGGCGCGGCGTCCCACAGGGCGTTGACCGCGGTCTCGACGGTGCCGGCGAGGACGGCCCGGGCGGCGGGCACGGTGTCCGGTACGACGGTGACCGCGCTCGCGGGGACGACGTACCGCGTCTGATGCGGATACAGGCTGAAGACAGTACGGCCGACGAGTGCTGCCGGCCCCTCCTCCACCACCCCGACGCTGAGGTAGCCATACTTCACCGGGGCGGGGAACTCGCCCTCCTGGAACGGGGCTCGCATGGCCGCGTACTGGCTCCGCGGAACGCCGCCGCGGAACACGAGTGTCTCCGTGCCCCGGCTGACCCCGGAGTACAGCGACCGCACCAGCACATCGTCCTCGCCCGGTTCCGGAAGGGCTACCTCCCGGAGCTCTCCCTCACCCGGAGAGCTGAGCCAGAACGCACGTGCGGTGCGGTTCATCGGAAACCTCCTGAACGATCGTGAAGCTGTGCACGTACCGAGGTGTGCACAGGTCGCGCACAGTACGCGGCCTTGATCGACTCTGTCACCTGGCCGGAGGAATGTGCGGTGGCCCTGAACAACACTTACGACGCGAGGCTGGTCCAGCAGGAGACCGCTGTGGGAGCGGGCGTGCAGATCCTGTTGCTGGCCCTGCTCGGTTCGGCGATCGGCCTGGGGCCGGCGGGCTGGCTGACCGGCCTCGTCTTCGCGATCGCGACCTGGGCGCTGCTCGCGACGGCCCTGCACCGTTCCGGGCTCCGCTCGTTCGGGCCGGCCAACCGGGTCACCCTCGGCCGCGCGACGCTGGTCGGTGGCGTCACGGCGCTGGTGGCGGACTCCTTCTTCCAGAGTTCCCCGCCCGTCACGCTCTTCGTCGGTCTCACGGCGGTCGCGCTGATCCTCGACGGCGTCGACGGCAAGGTGGCCCGGCGCACCGGCACGTCGACTCCCCTGGGCGCGCGGTTCGACATGGAGGTCGACGCGTTCCTGATCCTCGTCCTGAGCGTGTACGTCTCGATCTCGCTGGGCCCCTGGGTCCTCCTCATCGGCACCATGCGCTACGCCTTCGTCGCCGCCGCCCGCGTCCGGCCCTGGCTGAACGCCCCGCTCCCGCCGAGCATGGCCCGCAAGACGGTCGCCGCGATGCAGGGAGTGTTCCTGCTGCTGGCCGCGTCCGGCTACCTCCCGTACGCGGCGACGTTCGCGGTCACCGGGGTGGCGCTGGGGGCGCTGGTGTGGTCGTTCGGCCGGGATGTCCTGTGGCTTTACCGGACGTCGCGCACGGCGGAGGTCCGGGTGGTGGAGGTTCGGGAGCTGGTGGCGTCCTGAGGGGTCGGTCGTCGAACGGGAGGCGGTGGTTGCGGTGGGTAGCCCGCGGCGGCCCGTCGCCGTCCAGTGGGGTACACGCCCCTGCGCTTTGGCTGCGGACAGGCAGCTGTCCTCGGAAACGGTCGCTGCTGCGTCACCGCTGGACGTGCACCGTCTCTACCTGCGCGGCAGCACCCCGATCGCCGCAACCGGCACAACCGCCAGCACCAGCCACGGCACAGCCGCCGGCAGGCCGGCGTCCAGGAGCGTTCCGGTCGCCGAGCTGCCGAGCAGGACGATCAGGCCGGAGACCGAGGACAACGCGCCGGTGTACAGGCCGAGTCGGCCCTCCTCGGCGAGGTCGGGGACCCAGGCCCGGGCGACCGGGGCGACCAGCATCTGGCCGAGGGTGAGCAGGACGACGAAGCCGGCCGCGGGCAACAGGCCCGCCGTACCGGTCCAGTCCGCGGGCCGTGCCGCCGCCACGAGCGCGAAGCCCACGGCGATCAGCAGCAGTCCGGCCGCCATGGACCGGCGCAGGGTGAGCCGCTCCCCCACCCACCGGGTGACGGGCAGCTGGGCGATCACCACCAGCAGCGAGGACAGGGCGAACAGCCAGGCCAGTGCCGTCTGGGAGCCGGTGGCGCGCTCCACCTCGTCGGGGAGGGCGAGGTAGAGCTGGTTGTAGGCGAGGAGGTAGGCGCCGTACGCACCGCACAGCGCGAGGAAGCGGCGGTTGCGCAGCATCTTCCCCATGCCGCCGCGGAAGGCGACGCCGCCGCGCCCGGGTATGTGCTGCGGCAGCAGCCACGCGTGCCCGGCGAGGACGAGGACGAAGATGCCGGCGCCGGCCAGGCAGACCGTACGGAAGTCCACCGAGAGCAGCAGCGCGCCCAGCAGCGGGCCGACGAACGCGCCCGCCTGTCCCGCCACGGTGAGCAGCGCGAGGACGTGGGTGCGTGAGCCGCCGCCCGACTCCTCCCACGCCACGGCCTGCCGGGCCACCTCGGACTCCACGGCGGGCGAGAACAGCGCGGCCGCGAAGCCGATCAGCAGCACCGCTCCGATGACCGCCCAGGTCTGCTGTGCGTATCCCAGCCAGGCGAACCCGGCGATCCGCAGCACGCACCCCGTGAGCACGACCGGCCGGATCCCATAGCGGTCGGCCAGCGCCCCGCCCACCACGAACAGCCCCTGCTGGCTGAAGGTCCGCAGCCCCAGCACGAACCCGACCAGCCACCCCGCCATCCCGACGGCCTGCCCCAGGTGCTCGGCGAGGAAGGGCAGGACGGCGAAGAAGCCGACGTTGAAGGCGAGCTGGGTGAAGATGAGGAGGCGGAGGAGGGGGGACAGGCGGGGGCGGGCCGGAGCCGTCCCGCGGAAGCCGAGTATCAGGGGCGCCGTCATCGGGTGGCCACCAACTCCCTTGTGTCGGGTTGCTTGTCGAGTACGGGCGCGGTGGCCTCCGTTTGACGGCTGCGACGCCGACCGCGTCGCACTCCTCCAGCAGCCGTCACCGCCAGCGCACCCAGCAGGGCGAGTACGGCAGCGGGGGCGAGGACCGCCCAGGGTGCGCGCTCGGCGTAGGGCTGGTTCTCGGCGAGGAGCAGGCCCCATTCCGGGGCGGGCGGCTGGGCGCCCAGGCCGAGGAAGGCGAGCGAGGCGAGCGCGAGGGCGATGCCGGGAAGGCGGAGCAGGGCGTGCCGGGTGACGGGCGGGAGGACTGCGGGCAGCAGTTCGTGGCGCAGGAGGTACCGGTCGCCGGCGCCCAGGGCGCGGGTCGCGGTCAGGTGGAGGGCGGCACGCTCCTGCCGGAGCAGCGCGCAGGTGTGGGCCGCGAGGGGCGCCCACGCGACGGCTGCCACGGCGAGCGCGGGTGTGGCGGTTCCGCTGCCGGCGACCGCGGTGACGAGCAGGGCGACGAGGACCGGCGGCAGCGCGGTGACGGTGTCGACGAGCGGGCCGGACAGCCGGGGCAGCAGGCCCAGTGCGACTCCCGTGAGCAGGGTGACGGCGGTGATGGCGAAGGCGAGCAGCAGTGTGTCGAGTGCGCCGTGCGCGACGCGGGCCAGCATGTCCCTGCCGAGGGCGTCGGTGCCGAACGGGTGCGACAGGGAAGGGGCCGTGAGTCGCTCGGCGGTGTCGAGGGCCAGCGGGTCGCGGGGCAGGCCGAGGGCGATGACGGCGGTCAGCAGTCCACCGTATGCAATCGGCAGGAGCCTGGGTGCGGGCGTCGACCGGCGGTGCAGCGTCGGCAGCGCGCCGTCGCGCAGGGCCGGGCCGATCAGCAGGCGGGTGAGGAGGTGGGCCAGTGCGGCGGCGGCCGCGGCGAGCAGGACGAGGGCGAGGGTGCCGGCCTGGAGGACGGGCAGGTCCTGGGCGAGGGCGGCCTGGAGGGTGGTGCGGCCGAGGCCGGGGATGTCGAAGACCTGCTCCACGGTGACCGCTCCGCCGGTGATGCCCACGACGAACAGGGCGGTGTTGGGCAGCAGTCCGGGAAGGCAGCGGCGCAGGGCCTGGCGGGCGACCGTGCGGCCGGGCAGCCCGCGTGCGGTGGCGGCCAGGGCCCAGGGTTCGGCGAAGGCGCCGGGCAGCAGGTCGTCGAGGAGCCGACCGAGGACCGCGCCGGCCGGGAGACCCAGGGCGAGGGCGGGCAGGATCGTCCACCGGGGTCCGTACCAGCCGAGGGCCGGGAGCCAGCCCCACTGCACGCCGACGACGGTGGCGAGCACCGACGCGGTGAGGAACTCGGGCAGTGCGGCGAGGACGGCGGAACCGGTGCCTCCGGCGCGCCGCCCGTCGAGCCGCCGCTGTGCGCCCAGCCAGAGGGTGCGGGCGCAGATGAGGGCGGCGGTGACGGCGGCGACCGCGAGGGCCACCGCCATCAGCAGCAGGGAGACGCCCAGGGCCTGGAGGACGGCGGGCGTGACCTCGCTGCCGGAGATCCACGACCGGCCGGCGTCCCCGCGCCACAGCCCGCCCAGCCAGTCTGCGAGCAGTCGCAACGGGCCGTGGTCCAGGCCCAGTTGGGCGCGGATGTCCGCCAGCACCTCGGGGGTGGGGTCGCGGTCCGCCGAGCGGGCCTTGAGGACGGTGAGCGCCGGGTCGGTGTGCGAGAGCCAGGGCAGTACGCCGATGGCACCCACCAGGGCGGCCGCGATCCCCGCACGCCACAGGAGCGTGACTGCCTGACTCCGCATGGTTCAGCGCCGGGTTCCGGTGCCGACGAGGGTGCGCTCGTACGGGTCGAGGAGGGCGCCCCGGACGGACGCCGCGACGCCGGTGATGATGCGCTGGTGGACCAGCGGCACCACGGCGTCCGTGCCGAGGATGTGGGCCTCGGCGGCCATGGCCGCGTCCTGCCGCTCGGTGGTGTCGGCGGCGTCCTCGGCCTTGGCCACGGCCCGGTCGACGTCCTTGTCGCAGAGCTGGGCGATGTTGTAGCCGCCGTCGCAGGTGTAGTCGCCGGCGAGGACGGAGACGGGGTCTGCGGTGTCGACGAGGGTGTTGCGGGCGAGCACGAAGGCGTCGAACTTGCCGGCCAGGGCGTCGCTCTCCAGCCGGGAGTACTCGCGCACCTCCAGCGTGACGTCGAACCCGGCCTTCTCCAGCTGCTGCTTCAGCACCTGGGCGACCTCCGGCAGTTCGGGCCGGTTGTCGTAGGTGGCGAGGGTGATCCGCGTCCCGTCGGCCCTGCCCGCCTTCGCCCGCCCGACCGGCTCGGTCCGCTTCCCGGCGGCCCAGGTGACGGCGGGCCCGTAGATGCCGGTGCCGGCGTCGGCGTAGCCCTCGTAGACGTCCTTGGCCAGCACGGACGTGTCGACGGACTGCCGGGCGGCGGCCCGGAGCGCGGCGTCCTTGAAGGGGCCCTTCTCGGTGTTGAGGAGCAGGCTCGTGGTGCGGGTGGTGGCGGTCGCCTCGCGGGTGGCCTTGTCGAGGGTGGCGGCCTGGGCGACGGGGATCGCCTCGGCGAGGTCGACCTGGTTGGTGCGCAGGGCGCTCGCGCGGGCGGTGCCGTCGGCGACGAACTTCACGTCGATGCCCGCGGCCTGGGCGCGGCCGCCCCAGTAGTCGTCGTAGCGGTCGAGGGTGGCCGCGGTGGTGCCCATGACCTTGGTGAGCTCGAAGGGCCCGGTGGCGGTGCCGACCGGGTCGACCCTGTCATCCTTGCCGTACGCCTTGTCGGCGAGGATGGCGAGGGAGGGGCTGGACAGTCGCAGCGGCAGGATCGGGTCGGGGGCGTCCGTGCTGATCCGTACGCCGGTGCCGCCCTCGGCCTCGGCGGTGAGGCCGACGCCGGACAGGGCGGCCGGGGCGGGCTTGGCCTGTGTGGCGTGGGTGAGGGCGGCGGCGACCGCGGCCGGGGTGACCTTCGAGCCGTCCTGGAAGGTGGCCTCGCGCAGGGTGAACAGCCAGGTGCGGTCGTTCTCCTGGCGCCAGGAGGCGGCGAGGGCGGGGGCGGCGGCGCCGTTGGCGTCCAGCGCGGTCAGGCCCTCGGTGACGCCGAGGCGGCTGAGGATGGTGGCGTCCGCGCCGTACGGCGAGAGGTTCTCGGCGGGCGGGAAGGCGAGGGCGACACGCAGGCGGGAGCCGTCCTGGGCGTCACCCGCGGAGTCGGCGTCGCCGCCGGAGGCGAAGCAGCCGGCGAGTACGGGGGCCAGCACGAGGGCGAGGAGCGGGCGGAGTCGGCGTCGCACGGTCTATCGCTCCATCGGTATCTCGAAGTGGACGACGCCGTTCGCGCCGCCGCTGTGCTCGCGTTCGTCGTGCACGACCTTGCCGAGCGAGCGCCAGAAGCCCTCGGCGCCGGACACCTCGGGGTCGGTGTGCAGATACACGGCGCGGTAGCCGCCGTCCGCCGAGGCGAAGGCGAGCAGCTCCTCGACCAGCCGCCGGGCCAGGCCGCGCCTGCGGTGCTCGGGGCGGACGTAGACGCGGCGCAGCTGCGCGGTCTCGCCGGAGGGGTAACGCTCGGCGAGGTGGCGCGGGTTCGGCGGGTGGGCCGGGCCGCGGGAGTCGAGGGCCGCGGTGGCCACGACAGCGTCGTCGCGCGGATCGAGGGCGACGAGGAGGGTGTGGCGGGGCGGGGCGAGATAGGCGGCGGCCGGGTCGATGATGTCCGCGTGCCAGCGGGGCACGTAGCCGGTGCCGAGGTCGTGGTAGACGGTGTCGAGCATCAGGGCTCGCGCACCGTCGAGGTCGTCCGGGCTCGCCGCCCTGATGCTGTAGTTGTGCACTTGCACATCATATGCATTAAGAGAAAGGGGTGATCGCGACGACCTCCGCGGACCCCACAACCCCCTTACAGGCCAGACGATTTGACAGTGATCGCGAGCCGCCGACACCCTACTCACATGACATCCATTTTCAACAAGGGTATGCTGCAGGTCATCCCGCAGGCTGTCCCGGCCACGAAGGCGGGACGCTGCTGATGCGCATCGCATTCGTCGGCAAGGGCGGCAGCGGCAAGACGACGTTGTCCGCGCTCTTCTCCCGCCACCTGGCACACTCCGGCGCGCCAGTGCTGGCCATCGACGGCGACATCAACCAGCACCTCGCCGAGGCTCTGGGCCACGAGGGCGACGCCCTGGACGCCCCGCCGCTCGGCGCCCATGTGCGGGACATCAAGGAGTACCTGCGCGGCACCAACCCGCGTATCCCCTCCGCCGACGCCATGATCAAGACCACGCCACCCGGTCGCGGCTCCCGTCTCCTGCGCCTCCTCGGCGACGACGAGGTGCACGCGCGGCACGTCCGGCGCGTGGGCGACGTACCGCTGATGGTGACGGGCGAGTTCGACGAGAGCGACCTGGGGGTGGCCTGCTACCACTCCAAGCTGGGTGGGGTGGAGCTCTACCTCGGCCACCTGGTCGACGGCCCCGGCGAGTACGTGGTGGTCGACATGACGGCGGGCGCGGACGCCTTCGCGTCGGGCCTGTTCACCCGCTTCGACATGACCTTCCTGGTGGCGGAGCCCACGCGCAAGGGTGTCTCGGTGTACCGCCAGTACCGGGACCACGCGAGGGAGTTCGGGATCCGTATCGCGGTCGTCGGCAACAAGGTCACGGGCGAGGACGACCTGCTCTTCCTCAAGGAGGAGGTGGGCGACGACCTCCTCACCCACCTGGTCCACTCCCCGTGGGTCCGCGCCGCCGAACAGGGCAGGGAGCAGGGCGAGCTGGAATCCCACAACGTGCACGCCCTGAACGTCCTGCGCGAGGCGGTGGACGCCCACCCCCAGGACTGGCCCACGACCCACGCCCACGCCGTCGAGTTCCATCTGCGCAACGCCCGCGCCTGGGCGGACGACAGGACGGGCCACGACCTGGCAGCCCAGGTGGACCCGGAGTTCGTGCCGGGCCCGGCGGCACTGGCCTGACGACGACCCCACCTCCCTTCAGCACCCCGCACCACCTCCCCCGAACAGGAACACACCCACATGTCTCTCGACGTCTCCCCGAAGCTCCTCGCCGAAGCCGAACACGGTGACATCCGCGAGGAGGACTTCGTGGACACCGTCCGCACGTCCCTGCCGTACGCCTACGACCTCATCGCCTCCCTCGCCGCCGAACTCCGCGACGGCACGGCCGAGTTCACCGACAACCAGACCCCTCCCCCGTCCGAGCGGGAACGCGGCCAACTCCTGCGGGCCCTCGCCAGCGACGCGATCCGCGGCAGCCTGGAGCGCCACTTCGGAGTGACCCTCGCCTTCCAGAACTGCCACCGGGTGGCGGCGTTCCGGCCGGAGGCGCGGGACGGGGAGAAGTACGCGCGGTTCACTTCGGTGCGGTCGCAGGTGCTGAACCAGTCACCGGAGTTCCGGGACTGCTGATCCGGCACACCGAGTTCGACGGGGAGACTGTGCTCATGCAGCTCCCCGAGGAAGCCGTGGCCGCCACCGCGTTGATCGAGGTCGTACGGATCTCCGCCCTCCCGGTCAAGCGGGGCGCCCCGTATCCCGGCAGGGCTGTCGCCCACTGGGCCGGGGCCGAAGCGGCCGACGCCCTGACCCTGATCGCGACACTGCCCGGCGGCAAACAACACCGCTGTGGCTTCGCACCGGGCTGGAGCATTCGTGCCTACGAGGACTCCCTCGATCTGGCCCTGTTCGAAGCGGCGTTCTGCTTCAGCTGCCACGAGGTCCGGATGCACGGGGCAGCCGTCCCGCCCGCGTTGGCCACGCAGTTCTTCGATGCAGACACTGCGCCGGCTCAGGCCCTCCTGGCTCTCTTCCGCGCGGCGACGCCGTGACCCCTTCGGCGTCGCCGCGGATCACCGGGTGGCACGAGAGGGGTTGCTCCTCCCCGTCAGGGGGAGCAGCCGCCCGTGGAGGGCGTAGGGCCCTGTTCCTCGATGGAACAGGGCCCCGCCAGCTCTACCGCAACGCCGTCGTCGTCGGCGTCTGTGCCGGCGCCGGTGCGTACCCGGTCGGACGGGCCGTGAAGCCTCCGCGCCCCTGTGTCCGGCTGCGCAACCGGGTCGCGTAGCCGAACAGTTCCGCCAGTGGCACGGTCGCCGTCACGACCGCGGCGCCCGCGCGCGTGGCCGAGCCGGTCACGCGGCCCCGTCGCGCCGCGAGGTCGCCGAGCACTGCGCCGACCGCGTCCTCGGGCACGGTGACCGTGACCTCGACGACCGGCTCGAGGAGGACCATCGCACAGGTGCGCAGGGCCTCGCGGAGGCCGAGGCGGCCGGCGGTGCGGAAGGCCGTGTCGGAGGAGTCCTTCACATGCGTCGCCCCGTCGGTGAGGGTGACGCGCAGCCCCGTCACCGGGTGGCCGCCGAGCGGGCCGTCGGCGAGGGCGTCCCGGCAGCCGGCCTCGACGGCACGGACGTACTCCTGCGGAACGCGACCGCCGACGACGGCCGAGCGGAACTCGAAGCCGGACTCCGACTCCGCGGGCTCCACGTCGAGGACGACATGCGCGAACTGCCCTGCCCCGCCGTCCTGTTTGACGTGCCGGAAGACGAAGCCGGACACCCCGCGGCCGACCGTCTCCCGGTAGGACACCCTCGGACGGCCGACGTCGACCGCCAGCCCGTGGTCCCGGCGGAGCTTCTCCACCGCGACCTCCAGATGCAGTTCACCCATGCCCGACAGCACCGTCTGCCCGGTCTCGGCGTCGGTCCGCACCACCAGCGACGGGTCCTCCTCGGCCAGCCGCCCCAGCGCGGAGGCGAGCCGCTCGGTGTCGGTGGACCTGCGAGCCTCGATCGCCGCGGACACCACCGGCTCGGCCACGCCGGGCGGTTCGAGGACCAGCGGGGCGTCCGGTGCGCACAGCGTGGAGCCCGCTCGGGCCGACTTCAGCCCGACCACGGCCACGATGTCCCCGGCGACCGCCCGGTCCACCTGGGCATGACGGTCCGCCTGGACCCGCAGGATCCGCCCGATCCGCTCGGTGCGCCGCGCGCCGGGGTCGTACACCGTGCCTCCCTTCTCGATCGTTCCCGAATACACCCGCAGATAGGTCAGCCGCCCGGTCGGAGTCGCGTTCACCTTGAACGCCAGCGCCGCGAACGGGGCCCGCGGATCCGCGGGACGCTCTTCGTCGGCGCTGTCGCCCGCGCCGCGAACGGCCGGCACGTCGAGCGGCGAGGGCAGATACGCCACGACCGCGTCGAGCAGCGGCTCGATCCCCCGGTTGCGGTAGGCCGAGCCGCACAGCACGACGACACCGTCGCCGCTACGGGTCAGGTCGCGCAGGGCGGTGTCGAGGGTCTCCGGCGCGACCGTCGACCGTGCGCAGAACTCCTCCAGCGCCTCGGCGTGCAGTTCGGCCACGGCCTCCTCCAGGGCTCGCCGACGCCGTCGCGCCTCCTCGCGCAGGTCCTGCGGCACCGGTTCCTCCACGACCGTCTCGGCGTCGTCGGCCCACACCAGCGCCCGCATCCGTACGAGGTCCACGACGCCGCGGAATCCGTCCTGCGCACCGATCGGCAACTGCACCACCAGCGGCGCCGGGTGCAACCGTTCCCGGATCGACGCGACCGCCGTGTCGAGGTCGGCGCCGGCACGGTCCAGCTTGTTGACGAACGCGATCCTCGGCACGCCGTGCCGGTCGGCCTGGCGCCACACGGACTCGCTCTGCGGCTCGACGCCCGCCACGGCGTCGAACACCGCGACCGCGCCGTCGAGGACGCGCAGCGACCGCTCCACCTCGTCGGCGAAATCGACGTGCCCGGGGGTATCGATCAGGTTGATCCGGTGACCGTCCCAATCGCAGCTGACCGCCGCCGCGAAGATGGTGATGCCGCGATCGCGCTCCTGCGGGTCGAAGTCGGTGACGGTGGTGCCGTCGTGGACCTCGCCGCGCTTGTGCGTGGTCCCGGTGGCGTACAGGATCCGTTCGGTGACGGTGGTCTTGCCGGCGTCGACGTGGGCGAGGATGCCGAGGTTGCGGACGACGGCGAGGGTGTTGAGGTTGGTGCGCACGGCCCTTGGCCTTTCGGATGATCCGGAAGCGGTAAAGGGGTCAGCGCGATTCCCGGACGAGGCGCACGCGTCTGCGCACGCGAGGACGACCTGCCGCTGTGGACAGAGACCAGGCAGGGCAAGGAAATTGATGTACCCGAGTACTCCGGTACTCAGGTGTTCGTCACGGGCATCCGGTGCCGGCCGCGCAGCGGGCACCGGGCGGACGAGGACACGAGGATCACGTCGTACCGGTCGTGCCGGGAGGGGAAGACGACGACAGCGGTGTGGTCACGCACGGCGCGGCTCCCCTCGACTCGTCACGGTGACGCGCCGCCGGGCTGAGGGCGGCGCGTGATTGCGTGGCGAGTTTAGGGAAACGGGCGAGGTCGGGGCACGCGAATTTCACGGCAGTACCCAGATCTCGCCTCCGGACCGGCCCTCCCCGTAGGCCTGGAGGTCTCCACTCCGACGAACGCGCCGGCCGGGGGTCGGCGGGCGGGCGGGAGTCCAGGCAGCGGGCTCGAACGCACTCGCCCAGGCGGGCGACGCGGCGGCGCCGGGCGTGTTCCTGGAACATGGCCGCCATCAGGCAGCAGGCCACGAGGACGACGAGCCCCACCACCACGAGCAACACCACGGTGAGCACGTCGAACACGATCACGGGCCCCTCCCCTCGGGACCCATCTGCCTGTGCGGATCGGCTACGAATCCTCGGTGACCGCGATGGCCGCCGCAGGGCACACCGCCTTCGGCGACGGCCAATGCGGACGGCACCCAACTCCCCGTCGGCCGACGGCAATCCGAAGCCGACGGCACACCGCCCGGTGGTTCACCCGCTGAACGACCGTGCCGCCGTGCGCCCCGCCATCAGCGCCACCAGGGCGGCCCGTGACGAGACTCCCGTCTTGCGGTAGATCCGCGACACGTGGGTCTCGACCGTACGGCGGCTCAGGCAGAGCCGTTCGGCGATCGCGGGGCTGGTGAGGCCCTCGGCGACGAGGTCGGCGATCTCGCGCTCGCGAACGGTCAGCTCGGCGAGCCGCCGCTCGGAGCCGAAGGCGGCGTCGGTCACCGCCGGACGGACCATCTCCGCCAGTTCGGTCAGCATCCGGGACCCTCCGGTCGCGGCGAGTTGCTGCCCGCGATGCCAGGCGGCCTCTCCCTTCCGGGCGCTGTCCGCGTCGTCGCCCGGCACGGAAGCGCGCAGGAGCAGGGAGTACGCCTCCCAGAACGCTCCCCCACCGCGCGCGCTCTCCGCCGCCGCGGCCGCGAACAGGTCGGCCGCGGCCCTGGTGTCGCCCCGGCCGAGGGGTATGTGCGCCCCGCTGCGCAGCGCCGAGGCCCGCTGGATCGGCAGGCCGAGCCGCTCGGCCTCGACACGCGCCCGCCCGGCCCACTCGCGGGCCGCGTCCGGATCGCCCGTGGCGACCGCTGCGGTCACCAGGATCTCCAGGAACAAGGGCCGCATCGAGGGCTGGAGCCGCCGCAGCCGAGGACCGCCCGCGTGCAGGACGGCCTCCCGGGCCCGGGCCGGGTCGCCGTTGATGAGCGCCGCGTACCCGAGCACGGTCCAGGCTATGGACGCCCACCAGTTGGCGCCCAGGCCGGCGGCGGCCACCGCCTCCTCCGCCGTGGCCAGGGGCCGTTGATCGCCGGGCGGGCAGGCGGCGATCAGTGCCTGGGCCTTGGTGGCGAGGACGAAGGCGAGCAACTCGTCGCTGCCGATGCCCCGGGCCATGTCCTCGGCCTCGTCCGCCAGCTCCACCGCGGACGCCACCCGGCAGGTCTGTATGCGGACGTGCGTCTTGCACAGCAGCAGATGAGGCAGGAGGTAGACCTGGCCGGTGCGGCGGGCGATGGCCAGACCCCGGTCGGCGTGCCGCTCGGCGTCCGCGAAGCGCTCCAGGAACGCCTCGGCCCAGCCCAGCCGGGCCAGCGGCTCGCACAGTCCGGTGAGGTCGTCGTCCGGCAGCGAGTCCACGACCGCTGCCGCCCGGCGGGCGAAGTCGCCGGCCGCGGCCGTCTCCCCTTCGTACACCTCTCCCAGCGCGGCGACGCTCAGCGCGCCCGCGACACCCTCCTCGTCGCCGAGGGAACGCGCCACCTCCAGGATCCGCGCCACGTCCTCGCGCACGGTCGGGTACGACGTGTCGTGCGGAGCCGACGAACCCAGTTCCAGCCCCAGGGCCACCTGGTCGGCGGGCGACGGTGCCGGGTCGGTGCGGTGCAGTTCCCGGCGGAGCAGGGCCACCGCCTCCGAGTAGCGCCCCAGATGCCGCTCCATGACGGCGCACAGCACCACGGCCGAGGCGCGCGACGCGGTCCCGTCGCCCGGGTCGGGCATGGCGATCACCTGGTGCAGCAGGTCGCGGCTCGCGCGCAGTTGACCGCAGACTCCCAGCGCCCTGGCCCGTCGCAGCATCAGCTCCCGTCTGCGGCTCGCGTGTTCCGACGTGTGCGGCAGGTGGGTGAGGACCACGTCCAGCCAGTGCGCACAGCTCGCGGGCGCCGTATGGGCGGCCTGCTCGGCGGCCTCGATCAGGACTTCCGCCGCCTCCGGGTCCCAGCCGGACATCGAGTGCTCGGCGTGGTGTGCCCGCTCGGCCGACGGGGCGCCCGACCGGGCCAGTTCGGCCGCCGCCAGCCGGTGGATCTCGGTGCGCACCCAGGGGTCGGTGCCGTCGTGGACGAGGCTGCGCAGCACGGGGTGGCGCAGCGCCGGCCGTCCTTGAGGGGTTGAGCGCAGCAGGTCGCGGCGGGTGAGTACGGCGAGGTCAGCGGCCAGTCGGTCCGGTTCGCAGCCGGTCACCGGGCCGAGCAGGGCCGGCCGGGCGTGGTCGCCGAGTGTGGCCACGACTTCGACGAGGCGCCGCTGGTCGGGAGTCAGCGGGGTCAGCTCGTCGAGCAGCAGCGCGCCGAGTCCGGTCGTGGACAGCCGGCTGACCGGGGCGCCCTCACGGTGCGCCTGGAGCAGGGTCAGCAGATACAGGGGGTTGCCCTCGCTGGCCCTGAAGAGCCGTGCGGCCTCGTCGCCGTCCAGGCCGGCGCTGAGCCGTTCGACGCACTCGCGTTCACCGAGGGGGCCGAGGACCGTCCGTCGTACCGCGCCGGTGTCCGTGCCGCGGGCGAGGGTCGCGGCGAGCGGGGCCGGGGTCTGGCGGTCGCGGCGGGCGACGACCAGGAGAACACGGGCGCGAGGGGGATGTCGTACGAAATGGTCGAGCAGTTCCAGGGAGGCGGCGTCCGCCCAGTGCATGTCGTCCAGGACCATCACCAGCGGGGAGGCGGCGGCGTGGGTCAGCAGGGCGGCGGTGGCGCGGTGCAGGTCGAAGCGGTCCGCGTGGCGGGGGACGCCGCTGAGCACGGGGGCGACCTCGGCGAGCGCCGGGAAGGACGCGAGTGTCACCGGGTCGAGGTCGGCGAAGGCGTCGGTGAACGGCTGGAACGGGATGTGGGACTCGTACTCCGTCGCACGGCCACGCAGCACCGCCGCCCCGCGCCGCACCGCGCGCAGACCCAGCTCGTGCACCAGCCGGCTCTTGCCGATGCCCGCCTCGCCACTGATGTCGATCACGACCGGGCGGTCGTGTCCCTCCTCCAGCAGCTCGGCCAGCAGCCGCTCCAGCCGCCCGAGTTCGGCCTCCCGGCCGACGAACGGCGCCTGTTCCGTGGTCATGTGCGCGTACCCCCCGAAAGATGGTGCTTGGTGTGAATCTTGCCGTACGCCACTGACAACGGCCGCCGACAAGGGGCGGCGCAGCCTGCCCGGCGGGGCTGCGGGCGCCCGACGGCCCGTCCACGGAAAGCAGGTAGTCGATCTACGCGACTCCACGATCGTCAACGCCCGTCGCGCCCGTCGCGCCCGTCGCGCCAGTCGCGCCCGTCGCGCCCGTCGCGCCCGGCAGGATGGGATCCCGGCTGCGGTGAGTCCGGGAAGGGCGGATGCTGATCGGCGGTGTGGTGGCGGGGGTGCTTCTGCTGCTCGTGGTCCTGGTGGTCAGGCGTCGGAGGAACGGGAGGTACCGGCTGAGGCCCGTATACGAGGCGGCCTGCGAGGTCACGGAGGGCGACCGTCGTCTCGTCGCGTATTCCGGGCTGGCGTCGGGCGGCCGGGAGGGCAACGGAAGGGGATCGGTGCGTGAGCGCGGACATGACCGGGAGGGGTGCCTGCTCGGTCGACGTCCGCGGGCGGCGGCCGGGTCCGTAGAACAGCTATGCGGGCCGAGGCGTCCTCGACCCGCATGAGCTGGAAACGATCTGTGTCCGAGGGGGGACTTGAACCCCCACGCCCGATAAAGGGCACTAGCACCTCAAGCTAGCGCGTCTGCCATTCCGCCACCCGGACTAGGTGTCTGCCGCCTTGCCAGGGGTGTTCCCCGCGGCGACATGGACAACAATACCAAGGTTTCGGAGTGCCTTTCACCTGCATATCCGCCCGTCGGACGGCCGACGCGAGCCGAGAGACCAGGCGACTCGAAGGGCTTCACCTCACGTGATCAGCTGGTCACGCAGCGCCCGGTGTCGGCCGGCTTTGTCCGAAGCCGTCGGGCGCCACCGGCCGGTCTCGTCACGGCATGAGGTGGTAGTCAGGGAAGTTCCCCGGGAGCCGCTCGCCCTCCGGCCCTAGCGTGACCGCGCGTACCAGCAGCTCTCCGCCGACGAAGGCCCCGCGCCAGGAGGCGCCGAAGCCGCCGAACAGTTCGTCGCGGTCGCCGCGGGAGCGCGGTTTTCCGTGGCCGACCTTGAACGCGCGGATCTGCGGTGCCAGACGGTCGTAGGTCGCCCGGTCGTCGGTGGAGAGCGTGGCGACCAGCGCGCCGTTGGACGCGTTCATCGCCGCCAGCAGCTCCGCCTCGGTGTCGACCAGGACGATCGTGTCGACCGGGCCGAATGGTTCCGCGTGGTGGAGCGGGGAGGACGGCGGCGGGTTCAGCAGTGTGACCGGCTGGACGTACGCCGAGGTTTCCTGCCCGGGCAGGAAACGGGCGCCGGACAGACTGCCCCGGTGCAACGGGACGGCGCCGCGGTCGATCGCCTCGGCGACCTGGTCCTGCAGCTCCTTGGCCTTGGCCGCGTTGATCAACGGCCCGAAGTCCAGTCGCGGGTAGGGGTCGTCCCGCTTCTCGACCGCCAAGGGGTGGCCGACCTTCAGCGTGCGCACCGCGGGGAGATACGCCGCGAGGAACTCGTCGAACAGCTCACGCTGGACGACGAAGCGCGGATACGCCGTACAGCGCTGTTTGCCGTAGTCGAAGAGCTTCGGGATGACCGCCGTGAGCGAGTCCCAGTCCGTGCAGTTCCAGATGCCCCAGGTGTTGAGTCCTTCCTGTTCGAGTATGTGTCGCTTGCCGAGGTCGGCGACGGCCGTGGCCACCGCGGCGCCGGTGTCGCGGCCGCCGACGAAGGAGACACAGCCGATCTCGGGCGCCCGCACCAGCGCCTGGGACAGCTCGCCTCCACTGCCGCTGACGAGGGTGACGGGAACTCCCTCGCGGGCGGCCAGCGCGCAGGCCAGCGTCAGACAAGCGACACCGCCGTCGGTCGGGGTCTTGGCGATGACCGCGTTGCCTGCCATTGCTTGTACCAACACTGCGTGAACGAGCACGCTCATCGGGTAGTTCCAGCTCGCGATGTTGGAAACCGGGCCGTCCAGCGGAGCCCGGCCGGCGACCATCGGTTCGATGCCGTCGACGTACCAGCGCACGCCGTCGATGGCCCGGTCGACATCCGCCTGGGCGAGCCGCCACGGCTTGCCGATCTCCCACACGAGCAGCAGGGCGAGCAGCTCCCGGTGCTGGGTCAGGGCGTCGAGGGTGGCGGCGACGCGGGCCCGGCGTTCGTCCAGTGGGATGTGCCGCCATGCGCGGTGCTGGTCGAGCGAGGCGCGCACGGCCTGGTGGGCGGTGGCCGGGTCCAGTCGTGGCGGGCCGGCGATCGGGCTGCCGTCGACGGGGCTGGTGGCGGGCAGCGCACGGCCGTCCGCCTGCCAGTCGGAGTTCCAGAGGTTGAGGACACGGTCGTCCCGGAAGGCCTCGGGGGCGACCGCGAGGCAGCGCTGCCAGGCGTCGGACCAGGAGGTGCCGGATTTCAGGGTGAGGGTGGTTGCCATCGGGGTCTCCGCTCTCGGTGCACAGTCGAGAGGAAAGGGACCGGTAGGCCCCTTCCTTGGAAGGGTGGTGATGGGAGACGGGAGGGTGGTGATGGGAGACGGGTGGGCGGTGATGGGAGACGGGTGGGCGGTGATGGGAGACGGGTGGGCGGTGATGGGAGACGGGTGGGCGGTCGTACCGGGCTATGACGGAAGCCGACGAGGCCGGGAACCTCCGGAAAACGACCTCGCTCCCGCCAGGAGTGACGTCACGCCCGCGCCCCCAGGCGGTCCAGCACCAGACGCGCCGTCTCGGTGGGCGTGCTGCCGACCCCTACTCCCACTGCCTCCAGCGCCTCCTTCTTCGCCGCCGCCGTACCGGACGAGCCGGAGACGATCGCGCCCGCGTGGCCCATCGTCTTGCCCTCGGGTGCGGTGAACCCGGCGATATAGCCGACGACCGGCTTGGTGACGTGGTCGCGGATGTAAGCGGCCGCGCGTTCCTCGGCGTCGCCACCGATCTCCCCGATGAGGACGATGAGTTCGGTGTCGGGGTCGTCCTGGAAGGCGGCGAGGCAGTCGATGTGGGTCGTGCCGACGACCGGGTCGCCGCCGATGCCGACGCAGGTCGAGAAGCCGATGTCGCGGAGCTCGTACATCAGTTGGTAGGTGAGCGTGCCGGACTTGGAGACCAGGCCGATGCGGCCGGGCTTGGTGATGTCGGCCGGGATGATGCCCGCGTTGGACTGGCCGGGGGTGATCAGGCCGGGGCAGTTGGGGCCGACGATGCGGGTGCCGCGCGCCTTGGCGTACGCCGTGAAGGCCACGGAGTCGTGGACCGGGATGCCCTCCGTGATCACGACCGCGAGCCCGATACCGGCGTCCGCGGCCTCGACGACGGCCGCCTTCGCGAAGGCGGGCGGCACGAACACGACGGTCACGTCGGCGCCGGTGGACCGTATACCGTCGGCAACCGACCCGAAGACCGGGACGGCACGCTCGTCGAAGTCGACGGTGCGGCCGGCCTTGCGCGGGTTGACGCCGCCGACGACGTTCGTGCCCGCGGCGAGCATGCGCCGGGTGTGCTTCATGCCCTCGCCGCCGGTCATGCCCTGGACGAGGACCTTGCTCTCCTTGGTGAGGTAGATCGCCATGTCGTCGTGTCTCCTCAGGCTGTGGCGGCGGCGAGTCGGGCGGCCCGCAGCGCGGCGCCGTCCATGGTGGTGGCCTGCTCGACCAGGGGGTGGGCGCGTCCGTCGAGGATGGCGCGGCCACGGGCGGCATTGTTGCCGTCGAGGCGGACGACGAGCGGCTTGGTCAACCGGACGCTGTCCAGGGCCTGCACGATGCCGTCGGCGACCGCGTCGCACGCGGTGATCCCGCCGAAGACGTTGACGAAGACCGACTTCACGGCGGGGTCGGAGAGGATGACGGAGAGACCGTCGGCCATGATCTGGGCCGACGCGCCGCCGCCGATGTCGAGGAAGTTGGCGGGACGGGCACCGCAGCCCGCGACCACGTCCAGTGTCGACATGACGAGTCCGGCTCCGTTGCCGATGATCCCGACCTCGCCGTCCAGCTTGACGTAGTTGAGGCCCTTGGCGGCGGCCGCCGCCTCCAGTGCGTCGTCGTGCTCCATGCCCTCGGCACCCCAACGGGCCTGCCGGAAGCGGGCGTTGTCATCGAGGGTGACCTTGCCGTCGAGGGCGAGGATCTGTCCCTGCCGTGTGCGCACGAGCGGGTTCACCTCGACGAGGAGGGCGTCCTCGCGGACCAGCACCTCCCAGAGCCGTACGAGGACGTCGACGGTCTGCGGGGGCAGTCCGGCCGCCTCCGCGATCTCGCCGGCCTTCGCGGAGGTGACACCCTCGGCCCGGTCGACGGGGATGCGCGCCACGGCCTGGGGCCGGCCGGCGGCGACCTCCTCGATCTCCATGCCGCCCTCGGCCGAGGCGATGGCGAGGAACCCGCCCGCCGCTCGGTCGAGGACGTACGACACGTAGAACTCGGCCTCGATGTCGGCAGGTTGGGCCAGCATCACCTTGCCGACCCTGTGCCCCTTGATGTCCATGCCGAGGATCTGGCGTGCCGTGATCTCGGCGGCGGCCGGGTCGGCGGCAAGCTTCACGCCGCCCGCCTTGCCGCGGCCACCGGTCTTCACCTGGGCCTTGACCACGACGCGGCCGCCGAGTCGGCGCGCGATCTCACGGGCTTCCTTGGGTGAGTCCGTCACCTCTGCCCGCGGCACCAAGATGCCGTGTTCCTCGAAGAGTTCCCTTGCCTGGTGTTCGTACAGGTCCATTCCGGCTCCTGACTCAAAAGTGCCGCACGCCCCCTGGACACCACCCACCGGATGCGGGATAACAAGCTTCATACAGTATTCGTCGACTGTATGCAATGTACTGCCGACGGCCGACGACATACCGCTGAGTGCGTTCCCAACCCCCTACGAAGGGACAGGACTTCGCCATGCCCGACGACACCCAGGACGTCATTTCCGGTGGTCATCTCGTTGCCAAGGCGCTGAAGGCCGAGGGGGTCGACCGCATCTACACCTTGTGCGGCGGCCACATCATCGACATCTACGACGGCTGCGTCGACGAGGGCATCGAGGTCGTCGACGTCCGCCACGAACAGGTCGCCGCCCACGCCGCCGACGGCTACGCACGCATCACCGGCAAGCCCGGCTGTGCGGTCGTCACCGCCGGGCCCGGCACCACCGATGCCGTCACCGGTGTCGCCAACGCCTTCCGCGCCGAGTCCCCGATGCTGCTCATCGGCGGCCAGGGCGCCCTCACCCAGCACAAGATGGGGTCCCTGCAGGACCTGCCGCACGTCGACATGATGACGCCGATCACCAAGTTCGCGGCGGCCGTGCCGGACACGGCACGCGCGGCCGACATGGTGTCCATGGCCTTCCGCGAGTGCTACCACGGCGCACCCGGGCCCTCCTTCCTGGAGATCCCGCGCGACGTCCTCGACGCCAAGGTGCCGGCGAGCCAGGCACGCGTGCCCAAGCAGGGCGCCTACCGCGCCTCCACGCGCTCGGCCGGCGACCCCGAGGCCGTCGAGAAGCTCGCCGACCTGCTGGTTCACGCGGAGAAGCCGGCCATCCTGCTCGGCAGCCAGGTGTGGACGACACGCGGCACCGAGTCGGCCATCGAGCTGGTGCGCACCCTCAACATCCCCGCCTACATGAACGGGGCCGGCCGCGGCACACTCCCGCCCGGCGACCCCCACCACTTCCAGCTGTCGCGGCGGTACGCCTTCTCGAACGCCGATGTCATCGTCATCGTCGGCACGCCCTTCGACTTCCGGATGGGCTACGGCAAGCGGCTGTCGCCGGCCGCGACCGTCGTGCAGATCGACCTCGACTACCGCACCGTCGGCAAGAACCGCGACATCGACCTCGGCATCGTCGGCGACGCCGGGCTCGTGCTGAAGTCGGTGACCGAGGCCGCCTCCGGACGCGTCAACGGCGGCGCCTCGAAGCGCAAGGAGTGGCTCGACGAGCTGCGCGCGGCCGAGCAGACCGCCCTCGGCAAGCGGCTGCCCAGCCTGAAGTCGGACGCCTCACCGATCCACCCGTACCGGCTGGTCAGTGAGATCAACGACTTCCTCACCGAGGACTCGATCTACATCGGCGACGGCGGCGACATCGTCACCTTCTCCGGGCAGGTCGTGCAGCCCAAGTCGCCCGGGCACTGGATGGACCCGGGTCCCCTCGGCACGCTCGGCGTCGGGGTGCCGTTCGTGCTGGCGGCCAAGCAGGCGCGGCCCGACAAGGAGGTCGTCGCGCTCTTCGGCGACGGCGCGTTCTCCCTCACCGGCTGGGACTTCGAGACCTTGGTCCGCTACAACCTTCCCTTCGTCGGCATCGTCGGCAACAACTCCTCGATGAACCAGATCCGCTACGGCCAGGCCCAGAAGTACGGCGTGGAACGCGAGCGGGTCGGCAACACCCTCGGCGACGTCCACTACGACAAGTTCGCGCAGATGCTGGGCGGTTACGGCGAGGAGGTTCGTGACCCCGCCGACATCGGCCCAGCGCTGCGGCGCGCCCGCGAGTCCGGGAAGCCGTCGCTGATCAACGTCTGGGTCGACCCGGACGCGTACGCCCCCGGAACCATGAACCAGACCATGTACAAGTGAGGAGGCCTTCATGACTGGTACGTCGACCAAGGCTCTCGAAGGCATCCGCGTCCTGGACATGACCCATGTCCAGTCCGGGCCCTCCGCGACCCAGCTGCTCGCCTGGCTCGGCGCGGACGTCGTCAAGCTGGAGGCGCCGACCGGTGACATCACGCGCAAGCAGCTGCGTGACCTCCCGGACGTCGACTCCCTCTACTTCACGATGCTCAACTGCAACAAGCGGAGCATCACCCTCAACACCAAGACCGAGCGCGGCAAGGAGATCCTCACCGAGCTGATCCGGCGCTCCGACGTCATGGTCGAGAACTTCGGACCGGGTGCGGTCGACCGCATGGGCTTCACCTGGGACCGCATCCAGGAGATCAATCCGCGTATCGTCTATGCCTCCATCAAGGGGTTCGGCGAAGGCCCGTACACCAACTTCAAGGCGTACGAGGTCGTCGCGCAGGCCATGGGCGGGTCGATGTCGACCACGGGTTTCGAGGACGGGCCGCCGCTGGCGACCGGAGCCCAGATCGGGGACTCGGGGACCGGGGTGCACGCCGTGGCGGGGATCCTCGCGGCGCTGTTCCAGCGCGAGAACACCGGGCGTGGGCAGCGGGTCAACGTGGCCATGCAGCACGCTGTACTCAACCTGTGCCGGGTGAAGCTGAGGGATCAGCAACGCCTGGCACACGGGCCGCTCGCTGAATATCCGAACGAGGACTTCGGCACCGAAGTTCCCCGCTCGGGAAACGCGTCCGGCGGCGGTCAGCCCGGCTGGGCGGTCAAGTGCGCGCCGGGCGGCCCGAACGACTACGTGTACGTGATCGTGCAGCCCGTCGGCTGGCAGCCGATCAGTGAGCTCATCGGCCGGCCCGAACTCGCCGACGACCCGGAGTGGGCGACGCCGGAGGCCCGGCTGCCCAAGCTGAACAAGATGTTCCAGCTGATCGAGGAGTGGTCCTCGACCCTGCCCAAGTGGGAGGTGCTGGAGAAGCTCAACGCGCACAACATCCCGTGCGGGCCGATCCTGTCGACGAAGGAGATCATCGAGGACTCCTCGCTGGTCGCCAACGAGATGGTCGTCACCGTGCCGCACCCCGAGCGGGGCGAGTTCGTCACCGTCGGCAGCCCGCTGAAGCTGTCCGACTCCCCCGTCGAGGTGACCAGTTCACCGCTGCTCGGCGAGCACAACGAAGAGGTCTACATCGGCGAGCTCGGCCTCGGCGACGAGGAGCTGCGCCTGCTCAAGTCGAACGGAGTGATCTGACGTGATGGCCGAAGACCGCGTCCTGAGGGTGCGGACGCTCCTCGACTCCGTGCGGGCCGAGGGACGCACCGCGCTGACCGCGCCCGAGGGCAAGGTGGTAGCCGACGCGTACGGGATCGCCGTACCGGGCGAGGAACTCGCGACGGACGTCGAGGAGGCGGTGGCGTACGCGGCGCGCCTCGGCGGGCCCGTGGTGATGAAGATCGTCTCGCCGGACATCCTGCACAAGACGGACGCGGGCGGCGTGATCGTGGGCGTCGAGGGCGCGACGGACGTACGGGCGGCCTTCCACAAGATCGTCGACAACGCCCGTGCGTACAACGCCGATGCGCGCATCGAGGGCGTGCAGGTCCAGGAACTGCTCCCCAAGGGGCAGGAGGTCATCGTCGGAGCGGTCACCGACCCGACGTTCGGGAAGGTCGTTGCCTTCGGGCTCGGCGGGGTGCTCGTCGAGGTCCTCAAGGACGTCACCTTCCGGCTCGCGCCCGTCTGCGCCGACGAGGCGCTGTCCATGCTGGACTCGATCCGGTCGGCGGAGATCCTGCGCGGGGTGCGCGGCCAGGCGGCCGTGGACCGGTGGGCCATCGCCGAGCAGATCCGCCGGGTCTCACAACTGGTCGCGGACTTCCCGGAGATCGCCGAGGTGGACCTCAATCCGGTGATCGCGACGGCGGAGGGGGCTGTCGCGGCCGACATCCGGGTGATCCTCTCCGAAGCGCCGGTGAAGCCGCGCCGCCGCTACTCGCGCGAGGAGATCCTCACCTCCATGCGCCGGCTGATGCAGCCGTCGTCGGTCGCCGTCATCGGTGCCTCCAACGAGCAGGGCAAGATCGGCAATTCGGTCATGCGCAACCTCATCGACGGCGGTTTCGCCGGGGACATCCACCCGGTGAACCCCAAGGCCGATGACATTCTGGGCCGCAAGGCGTACAAGAGTGTCACGGACGTTCCCGGTGAGGTGGATGTGGCGGTCTTCGCTATCCCCGCCAAGTTCGTGGCCTCGGCCCTGGAGGAGGTGGGACGCAAGAAGATCCCGAACGCCGTGCTGATCCCCTCCGGGTTCGCGGAGACCGGCGAGCACGAACTCCAGGCGGAGATCGTGGCCGTCGCCGAGCGGCACGGCATACGCCTCCTCGGGCCGAACATCTACGGTTACTACTCGACGTGGCAGGACCTGTGCGCCACGTTCTGCACGCCGTACGACGTCAAGGGCGGGGTGGCGCTGACCTCGCAGTCCGGCGGCATCGGGATGGCCATCCTGGGCTTCGCGCGGACCACGAAGACGGGCGTGTCGGCGATCGTGGGCCTCGGCAACAAGTCGGACCTGGACGAGGACGACCTGCTGACCTGGTTCGGCGAGGACCCGCACACCGAGTGCATCGCGATGCACCTGGAGGACCTCAAGGACGGGCGCGCCTTCGTCGAGGCCGCGCGGGCGACCGTACCGAAGAAACCGGTCGTGGTTCTCAAGGCGGGTCGTACGGCCGCCGGCGCGAAGGCCGCCGGGTCGCACACCGGAGCCCTCGCGGGCGACGACGCCGTGTACGACGACATCCTCAAGCAGGCCGGTGTCATCAGGGCGCCCGGGCTGAACGAAATGCTGGAGTACGCGCGCGCGTTGCCGGTGCTGCCGGCTCCCAAGGGCGACAACGTCGTGATCATCACCGGGGCCGGCGGCAGCGGCGTACTGCTGTCGGACGCGGTGACCGACAACGGTCTGTCCCTGATGGAGATCCCGCCGGACCTGGACGAGGCCTTCCGGACGTTCATCCCGCCTTTCGGGGCGGCGGGCAACCCGGTCGACATCACCGGTGGCGAGCCGCCGTCGACGTACGAGGCGACGATCCGGCTCGGTCTGGAGGATCCGCGCATCCACGCACTGGTCCTGGGCTACTGGCACACGATCGTCACTCCCCCGATGGTCTTCGCGGAGCTCACCGCGCGCGTGGTGGCCGAATTCCGGGAGCGCGGCATCGAAAAGCCCGTGGTCGCGTCACTCGCGGGTGACGTCGAGGTCGAGGAGGCCTGCCAGTACCTGTACGAGCGGGGGGTCGTGGCGTACCCGTACACGACGGAGAAGCCGGTGGCCGTGCTGGGCGCCAAGTACCGGTGGGCGCGGGCGGCGGGACTCTTGGGGGGCGGTTCATGAGGTGAGGCAGCGGGGGGGGGGGGGGGGGGGGGGGGGGGGGGGGGGGCGGCCGCGCCCGCCGCCGCCCCCCCCCCCCCCGCGGGGGGGGGGGGCCGGGGGGGGGGGCGCCGGGGGGGGGGGCACAAAAAAAAAAA